>DATAUD010000043.1:0-89717 GCA_036268455.1 Verrucomicrobiia bacterium
GCAATTGATCGAACGCGCTCGGATTATCTTGGGTTGCCTGGCGGGCAAACGCGTCGAGGAAGTTGCCCATCTTTGTCATACCCGTTCCAATACCGTCATTAAATGGCGGCAGCGCTTCACAAAAGGCGGCTTGGCCGCGCTGCTGGACGCCCCACGCCCCGGAGCCAAGGTGGTTTATGGCGCCGATTTCCGTAATCGGGTGTTGACCCTTTTGGAAAAGCCTCCGCCGCCCGGCCAGGCCCGCTGGGATGGTCCGGCCGTAGCGAGCGCGCTGGATGCTCCTGTGCATGCGGTGTGGCGGGTCCTTCGCCGCGAAGGAATCTGTTTGCAGCGGCAACGTTCCTGGTGTGTTAGCACCGACAAGGAATTTGCCGCCAAGGCAGCGGACATTGTGGGGTTGTATCTCAATCCGCCAGAAAAGGCCCTGGTGATCTCGGTGGACGAGAAACCCAGCATTCAGGCTTTGGAGCGAAAGACCGGCTACATCGAAACCGACAATGGCAAGATTGTGCGCGGCTTCAAAAGCACCTACAAACGTCACGGGACGCTCAATCTATTCGCGGCCCTGGAAGTGGCAACTGGGCAAGTCAAGACGGCGATCACGCAATTGAAAAGACGAGACGAGTTCCTGCAATTCATGGACCAGGTGGTGGCGGAAGCTCCCGCCCAGCATGAGTTGCATGTGATTCTGGACAATTACCGCACGCACAAAAAGTGTGACGCGTGGTTGGCCCAACACCCCAATGTCCATTTTCATTTCACCCCCACTTCGGCAAGCTGGCTCAACCAGGTAGAAATCTGGTTTGGTATTCTCTCGCGAAAAGCGCTCCGGGGTCTGAGCACCACGAGCACCGCCGAACCGCGGCAGGCCATTGAGGCATTCATCAAAACATACGCGCAGCATGCAAAACCGTTCAAGGAACGAACGTGGGGTCAACCCATAGCATGGTTCGTTTTTTCCTCATTTTGAGTTTTGAATTGGCGTCGGAAAGTTTTTAGCAGGACTTTGCATCCAGGTGTGAAGCCTTGCATTGGCGCTCTTGGAAGTGCCCAACCCGACCTCCTGGGCAATCGCTTTGATTGTCAATGTCGTTTCCCTCCGCAGTCGCGCCGCGATTGCTAATTTCACAGGATCGCTCTTGCGCAGGGCTGCCAGTTGGCTCTGATCCAGCCCCAAACGCGCCAATTCCTCCGTCACAATCCGTTGGGCCTTTGCCTTTGCTGTTTCCCGATGCAGTTCTCCGCAATGGTGTTCTCCAAGTCCGTCCTCCAATTCATTGAGCATCTGTTTCTTGAATTCCGCTCCGCCCAAACACCATTCCTGCCGGAGTTGCTTCAGCTCGTGTGCGTCGTTGTTTTCAAGACGCCGCCTCTCCATCCGTTGCTCAAATTCATGTCGCGCAACGGCGCCATTGTCTGCCAATCCATGCTCGCCCATGAGCCGATCCACTCGCACCCACTTGGGCCGATGTTCTGGTGCGGCCAGATAAAATCCAAAACTGCTCCACGGATAGGCCAAGAGCCGCTCTTGCGGCTTGAGGATCCCGGCGCGCACCGGATTCAAATGCACGTAGTCGCAGGCCGTGCGCAAATATCCGGCGGCGTTTCCTTCAATAATCTGTGCTTTGTAACGTCCGGCCAAGACGTGCCCAATAAGTTTGTGCCGATTGTTAAGCCGGATCGTATAGGTGCTTTGCAACCAAGCCATCCCATCGACCAAATTGGCGTTGGGCGTTTCGATGACCAAGTGGTAGTGGTTGCTCAGCAGGCAATAAGCGTGAACTTGCCAAGCGGTCTTTTGGCACGCTTCAGCAAGGGTCTTGAGGAAGTCCTGACGATCCACGTCATTGAGGAAGATGTCTTCGCGCTTGTTGCCACGGGACATGAGATGATAAATGGCACCGGGATATTCAATGCGGGCTTTGCGTGGCATTGGTTGCGATTTAAAGCCTTAACCCTCAGAGAGTCAAAGACGAAAACGAACCATGCTATGGATTGACCCCTTAGGTGGATTGAGGTGGCGAGTGGGTGGAAACCAACGAAGTGCGTTATGTCTATGACGGCAATCTGGTCATCCAGGAACGGGACATGAATAATCTCCCCCAAGTAACTTACACGCGGGGGAAGGACCTGAGCGGGAGTTCAGAGAGGGCAGGCGGGATCGGGGGATTACTCGCCAGAAGTTCGCGGACGTATTCAGATGGGTCCTTGGCTGGCCAGAGCTTCTATCATTCTGATGCGAACGGGAACGTCACGATGCTGATTGATTCGAATCAGGGGGTCGTTGCGAAATATCTCTACGATGCATTTGGAAATATGATTTCCAAGTCTGGCTTGCTGGCAGACGCGAACCTGTATCGTTTTTCCAGTAAAGAATGGCATGCAAATTCGGGTTTGGCTTATTATCTTTATCGCTATTACGACCCGAATTTGCAGAGATGGCTAAATAGGGATCCGTTGTCGGATAGTGCCAGCATTGCGTATTCGGCATCCAACGAAGGCACAATGATAAGAGCCTTTCGAACGAAAGGTAATATTGGACCTTGGGAATTACATGCCCCGAATATATATTCGTTTGTCGGAGATGCTCCAACAGTGGCATTTGATTCCTTCGGCCTCAATCCAAGTGGTGCGGTTGCCGTTACTGCTGAAGGTGTTGGAGGTGCAATACTTAGTGGCCTTGGGATTGGCATTTTGGCATATGAGGCTTACGAGGGCTTTGGGGGTAGCATGCCACGCGGCATACGTTGCGGAGACCGTAATGGCGAAGAGATCTTAGGCTGCTGGACAAGCTGGTGTTGTATGCCCTGTGCCGAAGCCTTCCCCGTTCAGAGGCCCTTGTATGAGCCTTGGTTTGTGGAAGTGAAATGGAGCTGTACCGGGGAATTTGACTTCCTGTTATATATTTATGATTACTCCAAAAGGACTGCGAATTGGTGCGTGGTGTTTTATTGCAGTTGCGGTGTTATTCGCGACCTGCGCGATATTTTGTGATAACTTCGTCGCGCCGTTGGGAAGTGAGATTAATCTCATCGTGTTAGCAATTGTTTTGTTGAATCTCATTCAGGCTACTCTTCTATTTATTTGGGCGCAGGTCCTTCTCGTGGAAGCCATTAAGAGCTCAGAGAAGAGGCCAGCCTTAACAAAAATGACAAATGAACCCAAGGAGAGCTAACGGTAACTGAATTTTCCACGCCAACCATTGCAAAAGCGATGCCACGAAAAAGGGATTTGGCGCGAGCGTAGCTTCTCGGCTATGAATCCTTCTAAACGGGAAGGAAAGTTCGATGCCGGTGTCATGCCGGTGTCATGCCGGTGTCATGCCGGTCATGCCGGTGTCAGTCCCAACTTTTGACACTGTTGCGATGTTGACTGTCCGTACCCCCTTGCATTTGCTGGCGCAAAAGGAAAAAATGTCGAACGAAGATCTTGTGTCAAAAGTTGGGACTGACACGATTTCGCGCACGTACAACAAGGAAAGCCAGAGAACCCAGGTGACGCGGGACTCTGAGAATTACGCCAATTATGCTTACGACGCGATTGGGGAAGTTATTGCGCCATGCCGGTGTCGTGCGCCATGCCGGTGTCTGCCGATGTCGGTTCTCACTATTTGCACTTTTTTATTCATGAGGCTTGGTTCGAGGAGAGTTTCGCATCGCCGCCAAATGCTCAAACCAAAAGAACGAAGCTCACCGGCTAATTTTCGTGTGATCCCTCTCTCGTGTTATTGACTAGCGTTTACTATCATTCGCTCTTGGGTTGCAGACGCTGTTTTTCACAATTCGGCCGAATTTCGAGAATCTTTTTTGGGCTTTTGGGATTATTTGGCTTTTTTGCGCCTACCACTTAGAATCGCGGGATGTTCCGAGGAAAAAAGGTTGTCGTGGTGATGCCCGCTTATAACGCGGCCAAAACTCTCGTCCAAACTTTCGATGAGGTCATGGCCCAGGATATCGTGGACAGGGTGATCGTCGTCGATGACGCCAGCCGCGACGAGACCACGGCCATTGCCAATGAACTTCCCAACACCACCGTGTTCACGCACGAAAAAAATCTCGGCTACGGCGGCAATCAAAAAAGTTGCTACCGCCTCGCCCTCGCCGAAGGCGCGGACATCGTGATCATGGTGCATCCCGATTCCCAATACACACCCATGCTGATCCCAGCGATGGCCTCGATGATCGCCAATGGCCTTTACCCGTGCGTGCTCGGCAGCCGCATCCTTGGGAATTACGCGCTTCGAGGCGGCATGCCCCTGTGGAAGTACGTCGCGAACCGCTTCCTCACGCTTTCGGAAAACATCCTGCTGGGCGCCAAACTTTCGGAATATCACACCGGCTACCGCGCATTCTCGCGGGAAATTCTCGAACGCCTGCCACTCTCCGCAAACTCGAACGATTTCGTGTTTGACAACGAAATGCTCGCGCAAATTCTTTGGTTCGGCTACACAATCGGGGAGGTCAGTTGCCCCACCAAGTATTTCGCCGAAGCGTCGTCCATCAACTTCCGGCGGAGCGTCAAGTATGGTTTTGGTTGTCTTGGCACGGCGGCGGCCTTCCGCCTCGCGAAAATGAAGCTGCTTTCCTCCGATTTGTTTCCGGCGCAGTGACCCTCGCGGCATCACAAAAATGGCCGGCCCGGCTGATCTGCCTTTCGCTCGCCGCCGCCGTGCTCGCGGTTTTTTGGGGGGCCTTGCGGTGCGACTTTGTCAATTATGACGATCCCGCTTACGTCACTTCCAACGCGGACGTGCAACACGGCCTGACGAAAGCAAACGTAGTCTGGGCATTCGAAACTGGCGCCGCGAGCAACTGGCATCCGCTGACCTGGCTTTCGCACATGGCCGACGTCCAATTTTACGGACTGCGGCCCGCCGGTCACCACTTGACCAACCTGCTGCTGCACGCCGCCAACGCGGTGTTGCTGTTTGTGATTGCGCGCGCGATGACAGGCGCGCTTTGGCGCAGCGCGATCCTGGCGGCGTTGTGGGCGTTGCACCCGTTGCGGGTCGAATCCGTGGTTTGGGTTTCCGAGCGAAAAGACGTTCTCAGCACGCTGTTTTGGATGCTCGCTGTTTGGAGCTATTTCAAATTTCACACTTCAAAATTCAAACTTTACTACGCCGCCGCCGTGGTCTGTTTCGCCTGCGGCCTGATGGCCAAGCCGATGGTCGTGACGCTCCCGTTTGTCCTGCTGTTGCTGGATTACTGGCCGTTAAACCGGCGGGTTGGTTGGCGGCTGATGATCGAGAAAATTCCGTTTTTTATTTTGGCCGCGATTTCCAGCGTGGTGACGTTTCTTGTGCAACGCCAGGGAGGAGCGGTTTCGTCGTTGACGGGTTTGCCGCTGTCGGCGCGCGCAGGCAACGCGCTCATTTCGTACGTTCGTTATTTGGCGAAGATTTTTTGGCCGGTGCATCTTTCGGTATTGTATCCGCATCCGGGTCATTGGCCGATTTGGCGGATCGCCAGCGCAGGGCTGCTGCTTGCCATTATCACCGGGATCGTGATTTGGCGCGGACGCGCGCAACCGTACCTGGCCGTGGGCTGGTTTTGGTTTGTGGGAATGCTGGCGCCAGCCATCGGATTGGTGCAGGTGGGAATTCAATCGATGGCGGACCGCTACAGTTACATGCCGATGATTGGCATTTTAATCATGGTAATCTGGGGCGCGAACGAGATGCTTCGACCCCGTTGGATTTTGGCGTCGGCTGCCGGGTTGGCGATTCTCGCCTGCGCGGCGCTGACTCCCATTCAGGTGCGGTATTGGCGTGACAGCGATACACTATTCCAACACGCCGTCGCGGTGACGCGCGACAATTATCTTGCCTATAATAATCTTGGTTACTTTCTGTCCAACCGCGGAGAAACCGAGAAGGCGATGGAGTATTACACACGTTCGCTGCAAATAAATCCCAACTACGACGAGGCGCATAACAACCTCGGATATGCGCTGGCCCAATTGGGCCGTTTCCAGGAGGCGACCAACGAATACATCAAGGCGTTAAGCCTCAATCCCGGTCTGACCGAGGCGCATAACAACCTTGGGAATGCCCTTGGCAGTCTCGGACTCACGGACGCCGCGATTCACGAGTATCAGGTGGCGCTGCAAGAAAACCCGCGCCACGCCGATGCGCATAACAACTACGGCATCGCCCTGGCCATGCGCGGCCAATTGAAAGAGGCGATCGAGCAATTCCGGCTGGCCGTCCTTTACAAGGAAAATTACGCCAGCGCCCACAGCGATCTCGGCAACGCCCTGGCGATGCAAGGCGATTTCGCCGGCGCGATTGCCGAATACCAAACCTGCCTGCGGATCAATCCGAAAGACCCGCAAGCGCACAACAATCTTGCGAACGTGCTGGCGCAACAAGGCCATTTGGACGAGGCCGTTGGGGAATATCGGATAGCGCTCGAACTCAAGCCCGAAAATCCGGAAGCGCACTTCAACCTCGGCTGGTGTCTGGCCCGCCAAGGCAAGAGCGCCGACGCCGCCGAGCAGTATCGCGCCGCGCTGCGGCAGCGCCCCGATTACCCCGCCGCGCGTCAGCAATTGGAGGCCTTGCACGCGGCGGGCTTCTGAAGCACCGCCAAGCTCCGCGAAAACAGTCTTCCAAAATCACGCAAAAAACCGTACCTCACTTCCCGGCATTTATGACGCAACCCGATCAAAGCCGGAACAAACTTTTCGCCATTTACCTCGGCGGCCGCGCGCCGCGCTGCAATACCGAATTGCACGACGTTATCTTCATCGTCGGCGAATCCATCGAAACTTCCTACGAGCGGATCATGGACAAATGGTTCGGCGATCCCCTTAAACTGCACATCGACTGCTGGGTCGAACTGCGATGCGTGGATGGCCATCTCATTTCCCTGCGGTCCCATCCCGGCACATTCGACAAAAAGCTCTATTTCATCAACCTCGGCGCGTATCTTCCCGGGCAATTCACCGAGCTTCACGCCAACGCATTCCTCGTCGCCGCCAGCGAGGCCGAAGTCAAGCAGCGCGCCAAGGCCAACTTGTTGCGCGGGACCCAATCCGTCCATACCGACGACCTCTATGACGTTGACGATTGTTTGGAAATCGCCGAAGTGGACGGCCAGCACATCCACCTTGAGTCTACGTCCGAACCGACGGATTTTGAACCGCGCCCCGGTTACCACATCATCCCGCCAAAAGTCCTCGCCGCCTACGCGGCAAGACCATCTTTTCCGTCGAAGTTTTAACGAAGATGGAAAGCGTTTCAAAGCCAGCCATTGGCGCGATTGATCGTCGCGATGATCTGCCTCCTGCGCTCGGCGCTGACCGAACCACGCCGATGTCCCAGACTAGCTTTCTGAATAGTGTAGAGCAGGTCACATTTGCACAGTGTCGGCCAATCGAGGCCGTCGTTTGAGTCAAGTATCACCTCATTGGGCTCCGGTTGCCGGGTGGTCCTTCGTGAGGCGCATATGATTACCGTCACGTCCGGTTTATTGGCAACCCGGTCGGGGTGGGAGACAATCACCGCTGGATGCGGCTCCGGCCATCCGGGGGCCTGCCAACTGAAAATGTCCCAGGCCTTCATTCCTCGTCCGGCGGTGGAGAGGGCAAGCCAGCAAGGTGATGTTCCAGCGCGTCAAATTCGCGGTTCGGTTGCTGATAGCAGCGACGCGCCTCCGCTTTCGTCAAGGGTTTCACCTGTTTTACCGGATCCGGAGATAATTGCTCGCGCAGTTTGGGCAACCCCAGCTTCATGCTCTGCCGCATAATGTCCGCCATGGACAAACCCAAATCCCGAGACGCCTGTCGCACCTCTCCCAGCAGATCGGGCGGCACCGCCAATGGATACGTATCGGTCTTCATGGAAGAATCCTACATCATTCAGTACCCCAGTGTCAATGCCGCCAGCGGCGCGGCGATGAAAGTGTTATTAACGGCCTATTCCACCAGCCGATGCTGGATGGCGTAATGCATCAACTCGGCGTTGTTTTTCATTCCCATCTTTTCCAAAATGCGCGTTCGGTAGGTGCTGATCGTTTTAACGCTTAACGACAATTCCTTGGCGATCTCCGTCGCCATTTTCCCCGATGCGATCAACCTCAGCACCTGGAATTCCCGGTCGGAAAGTTTCTCCTGGGGGGCGCGCTGATTATTCGAGAGCGAAGCCGCCAGCGTCTCCCCCAGCGTGGCGCTTACGTATCGTCCGCCGGCAAGAACTTTTTTGACGGCGCCCACCAATTCATCCGGCGCGCTCTCCTTCGTCATGTAACCCGACGCCCCCGTCTTGAGAACGCGCATCGCGAATTGATTTTCAGGGTGCATGCTTAGGACCAAAACGGGAAGGCGCGGCTTGGATTTTTTAATTTCGCGCAACGCATCCAGACCGCTCCGCCCCGGCATGGTAATGTCCAGGACAACGACGTCCCAATCGTGTTTCCAAACCAAATCGAGCGCTTCCTGGGCGTTGCGAGCCTCGCCGAAAGTCGCCCGCTTAAACTCATCCGTGAGAATTTGTTTCAACCCGTGCCGCACGACGGCGTGGTCGTCTGCCAAAAGTATCTTCATCGTTTGATGATGTCTGTGCCGGTTGCTCGCGGCGCGGAATGGCGACACGAGCCCGGGTGCCCCTGCCCGCGCTCAATCGCTGGATGCTAAAGTCACCGCCCAGCAGCGCCGCGCGTTCACGCATCCCCAGCAAACCCATGGACCTGGGATCGGAAATCTCGTCGCGCCCAATGCCGCGTCCGTTGTCGCGCACCTCAAGGATAATGCGCGAAGCCTCCTCCTTCAACTGGACTTTGACACGGGTGGCGGCCGCGTGACGAATCACGTTCGTGAGCGTTTCCTGGAAAATCCGAAAGAACGCCGTCGTCAACTCAGGGTCCAGCCGGGACTCGTCGAGGCGCGTCGAAACGTCGCAACGGATGCCGGTTCGCAATTGGAACTCGTTTGCCTGCCACTCCAGCGCCGCGACCAATCCCAAATGATCCAGGATGCCGGGGCGCAATTCCGTCGAAATCCGGCGCACCGTCTGGATGGTTGAATCGATGTGAGCGGAAAGCCCCTTGGCTTTTTCGCGAAGTTCTTTTTGACCGCGCGACAAATGGTGCGCCAGCCACGAGACATCCAGCTTGCAACTCGTCAGCGCCTGCCCCAACTCGTCGTGGACTTCGCGGGCGATGCGCGTGCGTTCTTCCTCGCGGACGTGCTGCAAATAAACCGAAAGAGCGCGAAGTTGCTTGTGCGATTCGCGCAACTGGTCCTCCGCGCGCTGCCGATCCAGCCGTTCCTGCGCCTCGCGCAAAGCGCGATGCACGGACGGCGCCAGACGCGCCAATCGTGTTTTGAGCACATAATCGGTCGCCCCGTTTTTCAAAGTTTCGATGGCGACTTCCTCTCCCATCGTGCCTGTCACGAAAATGAAAGGGATTTCCGGGCACTTTTCCTTGGCGATTCGCAACGCGGAGTAACCGTCGAAACTTGGAAGCGAATAATCGGACAAAATCACATCCGGACGTCTTCCGCCCAATTCACGCAGGAAATCCTCCTCCGTCTGGACGCGGACAAGCGAAAAATGGAAACCACCCTTGCGCAACGCCAGCCGGGACAATTCGGCGTCCGCGGCCTCATCCTCCACCATCAAAATGTGGATTTCCTTTTTCACTTAAATTTAGACAGCGTGATCATGTGGATGTTGGAAGGGAAAAGTAAAATGTTGCGCCCTGATTCGGGACGCCTTCGGCCCAGGTGTGGCCGCCGTGCTGATGAATAATCCGGCGCACATTGGCCAGTCCAATGCCGGTGCCCGCAAATTCCGAGGGCGAGTGCAGACGTTGAAAAACCCCAAACAATTTTTTGGCGTAGCGCATGTCAAAGCCAACGCCATTGTCTTTGACAAAAATAATATGCTCCTCCTCGCCGGCGCGGCTTCCAATCTCGATGCGCGCTTGTTCACGTCTGTTCGTGTATTTAAGCGCGTTGCCGATCAGATTGAGAAAAACCTGGTGCAAGAGCGCGGGATCCGCCTCCACTTCCGGCAGCGGGCCAATGATCCATTCCACCCGGCGCCCAGCGGCGTCCTGCCCCAGTTCCTCGATAGTGCGGGCGCAGACTTCGTGCAGCTTGACCTTTCTTTTCCGCATTCCCGTCCGCGCGGCGCGGGAAAAAGCGAGCAAGTCGTCAATCAGCCGGCCGAGGCGCTCGGCGGCCCGGGCAACGGTCGCGAGATACTGGTTCGCCTCCTGGTCGAGTATGGAACCTTTGGTGGTCCGCAAGATATCGATAAAACCTTCGATTTGGCGCAGCGGCGCGCGCAATTCATGGGAGACGGAATAGCTGAACGCCTCCAGTTCCTTGTTGGCGGCCTCCAAATCCGCGGTGCGTTTGGCGACACGATGCTCCAATTCTTCGTTGAGCCGCCGGATTTCCTGCTCGGCTTTTTGGCGCTGGAGGCGGAGATGCGTTTCGCGCAAGGCGCGGTGAAGCGCGGGGGAGAGTGAGGAAATGCGATGTTTTAAGACGAAGTCTGACGCGCCCTTCTTGAGCGCCATCGCGGTCATTTCCTCTCCCAGGGAGCCAGTAACAAAAATAAACGGCACTTCGGGGCATTGGCTCTGGGCGATTGATAGCGCGGCGAAACCATCAAAGGCGGCGACACCGTGATCGGATAAAATCACGGTGGGCCGAAACCCGGCGAGTCCCTCAATAAAAGCGGGTTCTGATTCGACGCGCTTGAAAACGAAATTAAAGCCGGCTTTGTTCAATTCATGCCGAACGAGTTCAGCATCACCCGCCTCGTCTTCAACCATCAATATGCGCAGCTTCCTCTTAATAATAAAAAACGACGTTAACTCCCCATGCTAGGCAGAGCCATTTCCACCAGTAATGGGGTGAAAACCTGCGGGGAAGTACCCTATGGGAAAGTAGGAGCGCATAATGAATATTTATCGCCGTAAGCAGAAATAACTAAACGGAACAAACCGAAAAAAAAGGAAACACTATGAAAAGGACAGTTGGAAATTGGAAAGACTCTCTCAAACGGCCGGTTGCTTTGGTTTGCGTCGGCCTGGCGCCGTTGTTGGTCGGGTATCTGGCAACCGGATGCGCCGGAGACCGTTATCATGAGAGCACGGGCGAAAACATCGATGACACAGCCACCACGGCCAGGGTCAAAGACGCATTGGGCAAAGATTCCCAATTTAAATATGACGACGTCCACGTCACCACCTTCAAAGGCACGGTGCAACTGAGCGGATTTGTCGCTTCAGAGGACGCGAAGAAACACGCGGAGGGCCTGGCCAAAAATACGGACGGCGTCCAAAATGTGCAGGACGAGATCAGTCTCAAGTAACTTGCCTGGCGGAACGCCGACGGGGCGCGGCGTCCGCCGGTTTTTCGGGCTTTAAATTTTCCGATGAAAAAATTTGTCTGTGTTCACGGGCACTTCTACCAGCCGCCGCGGGAAAATCCATGGTTGGAAGCGGTCGAATTTCAGGATTCGGCCCATCCTTACCACGATTGGAATGAACGGATAACCACGGAATGTTACGCCCCGAACGCCCACTGCCGGCGTCTGGATGGAAACCGGATTGCGCGAATCGTCAATAATTATTCGCGCATAAGTTTTAACTTTGGTCCGACGCTCCTTTCCTGGATGAAGGAAAAGACCCCGGACATTCTCGAAGCAATCCAGGCCGCTGACGAGGAAAGCAAGAAGCGCTTCTCCGGCCACGGCTCCGCCATCGCGCAATGTTACAACCATCTGATCATGCCGCTGGCCAACATGCGCGACAAACTTACGCAGGTCGCATGGGGCATTGCGGACTTCGAGGATCGTTTCCATCGCGCGCCCGAGGGAATGTGGCTCCCGGAATGCGGCGCCGACGTGGAGTCGCTCGAAGCCCTGGCGCAGTTTGGAATTCAATTCACCATCCTTTCGCCGTTCCAGGCAAGCCGCGTGCGGCCAATCGCCGGTGGGGATTGGCGGGATGTCAACGGAGGGCAAGTGGATCCCTCGATGCCATACATGGCCAAGCTTCCATCGGGACGTTCCATCGCCATCTTTTTTTATGACGGGCCAGTCGCGCAAGCAGTGGCGTTTGAACGCTTGCTGACCGATGGGGGGCGTTTTGCGGACCGCTTAATGGGTGCGCTCAACGATAGCCGGACATGGGACCAGTTGGCGCACATTGCGACCGACGGCGAATCCTACGGGCACCATTTTAAATATGGGGACATGGCTTTGGCTTACGCGCTAAAAACGATTGAGGAAAAACCGGATGTGAAGCTGACGGTTTATGGCGAATTCCTCGAGGCCCATCCGCCAACGCATGAAGTGGAAATCCACCAACCCAGCGCATGGAGTTGTCCGCATGGAGTGGATCGATGGCGCAAAAACTGCGGCTGCAATTCCGGCGGACATGCGGGCTGGAACCAGGAGTGGCGCGAACCGTTGCGGCAGGCGCTTGATTGGTTGCGCGATGAAGTCGCGCCCAAGTACGAAGCCCGTGCGCGAGAATTGCTCAAAGATCCCTGGAAAGCCCGTGATGATTATATCCAGGTCATTCTGGATCGTTCGCCGGAAAACCTGGAACGATTCTTTTCCGCGCACGCCAATCATAAATTAGACGAGGCCGAACAAGTTCGCGCGTTGCGAATGCTCGAATGTCAGCGGCACGCGATGTTGATGTACACCAGTTGCGGCTGGTTCTTCGATGAACTTTCAGGACTCGAAACGGCGCAAGTAATCCAATATGCCGCCCGCGTTGTGCAACTCGTGCTGGATACCTGGAATGAAAACCTCGAACCGCAGTTCGTTGAGTTATTAAGCCGCGCCAAAAGCAATATTCCTGAAAATCGCGATGGCCGCCTTATCTACGAAAAGTTCGTCAAGCCGGCAATTGTCACTCGGGATACGGTGGGAGCCCACTATGCAGTCAGTTCGATTTTTGAATCTTACCCGGTCGATGCGCGGGTCTATTCTTTTACGTTTCACCAGGAGGACCGCAAGATGCTCACCTCCGGTGCGGCTCGACTTGCAATCGGGCGCGCGCGGGTGACCTTTGCGGTGACTCTTGCTTCGGACACGTTAACGTACGCCGTTTTGTACCTGGGCGGGCACAATTTGAATTGTTGGGTCCACCTCAATCAAGACCCCGCGTCGTACGACCGTCTGGTCGCCGATGCTCAGGGAGCTTTCGAACGAGCCGATTTCGCGGAGATCATCCGGCTTATGGACCACCACTTTGGCCACGCGCAATATTCGCTCAAGACCCTGTTTCGCGATGAGCAGCGCAAATTGCTCAATCAGATCATGGGCGAAACCCGCAACGAAATATACGCCGCCTATCGGCTCATTGCGGAACGTCATGCGCCATTGCTGCGGTATCTGGCGGACGTCCGCGCTCCGGCGCTTGATGAACTCAAAATGGCGGTCAAGGTGGTGCTCAACAACGAAATCCGCGGCCAGCTCGAAAATGGCCATCTGGATCCCGAACGAGTGCGAAGCCTGGTTGCCGAATGCCAGGCGACACACGTTGACCTGGAACAGGAATCCATCGCCTACGCTTTCAAAGGTTATTTCGACAGATTAACGGATCGATTTACCCAGGCCCCTGAAGACACAGAGGTTCTCAAGCAGTTTATTGGCGCGGCAAAGCTGGTTCAGGAAGTCCTCGGTGAAACGAACCTTTGGAAACCGCAAAATGTTTATTTTGAAATCGCGCGCAATCTCCGTCCTCAATTGGCAAAACGGATCGCCGAGGGAGAAGAAGGCGCCAAGACGCTCGATGCGCTCTACGTGGAATTGGGCGAGTCCCTGGGATTCGTCACGGCAAAGGCGGTTCCGCCGGAAACCGAAGGCACCGAGAAGGCGGGTGAGCCTGCGCTCGCTCATGCCGGATAGCCGCGGCATTCCTCATGACCCCTCGCGCCGAAACCGAACAATACAGGCCCGCGAAATCTTTCGCCAGCCGCCGCGAAAGGGCGATTGCGCCCGCCAAACCCAACGTAAGAGGCGTGCCGCGGGCCACCTACCGCTTCCAATTCAATCCTGAGTTTACTCTCTCCCAGGCGCGCGAATTGGTGCCTTACCTTGCCCAATTGGGCATTACGCATGTGTATGCCTCGCCATTGCTTAAAGCGTGTTCCGGCAGCATGCACGGCTACGACATTTGCGATTTTCAGATGTTGAATCCCGAATTGGGCGCGGAAAAGGACTTGAAGGCGTTGCACGAGGAACTGGCGCGACACTCGATGGGCCTTATTCTTGACATCGTGCCCAATCACATGGGAATCGCCAGCCCGGAGAACCGATGGTGGCGCGACGTTCTGACGCACGGCAAAGTGAGCCGTTACGCGGGTTATTTTGACATCGATTGGCGCTCCAACGACCCGCGGCTAACGGGAAAGGTTGTGCTGCCAATTCTGGCGGACCGTTATCATCGGGAGTTGGAGCGTGGCCACATCCAGGTAAAAGAACATCGCGGCGCGCTTCACCTTCAATGCGGCGAAACAAATCTCCCGGTTTGCCCCGCGACCCTCCCGGCGATTCTCCAACGCACGGGCGGTTCTACCCCCCGCGCCGCCGTGGAAAAAATCAACGAAACTCCCGAAAGCGTTGATGAAATTGTCCGGATGCAAAACTATGCGCCGATGTTCTGGCGCACGGGCGACACAGTCCTGAATTACCGGCGGTTTTTTACGATCACGAGCCTGGCGGGAATCAGAATCGAGGAGGCTTTGGTTTTCGAGGAAAGTTTTGCCACCGTCAAACAATGGTTGGAAAAGGGCTGGGTGAACGGACTTCGCGTGGACCATACCGATGGATTGCGCGACCCCGAGCAATATCTGCACCGCTTACGCGCCGCCGCGCCGCGCGCCTGGATCGTGATCGAAAAAATTCTCGAGCCGGGCGAGAATTTGTGCGAATCCTGGCCGATCAACGGGACCACGGGCTACGATTTTCTGAATGACGTTTGCGGTCTGTTCATCGATCCAAAAGGCGAGAAGCGGCTGTCCGAGTTTTATCGCGAAATCACGGGCGACCGCACGGGTTACGCCGCGCTGGTCCTCGAGAAAAAGCGCCGGATCATCCATGATAATTTCGCCGCGGAAACCAATCGTTTGACCGGCTTGCTGCTCGAAATCGCGGAGAAGCACTGGCGCTGCCGCGATTTTAGCCGCGGCGAACTTTGCCAATGCTGGACGGAAATCGCCGCCTCATTGCCGGTCTATCGAACCTATGTCGGGACGGGACGAACGGAGATTACCGGCGGCGATTCACGTCTCATTCACGAGGCCGCCGCGGCCGCCGGCAAAACGCGGCCGGAGTTGCCCGCGGAACTTTTTGATTTTATCGAGGAACTGCTGTTGTTTCGGAAGCGGGGAACGATTGAGGACGATTTTGTCCTTCGCTTTCAACAGTTGACCGGCGCGATCATGGCGAAAGCAGTCGAGGATACCGCGTTTTATTGTTACGGCCGGTTCATCGTCCTAAACGAAGTCGGTGGCGATCCGAGCCGGTTCGGCTTCAGTGTCCAGGCGTTTCACCAAATGTGCCGCCGCCGCCAGGAAATATGGCCGGAGTCCATGAACTCAGTTTCGACTCACGACACCAAGCGGGGCGCGGATGTCCGCGCGCGGATGTCCCTTCTCTCCCAGATGCCGCAGGAGTGGGCGGAGACGGTCCGGCGCTGGATGAAAATGAATGAACACAACCGGACGCAAGAATGGCCAGGACGCAAAACCGAATATTTCCTCTATCAAACACTGGTTGGCGCGTGGCCGCTTTCGCGCGAGCGCATTCTTGACTACATGCTAAAGGCCGTGCGCGAAGCGAAGGAGAACACGGATTGGAGCCGGCAAGTCCCCGAGTACGAACGCGCGCTAAAATTATTTGTCGAAGGCGCGCTCGATAATTCCGAATTCATGGCGGATCTGAAACGATTTGTTTCAAGCCTCGAGGACGACGGACGCATTGCTTCGCTTGCTCAAACGCTTCTGCAACTGACGGCCCCGGGCGTGCCGGACGTTTATCAAGGGGGCGAATTGTGGGATTTGACGCTTGCCGACCCAGATAACCGGCGCCCAATCGATTTTGCGCGGCGCAAACAAATGCTCGCAACGGCCAAAACACTCGAAGCCGATAAAGCCTGGCAACAGCGCCCGAGTGGAATGTCAAAACTATGGCTGATTTTGAAAGTGCTGGAGGCGCGCCGGAACTTCCCCGATAGTTTTGGCGCCGCGGGGCAGTACGAACCGTTGCCCGTCCGAGGAGCGAAGTCCGCGCAAGTTGTGGCATTCGCCCGCGGCGGGAATGTTGTGACGATTGCCCCAAGATTGGTTCGAGGGATCAACGGCGAGTGGGCTGACACGGGGGTCGAACTGCCTGCCGGCCGCTGGCGGAATGCACTGACAGGCGACCCGGTTTCCGGCGGGGATATGAACGCTCTTACGGCGCACTTCCCGGTGGCCTTGCTGATTCGGGAATAGGAGGATGAATGGAAAACGTTCGGGTCTGGGCGCCAATCCCAAAGAATGTCGAGTTGCAACTGTCCTCCCGCCGTCTGGCGATGTCCCGCGAGGCCAGCGGTTGGTGGACTGCCGAGATTTCCTCGCTCGATGCTGATGGCGATTATGGTTTCGTCCTCGATGGCGAGGGGCCGCTGCCCGACCCTCGTTCCGGCAGTCAACCGCATGGCGCACTTGGATTTTCGCATCGCGTCCAGCATAACGCTTTTACGTGGAGCGACGCCGGATGGCAGGCGCCGCCGCTTTCGTCCGCGGTATTTTATGAAATGCACGTTGGGACGTTCACGCCCGCGGGCACGTTCGAGGCCGCCATCGAGAAACTTGATCATCTCGTTGCCCTCGGCGTGACCCATCTGGAATTGATGCCGGTGAACGAATTTGCCGGGGACCGCGGATGGGGATACGACGGCGTCAATTTGTTTGCCCCGCACCATGCCTACGGCGGGCCGGAGGGGTTAAAACGCCTTGTCAACGCATGTCACGTCAAACACCTGGACGTTATACTTGACGTTGTTTACAATCACTTTGGGCCGGCCGGGCATCATTGGAAAAAATTCGCGCCCTTCTTCAAACCCGGCTACGCCACTCCTTGGGGGCCCGCGATCAATTTTGACGACGCCCAGAGCGATGATGTGCGGCGCTTTTTTTGCGACAACGCCATTCAATGGCTGCGCGATTATCATTTCGACGGCCTGCGTCTCGACGCGCTGCACGCAATTGTCGATCTATCCGCCGAACCGTTTCTCGAACAATTGGCCGCAGAGGTCAAGGAACTCGAGGCGCAGGTGGGCCGGCACCTTTCGTTGATCGCCGAGGATGGGCGAAACGATCCGCGAATCCTCAGATCGCGCGGTCGCGGAGGTTTCGCATTGCACGCGCAGTGGAACGACGATTTTCATCACTCGCTTCACAGCGCGCTGACCGGCGAGCGCACGGGCTACTACCGCGATTTTGGCTCGATTGCCGATCTCGCGAAGGCGTTGCGCAACGCCTATGTTTATGACGGACGCTATTCGGAATTCATGCAACGGCGGCACGGGCGTCCGCCCACTGGTTTGGACGGTCACCGTTTTCTGGCTTATTTGCAGAACCACGATCAGATCGGCAACCGCGCCATTGGGGATCGCAGCGGCCGGTTGATGAGCGTGGGAAAACTGAAGATCGCCGCCGCTCTCATTTTCACCTCTCCCTTTTTGCCGATGCTCTTTCAGGGCGAAGAATGGGCCGCGTCGTCGCCTTTCCTCTATTTTTGCGATCATGAGGACCAGGAACTGGCCAAGGCGGTGCGCGAAGGGAGACGCAAGGAATTTGCCGCCTTCGGCTGGAAGCCCGAGGAAATCCCGGACCCGCAATCGCCCGAGACGTTCGCCCGTTCCAAGCTCGATTGGACCGAATTGGCCGCGCCGACCCACGCGGATTTGCTCGCATGGCACAAGCAGCTTATTCGATTGCGCCGGGCGGAACGGCCGCTGTCCGATGGCAGATTGGAAGAGGTGCGCACCCATTTTAGCGAGGAGGATCGCTGGCTGCTGGTCGAACGCGGCGAGTGGACTATCGCGTGCAATCTGGCGTCGAAACCCGCTTCACTGCGCTTGCGCGATGGAGATCACCAGTTGGTTCTTGCTTCCGATGTCGGGATCATTGGAACGTCGCCGACGCTAACGCTGCCGGCGGAGTCGGTGGCGATTTTACGAGGGAATCATTGCTGATACCGTGTCCGCCTTGGCGGTATCGAAAAGCCAAATGGGTGGCCTGCTCGAGCCCCTTCCGCTTGATGAATACCTGGAGGACCGAAAGGCATATGGTGTTCTCTCTTTTGAGCATTCGCCTCGGTTGGGGTCTTGGCTTCAAGACTGTCATCCTTCAAACTGAGCGTCGCAGCGGTGCCGCTATTGATGATTTCCACCTCCCCTTTGTCTTCGTGGATCTTCACCACTTCAAGGATGCCCTGCTTTTCCCCATCAACTAGATCGTAATAAGTCGGCAGATCCTTTTTGTCCTTTGGAAAGGAGGAAAAAAGCGCGTGCGTGGTTTTCCCAATTTTCAGGAATCCCGACAGTTTGATGTCGGGCAGGTCGGCCTTCGGAGGTTCTTCCGGCGCCGGTGGAGGCGGGGGCGGATTCAAATGAAAAACATTCCGCTCGCTGATCACCGCATAGGGATTGGCGGCGGCGTCGGCAGCATCATCGGCCATCGCCAGCCTTCCTTGTGCCAACAAAAAACACCCCAGCACCCAGGACACTGCCTTGAAATTCATGGTATGGAAATATAACCGGCGTTTATATGAACACCAAATTAAAACCGAAGTTGCGCTCAATGTTTGCTTCCTTCCGCCCTTCCGGGTTCGAGGTTTGGCAAAAACCCGGCGAGCAAACCAATAAGCGGCAGATACGCGCACACCTGATAGACAAACTCAATGCTGGTCAAATCCGCCAGCCAGCCCAGCACCGCGGAACCCAACCCGCCCATCCCAAAAGCCAAACCGAAAAACAGGCCCGCGATCATTCCCACTTTGCCGGGCACCAATTCCTGCGCGTAAACCAAAATCGCCGTAAACGCCGAAGATAAGATGAGTCCAATCACCACCGACAACACCGCCGTCCAGAGCAAATTCACATGCGGCAGCAACAACGTAAACGGCGCCACGCCCAAAATCGAAACCCAGATCACATATTTGCGTCCAATTCGGTCGCCAACCGGACCGCCGATGAACGTGCCGACCGCGACAGAAAACAGAAACAGAAAGAGGTAAAGCTGCGAGCCCTGAGTCGAGACATGGAACTTTTCCTTGAGGTAAAAAGTGAAGTAGCTGCTCAAGCTCGACAAATAAAAGTATTTGGAAAAAACCAAAATGACCAAAATCACGAGTGATTGCGTCACCTTGCGTCGCGAGAGTGTCGCCTGGCCGTGCCTGACCGCTTTGCGCGGCTTTGGTTTTAACCGGAATGTATTTTTCTTGTACCAATGCCCGATGTTCCACAAAACCACGATGGCAATCATTGCCGCCGCCGAAAACCATAACACCCGGGCTTGCGCGTGCTCGCCCACGACAATCAACGCCGCCATCAACGGCCCCAACGAACTGCCCGTGTTGCCGCCCACTTGAAAAACCGCCTGCGCAAATCCATGCCGCACTCCGGCCGCCATATACGCCATCCTCGACGCCTCCGGATGAAAGACCGATGACCCGATTCCCACCAGCGCCACCGAAACCAGCAACATGTGAAAATTCGGCGCCATCGAAAGCAGCACCAATCCGCACAATGTAAAACACATCCCGATTGCCAGCGAATACGGGTGCGGTCGCCGGTCGGTATAAATTCCCACCACTGGTTGCAGCAATGACGCAGTCATCTGGAACGTCAACGTGATCAGTCCCACTTGCGTATAGTCAAGATGAAACATCGGCTTGATGACCGGGTAGATCGCCGAAATGAGAGATTGCATCGTGTCATTCAGCATGTGACAAAAGCTGATCGCCAGGAGAACGGACATGACTGTCCTCTCGGCAATTTGCTGTGCTGTTTTATCCGGCATTGCGACTGATTCCACACGCATGCGGCCATTGTAGGGCAAAACCGCCGCCGACGCAAAAAGGTTGCGCGGGCATCAGTCGGCGGTATGTTGCCGCAATGTCGGATCAGTTCCTTCATACGAACCGTCTGGCGCGGGAAAAATCGCCTTATCTGTTGCAACACCAGGGCAATCCGGTCGATTGGTTTGCCTGGGGCCATGAGGCATTCGACAAGGCGCGCCGTGAAAACAAGCCGATTTTCCTCAGCATCGGCTATTCCACCTGCCATTGGTGCCACGTCATGGAACGGGAATCGTTCGAAGACCGCAAAATCGCGGATTTCCTCAACGCCCACTTCGTCAGCATCAAGGTGGACCGCGAGGAGCGGCCCGACGTGGATAAAATCTACATGACAGCCGTTCAGGCGCTGACCAGCCACGGCGGCTGGCCGCTGAATTGTTTTCTTACGCCCGAGCTAAAGCCCTTTTACGGCGGAACATATTTTCCTCCCGAAAATAAATACGGCCAGGCCAGCTTCATCCAGGTCCTGCGGCAAATCGCGCAACTCTGGGAAAATCGGCGCGACAAAATATTGGAGACGGCGGCCGACTTTCATCAACAACTCGAATCCGTCGCCGCGCGCGAGCCAGGTGATCTTGTTCTGTCGCCCGAGCTGTTTGACAACGCCGCTTCCATCTTCATGCGGGAGTATGATCCACAGTTCGGCGGGTTTGGCGGGACGCCGAAATTTCCCCGGCCGAGCGAACCGCTGTTTTTGCTGCGCTATGCGGCGCGCACCCGGGACGATGAAGCGATAAAAATGGCGCTCCACACCTGCGAGCGGATGGCGGCGGGCGGAATTTACGACCAACTCGGCGGCGGCTTTTCGCGTTATTCCGTGGACGCTCAGTGGCTGGTCCCGCATTTCGAGAAGATGCTTTATGACAACGCGCAACTGGTCAATCTCTACCTCGATGCCTGGCTCGTCAGCGGCGACGCGCGTCATGCCGACACTGCGCGCGGCATTATCCAATATGTCCTGCGCGACATGACGCATCCCGGCGGCGGCTTTTATTCCGCCGAGGACGCGGACAGCGAAGGCAAAGAAGGGAAATTCTATTGCTGGACCCTGGCGGAGTTTTCCGAGCTTCTGACCCCCGAGGAAGCCAAAATCGCCGCGCGCTATTTTGGCGTCACCGGGCAGGGCAATTTCGTTGATCACAGCGACCCAAATCCACTGCCCAACCAGAACGTCCTGAGCATCGCGGACCCGAATCTTGCGCCAGATGAAAAAACAATTCTTGACTCGGCGAAGGCGAAGCTTTTTCGGGTGCGGGCTAATCGTGTCCGGCCGCATTTGGATGACAAGGTCCTGGCCTCGTGGAACGGGATGATGCTGGGGGCGTTGGCGCGAGCGTATTCTGTGCTCGGCGATGAAACGTTTCGAGCCGCCGCTGAACGGAATATCACGTTTTTGCGCCAGAATCTTTGGGACGAAAAAGCCGGGACGTTGCATCATCGATGGCGCGAGGGTGAACGCGATTCGGTGCAGTTGCTTGCCGCGTGTTCCAACCTTTGCGCCGGAGTCA
Source organism: Verrucomicrobiia bacterium (assembly GCA_036268455.1). GTDB lineage: Bacteria > Verrucomicrobiota > Verrucomicrobiia > Limisphaerales > Palsa-1400 > DATAUD01. The sequence continues at coordinate 21,616 of DATAUD010000043.1, forward strand.
TTGATCTTTACGAGGCCACACTCGATACCCGGCATCTGGATTTTGCGATTGCCCTCGCCCGTTCGATGATCGAGAAGTTTTACGACGCGGCCAACGGCGGCTTTTATGACAGTATCGCCGGGGACAAAGAGTTGATCCTGCGCTTCAAGGACGATTACGACGGCGCGGAGCCTTCGGGAAATTCCGTCGCCGTTTTATCTCTGCTGCGTCTTGCGGAAATTTCCGGCCAGGCGGAATTTGCGGAGGCCGCCGAAAAAACATTGCGGCTGTTTGCGCCCCGCTTGCACGATTTGCCGCAAGCTGTGCCGCACCTTTTGATTGGATTGGACTTTTTATTGCATGGAACACGCCGCGCGGTCGTGGCGGGCGACGCCAATCGCGCCGAAGCGAGGACGTTGTTGCGCGCTATTCACGGTGTTTATCAGCCGAACAAAGTTGTCCTGGGCAATAGCGGCGCGGTCGAGCCTTTCGCCAAAACTTTGACGGCGAAAGATGGGCCAATGGTTTATGTGTGTTCGGGAAAATCGTGTCAGCCGCCAAGTGGCGATCCCGAAAAAGTCAAACAGCTAATGTCGCTCTGACTCCGGAAGGAAAAAGGAAACGACCGCAGCGAGGATGAACAAGCCCCCGATGGCCATTAGAGCCACACGAAAATCTCCCACCCGCAGGTAAAGGCCGAAAATCACGGTGCCGATGGCAGCCGCGACGCGTCCAATGTTGAAGCAAAAGCCCGCTCCCGTCGTGCGCAACAAAGTGGGAAACAACGGCGGAAGGTACATCGTGAACAATCCAAATATCCCCGACCAAAATCCAATTACCGGCAGCCAGAACATCAACGCCTCATACCCGCGCGGAACATGATACGTCAGATAAAACGAAACCGCGAATGCCAGCGACCCGCCGAGGATGACCCGGCGGTAACCGAAAAACGTCGCCAGCCATGAGACGAAATAATTGCCCGCCATCGAAACAAAAATGAGGAGAAAAAACGCCTTGGTCACCAATTGCCGTTTCGCCGCGCTGCTCCAACCCGCCAGTTCCGGCAGGCTTTGCAAATGCTGCGGATTCCAAAAAAGAAACGCCCACCATCCAGTCAGCGTCAGTGAACAAACTGTTGTCGTCAATAAAGTGGTCACGGCGAGTTTGCCCCGGAAAAGTTCCTTGATCGACGGTTGCCCCCCCGAAACTTTTTGCGCCGTCCGCCATTCCTCCGGTTCGGGAACATGGCGGCGAATCCAAAAGACAATCAGCGCCGGAATAATTCCAACCAGGAAAAGATACCGGGCTGGGTACGCGGCCAGAACGTAAGCGAACATACAGGCGCAGAGAATGCCGACGTTGACGCCACATTGCAGCACCGCGGCGATCCACGGCCCCCAGCGTTTCGGCCACGTTTCCGAAAGCAGGCACGCGCCCACCGCCCATTCGCCGCCGATGCCGAGCGCGGAGACAAAACGAAAAATCAGCAATTCCCACCACGTGTGCGCGAAGACCGAAAGCCCCGTGAACGCCGCATACGTTAAAATCGTGAGGCTCAATGCGCGGCTTCGCCCGAGCTTGTCGCCCAGGCGGCCGAATATCCCGCCGCCCAGCGCCCAGCCAATCAAAAACGACGCCTGTATCCACGAACTGTATTTTTTTACCAGCGGATCGCCGGCGTCGGCAACGTTGAGCAGATGGGCAACGAACGGCGCGGCGACCAACGTGTAAAGATGAATGTCCAGCCCGTCGAAAAACCACCCCATCCACGCCGCGATTCCGGATTTCCATTGCAACGGCGATAGATCGCGCAGCCGCCTGCCTTGAACTTCGGATGAAAGCATGGACTTGAGCCTATTTGCCTTCCTGCAATTGAAGCCAGTGTTCAAACGCGTCGGGCCCCAGGACTTGCTCCAGTGATTCCTGCTGCTGGACTTGTGTCTGCGCGAGCGCTTCGACTTTTTCGTCGTTGCTCATGGTGTCGTCCTTGCGAATGCGGTCCATTTCCGCCTCCGTGGCGCGGTTGATTTCATACACCGGCGTAACGTCGGCCGCGGGAACGCCCAATTGCTCCACCGTTGTCTTCGAGGAACGGTAAACGGGGTCCTGGTTCAGTTGATAGGCCGCATAAACATCCGGAAGCGTGTTTTTCATCAACGCCTCGCTCTGCGCTTGAAGTTGCTGTTGCTGCTTGAGCAATTGCGGGTCAGTGCCGTTATAAAAATAACCCGGCTGGCCAAGGATCGCGCCGACCGGGTTAAACAATTCACGAAATTGATCGGCGGACAAATCCATGCCGCGCATCTCTTCGCGCAACTGCTGTGCCCCCGGAGAATAACGAAGGACGAATTCGTCGTATTGCGCGGGGGTCAGGATCGTCACCAGTTGGATGAACGGGTCTTCGCGCAGCCGGACTATTTGCATCGGATCGGCAGCCTTGCCCAGCCGCGCCTGGTCCTCCTGGTAAGCCTCGATTTTTTCCTGGGCCGCCGCGATAATGATGAACACAGCCTCTTTGGCCGCGGCGGACATGTCGCCGAGAACCGGCCCTGTCAACGTTATCCCTCCGCGCGCCGCGATGACGGCCTTGCTCTCCGCGTCCCAGCCGGCGCCCAATAACGATGTCAGCAAATCGCGCCGTTCGGTGTCGAGGCTTTGGATTTTTTCTTTGGCCGCCTGGACCAGGTCGGGATCGGGATCGGAGCGCCACCATTGATAATTGGGATAGACCACTTCAGTGACACGGCGCCGGGCGTAAAGGCGGTCGATTTCAGAGCGCACAATATCGCGAACCGTTAGTTCCGGGCAACCGATGGCGCGGAGGTTTTTGATAAATTCCACATAGTTGGTGGACGAAACCTGGTCCCAGGTGAAATTTTCATGGCGGACGACAACGTTCGTCTTGATGAGAGTGTCTTCATAGGTCGGCGCCGGGGGAGGAGGGGGCTTGCGGTACGGTTCTATGGCGACATACAAACAGACCGCCGCGAATACGTTGAAGGCCAATGAAACAATCAGCCATAGCCGTGAACGCATGGCGCTATTCTCATCAAAAGGTTCTTTGATGCAATTGTTTTGTGGCGCGGATTGCCACGGCGAGCTGTGTCCAATTGAGTAATTCCGGCTTTCTGATCAGTCCGGAGGCAATCACCAAGTCTCCACTGAATCGGCGGTGAAGATTTTTTCGAGCAGGGCTTTGTAGTCGGGCTGAGGAATTGTCAGGTCAACAACTTCGATCTCAGTCTCGGTCCCGGCTTTCTGTTGGGCAATGATTTCCCGCGAAAAGGTGTCTTCGGGACGTGTCAAAATGTGGAGGACGCAAGGCATGGTTAGAAACGAAGGATGCAAGAGTTTTTCGCCGCCATTAGGGCCAGTTCGGCGTCGGAGATTTCCTGGAAAAGCAGGACGCTTTGCCCGAGTTGCGACAGCGTTGAGGCGCCTTTTTGAACGTAAATCGGGCGGGGGAATTCGCCCAGGATTGGCAAGTAACGGGTGTAATTTTCCTCGTCCACAAGATCATCGGTGAATTCGGCAAGGATCAGGATGGCGGCGGCGCGCAAATAAAGGGCGACATCAATTTTTTTCCACACGGCAATTCCGGCGGCGATGCGCACCGCCTCAGCCGGACGGCCGCTGGCGCGGGGGTCGGTATCAATTATAAAAAGAGCGGTGGTATTCAATTGAAGCTCACGAATCGGTCTGTCGCGGCGATTAAATCGCTCAACAACGCGAGGCCGGCCCAGTTTGTTTTATCGTCGAAGGGCAGGCGGCGGAGTTGGACGGCGTAAGCGCAGCCGTAAAGCTTTAGCCCGCGTTCCGCCATCAATTGCAGGCGCGGTTCGGCAAGGCCAAGGACGGCTTCGTCGATGCAGTACAGATAAACTTCGACGCCTTCGGCGAGCGCGGCTTCGGCCAGGGCCAATCCGTGTTTGAAACCGGAGTGCTCAGGCGAGGTTGAGAGGAGCAGGCCGAGTTTTTTGCCGCGCAACGACATGCCGGCAGGTTAAAGGATTCGCGCCTGATTGGCGAGAAACCACAAGAAAAATCAACGGGGATGCGCGTATCCCAGTTTTTGTACACCCTTTCAGGGCATCGGGAAGTCGGTGCCCGGAAATAACAATTTGAATCTTTCGAGGATGGTTCCGGCAGCCGCGCCGCTCAGTTGTTGGTAAATGATGGCCTGCGTGAGGGATTGAAACGGTGAAAGGCGGCGCGGTTTCAATCGGATCATTCCGATCTTTTCGATCAATACCGACATTATAGGGTCGGAACTCAGATGGATTACGGCGCGTTTACTCACGCACCCAATTTATTCCAGTTTGGAATCCCATCAATGGCTTTGTCCGAATTGCCGGTTCGGCCCCGGCTTCTGTCAAATTTATATCGGGTAAACACCCGATGCCTGATGTGGCTTAATAAGCTTGCCGAAATGGCGCAAACCTCTAAAACTTGCCGCAAAGATTAATCAGCCATGGCCAGAAAAAAGAATCGCGCGAAGAGCCCTCGGGCCCGCGGCAAAAAGTCTCCCCGCGCCGCCGCTCGAACAGCGAGCGTAAAGCCGCGCCGCACCGTTCTCGCGCCGTCTGCGCCCATACCGCAATCACAGGCGGATATCCCGCGCGAACCAGAGCCGTTGATTTCCCTGCCGGACAGGGAGCGCGCCCCGTACGACGGCGAAACCGCGATCAAACTTTATCTGCGCGAAATCGGGCAGGTTAAATTGCTGACACCGCTGGAGGAAATCGAACTTGCCGCGCGCATCAAGAAGGGCGACAAAAAGGCGCGCGAACAAATGATCAAGGCGAACCTCCGGTTGGTCGTAAAGATAGCCCACGACTACGAGAATTTCGGCCTTCCGTTGTTGGATTTGATCAACGAAGGAAATATCGGGCTGATGAAGGCAGTCGAACGGTTTGATCCGGCAAAGGGCGGCAAGCTTTCGACTTACGGGTCATGGTGGATCAAGCAATCCATCAAGCGCGCGCTGGCCAATCAGTCCAAGACGATTCGGCTGCCGGTGCATTTGGTGGATAAAATCGCCAAGATGCGGCGGACGGCGATGAAATTGCAGGAAGTGTTCGGACGCGAACCGACGGACGAGGAGTTGGCGGAGGAAATGGGAATGTCCGCATCGCGGGTGGCGCAAATGCGCACGGCGGCAATTCGCCCCGCATCGCTGGACGCGCCGATTGGCGACGACGAATCGAATAATTTTGCGGAGGTTGTGCAGGACGAAAACGCGGACACTCCTTACGAGCAGCTCGAAGAAAAAACCGTCACCAAAATGCTCCGAGAAATGGTCAAAACGCTCGACCCGCGCGAAGCGACCATTTTGCAGTATCGTTTTGGCCTCGATGGCGGGAGCGAAAAAACGCTGGAGGAAGTCGGCGAAAAATTCGGCGTCACGCGCGAGCGTGTGCGGCAGATTCAGAACATCGCGCTGAATAAGCTGCGCAAAATGATCCAGAAACTTGAGGCTGTCAAAACCTAGGCGGGCGATTTATTGTCACCGCCATGACGAAAACTAGCGCAACGATCCAGGAAATAACCGCGGCGATCCGCAATGTGCCGGATTTTCCACAGCCGGGAATCCAATTCAAAGACATCACGCCGGTCCTTGCCGACGCGCGGTTTTTTACGGCGTCCATCGATCATTTGACCGCCAACATTCAGCCTGGTTCGGTGGATGCGGTTGTGGGGATCGACGCGCGCGGGTTTATTTTCGCCGCCGCGGCGGCTTACAAACTGGGGTGCGGATTTATTCCCGTGCGCAAGAAGGGCAAGCTGCCGCACAAGACTTACGAGGAAACTTACACGCTGGAGTACGGCTCAAATACCATCGCCATCCACACTGACGCCATCAAAGCGGGCGGCCGCGTGGTGTTGATTGACGATCTGCTGGCCACCGGCGGCACGGCCGGGGCCGCGGCCAATCTCGTCAAACAATTGGGCGCGCAAATCCTGGAAATCACGTTTTTAATCGAATTGAGTTTTCTCAAAGGACGCGACCGCCTTCAGGGCTTTCCTGTTCGCTCGTTGATAGTCTATTGACGCCATGCCGGCCGCCGCGGTGAAATAATTCTTCCAGTTGTCATGATCGGCTGGTTGCAATCGCTTGATGTCTCGCTCTTCCGATTCATCAATTCGTCCCTGAGCAATCCACTCTTTGATCAGTTGATGCCGTTTGTCAGCGATTCACCCTGGTTTGCCGCCATCCTGATTGCGATTTGCCTCTGGCTGCTTTTTTGCGGCGGCGCGCGCGGGCGGATCTGCGTGTTGATGCTCGTGCTGGCCCTGTGCATCGGAAACTGGCTGATTGTCGATACTATTAAGCACGCTGTCGGGCGATTGCGTCCTTTCCACGATCTGCCGGACGTTCATTTGCGAATTGGAATGGGCGACAGCTTCAGCATGCCGTCGTCGCACGCCGCCAATTGGTTCAGCGCGGCGCTCATTCTGTTTGTCTATTTCCGGCGTTCGATTTGGGTCATGCTGCCGCTGGCATTTTTGGTTTCCCTGTCGCGAATCTATAACGGCGTTCATTACCCGAGCGATTCGCTGGTCGGAGCGACCCTTGGCGTCGGCTACAGTCTCGGCGTGATTTTCGGGTTCGATTGGCTTTGGCAAAAAATCGGCCCGCGATGGTTTCCCGTGTGGCACGAGCGGCTGCCATCATTGGCCACCCCGGTTTTCAATGAGGTGAAATCATCTGATGAAACCGAATGGCTCCGCCTCGGCTACGTGCTGGTCATTTTTTCTTTTCTTCTTGGCCTGGCGTACATCGGCTCCGGGAAAATCGAATTGACAGAGGATGAGGCTTATCAATGGATTTGGTCGAAGCATCCCGCCCTGTCGTATTACAGCAAGCCACCATTGATCGCCTACACTCAATTCCTTGGCACCCACCTGTGGGGCGACAACGAATTTGGCGTGCGTTTTTTTTCCCCGGTCATCGCCGCGATATTGTCGCTGCTGGTGCTTCGTTTTTTCGCGCGCGAAGCGGGTGCGCGACTGGCCGTCATCCTGATCGTGGCCTTGTCGGTGACTCCGCTGATGGCTCTGGGAGCGATAGTGATGACAGTGGATCCGCTATCAGTTCTATTTTGGACCGCCGCGATGTTTGCGGGATGGCGCGCGGCGCAACCGGCGGGAACGACACGCCAGTGGCTCTGGGCCGGCCTTTGGATGGGGTTGGGGTTTCTGAGCAAGTACACCAATTTGGCGCAAGTCATCTCTTTTGGCGTTTTTTTCCTGCTCTGGCATCCGGCCCGCCGGCACTTGCGCCGTCCAGGCCCGTACCTGGCGCTTCTGGTCGCGGCGCTTTTCACTTTGCCGGTGATCATTTGGAACGCGCAACGCCACTGGATCACCGTTCGCCACGTCGCAAGCGACGGGCAATTGGGCGAAGCATGGCATCGGACGTATGTGTTGGAATTCCTTCTGACGGAAACCGCCCTGCTGCACCCTCTTTTCTTTGTTGCGGCGCTTTGGGCGGCGCTCGCGTTTTGGCGGCGGGACCGCAACGACCCTCTCTCGCTTTTTTTCTTTAGCATGGGCGCGCCCCTTTTCCTTGGCTACTTTATCCTGAGCTGGCACAGCCGGATTTTGGGCAATTGGATCGCTCCTAGCGTCATTCCGCTTTTTTGTCTTGCCGCGCTCTATTGGTGGAAGTGGTGGACCGATAGAGCGCGTGTGTTGAAAAAATTGCTCGTCGCCAGCCTGGTTTTTGGCGCGGTAGTTGTTGTCATTCTCCACGCGCCGAACCTTGTCAACAAGGTCATCCATCGAAAATTGCCCGCGAAGCTGGATTTATTGCGGCGCGCCAGCGGATGGAAGGAACTGGCCCAAGTTGCCGAGGCCGCTCGCAAGGGGAAAGCGTCCTTTATCATTTGCGAGCATTACGGTTTTACATCCGAGATCACCTTTTATTCGCCCGAAGCCAAAAGCCGCGTCAATTCTGACCCGCTGGTTTATTTCGAAGCCACTCCCGACCCGCAAAACCAATTCTATTTCTGGCCAAACTATCTTGATCGCAAAGGACAAGACGCGCTGTTCGTCCGCCAGGTGGATCCTCCCCGGCTGCGCCCCGACTGGCTTGGCAGATGGTGGCGCCACGACCCAAATATCCTAATTCTTGACAATCCGCCTGCCCAGCCGCCTCCCGCGGAAATCCAGCGGCAATTTGAGTCTTTCACCAATCTCGGATTCAGGAACATCGTCGCCGACGGCAACATCGTCCGGCGCGTCCAATTGATCGAATGCCATCACTTGCGTTAGAATCGGCCGGCTTTGCCGTCGAGCATTACGATTTGGCGGTGACGCTCGGTTCTGGCCAGGCCTTTCGCTGGCGGCAAAACGACAACGCCTGGGAAGGCATCATCGGAGCCCGCTGGGTCCGCTTGCGGCAGGACGGAGACCGCATCCACGCCGAAGCCGCTGCGCCCGGCGATTGGCAATGGCTCCGCCACTTTTTGCAGTTGGATGTGCAACTGCCGGAAATTCTCGCGACCTTCCCCGAAGACGAACCTATGCGCGCGGCCATCGCATTCTGCAGCGGTCTGCGACTGCTGCGGCAGGATCCCTGGGAATGCGTGGCCTCGTTCATTTGCTCATCGACGAAACAAATCGTGCAGATTCAACAAATAATTGCCTTGTTGAGCCAACGCTTTGGTGATCTGTTGCCTGTGCCGGAAGGAGTTGGTCCCGCATATTGCTTTCCCAGCATCGCCCGGATTGCCGAGGCTTCCGAGGCGGAGTTGAGAGAGTGCAAACTCGGTTTTCGCGCTCCGTACCTGAGCTCCACATCCCGCGCGCTGGCCGTCGGAAAACTCGATTTGTCGCGGCTTGGCGGCCTGCCGCTGGATGAAGCGCGCGCGGCTTTGCTCAATCTCCCTGGAGTCGGCGCCAAGATCGCCGATTGCGTTTTGCTTTTCGCGTACGGCTTTCCGCGCGCGTTTCCCGTGGATGTCTGGATTGCGAGGGCGTTGCGGCAGCTTTATTTTCCGAACCGCCGCCCAAAACCGCCGCGCCTGCTCCGGTTCATCCAGACTTATTTTGGTCCGCACTCCGGCTATGCGCAGCAGTATCTTTTTCACTACATGAGAACAAAGGAGCCAGCTCGGCCGCGCCGTCGCCGCTCAACGTAACCCAATCGAGGTTCATCTGCCGACGGAACCATGTCAGTTGCCTTTTTGCGAACTGGCGCGTGCGGATTTTCACAAGCTCAATCGTCTCCACAAGTCCGCGTTCGCTCCGCAAATGTTCAACAACCTGCCGATAACCCAACGCCTGAAGCGCCGTTGGGTTCCTGTCCAATCCGCGCTGGAGCAACGCCTCCGTTTCCGCGACCAGCCCTTTGCGGAACATTTCGTCCACCCGCCGATGAATGCGTTCGACCAATTCCCCCGCCGGACGCGTGACACCCAGCAAACCGGCTTCCGCGTGTTTCCCCACTTTTCCCCACTTCCCGCGTTGTTCCGAAAACGCCCGCCCCGTCACCCGGATCACTTCCAGCGCGCGGATGACACGCCGTGGATTTTGCCGGTCGATCGCTTGAAACGCCTCCGGATCGCGCTCGGCCAATTCCCGCAGCAATTCTTCCATCGGCGTGGATTCCAGTTGCGCGCGAATTTTTGGGTCTGCGGGCGGCGCGTCCCCCAATCCTTCCAAATACGCTTTGAAATAAAGCCCCGTGCCGCCGCAAAAAATCGGAATTCGTCCGCGCGACTGGATTTCCTTGACCGCCTCACCAGCAAGCCGGACGAATTGCGCCGCATCAAAGCCGTGGTCCAAATCCACGACATCGATCAAGTGATGACGCGCGCGCTCCCGGTCCTCGGCGGATGGTTTGGCCGTGCCGATGTCCATGCCGCGATAAACCTGCATGGAATCGACCGAAATAATTTCGCCGCCGAGGCGCGACGCCAGTTGCAAGGCGATTTCCGATTTGCCGGCGGCGGTCGGGCCGGCCAAAAAGATTGCGCGGGCGGCGGAAGTTTCCATCACTTGGCCAGCAATGGTTTCTGGTCAATTTCAACCGGCGCATGTTTTCGCGGCAATTTCCAAAGCAGGATCAACCCTGTGATGATGATGCCGATGCTGACCATTTGGGCCGGAGTCAATCCCGCCCAGTAATGCTCCGGCGTATAATCCCCGCGGAAAAGTTCCACAAAAGAGCGAAGCACGGCATAGCAAATCAAATAAACCGCGAAAACCTGGCCATCGAAACGTTTTCGCCGGTAAAGCCATGCCAGAAATCCGTACAGGCAAAGATTCAAGAGGGAGTCATAAATCTCGGTTGGATGGACGAAGCTTGGATACGTTTCATGGCCTATGGGAAATTGAATGCCCCACGGCATGGTCGTGGGCCGTCCGTAACAACACCCGTTCATCAGGCATCCCCAGCGTCCGAAAAAATACCCGAGCGCAATGCTCGGCGCCAAAATGTCGGCAAGCTTCCACAAAGGCAGCTTCTTCAACGCCGCAAAAATGATGCACGCCAGCGAGGCGCCGATCAGTCCGCCGTAATAGACCAATCCTCCATGCCATACCATAAAAACTTCCGCAAACGGTCTGTGCGCAAAGGATTCATTCCAATAAGACACCACGTAAAAAATCCGCGCCCCAAGGATCGCCCCAAAGAGCAGCCATGGGCCGAGATCAATAATCGTATCGGGGTGGATTCCCTCTCGCATGCCGCGCCGGCTGGCTGTCCAAAGCCCCGCCATGAATCCTGACGCGAGAAAGATCCCGTACCACGTCACGGTAAGGTTGCCAAATTCAAAAGCGATTTTATGCACTTCAAAACATCATACGAGGAACGGCGGCAAATATCAAACCGCCCGCTTCCCGCTCCGCCCCCATCACAGCGCTTGGCAACCCGTTCGGCTCCCGATACATTATTTATGATGAGCCATTGCCGGATTCAGCAGCGCTGGTGTCCCGTCCTGTTGGCGGCATTGGCGCTGTGTTTGACGGCTTCCCGATCGTCTGCGGACACCTCTCTTGCCGGCAAGCCTTTCGCCGCGCGCAATGCGGACGGCCATTTGGAGGTCTTCAAGGTCGATGCCGACGGCGAGTTGCGCCATCGCTGGCAGAAACTCACCGATGGCAGTTGGTCGGCTTGGTCGAGTCTTGGGGGAGGGTTGCTTCCGGGCGCGGCGGCAGGCACCAATAAGGATGGCGCGCTTGTAGTTTTCGCGGTCCAGCGCGCGAGCGGCGCTCTTTTCATGATTCGGCAAACGGCCTCCAACAGCCTCGACTGGTCGGATTGGACCAACCTCGGCGCGAACTTGCGACCGGAGGTCGCCGTCGGCCAGGAACTCGACGGATGTTTGGAGGTTTTCGGCATCAATGCCAACTCAAGCGCCTTAATGCGCCTTTGGGAGACGGATTCCAATGGCCATTGGTCCCGCTGGACGGAGTGCGGCGGAAACCTCGCCCCCGGTTTGACCGCCATTCGCAACCGCGATGGGCATTTGGAACTATTCGGAGTTGATGCCGCCAGCGGCTCGCTCGTTCACTGCTGGCAATTGCAGCCAAATAATAGCGCCGATTGGTCTTCCTGGGACAACTTGGGGGGTGGTATCCTGCCCGGATTCGCCGTCACCGAAAATATCGCCGGACGGATCGAAGTCTTCGCCGTCAGCAAAACGGACAACGGCATAAAACGCATTGTGCAGGCCACCCCCGGCAAAAGTTCGCCATACTCGCCGTGGGTGGATTTTGACGGGGAAATCAGGCGGGTGCCGAGCAGCAACGCGAACACAAATCTCTTTTCCCTTCCTTCCGAGGGCTTGGCCGACTCGTTTCAAACCGGCCTTGCCGCGGGCCACAGCAGCGACGGACGAATCGAAATATTTGCCGTCTCGCGCGTTGACAATGCCCTCCTGCACCGTTGGGAGGACTATTGCGATGATTCAGACCGCTGGTCACCCTGGGCGGAGTTGGGAAAGCCGGCGCGTCCTTTCCCGGCGGTCATCATGAACGACGAGGGCACACTGGAAGTTTTCGCGGTCGATGTCGGCAACAATGCCGTGTTGAATCACCGCCGTCAGATCAGCGACGCCTCCGATTGGCTGGATTGGGCGAGCCTCGACCAACCCACCTTCCAATACAATTCGCGCACATGGCAGACTGATGAAGGGTTGCCGGATAATCTCGTGCAAGCCATCGCGCAAACTGTGGATGGTTTTCTCTGGGTTGGCACGGGACACGGATTGGCCCGATTTGACGGCGTTGCTTTCACCTCCTTCAACGCAAAAAACACCCCGGAAATAGGAAACTCCTCGATCACCGCGTTGTGCTCGGATCGCTCGGGAGCGCTGTGGATCGGAACGGATGGCGGGGGCCTGACGCGTTTGGAAAAGGGAAAGTTTCTGCACTACGGCAAAGCCAGCGGTTTGGCCGGCGACACCGTTCGCGCGATTTTTGAAACCGGCGATGGCACTTTATGGATCGGCACGAGTTCCGGCTTGAGCCGCTTCGCCAACAGAAGATTTCAAAATTATTTTACAAAAGACGGGTTGCTGTCCGATGTTGTGCGTTCCATTTATGAGGACCGGCACAGGGACTTGTGGATCGCCACCGGCGCGGGTTTAAATCGTCTTCACGACGGGAAGATCGCTTCGTTCGTCATGCCCAACGGTCTGCCGAACGATTCGGTCAGGGCCATTTGCCAGGACCAGGGCGGTCGTATTTGGATCGGGTCCAACAACGGGATGCTTTGGTATGATTGGTATTGGGCAAACCATTTTTACGCCTACAACACCCGCTACGGCCTCTCCGACACCTTTGTCAGCGCGATTTGCGAAGACCGCGAGGGCAACCTTTGGGTCGGGACCTACAGCGGCCTCAATCGCTTTCGGGAAGGAAGATTTTTCGTCGAACGCGATAGCCAGGACCTGCCTTTCGGCAAGGTGAATGCCCTGTTTGCGGATCGAGAAGGCGACTTATGGGTCGGTTCCAACGAAGGGTTGGTCCGCCTCCGTCCAATGCGTTTCATCACCTACACAAAACAGCAAGGCTTGACCCATAATAACGTCATGTCTGTTCTGGAAGACCGCAACGGCAGCTTGTGGGTCGGAACCTGGGGCGGTGGGCTGGACTGCTTGCGCGACGAGCGCATCCAGGCTTATTCCACGACCAATTTTCCCCAGAACCTCGTTCTCTCACTTTGCCAGGGACACGACGGAAGTTTGTGGATCGGCGCGGACTACGACGGCGGCCTCACCCGGCTCAAAGACGGAAAATCGACCCATTATGGCGCCAAAGATGGACTGATTAGCGCCGGCATCCGCGCACTGCACGAAGACCGCGCCGGCAACTTATGGATCGGCACCGGACGCGGCCTCAGTTGCCTCGCCGGGGGAAGGTTCACCAATTACACCGTCAAAGATAATCTCTCGGGAAATGTCGTCCGAGCCATTTGCGAAGACCACCGGGGCCGCCTATGGTTCGGCACCGAAGGGGGGCTGAGCCGCCTGGAGAACGGAAAATTCGTCAATCTCACCGCCAGCAACGGTTTGTCCGACGACACTGTGACCGCCCTGTATGAGGACAACGCGGGCAGCCTGTGGATCGGGACTCAGGCCGGTGGATTGAACCGCCTCCGCAATCGCCGGATACGCGCCTACACGACCGCCCAGGGCCTTTTTAGCGACGAAATTTTTGAAATTCTCGAAGACGACCAAGGGTGGCTCTGGATGACCTGCTCCAAAGGGGTCTTCCGCGTCCGTAAAGATGATTTGGACTCGCTCGACAATGGCCTTCGCGAGTCAGTTATCAGCATCGCCTACGGCAAAGCGGATGGACTGGAAAGCCCCCAGTGCAACTGCTTGTCCAAACCAGGCGGTTGTAAAACCAGTGACGGTCGGCTCTGGTTTCCCACCAGCAAGGGATTGGTCGTGGTGGATCCAAAAACGATCAAAAGGGACCTCGTCGCCCCCCCGGTTTTTATCGAGCAGGTTCTGGCGGACAAGGAACCGCTTTCCGCCCATCGCGATGCCGTGATGCCTATTTCCGACGACGCGGGAGCCGTCCTGCGAGTGCCGCCCGGGCGCGGCGAATTGGAATTTCATTATTGCGCCCTGTCTTTCCCAATGTCGGAGCGATTGCGCTTCAAATATAAACTTGAAGGCGTTGACCCGGACTGGATCGACGCCGGCAACTTACGCGCCGCCTACTACAACAATGTTTCTCCCGGCAGCTATCGCTTCGACGTCATGGCCTGCAGTCCCGACGGCGTTTGGAGCGGCGCGGAAGCTTCCTTGGGAATAGTGCTGGTCCCGCACTTTTGGCAGACGCTGTGGTTCCGCGCCCTGGCGGCGTTGTTCATTATCGGTTCAGCCGCGGGAGCCGCGCGATACGCCGCGGTTCGCAGAATGAAACGACACGTCGAACTGCTGGAGCAGCGCCACGCCATTGAACGGGAACGCGGACGCATCGCCCGCGACATCCACGACGATTTAGGCTCCAGCCTGACGCGAATCATGATGCTCGGCGAACGCACCGAAGAAGGATTGACCCGCAATGAAGACGTCGCCGTCCACATCCGCAAAATCGTGAGTTCCGCCCGAAACACCGTGCAATCGCTGGATGAAATTGTTTGGGCCGTGAACCCCGAAAACGACACGCTGGACGGCCTGGTTTCCTACATCGCCCACTACGCCGATGAATTTTTCGAGAACACCAGCATAGGCTGCCGCCTGGAAATGCCCGTCGAACTTCCCAGGACCACGCTTCCCGCCGAAGCCCGCCATGATTTATTCCTGGTGGTCAAGGAGGCATTCAACAACTGTCTCAAACATTCCGGCGCCACCGCCGTTCGCGTGCGCGTTTCCACCAGCGAAAACGCGATGCAAATTACAATTGACGACAACGGCCGCGGCTTCGAGTTAAACGGCTTTGGCGGCAACGGCAACAGTCATGCGAACGGAAATGGCGCCGAGCGGAAAGGCAACGGCTTGGAAAACATGCGCAAGCGAATCGAAAGCCTGGGCGGAAAATTTTCAATGACCAGCGTCCCATCCGGGGGCACGCAAATCACCTTTGAGGTGAGGCTTGGCCGCAAATGAGACCGTTCTTGAAACCCTTTTGCGTCATATGTTTATACGGTTGGAGGGGGCCGCAAAAGCGGATACCATGCTTCTGTGATGAGTTCTGACGTGGAACCGCCGATCCACATTGCCTTGGTGGAGGATGACGACGAGATTCGGGCCAATCTGGCCTATCGGATTGACAACAGCCCCTCGTTCCGCCTTGTCGGAGCCTATCGCGACGGCGAAACCGCCATTGCCGAACTGCTCAAGCGAAAGACCGACGTTGTCCTTATGGACATCAATCTTCCTGGCATGGACGGCGTCGAATGTGTCCGCCTCATGAAGCCGAAGATGGCGGATACGCAATTTGTCATGTTGACCGTTTATGAGGACAGCAACCGCCTGTTCAAATCACTGGTAGCGGGCGCCAGCGGGTATTTGCTCAAGCGCACCACCCCGTCGAAATTGATGGCCGCCATACGCGAAGCCCATCGTGGCGGCTCGCCCATGACCCCGCAAATCGCCCGTCTGGTGGTGCAACATTTCCGCCAGGCGCCCGTCCCCTCATCCGAGATCGATGCCTTGACCGCGCGGGAACGAGACGTATTGGACCAGCTTTCAAAAGGTTTCCGCTACAAGGAAATAGTCGGCAATCTGGCGATCAGCGAAGGCACCCTGCACAGCCACATTCGGAACATCTACGACAAGCTGCACGTCCACTCCCGCACCGAAGCCGTAGTCAAGTATTTGCATCCTTGACTCGAGCTTTGATTGCCTTCAAAGCGCGGCGCTTGAACGGCAGCGGAGAAAGCGTGGCTTTATCTGACCCAATGCCGCCGCTTCGACTTCTGAAAACAGTTGTTCCACTTGATCGGGATTGAGCAGCCGGTGTTTGAAAAGCGCCCGAACATATTCCATGTCCTTTTCGCGGCCTGTGGCCAGTTTGCTTAACGCTATGTCAGCGGGGCTTAGACGGAGTCCCGCAATCTGATTCGTATTCGTATTCTGGATTCTGGATTCTCACAAGGCGAGACTTCCAATTTTTGGGCAATACCGCCGTCTCGCTTGTGACACCATGTTCATAAATAGCCAAACGTATCGTGAAAAGGCGATTTTTCCCCTATGGAGCCATCAATAAGATCGCTTTTTTCGGGCGCTTCGGGAGGCCATAAATCGGCTTCGTGCGACACCGCGAGTTCCGATGGTGGATCAGGAAAACTCCCGAGTATGGCTTGGCTTTCGATGATAATCAGTTCGCGAGTATCCGTTATACTTCCAGCCACTCTGATTCACATGTTCAAGCTCAATCCTTTTCATGAAACGAACGATAAATTTCTCAACGCTCCTGAGGCGTCAGGACCCCACAAAACGGATCACTTTGCCTCCTCCGCTGGCCTTCTCCAGACTCGTCCAGCAGCACTTGGCGCACTTCCTCCCATGGCCGTTCCAAAATCTCGATCCACTCCCGATTCGCGGCGCTGGGATTTTTCTCGAACCATCGTCGGCAGATGCTCCTGGCTCTCTCCAGTCCGCCGCGTTGCGGGTCTTGATCAATCCGATCAACGATGGCTCTGGCCATTGCCAGGCTGCGTTCGTCTATTTTCTGGTGCGTCATGTGCGTCAACGCAGAGGTTCGCTCCTTTTGGTCTCCCCTTCAAGTGAGTATCGGTCCCTGCCTAATGACGACCTTCCTCCCCGCCATTTTTCTCGATGACATCTTTGATCTTCACCGGGCAGCCCCCTTGCCGTTTGCTCTCGTCCGCCGCTTCCATGAACGCGTAGATTTCCAGCGTCTCTTCCGCCGGAACCGGCGCGACGCCTGTTTGAAAAAATTTCACCACCTCGCGCAAAAATGGCGTGTAATTGACGTCCAAATCCCTGTCCAAAACCTTCTTTGAGCCAAATACAGTCACTCGATACGGATCGGCCCCGTTACGGATGCCCCGCAAAGTCCCCACCTTGCCATCTTTCCAAACGCCAGTGACTTCATGCGTATCTGGCGTTGCCGCGCAAGAGACCGTTTCGCAGCCCGTCCCCATAATCGTGTAAAGAGCCTCGGTCGGATGAATCCCATACCAAAACAAGTCCGGATGATGCGGTTCCAATTCGCAAGAACCGCACGAACTGGCCCCCCTGAGTTCGCCGACGTTAGTGTGTTTCATCTGCTGAAGGTTGACGGAATAGCGCAGGCACGAACCGCTAAAAATCGGCGTCCCGTTCTCCTTGGCCTGACGGTAGATCTCCAGGGCGTCGCGCAACGACCCAGCCACCGGCTTGTCAATGAACACCGGTTTGTGCGCCTTGATGACCGGCAGCGCTTCCTCCAAATGCGGACGGCCATCGATACTCTCGATCATGACCACATCCACGTTGCTCAACAATTCATCGATGCTATCGACAATCTTGACCCCATATTTTTGCTCCATGGTTTTTGCGTAACCCGGCATCCGATCCCAACTTTGAGAAATGTCCCTGCTGCCGCCCTTAATCGCGACGACAACCTGTGCCCCCGGAATGAAGTCTTTATCAGTGGAATCATTCAACCGCCGGGTAAATTCCACTGAATGGGAAGTATCAAGCCCGATCATCCCGACGCGCAAATCAGCCGCCGCCGCCGCAAAGCCAAACACGAAGCAAAGTAAAAATCCGAAGGAATTAAAAAACCGGGTTGTTTTCATCAACAGGGCCACCATGCTGCCCACCTCGCCCCGATGATGTCAAATGTTCCAATTGCTTTCGTCGCCTTGTACGGACCGAGGCCAGTGCTGGTGTCCCGCGCTTCGCCCAAACAATTAAACCGGCGCACACGAACGCCAGCATTCCACCCGTAGAGGCTCCATCCGGAACACTGGAAGGAGGATCGAGCAAAACGAGCTGATTTTGAGCCGCGGTGCCGTTCGCGTTCCACATTTGCAAGATTTCCACATCATAAACTCCGTTGTCAGCGTTGGTCGCGGCGCTCCCCAAAGTATTCGTCGCAAGCTCATAGAACGGATCGGTCGCCAACGAAGGAAAACCGGCGTAACTTTGACCGCCCTGCAATGCCCAGAGCGCGGCCTGCAATTCGCCTGCGTCGGCCTTTCGTATCGCGGCGTTGGCGTAGTTATATCCAGCCAATTGACCCAGCCCAAACTCGTAATAAAGATACGCCGCCCCTTCCGAGAGCGCCCGCCCCTGGCTGTCGTAATCGGACAGCGTATAGGTGTAAGTCGTGTTTGGGGAGAAATCCACCGATGCCTGAACACAGAATGTTTCAAAATCGCTGCCAATCGTTGCGGCGGGAGCATAATTGACGATGAAATCCCCCGTCGTCGCCGCCGAAAACTCGCCGCCGACGCTGTAAGAATAAGCATTCTGCGTGAGTGTAACCGAGTCTGCCGCTTGTGCCAGAGAGGCCGAGGTTAGCAACAAAACTGTCGCAATTCTAATAAAGTTGTTGTTTGAAAACATCGTATAAAACAAATAGCCAGCCGCGCTAAACCTGCTCAAGAGGGTCGCAACATTGCTACCAACAGTAAGTAAAAGCAAGCCGCGTACCGTTTCTGGACAGACGTGGCTAGAAACTGGACAGATTCAGATTGCTACGTAACTGATTTATCATAAGCATCTTGTGTCAACGCGGCGGCGTGGAAGCTGATTCCAAGAATTGAGAATGGACCGACCTTTACGGCTTAATCTTTCCTGCGATACGCCCAAACCAAAATCCCGAGAAGATAAGCGCGACTGCCGATGCTCCGGTAAACCACATCAGCAAAGGAACCGGCAGCCAGAACCAGGCGGCGACTGTTGCTCCCGCCGAAACGGCGCCGAAAACGTAATAATAGACAGAATTGGCGCGCGCGCTTTGAAGGCTTTTTTCCAGAAGAAATTCGATCGAGCGTTCGTTGCGCGCCAAGGCAGTCGCGCATTCACCTTCACACGTTAATCTGGTGGAAATCGCGGCGCTTGCGCATTGCCGGCACAACGCCCTTCCGCAGTAAGCGCAGATGCCGATTGCCTCCAGATCGTGCCGCGAACATTTCAAGGTGCTTAAATTTTGACGCCCTACGCCAAAATGTCGAAGATTAAATGGGTGAGTCCAGTTCGACAGTATGCCGCCGCGAAAGAAAATGGAGCCACCGTCGAGTCACTGGCCTTTGGTGAATCCGGGCAATCGCTTCAGCATACAGCGCCAGTTGCGGCCGGTATATTTCAATCTTCCTGTTTAATTGATCCTGTGGGAACTGGTCCGTTTTAAAATCCAGAATCCAAATCTCCTCCGGCAGGAAAGCCGCCAAGTCCACCACGCCCTGAACGACAACGAATTCATCCGCTCCCGCCGGCGCAAAATCCTCGCAACCCAGCCGCGCCAATTCCGCCGGAGCAAAGCGCGCCGTAAACGCCAATTCACGACGAATCGTCGCTGACACCCCGAGCAATTGCCGTCCCTCATCGGATTTCCAAAACGCCGCCAATCCTTCAAAATCCAGGTTCGCAACCTCCTCGGCGCTCAACTTTTTACACTCCCGCAAACGCTCCGCTTCCGCTCGCAACCCCTCGATGGACTGCGCGCGCTCCAGCGCTAATGATTCCAGAAAAGCGTGATGCGCCGAGCCGATTTCGGTGGCAGTCAGCCGTCCGTCCGCGACCGGGCGGCGCGAAGGCGTCGCATCGAATGCAAACATGGGGGATGCCTCTTCTTCCTCGCCCGCCATTTGCCTGCGAAGGAGCGACACGGAAGCCTTGGCCGGAAGCTCCGTTTCCGCGCGAAAAGGGTAGCGCCAGTCCAAGCGATCCCGGATTTCCGGTGAAATGTCCACCGCATCGGAGACCTTCGCCGTCGCGGATGCGTCAGTTCCGACTGGCGAATCGTCATCGGAGACAGTCCAGATCAGAAGGGAATTTGCGCCACTCTTCGCAGGATTAGCCGAGACCGCAAGCCAGTTTCCGATCCAATCCAAATAGTTGGTGTTGCCGAGAATATCGGCTTCGCACAATCCGCGTCCGGCGTGTTCGGGCCACCGTTCCTCCAGGCTTTTTTTCGAGACCGTCCCCGCCAGAATCAGGCGTTGAGCGGCGCGGGTGACGGCCACATAAAGGAGGCGGATTTCCTCCCCGAGCAGTTCCCGCTTTTGGCGGCGACAGGCAAGCCAATGCGGCAGACTTGGATAAAATTGGGCCGTCCCCGGCGGCTTGATTTGCGGACAAAGCCCGAATTTTTCATCAATGACAATTCGCTGTCTGAGGTCGTCGAAATTGAATTTCTTCCCAAGGTCCGCCACAACGACGATGGGGAATTCCAAACCCTTGCTCTGGTGAATAGTCATCAGCCGAACGGCGTCGGATTCCGGCGGGGCCGCGGGCTCGATGTCAATTTCACCTTCCTGCTGCGCTTCGAGAAATCGAAGAAAACGCGGAAGGCTCTCGCCGAGTCCGCCGTCGAACTGGCGGGCCAGATGAAGAAAGCGCTCGACATTGCCACGCCGTTCTTCCCCGCGATCCCGGGTTCCCGCCCAATCAGCGTAGTGCGTTTCGTCAATTATACGTTCAAGGCACTGTGAAACGGCGGCGCGGCGCGAGAGACGGCGCCATTCACGGAAGCGTTTCAAAAACTGGCCGGCTTTTTCGGCAGCCGGTGACTCTGTAGTTTTTTCGGTGTCACGCTGCCAATCGACCAGCGCCGTCCAAAAACGCCCATAGGGATGCCCAATGCGAATGATTGCGAGGTCGGTGGAAGTCAATCCAACAATCGGCGAGAGCAAAACGGCAAGCAAAGGGAGGTCCTGCAACGGGTTATCCAGGAGTTGCAGCAGTGCAAGGAAGTCCCGCGCCTCCGCGGTTTCATGAAATCCCCCTCGCGCCGCGATTAACGGAATGCCCAGCCGGCTGAACTCCTTGACGTAAGCGCCAGCCTTGCCGCGCCGCGTGCGAAGCAAAATGACCATGTCCCGCCACGTCGCGAGGCGGCGCGAATCGCCGTCAAGTATTGGAACATTCGCTTGCTTCAGTTCCAGCAAACGCCGGCCCACCATCCGTGCTTCCCTCTCGGCGTCGGACGTGTTTTCGCCTTCTTCGTCTTCGGCTTTGCGGGTCGAGCGGCGCAGGAGCAATTCCACCGGCGGCGGAGATGTCGCGGAAGCCTCGAGCGCGGCGCGCAGGGGCCGGGCGCCAAAACGCAAACGGGCGGACTCGTCGTACGTCACGCCGCCGACACTTTCGCGCATCAGCGGCGCGAAGAGGGCGTTGACGAAATTGAGAATGCCTTCGTGGCTTCGAAAATTTTCCGATAATCCCACGACTCGTCCGGCGGGGCCCTCCTTCGCCCATGCATCCTTATATCTGACGAAGATGCCCGGATCGGCGAGCCGGAACCGGTAAATACTTTGTTTGACATCGCCTACCAAAAAACGGTTGGCCGCCGCGCCTTCGCGGGAGAGCGCCTGGATGATCGCCTCTTGCGCGCCGTTGATGTCCTGGAATTCATCGACAAACACCAGGCGCAGTTGCGCCCGCCACTTTTGCGCGATCTCGCTTGGGCGGTTTTTGTCCCACAGCAATTTCAGGGCAAATTGTTCCAGGTCTTGAAAATCGATTCCGCCCTCCCGGCGCTTCGCCTGGGCAAACGCTTCATCGAAGCGCATTGCGGCGTCGAGCAACGCGAGCATCGGCGTTCGAACCCAGCTCCAGTCCTCGACGAGCGGGTCGCTTTTCCCGACGGCGCAGAGAGAATGCAAAAACGCCGCCTCGGTAAAAATCTCCTTGATGGGTTCCCGCAATGGACCTTTTGGGCGCGGCCAGGTTTTATCCGCATCAAGAACAGCCGTCAAAGCCGCGGCGAATTGTTCTCGCGACGGGGTTGTCGGCAAACTGTCCAGCGCGACCGCGCATTGAGAAGCGTTTTGGTTGACTGGCAATAGTTGCTGAAGCGCGGGAAGCCACGAGCGCCGCCAATTTTCCAGCGCCTCCATGAGCCAGGCTCGCCATTCGTCAGGGTCCTCGCGTTGAAAGCGCGCGATTTGCGCGGCGAACCAGCCGGTGGGATCGCGCAAGGTTCGCGAATATGTGCGCAGACGGCGGATGGCCTCCCGCACAGGCTGGTCCCAATCGCCGCCCTGGGCCTGGATGAATTGCTGGATGGCCAGCGCGGAAGGAGTTTCGGAGGCGTAGATTTCGTTGAGCACAGCATCCAATGTTTGGCGCGCGAGCAATTCCGTTTCTTCGTTGGACAAAACGGTCACTCGCGGCTCCAGCCCCAATTCATAGAAATGCTGGCTGACGAGGCGAAAACAAAAACTGTGCAGCGTGGAAATGTGCGCTGTTTCCAAAAGGGCCAATTGTTCGGCCCGGCGCGCCGTCGCCATCGAGGCGGCTTCCAATGCGGCGCGCAGACGCTGGCGCACTTCCGTGGCGGCGGCCTGCGTGAAGGTGACCATGAGAATCTCATCCACGCTTGCCGGGTCCGTCTCATCGAGCAGCCGGGCGACGCATCTTTCAACCAAAGTGCGTGTTTTGCCCGCTCCCGCTCCGGCGACCACGAGAATGTTGCCTCGGGCGGAGACGGCTTCTGTTTGTTCGAGGGAAAGATGACTCACGCGGACTCTTTATATCTTAAAGCGATCCGCTTTGCTCGCCGAAAAACGGCGGGCGTTCAGGCTTTTTTCAACAATCCCTGAACGCCAAGCCAGTCCGCAAAGCGTTCAATCCAATGGTCCGATGGCAGATGCTGCCGACGCATTCCAAAACCGTGGCCGCCTTTGGAATAAAGGTGCAACTCAGCTTGCTTCCCCGCGGCAATCCAGTCCTGGTATATTGCGACGCTTTGCGGCGCCAAATGCAACGGGTCATCCGACGCCGCCAGAACAAAGGCGGGCGGCGCGTCCTTGGGAACTCCGTTTCCTTTGATCGCCCAACTGTAAGCGGGATAAATGGGCGCGACGAAATCCGGCCGGGTTTCGGCCGTGTAGTTCATGGCCACCGAGACTGCCACGGTCCCGCCCGCGGAAAAGCCAATGATTCCGATTCGGTTCGGATTGACTTCGTACTCAGCCGCGTGGGCTCGAAGATAACCGATGGCCGCATTGCCGTCCGCCAGTGCCAGTTTGACGACAGGGGCCACTACTTCATCCAACGGCTCGTGAGCCATCATTTCGCGCGTCGGATCGTCCGTTTTGCATTCGACAAGCCGGTATTTCAACACGAAGCAAGTGACCCCCTTTTTGTTGAGCCAGCGCGCGACATCAAAACCTTCGCTGTCGATGGACAAAGCGAAAAACCCACCGCCGGGGCAGATCACAACGGCGGTGCCATTGGCTTTTCCGGCTTCAGGCGAAAAAACGGTCAGCGTTGGATTAACCACATTGAACACAACCCGCGTCTTCCAGAGGTTGGTGCGGTTTTCCTGCTCCGTTTGTTTCCAATCCTCCGAGCCGGGCGCGGGCCCGTCATAGAGGCGAATTACTTTCTCCTGGGCCATGGCATTAAAGCACAAAAGTGCTAGGAAAACCACCGCGGCGGCAAGCAAAGAGCGTGTCATTCCGTGTTTCATAATAAATTATGTATTTCACAACGGCGGTCCGCCCAACAGCATTTTCGCGATTATTATAATGTCAGAAAAACCCAAAAACCGGGTTGCCCGGCCACGGTACCAGGAAGACAGGCGCAACCCAGTAAACCCACGGCCATAGGTTGGGTGGATTAAGGTCGTTGTTGTGGCTATTGGACGGAGGTTGAGTCGGAACCTTTATTGGACAAGGGTCTGTCACCGCGGGCGGATTTGGAGGAGGCGTGCAAAACCTGCTCCAAATATTCTCCAGGCGTTCGAGTTCCACCTCTAGCTGCGAAACGCTTCCGCCCCTGTCGCTAATCGTCGCTATTTTTGCGTATAGGCTGTCGATTTGTTGTTGCAGCGCCGCGCAATCGATCAGTCCAAAACTGTCAATGTCATTTGGAGCGCGATTTCGAACGAAAGTGTATAAATCCAGTGACGAACCACTTTCAAAAAATGGACGATGAAAATGAAAATGGCGGGTTTCGCGGGCGGCATCGAAGCCCAACTCCCCGTTGGGATCGCGGTTTGGCCAACGCTGCAAATTCGGGTCGTAGTAACGATAAAGATAGTAAACCAAGCCTGAGTTGTCATGCGATTCCTTGCTGGAAAAGCGATAGACATTGGCTTCCGCAAGAAGGCCCGATTTCGAAATTACGTTCCCGAAAGCGTCGTAAAGGTACTTCGCCACGACGCCTTGGGAACCATCAACCAGCATCGTAACGTTCCCGTTCCCATCGGAATGGTAGAAGCTACGGCCCGCCAATGGAGTTTGGGCGTAAGACTGCGCGGTGCGCGCGAGCAGACCACCGATTCCACCGGCGCCGTCCAAACTGCCGCTCAGATCCTTGCCGCGCGTATAAGTAACCGTCGGCAGGTTGTTGGCGTCGCGCTCCTGGATCACCAGGTTGCCGTCATAAACGTAATAAACCGAATTTGTCCGCACCCACGTGTTGCCTTGCCATGTGAATTCCTTCCGAATCCGCCGCCGCATCTCGCCGTCGTAAGAAAACTGCGACATCCACGCGTTGGAAACCGATGCCTGGACCAACTGGTTCTCGTCGTCATAGACAAAATTCCGCAGTCCGTCGTTCGTCAGGTTTCCATTGCCGTCGTACTGGAAAGCCATGTTGGTCGAAAGGGTCACGGAGACAGCGCTGGTGGCGTGCCTGCCGTAACTGTCCGAAGCTATTGCCGTATAGGTTGTCACCAAGGGAAGGTTCGTGGCGGCAAATGTGGAATCCGCATAGGTGACCGCGGGGGTTCCATTAACCGTCACTCCGCTTGTGGCGGTTGAAGTCGTCGTTCCTATCACGGTCAAACTGCCGCCGTTGGTGTTTGCGGTTAATTCATTCCGCGAATTGACTTGAAAATTCTCAATCAACGCGTTGTTGGTCCGGTAACTCAGGTTTCCGGCAGGGTCGAAGGCGTAATGCAATTGTTCATTCAGACGGGCCGCGCCGCCTGACTCAAAAGCCTGGTCGGCGACGACTTGGCCAGTTGCATTGTAAGTGTAATCAACATTATTCTCTCCGTTGCGTATCACGTTGGTACGCTGGCTGCCGAGGTTGTACGCGTACACGCTTGAATCCAGATTGCCGAGACCGCTGTTATAAAGCCAGGTTCCGAGCATTCGGGCGTTGTTATCATAGGTATTGGTGGTAAAAGCTCCATTTGGCAATGAAACGCCCGCGATCAAGGCCGAAGAGCATCTCATCCCCGCCAAACCCGGATTGTATGAATAAGTAAACGTCCCGGCCGGCGACGCCGTCGTGTGAAGCCGATTCGCGTTGTCGTAACCGTAACTCTGCGCCCAATCCGATGCGTTCGGTTGTTGCAAGTCGAGACGGGTGCGAACGCGGTCAACATA
Organism: Verrucomicrobiia bacterium; assembly: GCA_036268455.1. Taxonomy (GTDB): domain Bacteria; phylum Verrucomicrobiota; class Verrucomicrobiia; order Limisphaerales; family Palsa-1400; genus DATAUD01. Next base: position 47,027 of record DATAUD010000043.1, read on the forward strand.
TGTGTAGGCAACCGTGTCGCTTGCCCAAGGCCCCGTTTCAGAGGCAAGCTGTCCGGATTTAGTGTAGGTAAACGCAGTCGTTCCGATTCCATCCGACATACTCGTCCTTCGATTCATTCCGTCATAAGAAAACGACACGGACGGACTGGAAGGATATGTCACAGCGGTCAAATTACCGACGTTGTCATAAGCATAATCGGTGGCGCCGCGGGCGAGACTCCAGCGACTCGTCAATCGATTGTCGGCGTCGTAATTATACATGAGCATCGTTGCGCCAGTCGCGTCCACTTTACTTGTGACGCGACCGTAAAGATCATATCCCCAGCGTGTTACATTGGTGTTTTGGTCCGCTAAATTTGTCAAATCTCCCGCCGCGTCATATAAAAATCGTGTCACATTGCTAAGAGCATCTGTTTCGGCGAGCTTGCGGTTGAGCGAATCATAATTGTAAAACGTGACCTTGCTCAGTTGATTGCTGTAACTGGTTGGACCGGCTACATTGGAGGCGTAGTTCCATCGCTCCACGCCGCTATCGGGGTAGCTGCGGCTGAGAATTCGGTTCAGGTTGTCAAAAGTCTGGGTCGTCACCACGCCGTTGGCATCGACGCTTCCGATCAGCCGGTCCATGGGATCGAAAGTTTTGCCAAACATTTGCCCAAACGAATTGCCCGAGGTAAACAGCAAGCCTTGATTATTAAACCAGTTCGTGACCCTTACGCCGGAACTATCGACGCTATTTGTAATCTGGCCTATGAGATTGAAGTTATTGGTGACAGAATAGCCGTCGGGATACAGAGTATTGGTCAATTGAACCCGATTGTCATACCTGTAATAGGTATAGTTGCCCAAAGCGTCGCAGACCGATTCCAAGGCGCCGCAAGAACAATAATCGAATAACATATAATGGTTAAGCGCATTCGTCGCCGCAACCATATGTCGAAGAGGATCGTAACCGTAATGACTCCAATTGCCCAGGCGGTCTTTGACGGCTGTGAGGTCCAGGTGGGTATATTGATTTGAGGTAAATGTGCCATCAGGATATGCCCGGCTTGTCAGCCTCTGAAAAGCATCCCAGGTATTCGTAACGGTCAACCTCAATGGGTCTGTGTGAGTTAAAACAAGTCCGTTGGAATAGGTGTAGAAATTGGTCGATATCCCAACCTGAATTTGTTCGTTCAAAAATCCGTCGCTTTCGTAAAAATTCGTTGTAAGCAAGCCGCTCGGCAGCTCGACGCTTGTTGGGCGCCGGCTGTTGTCGTAGGTTGTTGCGGTAAGCTCGTTTGAGGCATCGAGACTGCTGACAATTTCGTGAAAGGCGTTATACGTATTGCTCACCACCTGTATTCCGAGGGCATTTGTTATTGTTACAAGATCCATCCCATTGGCCAGGTAGGTGTAAATAGTTGTTCGCAATGCGACTGATCCGTTGGATGAATAAGTGCCGATGTTTGTTGTGACATATCCCAGGGTGTTTCGGACTTTCCATGCAAACGCGGTCGTGCCGTCGGGAAGAACCTTCGCCGTTAACAGTGGCAGGATCTGTGTTCCTTCGTAGGCTGAATTGGTTTTTCCGGCGTAATCGCACCAGGTTTTTTGGCCTTCTATCATGCCGGCAGCATCCGGACTTGGGCTTCTTTTTAGCGAGACCGTTTGACCCACCGTACCTTCGCTCGTCAGCAGCCAATGTTTCATTTGGGCCAGGCGAAAATCATTGCTCGTGAGAAGCAAAATGTTGGTGGGCGGCAGATCGGCGTACTGTTTTTTCCCCCAGTGAAAACTGTTGCGGACTTCGAGATTGGTGTTGTCGAACATGTTCGAAAGAGAGCCTGTGACGGGCACAGCCCCCGCGGAGTAGGAAGCCGCCACTCCCGGCGCCCCGTCCTGGTAAAGGTAAAGCTCGGACGAACCATCCGGGTCCGTCACCAGCACGGAACGTTGATTGGGCGGAACATCGGTCGCCGGAGTGTCGGTTAGGCTAAACGTCGTCGTTCCATACGGCGTTTTCAACGATGTCACCCAGTCATTCGTGTCATATGTGAGTGAACTGGCAAGGCTTTGGACATCAATAATATTCGTCAGGCAGCCGTTGGTATCGTAGGCGAAGAAGGCCGAACGATTATACCGGTCCTTCACCTGTGTAATAAGGTTCGTGCTGAATTTATTGGTGGAGCCGTAGTAGATAAAGTTCGTTCCTCCGGTCGCATCCACCACGGTTTGAAGTTGCATGACAAAACCATTGGTATGGTAATTGAAAATGGTCGCTTGGGATTGCGAATTGGAGTGCTGCGTCAGAAAGGCCATATTATTCAGGATGCAGCCATATGTATCAATTGAGCCGTCCGGATAATAAAGTTTGTACCCGTTCGTCATGTCTCCGGTTAAGCGCGTATTGGAGAGGTAATCATATGTTCCGGCGAATATGCGCGATCCTCCGCCGGGAAAGTAAACCACGTTGCTGTAAAATGTATTGCTCCCGTCAGGGGTGTATTCGATGGAAGTGACGTAGGAGAGCCAGGAAAAATTCCATTTCTTTCCAAGACCGAAAATACTTGAGTTCATTCCCGCCGCGGATTCCCGCTGCTTGTAAGAAAGTTTGAGCGCGATTCGCGAGCCGAATGCCGGTTGGTAACCCAGCGGCTCATCGTGCAGCCACAGTGATATATAAGGTTCCGAGACACGCCATATCGGCATCCCGACTCCAGGTCCTGTTGGACTTCCGAAAGGGTCCCAGAAATTCGGCGGAGGCCCGCCGTCGCCATCCCCGTTTCCGTCGGGGCCATCAGGACCGTCGCCGCCGCCGCCTCCTCCGCAGGTCGGCGGAGGAGCAGGCCCGCCGCCGCCATCGCCGGTATCATCTATTGGGCCATATATGGGCGCGCCCCCTCCGCAAGCGTCACCCGCGACATAAATGTCATAATCTCCGCCCGGCATCATTAACAGTTGGGACGGCCAGCATAATCCCGGAGTGCCAAGATCATAGTCTCTAGCGTCAAAAGTCACCGCATTGCCGAGGTAATAAATATAAAGTCCCCCGAAAGTCATCGTCGCTCCCGGAAAAATCTGCGCCATGCCTGATTGCGCGTAAAAGTCCGGTGATGACCCGGAGCCAACTCCTCCGGCGTTCATGCTGCAAGGTCCGATATTATGGTAGGTAACCGAGGCATATTGGGCCGGCGCGGTTGTAACCCCTAAAATCGTTCCTCCCAAAACGGCCAGTTGCGTCAGGCAAATCAATCGTTTCGCGCGTAGCCTTCGCGCCAGGCTTGGATTCCTTTTCATGATGTAAAAACCTTACGGAACTCTTGAATTACTCAGCGGCCGGATGATCGCAATCGTCAGGCCCAGGTCTCCGGCCACCTGCCAGTCAATTTCGTCGGAATCAACCATCCCATTTCCGTTGATATCCTCGATATAATCCGGAATTCCGTCCCCGTTGTTGTCAAGCGGCAGACTATTGGCGCCCACCGCCACGTAATGAAAACCAATGCTCACGATATTCGTTCCTTCAATGGCGTTATTAGTCGTTACGGTGTAATGGTAAAGACCCGCCTGCGGCGCCGGTTGGCTTCCTGTATGAATCAGGCTGGTTAGACTGCTTGGATAATAATTCACGCCAAGCGCCCCGCCTTCGTAAGCCGGGCTGGCGGCTAAAATGACATCGTGGTTCTCAGGCAGCAACGTGGCAAAACCCGTGACGTAAGCGTTATTGTAGCAACTGTTAATGGTCGCTCCACCCGAATTCGTGATAAAAGTCTGGTCGAACAGATTATCTCGGAAAGTCCAACTGCCGCTATTCGTGTGGGTGACACTGAGTGAACCCTCAAGGAACAGATTATTGTAAAAGGAATCGGCCATCGTGCCGATGTCCGTCAGTTGCACTTTGACACGTTCGTAGAGTGAATTAGTGCTGGCTATCGCAGGCCCGGCGTCGTAGATCTCTCCGCCATAGAATTGGCAATCCTGAAACCCAAACGCGCACGAATACTTAGACGTGCCAAGTTGAAAATCCGATGCTAGCACGGGCCAATCGGTAAAAGAAAAATTGCCCGACGAAATGTCCACCTGATTCGGAGCGACAACCGACCCGCTCCAGGACGGCGATTCCCAATTCGTATTGGACTGTTCCTGAACGGTGTTGTAACGCGCCACATAACTCGGGCTGGTCGCCGTGCCCTTGCAATTGACCGTTGCCTTCGAGTATAGCCATAGTCCGTAGGAACCGTAAGTTCCCAGCGCCGTCCCAGGAAGAACCGTGACAATGGCATTCGACACCTCCATCGAAACGGCATAGTCCAACGGGTCGTAGTGATAGCCTATGTCCGCGGCGTCCGTATCACGCTGCGCCTGTGGAAAAAAGGTGTAATCATTGGTAAACCATCCGGCGGGAATAATAACGGGGGGATAGGTCGTCGTGCTTTGCAAATCCGCCAGAACCGCTGGATCAATATTCGTCGTCCCTGCGTTTCGGTACGGGCTATTGGCCGCGAGATAGTGCGCTCCCGCGCCCGCCGTCTGGAATACTCCAGTGTCCGAATCCAAAACGACGGTGCCGGTGGAGGAATAGTTTCCCATTTCCCAGTCAAAGTTTGTTTCATCGACAACAAGACAATTCGTCAAACTAAGCGTCGTCCCCCAATCCTGCGCAAACATGTTGCAGTTATGGAACGTAAGATTGACACAGGACTCCGACTGCCCCACCCAGGCGTCCGGAATGTAACCATCCGTAATCTGATCGAAGACGACATTTACATTGTAGATCAAACCGTTGTTTAACGAGAGCGTGGCCCCGTCAGTTACAAAAGCCGAGCCACAGTTAACTATCTGGAAATCCGACATGGAAAGAATTCCGCCGAATTCCTGATACGCATTTTCAAAACTGATGCACGCGGCCAGATGGCTGAAGCGGATATTCTGAAGGTAATAAGGCCCTTGCCCAACCGATGCCTGGTCTATAAATATCGCGAAGTTCCCCGCTGCATCCGAAGACGGATTGCCTGTGCTGCCGGAAATTTTTTGTCCCACCGAATCATCATTCACTGACGTAAAGATGATCGGCCGGTAATGCCCTCCCTGGCAAAAGACATTCGGAGTGTCAGATTCCACGTCGATTTCCGCATTCGTATTGTTCGCAAATTTAACAACCGTTCCCCCTTCCATGGTCAGGCCATTGGGAGTATAAAGGTCGGACACTAGGTAAGTCGTGTCGCCTTGCAGCACGGAGGGGTCCGCTTCATCAATGAGTTCATAGTCCATTACCAAGCGCGCCTGCGCCGGCTTGCCTTTCGCGACCTTCATGACGCCCTCGCTTTTCACGCGCTTCTTTTGGAGTGGTCGCGGATTCAGCCGCACAGTCCGCCGCACCTGGCTTTTGTCCGGCTTGAAATTGGAAGCTTGTGGCGGCAAGTGTCGCAAAAAATTCGAGATACTTCCGTAAGGAATCGACTCTATCAGGAACGTGCGATTCTCGATTTGCACCCACTGCTTGCTGACGGCGCCCGCCTGCGCCGAAGCATCTTGACTCCGCAGAAACAGAGCGCGTCCCACCGGCATTTTCATTTCCCCAAAGCTTAACCGGCGGACGTCCGTGCTTCCGTTATTGGTCACTACGACAGCCAAGGCGGGTTGCGGCGGCCTGAAGAATTCAGTATAGACCTGCAGTATCGTCGTTTGTGGAGAAAGGCCATAACTCTCCGGTGACGGAGGCTGCTGCCGGATGACAATATCCTGGCTCAACCCGGCCTTCCGATAGGTGTAACAAATATCCGCCGTCAAATTTGTGAACCCATCGGAATACACAACTTGGTTCGAACCAATAATCGCCCCCGTGCAATCCTGGACCCACGCCAGCGGCGCGTTCGACCCGGAAGAAACGTCATAGTAAGCCAGCCCGTAAACCGTGCTCGACAATTGCTTGCCGTCGGGCGTAGTGACAGTGACTGCGCCGTTTGGCGTATTGGCATTGGCCGCCCATCGAACCTGTTGCCGCCCGTTGATGGCCTCCGCCCCCATGGCCGTAAGTTGGATGCCTTCGACCGAATCGACATACTGTCCGGAAGCAGGGTTAAGATAACAAAGCCCCGTGGCCAACTCTGTATAAGCGCCAAGGTTGGTCGTCACGAGTCCAGCCGCATTAGTCGAAACAACGGCTTTTTGCCAAACTCGCGAATTAGGCCCGCGCTGGACGCAGGTGTATTCCGATGCGGCTGTCGATGGCGCCGCGCTGGATTGTAACGCTCCGAACAACGTCCGCGGCGCGCACCCGAACGCCAGAAAAAGTGAAAGCGCCACACGGCAGTTTTTAAGAAAATTCCCGGTCGTTTGAATCCCTTGGGGTTGCTTTTTGTCCATCGCCGCATGGGATATAGGGGATTGCCTTATATGGTGTCAAGGGCTTTCCCTTAATTTTTTGAAAAATCTTTTACAATGCTAAAACTTGCCTATTGCTTGAGATAAACTTCAATCGTCCCCAAATCCACCGCCTCGTGGGGGTTGGCCTTAGCGGGCGGGATCTCGAATGTCCCATCGTATCCGTCATACGCTTCGGCGGGCTTCGCGCCAGAACTTCCCATGGGATTCTTTGGATCGAAAAGCAAAACCAACATTTCGTAATTGCCTGGCTCAACCTGCTCGACGCGAAAAGAGCCGTCCTTGGCGCAATGGACTTTGTAGCCGTATTTGAGGTTATCAATTCCACGATGGATCTGCGGCAAGAACCACGCATCGTAATCTTGTTTGGTCTTGAACGGTTTCGATGGTCTGGGCGTTGTGGTAAAATAGGCGAGTTGTTTGTCCCATTCAACTTGCATACCCGGATTTTTCATCTTGAACTTTCCGACTACCGCGCGGCTAGCACCACCGAGTTTCACAACCGCCGTTTCTCCCGGCTTGACCTCGACCGCCTCCCTAATCCCCAATCCAAAAACGGCAAACTGGCCAGGAGGAACAAAATTGAACAAAAAATGCCCATGTTCATCTGTCTTTGTTTCGAACTTGGTGCTTCGGGTCCATGCCGTGCCCTCGTCCCGAAAAATATGAGCGTCAACCATTTCATTGGTGACCGTCTTGTTGTAATTCCAAAGGGTGCCTTCGATCCGGCCCCAGGGTTGCAATTTGACAGTCATATTCGTCGAGAATTCGGAATTAGTGATTCGTGCAAAACCACTTTCATGCACAGCCAGAATAAAAAAAGCCCCACTGAAGTCGTTTAAGTAGAAGTTTCCCTTGGCATCTGTCGTGCAATAATTCCATCGATCGTTTTCAAGCCTTTGCTCGTTCATAAAATGCCCATATTGGGGATTATAAAGCCGCGGTTTGCCTGAAAGATACAGTTCGGACCGCTCCCAAAACCCCGCCACCTGCACCCCGCCAACGAGCCTTCCTTCCGGATCAACCACTTTCCCAAAAATCTCCATCACGGGTGTCGCCGCTACCCGCGCAACGGGCGCACTCGGCCCAACAGTTTGCCGCGCATCCGTCAAACCAACCGCCGCGACCGCCACCGCGATCCCGACAGCCGCCCATTTCCAGTTTCGAGTCGCGCCGCTTTGAGCAATGGCCCGAAGCCGCTCCTTCAGCCTCGCCTTGTTCTCCGCAATTCCCACCAGCCCCGCTTGAGTTGAGAAATTGGCCAAATTCTCAACAACCTTCAATATGGTCTCGCCATACGCGACACGGTTTGCCCCGCCAACCTGCGCAAGGGCCAGCGCATCCGCCGCCAATTCCCGGTCCGCCCGCACCCGCGCAAAAGCCAGCCACAGCACAGGATTCATCCAGTGTAACACCTGCAACACCGAGACCAGCCAATTGACGCCCAAATCGCCTCTCTTGATATGCGCCAATTCGTGGAAAAAAATACAACGCAACTCCTCGGCCGAGAACCGTTCGAAAACCCCGTCCGGCAGCAGGAGCCGCTTCCGCCAAAACCCGTAAACAGCCGGACTCTCCACCTCCTCGCTCTCAATCAAGCGCACGGCCTGCGTGACCTTCAAAGCTCTGCGGCATTCATCAAACAACCGCGCCACATCCTCATTCGCGACCGTCTGTTGCCTCGCAATCCGCGAGCAAAACCGCCCATTCGACCAAACCAGCCGGGCGCCAAAAAAGCACACACCTGCAAGCCATCCGTACAACGCAACTTCAAACCAATCCACCTTGCGAAAGCCATTTGTCGCTGCTGGTCGCTCGGGCAATCGCGGATTTTCATGCGACTCCGGTGTGAATCGATCCTCCTGAGGAAATGGCTCCTCGATTCGGTTCGCGGAAGTCACCTGAAGCGCCGGAAAGCTAACGTCTCTCTTCGTCTCATTTCTGTCAATTACAGGCAGCGAGGTCCGGGCCAGATTGAAAACGCTAAACGCGCATTGCGGCGTTGCAAGCATTAACAATCGAACAACCAGCAACATCCACAACCCGTATCGCCACGAAGCTGAAAGCCGTTCACGCAACATCCATTGCGCCAGGAGAATCAAGACGGCCAGCACTGCTGCCTGCCAGGTCGTTTGCAGAATGGATCGAAAAATATCCTCCGCCATATTCATTTCTCCTTCTCACGCAAAACGCGCCGCAATTCCTCAATATCCTCCTTCGACAAATCCGCCCGTCTGACCAGGTGCAGAATGGCCTCCGCCGGCGCCCGTCCCAGGATCCGATCCAGAAAAGAATCGCTTTCGATTCGCGCGCATTCCGCCTTGGAGATGCGGGCGGTATAGAGATACCGCTTCCCATCGATGCGCTGGTCAAGAGCGCCCTTATTGACCAGCCGTCGCAAAAGCGTTCGCACCGTGGCGAGCGTCCACTGCTTTTTGTCCTGCAAAAGCTCGGCCACCGTGAAAGCCGCCGCCTCATGCCGATCCCAGATCACCGACATCACCTCCCACTCCGCCGCCGTTATTCGAATGGATTTCTTCCTCATGTTACGATTGTCACAGGAGACTGTATGTTACATATGTAACATATGTCAACATCTTTCTGCGTTGTTATCGCGACTGGCGGATTTCAATTGCCCGGGTTACTGCTGGGGCCCGAGAAAGACGTTCCCGATCTGGCCCGCGTTTAAAAACTGGCCGTAGCCATTGGTCCCATTCTGCAATAGCGCTCCGCGGATCGTTATGGATTTCCCCTCGGAATTGGTTGCCGTGCCTTGGAACAGGCCATTGGCGGTCGTGATTGTCAAAGCCAGTTTGTCGCTGCCCTTCACAACATTATTGGCTCCGAGAGTAAACGTATCGGTGATGTTCGAGGTCAATCCTCCGCCTTGCAGCCACACATAGCCGTCGCTGAAGTTCAACACCGGCTCACCCTTGGTAACCACATATGTCGAACCAACAACGTCAATTTGGTTTGTGAAACTCCCCGATTTGAGCCACGTCAATGTGCCGTCGATGTCCTGGAGCGGTTCATTGGTAAACGCCAGCCATCCCAGCAACATCCCATTTCCACTGTCAAGTGAAACATACACCGGCCACTCCCCTTGTTCGGATACCACGGCCGATTCCGTCACTTTAGTTCCATCGCCAAGAGTTCCGCTAAATGTCACGGCGCCGGCGCCGGCCACCGTGACGGCGCCAAATCCGTAGCCTAAATCCGAATTCGTTGCCGGCAGGATGACGGTATAGTTTCTCTTCCGCGGCGAGGGGTTGGCCGCGCGGATGGCATTCAATCCCGCGCTCCATGCGTCGTTGCTCAAATCGCCGTCCAGCCTGTTTCCTGTCATATCCAATTGCAGGGAAATGGCCGTGTCATCCCAGGTTTTCAACGATGCCGTGGACCACGTGCCCGTCAGGGAAAACCGGCCGCTGGTGGAAAATCGCCTGCCGCCTTGTTGAAAATTCGCGGTGAAACCACCAGTGCTATTGACCGCCGCGCTGAAATAACCCGAACTGGCCGGCGTCAATTCGCCACTATTGTAAAACAATCCGCCATATGTTCCTTCAACCGCCGGGAACGGATTCGGAACAAAGTTCGCGACGTAATCCAAATTGCTCGCCATCACAAATCTTAACACCGCCCCATTCGTGATAGGCACACCCGCGGTAGTCGTCCAATTTGAAAAAACATAACCCTTTCCCGCCGTCGCATTCATTGCATAGCTGTTGCTGATCTCCAGCAGCGTATTGTTGTAATTCGGGTTGGCCTTGCCGGCGCCGTTGATTTGCACCGCCAGCGGCGCGCTTAACACGTAAGTAAAGCTGACGCTGTTGGTGATCGACCGGTTCCCCGCGGCGTCCACCGCGTACGCCTTAATGGTGTTGGCTCCCGGATTGAGCGTCACGCTTGCGCCCCAATTCGTAAAGGCATTGGCCGAGCTGACGTTGGCTGTCCACGCTCCCGAGTTGAGCTGATACCAAACAGCCGCCACTCCCACGTTGTCTTTGGCCTTGCCGGTGACGGTGAATATACTGTTGCTCCAACGCTCTCTCGCCACAGGCGCCGTGATGCTCAAAGTCGGCTTTGTTATATCCACAAATGTCGCCGTAAAGCTCAAGTTCGACGCCATTGTGAAACCCAACACCAATTTGTTGGTCACAATATTCCCAGACCACCCCGCGAAGCCGAAGCCCGCCGCTGGGATCGCTGTCAACTTGTAAGGATACCCCAAATAGAGCAATTCATCATTCTTCGCGCCCGAAATGGTTCCTCCTCCCACCACGCTCAAACTCAGCGGAATCGGAATGACGTAATTCAACAAATGCGAAACGATTGCCGAGTGGTTAGTGCTCGTGTCATACGCCTCCACCTGAACCGTGTTTGTCCCGGGAATGAGGCCAGTCACGGTAGCCGACCACGAAGCAGTCCCAGTGGCCAACTGCCAGTAAGTAACTCTGTCGGCGTTTTCCAAGCGATAAAACACCGAGGCGACCCCCACATTGTCTCTCGCGGTCCCCTGGATAAGCACAGCCGAATTCGTGACATCCGCCCTCGCTTTCGGTGACGCGACGACTACTGTCGGCGGCGTTTTATCTTGGGTAAATCTTATGACGACCTGCGCGTTGCCGGACTCTCCATTATAGCCGTCAATCGCGAAATGATAGGTCGTTCCAGGCGTGACGCCGAATGTGAGGGGGCGATCTGTCCCATTGGTCACCTGCGTCAGATCGGCGACGGACGACCCGGTATAGACACCCAAAAGCGTCGTAAACGAAGTTACCGGCGTGTTAAACGTGACAGTGCCAAGCGACGACGCCGTCCAGGTCCACCAAAGGGAGTGTCCGCCCTTATTGTTGACAATCTCGGGTTCGCTCGGTTCCAAAGACGCGTACGTCGTCTTCACGGTGTTGGTAAGGCCGCGCGCCGGAACCACAATGGCGTTTGCAAAATTATCATTGGCGGGAATGTCGGCCGTCGTTGCCGCCACCAGGCTCACACCCGTCAAGTAAAAGTCCGTGAGATATCCGAAAGTCGGGTCCGTTGTCACATAGAATTCCACGTTCACCGTTTGTCCGGCGTAGGCCGAAAGAGAACCGGCTGTCGTGTAACTGATAAAATTGGTTGAGGTGTCAACCCACCCAGATGTCGGGCTCCCGCTGCTGGTGGTCCCCAGGTTTATTATGGGATTTAAATTGGCGTCCGTAAAATAGACCGTCAAATAATCGTCCTGATTGGGGTCGCTGCTGATAGTGTAATACTGCAGGCTCAACGTCGCGCCGATGAGATTGGTGGGAAGTGTGACCGTTTGATAGACTTGCTGAATCACCCCGTCGGCGTCTCCCATCACCAGGTACCCACTTGGCGAAATCTGCACCCCCGCCCCGTTCAATACCCACGGCGTCGAGCTCGTTCCGCTAAAGCTGCCGTTGACAATCAATTGACTCGTTGCAAAAGCCGAACCCAAAAAGCCCAGCCATACAAAGACAATGACAAAAAACTTCCTCCTCATGCGCGCTTTCTCACATATTCGCGCCAGTCTTGCAAGCCCAAACCCCGCAAAACTCCCCAATCCACCTCGCAATAAAAATTATTCTCCCGCAACTTTATTGTTGCATTCTCGCCGGTGTCAGTTAAGAACAAGGACATGGCTACTAACACCAAATCGAAGAGAAAGCCCAGCGCGGCTTTCATGAAACCGGTCCAGCCGGACGAGAAACTCTCAAAAGTCGTCGGCAACTCTCCGCTTCCGCGGACTGAGCTGACCAAAAAGCTTTGGGCTTACATTCGCAAGCATGGCTTGCAAGACAAGAAACAAAAAACGCTGATCAATGCCGATGAAAGCCTCCAGGCGGTTTTCAATGGCAAGAAGCAGGTCAGCATGTTTGAGATGACCAAATTGGTCTCCGGACATTTGGCTAAGTAAGCACTTCCCCGCCCCGCTCGCAACGTCAAAGGTCGCCCGCGCACCACTCTTCGCGGGGCGGCCTCTTTTTGCTTTTCCCATATTGGGACGCCAGCCGATGTCCCTTCCCCGGCTGCGGGCGAATCACGCCCCTAAAAAGCGAAACGGGGCCCAGATGTTGAGCTCATCCGGACCCCGCCCAAACCGCACACGCGGGTTGGTGAGACACGCATTTGTGCATACTGCAACCTTCATGCCATATTCAGTTTTGCGTAAATGCAAACTGTCGCGCCGTAGCCAGGCGAAGGCGGCCCTTTTGCATAAACGCGAGCACTTGCCATAATTGCGGGAAAATTTTGCTCTTGCCCCCTGCCACCCCGCTCCGTATAACGTCCCCGATTTAATTGGCGGCAAATCCCAAACTCAAAACACTCTAAATTATGGCGATTAAAGTTGGTTCAAAAGCTCCGGACTTCACTCTCAAATCCAAAAACGCCACCGGCCTGGTGGATGTCAAGTTGAGCGAGAATTTCGGCAAGAAAAACACCGTCCTTCTCTTTTTCCCGGCGGCGTTCACAAGCGTTTGCACAAAGGAAATGTGCGACATCAGCGCCGGACTCTCCCAATACTCCAACCTCAACGCCGCAGTCATCGGCATCAGCATCGACACACCCTTCGCTCAGGAAGCCTGGGCCAAGCAGGAAAAAATCAATTTCACCCTCGCCAGCGACCTCAACAAAAAAGTCATCCAGGACTACGACGTCGTTTTCCCCAACCTCGCCGGCATCGGCGACACCGCCGCCCGCGCCGCCTTCGTCATCGATAAAAATGGCGTCGTTCAATACTCCGAACAAACCCCGACGCCTAAAGACCTCCCCAATTTCAGCGCCGTCCAATCCGCGCTTTCGGGACTCAAATAATCCGGGCCCCCTCTCCCTCTCCCTCTCCCTCAGGGAGATGGCAGGGTGAGGGGACGGAAAGGGCGGGGTAAGGGAATGTGGCAGGTTTCCATTTCGACCAATGCCGAGGGAGAAGAAGCCATTTCCAATCTTCTGGAACGAACCTTCTCCCAGGCCCCCTCCATTTTTCGCGACGAGGAAACCCGCGCCGTTCTCGTCACCGCCTACCCAAGCCGTCTTCCGCGGCCGCCTCACGCCCTTCGCGCTTTGCTCGCGGAAGCCACGGAGCAAATCCGTCGCTGCGGTCTTGATCCGGGTAAAACTCGGATCACCATAAAACCTCTTCCCCGCCGTAACTGGGCCGAATCCTGGAAGCGCCACTTCAAGCCCATCGAAGTTGGAAAAAAACTCCTCGTCAAGCCCGGCTGGATCAAGCGCCGTCCCAAGCCCGGCCAAAGCGTCGTCATCCTCGATCCCGGTCTCAGCTTCGGCACCGGGAATCATCCCACGACGTTGTTTTGTCTCCAGCGAATCGCCGAATGCCGCCGGGGCGCCACCGCCCAATCATTTCTGGATATTGGAACCGGTTCGGGAATCCTCGCTATCGCCGCCGCCAAACTTGGTTACAGCCCCGTTCTCGCCTTTGATTACGATCCCGAAGCTGTCCGCGCCGCCAACAGCAACGCCAAAAGAAACCGCGTCGCCCGCCGCGCAATTGTGCGACGCGGCGATCTTCGTCGATGGCCGATGCTCCCGCGTCGCCGGTACGATTTAATCTGCGCCAATCTCACATCCGATTTACTCCTCGCCCAAGCCGAAAAAATCCGCAATTTGCTTCGTCCCGGCGGCAAGCTCGTAATTGCCGGAGTTCTCGCTCGGGAATTTCCTGAAGTTTCACAAAAGTTGCGACAAATTAACTTGACTTTGGAAACATCTGGGGTGATCAATAATTGGAAATCGGGGCAATTTGCCCGTTGCGATCGTGAGGGAGATTAGCGGCGCAGAAGTCAAAGGACGCCGTCGCTTTGATGCAGATCTTGCGGTTGCCAGCGCAGTCGGTCTTCCCGCTGCGTTGCGAAGTGTGAAGGAAAGTGAATATGACAAGAACCTTGAACTCGATTCAGGATACCGTCACAAACACCAAACATCCCTTCCGTCAGGTCGATAGCCGACCTGCCAAAGCCCAGAAAAATCGCTACGAACGCCGCAAAATTCGCGAAGTTCTGCGCCTGGGTGATTGGACTGAGGATACACAATCCCAAGCCAGAGCCTGACGGCAAATACAGTCTTTATCCGCCAATGAAATTGGAACGCCTCACGCGAGTGTGGCGTTTTCTCTTTGAATCCGTCCTCCGCTGGCGTTTATTGTTCTCTTTACGCCATGAATGTCACTGCGATCCGAATTTTCTCAATTCTGATAATCGCCCTCGCGCCTGGATTCTCGGCGATTGCCCAGACCCTTCCCATGAAGGAACCGCGCTTGACCGAAGAACAAGCCCGCCAAAAACTCGCCGAATACGCCGCTACGTGGCACACCCAGGAACAATGGGAAAAACGGGCCGCCAACATCCGCGCGGGAATTCTCCGGGGCGCAAATCTTGTCCCGTTGCCCCATCGCAACGATTTAAAACCAATCATCTGGGGCAAACGCGCCGGCAAAGGGTACACCGTTGAAAATGTCGCCTTCGAGAGTCTTCCGGGATTCTTCGTGACAGGAAATTTGTACCGCCCCGCCGGCGAAGACCTCTCCCAGCGCCATGCCGCAATACTTTGTCCGCACGGCCATGGCCTCAATCCCCGCTTCTCACCCGCAACCCAGACCCGTTCCGCCATGCTCGCGCGAATGGGCGCAGTTGTTCTCGCCTACGACATGGTCGGCATGGGCGATTCCACACAACTCGCCCACAAAGACCCCAACGCCCTGACCTTTCAACTTTGGGACAGCATTCGCGCCCTGGATTTCCTAAGTTCGCTGCCCGACGTCGATCCCGCGCGCCTCGGTTGCACCGGCGAATCCGGCGGCGGCACGCAAACCTTCATGTTATGCGCAGTGGATGATCGCGTGGCCGTCAGCGTTCCGGTCGTGATGGTCTCCGCGCATTTTTTTGGCGGCTGCGTCTGCGAAAGCGGTCTTCCGATTCACCACAGCGACCAGCACGACACCGACAACGTCGAGATCACCGCCCTCTTCGCGCCCAAGCCGCTCCTTGTAATTTCGGACGGCAAAGACTGGACCAAAAATGTTCCCACTATGGAATTCCCCTACATACAAAGTGTGTACAAGCTTTACGGAGCGCTCGATCAGGTGGAAAACACGCATCTCCCCAACGAAGGCCACGACTACGGCTCCTCAAAGCGCGAAGCCATGTACCGTTTCATGGCCAAACATCTACGCTTAAACCCGCAACTCGACGAATCCGACACAGTCTTGGACCCTGCAGTCCTGCATGTCTTTACCGATGATCACCCCCGTCCCGCCTACGCATTAAAAAACGGCCCCGAAGTCCTTGCCGAACTGAAGAAAATGCAAAATTCTAATTGACCTACGAAGAGACAGTCCCGATCCTGCAACCGCTCGGAAGTTCGCGAGCGCGCGCAATGCCTTAATTTGATTTTTTATTTCGTCTTTCAACTAGCCACAAAAACAACACAATCGCAGAGAAAACCGCCAAAATGATTAGGCCTACGCGGGCAGGCCACGGGGAACCTGTAACCATTTCATACAAATCTTTTAGATGGAAAAGCATATAGGTCATTTTTCCCGTTCTTTCACGTCGGCAGCTGCCGCGATCACGCGGCGGGCATTTTTCATTACTTCGCTGGCGGGAATTCCCTTTGCGGTGCCGGACTCGATTTCCTTTGCGCGATGGGCGATTTCATCATCCCAGGCTGCGTAATCTTCGATGCTCTCGATGATTTTTTCCGCCAAGCGTACGCGCGAACGCGGCGGCAATTTGAGAACTTCCTTTTCCAGCGCACTCGACGTCATCGTGTCTCACGATGCTCTCTGAAACCATCAGAATCAAACGCCAAAGCTCTTCAATTTTCAATTACTCCTTAATCATAAGATGAGCATCGCATCTCCATAACTAAAAAACCTGTATTTCCTCTCGACCGCCTCCTTATATGCCTGAAGAATCATCTCCCGCCCCCGCGTCTCTGCCGGCGCGGCAAACGCCGCCACCAGCATTAGAAGCGTCGAGCGGGGCAGATGAAAATTCGTCACCATAGCGTCAACTATATTAAACCGGAACGGCGGATGGATGAAAATATTCGTCCGCCCGCGCAGTGAAGTCCCCGCGCTTTCCAAAACCCGCACGGTCGTCGTACCAACCGCCACGATTCGTCGTCCTGTCTTTTTCGCATCCTGAATCGCCTTCGCCGTTTCGACCGGAATCTCGTACCGCTCATAATGCATCACATGCTCTGCCAGTTCCTCTGTTTTGATGGGACTGAAAGTCCCCAACCCCACGTGCAACGTCACAAAACAAACCTTCACCCCTCGCGTCCGAAGGTTTTCCAGCAAACCCGGCGTAAAGTGCAACCCCGCTGTCGGTGCCGCCACCGATCCCGCGCGTTGTGCATAAATCGTCTGGTAACGCTCCCGATCGCTTGGAATTTCCCCCGCTCGTGCGATGTAAGGAGGCAGCGGAATCTCACCCAAGCCATCCAAAGCATCCAAAACATTCCCCGGCCCATCAAAGCGCAACCGCCGATGCCCTTCCTCATTAACCTCTTGCACGACAGCCGTAAAAGCGGACGCATCCCGCGCCTTATTCAGTATTTGCAGGGACGTTCCAACCTTGGCCCGTTTTCCGGGTCGCATCATCGCCCACCACTCGTTCTCCGCAACCTCTTCCACCAGAAATACTTCAAAGTTTCCCCCCGTCCGCGCATTGCAGCCTCGCAGCCGAGCGGGAATCACCTTCGAGTCATTGAGCACCAGCACATCTCCGGGGTTTAAGTAGGTAGGCAAGTCGTCAAAACGCCTGTGCGACAACGTTCCCAAAGTCCGATCCAACACCAATAGGCGCGAGTGATCACGCTCTGGCTCTGGGGTTTGGGCAATTAGCTCTTGTGGAAGCGGATAGTCGAATTCGGATGTCCGCACGTCAACTTCAAATTGTGAATAACTTGTGCATAAGTGTCAATAGATTTTTCGTTGACGAATTGTGGGAGAGAGTGGTAGTGTCCTGTCAATTAGTGGGAGATTTTGGTAAATGTTGTGAGCCGAACCGTATATTGGAATGCCGGACGCCGATACAGTCGAGTTGACCTTCACTTCCGTTTATCGCCACAAGGTGGACGAAAAACGGCGCGTCCCAATCCCATATCGTTGGAGGCCAAAGACTTCCGTAGAGTACACGCTCATGCTTTTCCTCGAGCAGGACATCGGGAACTACCTGCGGGTTTTGCCCCCGGCTCAATGGCTCAAGCTTTTGGAGGAGATTAAAGGCATGCCATCCGACCACGAACAAAAACCGATCTTGCAGCGAATCGTCGGACGCGATTCGACTGAAGTGAAGTTGGACTCGGCGGGCCGGTTGATGATCCCCGACATCATGGCGGAAGCGGCGGATATCAAGGGCGAGGCGGTTCTTGCGGGCAATTTAGGCCATTTCGAACTCTGGAGCCCCACCCGCCACGCTTTACTGGAAGAAAAGGACAAGGCGGAGAGGTTGAATGTTCTCAAACGAGTGAGGGCGCTATGAACCCATTTAACTTGTTAAGAAATCGGATGATCAAAGGTGGGAAGGACCGTGCGGGGACTTATAAACTCCCAAAGGGCGCGACTCTCCCTAATTTTTCGCCCAACAAACAGGCCGGGCCTCCCACTGTCTCCCACTCGAGGCCAGAGCCGCAGATTTCGCAGCCGGCTCTTTTTAACCACCCTGAGGAGCAACCTGTCGTGCCCATACAACCGCCCGCACAAAAACCGGGCAGGGCGGCCACTCCGCTGGCCGCCGCCCCTCTTGCGCCCGCGCAGCCCGTTTCGGCGGGTGGCGCCGGGGCGCATGATGGCAAGGCTGTGGGGTCGCTGGGGCCGAAAGCGTCCCCAGGCCCTGGTGTCTGGAATCGCTCCGCCGGATGGTTCAGCGGGCTTTTCCATCGCTGGAACGTAAAGCGCAAAACCTCCCCGTTCCAGGGCCGCTCGATCCAAACCGAACTCGCCTTGGATAAAGTGGTGGTGGCGCGAAACGATTTGTCCGAAGAAGACCTGGAAGTAGTCCCGGTTGGCAAGAAACAAAAACCACCTCAACAACTTGCTCAACATGATCAGTGTCAGACTATATCCACAATTCAGTAATGGAGGCTCAGGTGGTGGCGGCGCTCCACCCGATGCCCGGCGGACTTATCGCCGACGGAACCGTCGGTGGCGGTGGGCACGCCGCGGCGATCCTGAAAGCGAGCGCGCCGACGGGACACCTGGTGGGTTGCGACAGGGATGGCATGGCGGTGGAAGCGGCCACGTCCCGATTATCACAATTCACGGGACGCTTTGAGATACGGCGCGGCAACTTCGCCGATATGGCGGAATGGATCGCCCCGGAGAGTTGCGATGGAGTTTTGCTGGATTTGGGAGTTAGTTCGCCGCAACTGGACCTGCCCGAACGCGGGTTCAGTTTCCAGCAGGACGGCCCTTTGGATATGCGTCAGGATCAGCGGCAAGAGTTGACGGCGGCGAAAATTGTCAACGAATACGGCGGGGACGAACTGGCGGAGATTTTTTGGAAGTTTGGCGGTGAGGAACAGTCGCGGCGGATCGCCCGCGCCATTGTCCGCGAACGGGAAACCAACCCGTTCAAAAACACGAGGCAATTGGCGGGGTTGATTGAAAAGATCGCGCCGCGCGCCAGAAAAAAGGCGCATCCGGCGACGAAGGTTTTTCAGGCGTTGCGCATGGCGGTAAACGATGAAATCGGTTCATTACGGCGGGGATTGGACGCGGCAATGACGATTTTAAAACCGGGCAGCAGGCTGGCCGTGATCTCCTTCCACTCGGTGGAGGACCGAGTGGTAAAGGAGTTCGGCCGGCGGCTGTCGCGGGATTACGAAATCGACGGTGATGTGGATGTCCCGGAATTGCGGCGGCCGCGCGCGCCTCTGTTGCGGCTTGTGACGCGCAAGGCTTTGGCGCCGGATGCGGAAGAGCTTCGCGAAAATCCGCGGAGTCGCAGCGCGCAGTGCCGGGTGATGGAAAAATTGTGAGAATTTAGAACGTAAAATGGCTCGAAACCGAAAAAATGATTCACTTCGTTTGAAGCCGGCCCTGACGGCGGTGGTGCTTTGCGCCTTCTTCGTCGCCTTGGGCATCGGGTTCGTCTGGTATAAGGAGCAGATCAGCCTGCTAGGACGCCAGATCAAGGAACGCGAAATTCGCCTTTCGGAATTGCAGCGCGAAAACAACATCCGCCGCGATCAACTCGCGACGCTCTGTTCTCCGGTTGTTTTGGATGCTCGTGTGAAAAAACTAAACCTCGGCCTCGGACCGCCCGCGTTCTCGCAAGTGATCCGATTGGTCGATGCGCCCGAATCCGCCCTGGCACACGACCAACGGCAGGCCCAGGCGGATGTTTCGGAGCGGAATAACTGATTTGGCCGCCGCTCGCGTTGTTCGGGAGGAGGAACCGAACGGCGCGGGCGGACGGCTGACTTAAAAAAATGACTGGCGCGACGCCATATCGGAAGTTGTATTGGATGGCACTTTTGCTCTGGGGCGCCCTCTTCGCCCTGGGCGGCAGGCTAGTCGATCTCCAGGTCGTGCAGCATGACCGCCTCCAACAACTGGCGGCTGAGAACACCGTCCGCAAAATCGAGCGCAAGCCGATGCGCGGACAGATTTTTGACAGCCATCATGTTCCTCTTGCCACAAGCCAGCCGGCTAAAGTCATTTGCGCCGACCCGACTCTTATTGGCAACTGGCGCCAGCCAGTCGCCCAAATGCTCGCCCCGCTCCTGGGCATGGACGAAGCGCAAATCACCGAACGTCTCGTTCCGCGCCTCCACGAGGAAGACGGCAAGACAAACATTTCCAAATACGTCGTCCTGAAACGCAAAGTCTCTCTCGATACCTGGGATAAAATCCAGCAAGGCATGGCGTCGCTCCACGCTGTTTGCCCGGAATCAAAGCTATCCAAACAAGACCAGGCTTTCTTTCGCAATCTCCGCTCCAAGGCGGTTTTCGCCGAGGATGACCAGGTCCGGGTTTATCCCGGCCAGCGTCTCGCCTCCCAGGTTTTGGGTTACGTTTCCGGTGATGACGCGCAAACCGGTCTCAGCGGCCTCGAAAAATCCTTCAACACTTCTCTCAGCGGAATCGCCGGCTGGAGAATCACTGAAATGGACAAACGCCAGCACGAAATCGTTGCTTTCCGCGATCAGGATGTAGCCCCGCGCGACGGCCTCAACGTTGTCACCACCCTGGACGCCGGCCTGCAAAACATCGTCGAGAGCGAATTGGCAATCGGCATGGATAAACATCATCCCATCAGCATTTCCAGCATTATGGTCCGCCCCCGCACCGGAGAAATTCTCGCGATGGCCACCCTCCCCGATTTCGATCCGAACCATCCCGGCGCCTCGCCTTTGGACGCCTTGCGCAATCGCGTGATTTCGGACATTGCCGAGCCGGGTTCCACCTTTAAAATTGTCGTCGTCACCGGCGGCCTGAACGAGCACGCCGTCACTCTCAACGATGCTTTTGACTGCGAACACGGCCATTTTTTTTACGCGGGGAGGACGTTGCACGACCACGAAGCCTACGGCGTGTTGACGGTCGAAAACATCATCACCAAATCCTCCAACATCGGCGCGGCCAAAATCGGCATCCGCCTCGGCCAGGATGAACTCTACGAATACATTCACAATTTCGGCTTCGGCGAAAGGACCGGCATCCCGTTGCCGGATGAAGCCGCCGGATTGGTGCATCCGGTCAAAGATTGGAGCAAGGTTTCCATAGCGCAGATTCCGATGGGGCAGGGTATTGCAGTCACGCCGCTGCAAATGGTCATGGCCATGTCCGCCATTGCAAATGATGGCGTTCTCATGCGGCCGATGCTCGTCAACCATTTGGAGGATGGCGACGGCAAAATCATCGCTCAATATCAACCCGAGTCGGTCCGCCATGTCGCCGGGCTTCCCGCCATTCACGACATCATCACGGCACTGAAGACAGTCCCCACCCGCGACGGGACCGCAGTGGCCGCCCATCTCGATCATTACACTGTTGCCGGCAAAACCGGCACAGCCCAGAAAGTCGAGCACGGCCAATACGTCCAAAAATTCTTTACCTCATTCATCGGCTTTTTCCCGGCGGACAACCCGGAGCTCTGCATCTCGGTGGTGATGGACGATCCCAAAGATGGTCATTACGGCGGGTTGTTGGCGGCGCCGATCTTTCACGCGATTGCCGAACGGGCGGCCAATTATTTGAATTTAAAACCGGACATCGAATCCGAATCTCCTCCCAGCCAGACGCTGACCAGGAACAATTGAACCGAGGACACGACCATGGAACCGCGCACCCTGAAATTTGTCGCTGATGCGACTGAAGGCGAACTCCTCAACGCTTCGCCCGCCCGCCTGATCGAGCGAATCTCCACCGATTCCCGCCGCGCGCAAGCGGACGATCTTTTTTTCGCCCTCGCCGGCGAGCGGTTCGACGGCCACTCCTTTTTGCCCGACGTCGCCGCGCAAGGCGTTGCGGCGATCGTCGCCGAACGGCGCAAGCTGCCTTCCGGTTTCGCGGGAGTTCCATTGATTGCTGTGGACGATACCCGCCGCGCGCTCGGGCGTCTTGGCGCGGCGTATCGCCGCGAATTCGATCTGCCGATCATCGCCGTCGGCGGCTCCAACGGAAAAACCACGACCAAGGAATTGATCGCCTCCGTGCTGCGCCAGAAAAAATCCTCGCTCTGGAGCGAAGCCAGTTTTAACAACGACGTCGGCGTTCCGCTGACTCTTCTCAACCTCGCACGCTCGCACCAGGCGGCGGTGTTGGAAGCCGGGACCAATCATCCCGGCGAATTGCAGCCGTTGTTGCGCATGATTTTGCCGCGCTTCGGCGTCATCACCAATATCGGCCGCGAACATCTCGAATTTTTCCACGACCTGGTTGGTGTCGCGCGCGAAGAGGGCGCTGTCGCCGAGGCTCTTCCTTCCGATGGCGTCCTTTTTCTCAACGGCGACAACCCCTGGAGCGAAGCCCTCGCCCGCCGCACCCGCGCCCGCGTCGTTACCGTCGGCCTTGACAATAATAACGACTGCGTCGCCCGCGACGTGCGGATCGACGAAAACGGCGCAACCTTCCACGTCGATTGCAGGTATCCCGGCGTTTCCGGCGAATACCGCATCAAACTCCTCGGGCGCCACCAGGTAATCAACGCCCTTCTGGCGCTCGCCGTCGGCGCGGAAATGGGATTTGGCCGCGCGGAAATCGAACGCGGTCTGCTCGCCTGCGTCCCCGCTAAAATGCGCCTTCAACTTTGCTCTCCCAACGGCATTCGCGTGCTGGAGGATTGTTACAACGCCAACGCCGATTCCATGCTCGCCGCCCTGCAAACGTTGCGCGAATTACCATGCCGGGGCCGCCGCATCGCCGTCCTTGGGGACATGGCCGAACTCGGCGGCTGTTCCCGCGCCGCGCATGTCGAAGTCGGACGTCGCGCCGCTCAATCGCGCCTGGATCGTCTTTTCGCGATTGGCCACCGCGCCAGCCAGATCGCCGCCGCCGCCCGCGACCGGGGCCTCAAGAGCGTCGTGGAAATCGGGGACGTCGAGCCTGCCGCGCAGGCCGTCAAGGAATTTGCCCGGCCCGGCGATGTCGTGCTCGTAAAGGCCTCCCGTTCGATGCGCCTGGAGCGGATCACCGAAGCGCTGCGCGGCGATTGCGCCAGCCATCACGAATAGAATGCTCTTCTACCTCAGCCAAAAAATTCTGCTGATGGCCAAAGGCACCCCGTCTGGCGTGATGCTTTCCCCGTTGCGACTCTTCGCGTACATCACCTTCCGCACGGCAGGCGCGGCCGTCACCGCGCTGGCCCTAAGCTGGTGGCTTGGGCCGCGGATGATTCTCTGGCTCAAAAAACTGAAGTTCGGCCAGGATTATGTGGACCGCGCGCAGGAGGCCGGAAACCTCCAATCCCGCATCCTCAGCAAACGCGGCATCCCCACGATGGGCGGCCTGATGATCGTCCTCGTCCTCGATGTGACAACTCTTTTGTGGGCGCAGTGGAACACACTGATTCAATTGACATTATTGACTGTCGTCGTGCTTTGCGGACTTGGGTTTGTGGATGATTACGCCAAAATCACCCAGCAAAACAGCAAGGGCGTCCGCGAGTTCATCAAACTTTGGGTGCAGGGCGCCTTGGCGCTCTTTGTCGCCTTTTACCTCTGGCGTTTGCCCGCTACAAGCACCCTGATCAGCCAGGTCATGGTTCCTTTTTACAAATACCCCGTCGTCCACGGCGCATTCGGCGTCGTTGTCGGCCTCCTGTTGACAGCCTCCACCATCGTCGGCAGTTCCAACGCGGTCAACCTGACCGATGGGCTGGACGGCCTGGCCATCGGGTGCACGGCGATTGTTTCGTTTGTCTTTCTCGTATTGACGTACGTCGCGGGAAACGCGCGCGCGGCGGCCTACCTGCAAATCCCCCACGTCACGGGCGCTGGCGAATTGACAGTCTTTTGCGCGGCGATGATCGGGGCAAGCCTCGGTTTCATGTGGTTCAATTGCCATCCCGCGCAGGTTTTCATGGGCGATACCGGGTCCCTCCCTCTTGGGGGAGTCCTCGGAATGGTGGCCGTGCTGATCCATCAGCCACTGGTCCTGGTGCTGGCCGGCGGCGTATTCGTAGCCGAAGCTGGCTCCGTCATCATCCAGCGCGGGTGGTTCAAATTCACCCGGCGCAAATACGGCGAGGGCCGTCGCGTGTTTCTGATGGCCCCCATCCATCATCATTTTGAGAAGTTGGGCTGGTATGAGTCCCAAGTCGTCACCCGGTTCTATATTTTGTGCGTTCTTTGCGCCGTTTTGGCCTTGAGCACCTTGAAACTCCGATGAACCAAAAAATTTCTTCACAATTGCGATTTTCCCGTTGCAACGCGATGACAAGATTGTTACAAACGAGGCTTGAAGCGGCAGCAGTGTCGTTTCAAAGCGGCGTAATTTTAGATTCACCAGCTTGTTCGAGCGTTGATCACTTTTCGACACACTCCCAAGCGGGCGAAATCTTGCTTGGATTGGTTCGGGGGCTTCGGCGCTCAATAGGTTGTGGCGACCGGCTCCGAAACCACAAGATACGGTGAAACGTGAATATGACGGTAAAGCGGAAAATAAGCGGATTTACGAAAAAGACGGGAAATTTTGAGAATTTTCGACTTTGCATCGGGGTTTTTGAGGGAAAACCCCGGCGCAACAAACACATAAAAACACCTCAACAAAAAACACGATAGGCGCGCAAAATTATGAATACTCCAAGTCCACTAGTCCCGCAGGGCACACAGCCCCCACGCGGAAAATCCAGTCTCTACTTCAAAGTCCTGATGGTCCTTTCGGTCCACGTCGTTCTCATTGGCGGCATGCTCCTGCAAGGTTGCAAGGACACGAGCAAAACGGAAACCAAGGACCCGTCCTTGACCTCGACTTCTCCGTCCGACACTACGCCGCCGCCGGCTTCGACCCCGGCGCCGGACACCTCCGTTCCGGCCGTGACAAGCACCGCAGCCTTGTCCAACCAAACCATGGCCACGGCCCCGCAGATTCAAACGATGCCGAATTCCGCGAACTCGGCGCCTCCGGTCTCCGTGCTGCCGCCGCCGGCTATGGTCACCGCTCCTCCAGTGGCTAGCGGTGGCGACTACGTCATCGCCCAGGGAGACACCTTGGGTGCAATCGCTAAAAGGAATTCGGTCAGCCTCCGGGCCTTGATCGACGCCAATCCTGGAATCAACCCCAAGAGACTCCAGATAGGCCACAAGCTGCAAATCCCCGTGGGTGGAGCGACCGTCGCCGCCACCACCCCCGCTGGATCTTCCAGCATGGGTATGGCCCCGCTTGACGCCACCAGCGACAGTCCCAGCTACACCGTGAAATCCGGCGATACCCTTGGCCGGATTGCCCGCGCGCATGGGACCAGTTACAAGAAGATCATGGCGTTGAATGATCTCAAGACCACCGCCATTCGCGTCGGCCAGAAATTGAAGATGCCCGCGCCCAAGCCGGCCGGCGCTGAGACCATTCCTGCTTCCGCGTCGATCTCCCCGGCGAGCGCTTCCGCTCCCGCGCCCGGGCCGATCTCGTCCGCCTCGGCGCCGACAGCGGCTGTGGCGAACTAAGTTGAGCAAATTCGAGACGGGCGTCAGGCAACCCTCCGCCTGACGCCCATGTCTCAACCACGCGAGATGAAATGGGCCACCACCATTTTAATTTTTTGTGTGGCTGTATTGGTTGGCTTGGGAATGGTCATGCTCTACAGCTCGAGCATGAACATGGAGATGGGCAAAACGGCTCTTGCCCCCAGCCACTTTGTCGGGGCCAGTTTTCTCCTCTCGCAATTGGTCTGGTGTCTCCTTGGCTTGATCGGGTGCGTGGTGGTCGCCTCCAGTGATTACCGGCGCATCAAGAAGTTAACTCCGTGGATTTTGGGGGTGGCGTCTGTTCTCCTGGTGCTCGTCTTCGTGCATGGAATCGGCATCTCACGCAACGGAGGCCGCCGCTGGATCGGTTTCGGCCACCTGCCGCATTTTCAGCCCTCGGAATTGGCGAAGCTCGCGCTGATACTTTTTCTCGCCTTTTACGGCGAACGCTACCAACGGCACATGAGCGGCTTCAAGAAGGGGCTGCTTATCCCCGGTTGCGTTGTGCTGCCGGTCCTGGCTTTGATCTTTTTTGAACCGGACCGCGGTTGCACGATTTTGCTCATCGCTGTTTGCGGAGTCACGCTGGTTTTGGCCGGCGTGCGGCTCTCTTATATCTTCGTGCCCGGCGTGCTCCTGGCCGGGGGGTTGGCTCTTTCCCTTTTGCACGACCCGATGCGCTTGCGCCGCATCATGGCTTGGATTCACCCCGAACAGAACAAGGACGGTGTTGGATACCAGGCTTACGAGGCGATGATCGCGTTGGGTTCCGGCGGCTGGTTTGGGCTGGGGCTTGGAAATGGCAGGCAGAAACTTGGTTTTATCCCCGAACATCACACCGATTTTATTTTTTCCATCATCGGCGAGGAATTGGGACTGGTGACGACGCTGGCGGTGCTTCTGCTGTTCGTCGCGCTGGTCGCCTGCGGAATTTACATTGCCCGCCGCTCGACGGACACATTCGGTTTGCTTCTCGGCGCTGGAATCACCTTTATGATCGGCTTGCAGGCGTTTATTAATATGGGCGTCGTGACCAGTTTGCTGCCGAACAAGGGGATGCCGCTGCCATTTATCAGTTACGGCGGCTCGAATTTGCTGCTAATGCTTGTCTGCGTCGGCTTCCTCCTGAGCATCGCCCGGTTCGCCGCCGAGCCTGTCGAGAAGAAAGTGAACCCGTTTGAATCCGTGCCGGAGAAGACCCATGCCTGAAACTGCCGCTCAAAATGCGCCTTCAAAGTCGATTGCCATAGCCTGCGGCGGGACGGGCGGCCATCTGTTTCCCGGCGTTGCGGTGGGCGAGGAATTGCGGCAGCGCGGGTGCAACGTAACGCTGATGATCTCGCCCAAAGAAGTCGATCAGCGGGCGGTCCGCTCGATCTCCGGCATGGAAATCGTGACGCTCCCAGCCGTGGGATTGACTCGCGGCGCCGGGATCGGTTTTTTCTTGGGATTTTGGAAATCCTACCGCGCGGCGCGACGGCATTTCAGGCTTCGGCGCGCGGACTTCGTTCTGGCGATGGGTGGATTTGTCAGCGCTCCGCCCATTGTCGCCGGCAGAAGTTGCGGGGCGAAAACTTTCCTGCACGAATCCAACAGCATTCCCGGACGCGCCAACCGATGGCTTGCGCCGTTGGTTGATGGGGCGTTTGTCTATTTTCCATCGGCGGCGGCCCGTTTGCGCGCGCGGCGAGTGGAAGTGGCGGGAATGCCGGTGCGTCCGCAGTTCCGCGCACCCATGACGACATCGGAGGCGCGCCAGGCCCTGGGAATTCCCGTGGAAGACCCGCTGTTGCTCGTAATGGGAGGCAGCCAGGGCGCGACGCGCATAAACGAACTCATTTTGAAAATCGCGCCGCAATTGCGCGAGGCCGTTCCCGGATTGCAATTCATGCACCTCACCGGCCCGTCCGATTTTGAGAAAATCCGCGACGGTTACGCGGCCCAAAAAGTTCCGGCGATGGTTCACCCATTTTTTGAACAAATGGGCGCGGCGCTGGCGGCTGCCGACGTGGCCGTCAGCCGGGCCGGAGCTTCGTCGCTGGCGGAACTGGCGGCGCGGCAATTGCCGGCGGTGTTGATTCCTTATCCGACAGCGGCGGACAACCACCAATTTTTTAACGCCCTCGCTTTTGCGGAATGCGGCGCGGCCCAAATGTTGCGGCAGGAGACAACCACAAGCGATCAATTGGCAAGCGAGATTCTGGAATTGCTTCGCGACACATCGAAGCGGCCGTCCATGCGGCGCGCCCTGGCGGACCGGCACAAACCTGGAGCGGCGGCGGAAATCGCGGAGAGAATTTTGCATTGGACCGGCGAAACCGGAAACGCCGTGGGCGCGACTGAAGTAAAATTGAAGGCGTTGAGTTGTTGAGCCAATGAACAGCGTCGATCACTTTTTCGATCTCATCAAAGAACGCCTGCCGCAAGCGCTGGTGCGGCTCAACGAGCCGCTGTCCAAACGCACCACCCTGCGCGTGGGCGGATGCGCCGATGTGTATGTCGAACCCTCCAGCGAAGAGGAGTTGGCGGAGGCGATCAAATCTTGCGGCGAGGAGGGGATTCCATTCATGGCGCTAGGGCGCGGCTCGAATTTGCTGGTGCGCGACGGTGGGTTTCGCGGAATGGTGATTTGCCTCGCGCATCCGGCGTTCTCGGCGATCGCCGCTGCCGGCGCGGAGTTGCGGTGCGGCGCGGGCGCGCGACTTAAAACGGTCGCCGCGAAGGCCCGCGAGTTGAATATCGGCGGCCTGGAATTTTTGGACGGCATTCCTGGCAGCGTCGGCGGCGCTCTTCGCATGAACGCCGGCGCGATGGGATGCGCGACTTTTGAGATGGTCACACAAGTGCGTTTCATGGACCGCTCGGGCGCGGTGGAGGAACGCGGTGTGGCGGATGTGCCGGTCGAATACCGCTCGTGCCCCTTGTTCAAAACAAACATTGTCCTGTCGGCGAGGTTTCGCGGGCGGCCAGATTCCAGGGCGGAAATTGCGAAGCGGGCGGATGAATTCAACAAGTCCCGCTGGGGATCACAGCCCAAAGAGCCGAGCGCGGGCTGCATTTTTAAAAACCCATCCAAGTCCACGCCAGCCGGCCGATTGATCGATGAATTGGGTTTGAAGGGCGAGCGGCGCGGCGGCGCGTCTGTTTCCTCGGTGCATGGAAATTTTATCGTTAACGACGGCACAGCCACGGCGGCGGATGTCCTTGAATTGATTGAATTCATCAAATCGCGGGCAAAGGCGGAGCGCGGGATTGAATTGCGCGAAGAAGTCGAAATTATCGGCGAATGAAAAAAACTCTCAATATCACTGTAATGCTTGGCGGGCCTTCCGCCGAACGCGAAGTGTCGTTGCGTTCGGGCGCGGCGGTCGGCAAAGCATTGCGCGCGCTTGGGCACATCGTCCATGAGCTTGACCCCAAGGAGCCAGGATGGAGTTTGCCCGCGGGGACGGACGTGGTTTTCCTCGCGTTGCACGGCTCTTATGGTGAGGACGGCACGGTGCAGGAGGAATTGGAGAAGTTGGGCGTTCCTTACACCGGTTGCGGACCGGAGGCGAGCCGCCTCGCGTTCGACAAGGTGCTGACCAAGCGACGTTGCGTCGCGGCGGGAGTACCGACGCCGCGTTCTGAAATATTTGAAAACCCCAATGCCGCGTGGCCATCCGGCTGGAATCCGCCCGTCGTTCTCAAACCGGTGAGACAGGGGTCGAGCATCGGCTTGCAGTTTGTTGACAAGATCGAGCAATGGAAAACCGCCCTTGCCGAAGCCTTTCGGTTCGATTCCAAGGTCTTGATGGAGGAAAAAATCGAAGGGCGCGAAACCACTGTGGGCATTTTGGGAGATCGCGCGCTGCCAGTGGTGGAAATTTGTGTCAAACAAGGGGCCTTCGATTACAAAAACAAATACACGCCCGGCGCGGCGGAACATTTTTGCCCGGCCGATTTCGACGCCGCGACAACGGCGCGCATCCAGGCCGCGGCGCTGGGGGCGTTTCGCGCCGTTGGCGGGCGCGACTATGCGCGCGTCGATGTGATGGTCCGGCGCGACACCGAGCCGTTGGTTTTGGAAGTCAACACGCTGCCTGGAATGACCGAAGTCAGTGTGCTGCCGGACGCGGCCGCCGCAGCGGGGTTTAATTTCCCCCAGCTTTGCCAGCGAATGGTTGACATGGCGATGGAGCGAACGCCCAAAAAATAAATGTTCCCCTGGAGAAAACCGAAAAACCGCCGCGCCTCTGAGCGCGAGTTCATGCTGGACGTGAAGCTGCGCACCAGCCAGTCCCGCGCGCAACGTATGCGCATTTTGGGGATTGGCCTGAGCGCGCTGTTCATGCTGGCGATGATCTCGTTGGTCTTATGGCGGGGCGGATATTGGCTGCTGGATTGTCTCATTTACAAAAACGACGCGTTTGCGATTCAGCAAATCGAGGTGCAGACCGACGGCGTGTTGACGTCCGATACGATTCGCCAATGGGCGATGGTAAAACGGGGCCAAAATCTCATGGCTCTCGATTTGATGTGCGTCAAGCGCGACCTGGAATTGCAACCGCCAATCGAATCTGTCGCTGTCGAGCGAATCCTGCCTCACACTTTGAAACTCAGCGTCAGCGAACGGGAGCCGATTGCGCAGACGATTGTCACCAGCGGCCGTCCCGGGGGCGGGTTGACTCAGGCGATTTACGACTTCGACCAGGACGGTTACATCATGAAACCGCTTGATCCCCGCTGGCGCACGGCGCCCCCGCCCGCGAGCGAGCGGCTGCCCATTTTGGGAGGTGTCCAGGCCGGTGATGCGCAATTGGGCAGACCGGTGGATTCGCCGCAAATTCAGGCCGCGCTGAAGCTGGTGGTGGAATTCGATCATTCGCCCATGGCGGGAATGGTTGAACTTCAGCGCATCGATGTCTCCGAGCCGGAAATTTTGCGGGTGACGACGACGCAGGGGGCGGCGGTCACGTTTTCGCTCAACAATTTCGCCGCGCAATTTCGCCGGTGGCGGATCATTTTCGATCAATATCAAAAATGGGGCAAGGCCATCGCGACGCTCGACCTTTCGATTGACAACAATCTTCCCGTGCGCTGGGTCGCCGCGGCGTCCTTGCCGCCGACATTGCCGCATGCCGTAAAACCTCCTCGTATCAAAAGGAAACATGTTTGATTCCTCTTCCATCATCGTCGGCCTGGAAATCGGCACGTCGAAAATTTGCGTCGTCGCCGGCGAGATCAACGCCGGCAACGCCTTGAACATTATCGGGCTCGGCCAGTCGCGCTCACGCGGCGTCCGCAAAGGGGAAATCGCCGACGCGGCGCTTGTCCAAGAGGATGTTCGCAACGCGATCGTCGAAGCCGAGCAAATGGCGAATGTGGAAATTCGCAGCGTTTACCTCGGTGTCACCGGAAACCACATTCGCGGCTTTAACAATCACGGCGTGCATCCGGTTCCTTCCGCGGACCGCGAAATCACCCACGAGGATGTCCAGGACGTGATGAAAAACGCCAAGGCGATCAACCTTCCGGCGGACAACACTGTGGTTCATGCGATCCGGCAGCATTTTCAGGTGGATGGCCAGAGCCGTATTCTTAACCCGGTGGGGATGTACGGCGCGCGCGTGGAAGTGGATATGCACGTCGTGCATGGGCACGTCGATCGATTAAAGAACGGCATCGCTGTCGTCAAGGGCTTGCAATTGGACGTGGACGAAATTGTTTTCACGGGGCTTGCCTCCGCGCTGGCGCTTCTTTCCAACGAGCAAAAGGAACTTGGATCGCTGGTGATCGACATGGGCGGCGGCACGACCGAATACGTGGTCTATGCCGATGGAATCATCAAACATACCGGTGTCCTGGCCGTTGGCGGCGACCATATCTCCAACGACCTGGCCTACGGTTTGAAAGTTCCGTTGAGCCGCGCCGAACAGTTGAAGCTCGAACACGGTTCCGCCGTTTTCGACGCGTCTTCAAAAGGGCAAACCGTCTCTTCGACCGGCCAGCTTGGGTTGCCGGCGAAAACCATCAATCTGGAACATTTGCGCCGGATCATGTCGTTGCGCCTGGAGGAAACGTTTCAGTTCATTGAAACGGAGTTGTCGAATTCGGATTTGCTGGAGCGCTTGCGGGCGGGAGTGTTTATTTGCGGCGGCGGCGCGCGCATCCCGGGCATACAAACGCTGGCGGAGAATATCTTTCAATTGCCCGGCTTTGTCGGAAAAACCAATTCGATTAGCGGATTAAAATCCGCGCTGGACCAGCCGGAATTCGCGACGGCCATTGGGTTGGTCAAATTCGGTTCGTTGCAGCAAAAGCGCAAGCCGGCAAACGGATTTACGGAGGGAATCAAAAAAACGTTTGTTGAAATCTTTAAGAGGTAAACATGAGCACGCCTACTGAAAATAACAGCGAACCGCCGATAAAAAAACAGATCACGATCAAGGTGTTCGGCATCGGCGGCGCGGGTTGCAACGCCCTCGGATTCGCCGCGGAGTCCGCCCTGGAAGGAGTGAGTTTTCTGGCGATTAACACCGATGCCCAGGGTTTGGAAGCTTGTCCCGCGCCCGTCAAATTCGTGCTGGGCGCCGGACGCACGCGCGGGTTGGGCGCGGGCGGCGATCCCGATGTCGGACGCGCCGCGGCGCAGGAAGACATGGAGAAACTTAAGTCGTTTTGCGCCGGCGCGGACATCATTTTCCTCCTCGCCGGATTGGGCGGTGGCACCGGAACCGGAGCCGCCCCGGTCATCGCTCGGATTGCCCGCGAGAGCGGCGCGCTGGTTCTGGCATTGGCGACGCTGCCTTTTGAATTCGAGGGAGGCCGCCGCCAGCTTCAAGCGCAAGTCGGCCTGCAACAACTCCAGGCCGCAGCCGACGCTGTCATCTCGTTGCCCAATCAGAAACTTTTCAAATTGATGGACGAAAAAACCAGCGTCCTCGACGGATTCAAAATCAGCAACGGCCTTCTTGCCGAGGGATTGCGCGGCATTTGGCGATTGGTCACGCGCACGGGCTTGATCAACGTCGATTTCGCCGACCTTTGTTCCGTCACACGCGGGCGGCACGCCTCCAGTTCGTTCGCAACCGCCGAAACTTCGGGAGAACGGCGCGCGGAGCAGGTCGCCGAAAAATTATCCGCGCACCCGCTGCTGGACGGCGGACAACTTCTGAGCGAAGCCGATTCGCTTTTGGTCAGCATTGTCGGCGGACCCGACCTGATGATGAGCGAGATTCAGAAAGTGATGGAGCCGTTAAGCCGCCAATGCGAAAACGCGAACATCATCTTGGGCGCGGCCATTGACGAACAATTCGCCGGACGGCTCTCGATTACGTTGATAGCCTCCAGCCTTCGGGGGGAAAAGCCCGCGCCCGCGTTGACGCCGTCGTCGGACAAAGTCAGCGTGGCTCCCGTCCCGTTGGAATTCGTTGATCCAGCCGAGACCGCTCGTCCCGCTTCACGGTTTATCGCGCCTCCGCCCACGTTGTCGGACGAAAAGCGGGAGCAACTTCTCAAAGGCCGGACTGGCTTTTCGCGCAAAAGGCTGTCGCGGTTGCAAAAGGAACTGCCGTTGGAAATTGTCTTCAAGGGCCGTTTCGAAAAAAGCGAACCGACGATCCGCGCCGGCGAAGACCTGGACGTTCCAACTTACATCCGCCGCGGCGTGCCGCTGAACTGACATACGCCTTTGGTATTGGTTTTTCCCTCGCCCTCACGGCGAAAGCAACGGCTTGAATTGCCTGGTGAAGTCGGGCAATAATGGACTCGTGAAGCTTCGGTTCCAATCGCGGTACCCTGTCAAGGCGATGGCCTTGTTGGGCTTTGGAACAATGCTTCTGTACCGTTGCATGGCGGCGGAAAGCCCCGGCGCGGCGGAATTTCGCACCGATATCCGGCCCATCCTGCAAACGTATTGCTTTGATTGCCATGCGGATGGCGTGAACAAGGGCAAAGTCGCGTTCGACGAATTCAAGTCCGGCGACGCCGCGCTCCAGGACCGCGATTTGTGGTTCAAGGCGCTGAAAAATCTTCGCGCCAATTTGATGCCGCCCGCGAAAAAACCCCGCCCCACTCCCGCGCAGCGCGAACTGATTGCCCATTGGATAAAAAACGACGTCTTCGGAATCGATCCCCAAAATCCAGACCCCGGTCGCGTCACCATTCGCCGCCTCAATCGCGTCGAATACCGCAACACCATCCGCGACCTCGTCGGCGTTGATTTCGACACCGACAGCGAATTTCCGCCCGACGACACGAGCTTTGGGTTTGACACCATTGGCGATGTCCTGACGTTGCCGCCGATGTTGCTGGAGAAGTATCTCATCGCAGCCGAAAAAATCATCGATCAGGCGGTGCCGAAGATTCCCCTTGTTGTGCCGGAACGCAAGGTGCCGGGCGGCCACTTTCACGCCGGGTCGGGAGATGGCGGGGATGATTCCCTCTCGCTCTCCTATTACAAGGCCGCGGCGGTTTCAAATAGATTGTCCGGCGAGGCGGCGGGCAAGTATCTCCTGATCGTGGACCTGGTTGCCCGGGAAAAATTCGTCGATGGCGTTTTTGATTACAACAAATGCCGGTTCAGTTTCAAAGTCGATGGCAATGAAGTCATGCGCAACGACTATAGCTGGCAGGGCGGCACGCCTTATCATTACGAAATCGAGCAAAAATGGGCGGCTGGCGACCATGAGCTTGCGTTTGAACTCCAGCCACTTACGACAGACAAACCGCAGGT
Source organism: Verrucomicrobiia bacterium (assembly GCA_036268455.1). Classification (GTDB taxonomy): domain Bacteria; phylum Verrucomicrobiota; class Verrucomicrobiia; order Limisphaerales; family Palsa-1400; genus DATAUD01. The sequence goes on from DATAUD010000043.1 coordinate 81,270, forward strand.
CCGCACCCTCTCGATGCAAATCAAGTCCGTCACCGTCCGCGGGCCAATGGACACTAAATATTGGACGCGCCCAAAAAATTACGAAAGGTTTTTCCCAAAAGCGGTGCCCTCCGGCTTGAGCGAGCGCCGCGAGTATGCCCGGCAATTGCTCGGAAACTTCGCCCGCAAGGCGTTTCGCCGTCCGATCGATGACGCCACGGTGGATCGTCTCACCGACCTGGCCGAGTCAATCTATTCGCAACCTGGAAAAACATTCGAGGCCGGTGTAGCCGAGGGCATGGTGGCTGTGCTCGCGTCGCCGCGATTCCTCTTCCGCGAGGAATACGCCGAACCTTCCACCAGCAGCGTCGCTTATCCCCAGGTGGATGAATACTCTTTGGCCTCGCGCCTTTCCTATTTGCTGTGGGCATCCATTCCGGACGACGAATTGGAGCGCCTGGCGGCCGAAAGCGAACTTCGCGCCAATCTTTCCGCCCAGGTCGCGCGAATGCTCAAGGACTGGCGTTCGCAAGCCTTCATCCACAATTTCACCGGTCAGTGGCTTCGGACTCGTGACATTCAGGATGTTGAAATCGACTCCCGCTCCGTGTTGGCGCGCGAAGCGAAGTTTGACCCCGAAATGGACAAAATCCGCAAGCGCTTCCACGAGTTGAACCACAAGCCCGAGGATTCTCTCACCAAGGAGGAAAAGGAAGAATTGGCCACGATTCGCACCCAATTTTTCAAGAAATACAAACGCCCGTTGCGCGCCAGCCTCGGCGGCGATTTGCGCTATGCCATGCGTATGGAGACGGAGGACACGTTTGATTATGTGTTGCGCCAGGACCGCAGTTTGCTCGAGTTGCTGGACAGCGATTATACCTTCCTCAATGAGCGTCTTGCCACGCACTATGGAATTACCAACGTTTTCGGCGACGATATGCGCCGCGTCACGCTTCCCCCGGATAGTGTCCGCGGCGGAATTCTAACGGACGGCACCGTGCTTGTTGTCACGTCAAACCCCACCCGCACTTCGCCTGTCAAACGCGGTCTGTTTATCCTCGACAATGTTTTAGGAATCCCGCCCGCTCCGCCGCCCCCGAATCTTCCGCCGTTGGAGGACGCCACAAAAGACGTCACCAACCACATCCCCACGCTTCGCGAAACGCTTGCCGCCCATCGCCGTAATCCCTTGTGCAGTTCCTGTCATAACCTCATGGACCCGTTGGGGTTGGCGTTCGAGAACTTCAACGCGATGGGCATGTTTCGCAAGACGGAATTTAACGAGCCAATCGACGCCACCGGCCAATTGATCACCGGCGAAAGCTTTTCCAATGTGAAGGAATTGAAGGCCATTCTCGTCAAAGATCATTACGAAGACTTTTATCGAACTGTGACCGAGAAGCTGTTAACGTACGCTCTTGGCCGGGGACTCGAATATTACGATGTTGAAACAGTCGATCAGATTGTGAAAAGGATTGAAAAGGCAAATGGCCACGCCTCCGCCCTGCTCGCGGGCGTGATCGAGTCCGCCCCATTCCAAAAGTGCCGGAAGCAGCCCACCGTAACGGCATCGCTTTCTTCAACCTCGGAAACCGCCGCCAGCAATTCACAGAAACCATGAACAATCCCGCTAAAGCCGCCCAACGTCTCGATGCCCAACGCCGCGCCAGTTTCAGCCGCCGTCATTTCCTGCGCGGATTGGGGGCGTGCGTCGCCCTGCCCGCGTTTGCGTCGTTTTCGCCCGGCAATCTCTTCGCCGCTTCGTCCGCCGCAAAACTCGGGGCCACCGCCACCGGAGCGCCCTTGCGCACGGCGTTTCTTTACTTTCCAAACGGCTCAATCCCCGCCGCCTGGTGGCCCAAGGGCGACGAAAAGAATTTCCAGTTGAGCCGCACTTTGAAACCGTTGGAACCGTGCCTCAAGAATCTTCAAATTCTCGGAGGACTGGAGGATTTGTCGGCGAATCCCGAAAACGACGGCGGCGGCGATCATGCCCGCGCCGGAGGAACCTTTCTTACTGGTGTTCGCGTCAAGAAAAGCGCCACGGAAATTCACGCCGGAGTTTCCATCGACCAGGTCATAGCCCGCGAAGTCGGACATTTGACACGCTTCCCTTCGCTGGAACTTACTTGCGAGACTTCCCGTCCCACAGGCAATTGCGATTCCGGCTATTCTTGCGCATACCAGTTTAATCTCTCGTGGAGCGGGCCGACGACCCCGATGACGGCCGAAGCCAATCCACGCCAGGTTTTTGAACGGCTTTTCGGCGCGGGACCGCCCGGACAACGCGAGGCGAATTTGAAACGGCGGCGGCAGGAACAGCGTTCCATCCTTGATTTTGTGCTCGACGACGCCCACCAGATGCAGCGCCGGCTCAACGCTCGCGACAAAGAGAAGCTCGACCAATATTTGACCGGCGTCCGCGAATTGGAAACCCGCATCGGCCGCGCCGAAAAAATCGGGGATCCCGCCGCCGACCCGATGATCGCCGAACCCGCCGGCATTCCGCCCACTTTCGGCGAGCACATGCAGTTGATGTTCGAGATTTTGACACTCGCTTTCCAGACCGATTCCACACGGGTGGCGACTTTATTGCTCTCTCATGACGGCAGCAACCGCTCGTTTTCCGAAATTGGCATTCCCGAGGGCCATCACGACCTTTCGCACCATTTCGGCGATACGGACAAAATCCAAAAGGTGTCCGAAATCGATCTTTGGTACATTCAGCAACTGACCGCGTTCCTGCAAAAACTGGACGCGACCAAGGACGTGGACGGAAATTCTCTGCTCCATAACTCGATGATCGTCTATGGCAGTGGCAATGCGGATGGCAACAAGCACAGCCACACAGAACTGCCGATACTTCTCGCCGGCTCCGGCGGCGGCACGTTCAAAACCGGGCGCTTTGTCAAAGGCGACGCCACTCCCGCCACCAATCTTTATCTCAGCATGGCTCAGCGCATGGGGTTGGAAAAATTGTCGAGCTTTGGCGATTCCACTGGGCCATTAAGCAATGTTTAGGGCATTTTTGGCGTCCGCGTTTTTGATGGCGTCGCCGGCGCTTTTCGCCGCCGATCCGAATGTGGTTTATTTGTGGCCCAACGGCGCGCCGGGCTTTGAGAATCTCCGCAACGAACCCGAGCAGGCCCAAAGCTATTGGGTAAGGCATATTAATAATCCGTCCATCACCGTTTTTCTCCCGCCGAAGGAAAAGGCCAACGGCGCGGCCATTCTCATATTTCCGGGCGGCGGGCATCGCGAGCTGGTTTACAACGCTGAGGGAGTCGAACCCGCGCGTTACCTCACAAACCTTGGCGTCGCCGCGTTCGTCCTGAAATACCGGCTCGCTCGTGAGACCAACTCACCGTACTCGCTCAAAATACATCCGTTGCAGGACGCCCAACGCGCCCTCCGTCTCATTCGCAGCCGGGCCGCCGAATGGAACCTCGATACCAACCGCATCGGAATGATGGGATTTTCCGCCGGCGGCGAAGTTGCTTCCATGGTTGCTTATAGCCCGGTGAGCGGCGATCCGTCCGCTTCCGACCCAATCGAACGCGAGCAAAGTCTGGCCAATTTCCAGATCGTCATTTACCCCGGCCCTCTTGGCATTCCCACAGCCGTTCCCGCCGACGCTCCTCCCGCGTTTTTCCTGATTGCCAACGACGACATCGGCCATATGGGCGCAATTCTTTCCCTCGTGCACAAATACCACGAGGCTGGCCGCCCGATGGAAGTCCACATCTACGAGCATGGCGGCCACGGCTTCAACATGGGCGCCCGATCAAAGTTAAAATCGATCAATCATTGGCCCGAACGACTCACCGATTGGATGACCGACACCGGCATTTTGACTCCAACCAAGGCCGAGTAAATCGGCGCGGCCCTGAGACAGCTCAACCTCACGCCAGCGCAAAGCGAAAAGTTCTATCAAGCGCTTCTCGACAATAAAATGACCGGCGTAGCGGAGAAAGCGAACCTCCTTCGCCACGGAGATATTAGCAGAATGAGCAAAATCGTCGCGGATTCTCAAAAGGAGATGCCCTGCTTTTCTTTCCCCATCTCAGCTACAGATTCTCCGCTCCCCGCAATCCAGAATGCTCACCTGGAAAAAAGACGGATCCGCGAAGGCACAAGAGATGTTTGGAAATCACGGCGGATAAATCCAGGAACCACACTCCTCTTTCCCAAGTGGGCCATCTCACAGGTGGCTTGTCTGAGCGGGTTCTTTGGAAGTGATGGACGGGAGGCCAAGTATTTCGCGGGAACGCGCCAGCGCCAAATCTATGTTGGCGCAAACGTTTTCCCGTCCGAGGCGATCCAGAAAACCTGCTTTGTCCATCATAAACAACGGCTGGGTGTGAGGCCCGCTCAATACGAGATGCTTGTTGCGGCTTCTTAGCCGTTCGCAGAGGTCTTCCACCGCGTTTAATCCAGTGGCATCCATCGCCAGCACTTTTCTCATCCGGAGAATTAAAACATCCGGCTCCTGCTTCAGTCGTTTTAGGGCGCTCTCCAATTTGTCCGCCGCCCCGAAGAAAAATGAGCCGAATATGCGATACACCATGACGCCATTGGGAATTTCTTTTCCGATGAGCGAGTGATGCGCCCCTTCGGTCTCGGTGCTTTCGTCCACCGCCGTGATTTGTGTTGTGTCGGAAACACGTTTGATGAACAGCATGGCTGCCAGCACCATTCCTGTTTCCACAGCCACAGTCAGGTCAATGATGACCGTAAGACTAAACGTCGCGAGAAAAACAGCGGAGTCGCTTCGCGGCCATTTCGGCAGACGTGTGAAATTGTGCCATTCACCCATGTTCAACGCCACGTTGATGAGCACCGCGCTGAGCGTGGCAAGGGGGATGAATTTGGCCAGCGGCGCGGCTGCCAGGATGATAATCAATAATGTAATTCCATGCACGATTCCCGCCACGGGGGTCCGCCCCCCGCATTTGACGTTCGTCGCTGTGCGCGCAATCGCTCCCGTCACCGCAATCCCGCCAAAAAGCGGGCTGACGATGTTGGCTATCCCCTGGGCCATCAGTTCCTGATTGGAATCATGCTGGTCGTCAATCATTCCATCCGCCACCACCGCGCACAAAAGTGATTCGATGGCGGCCAGCAGCGCGATAGTCAACGCCGGATGGATCAGGCCCCGAATATTATCCCATGCAAGCCTCGGAAAATGCGGCGCCGGCAAACCCTGTGGGATGCCTCCAAATCGTGACCCAATGGTTTCAACCGGAAGGTGAAAAGCGGCAATCGCCGCCGTGGCGGCGATCAACGCGACGATGGAACCGGGCACACGACGCTGCCATTTGCCTGGCCAGAGTTTGATGACGCCCAACGACGCGATGGCCAGCAGCAGCGTTGGCCAATGAAATGTGCCGGCGTGTTCAACGAGCGCCTTCATTTTTTCAACGAAATCCGAGGGAACTTTCTCGACGGTCAGCCCGCAAAAATCCTTGATTTGAGTGCTAAAGATAAGAACCGCAATGCCGCTGGTAAACCCCGCCGTGACAGGATAGGGAATGAACTTGATCATCGTGCCCAAACGCGCCAGCCCCATGATAATCAGAAAGCCACCGGCCATGATCGTGCAGACGGCGAGATTTTCAGCCCCGTATTTCGCGTAAATGCCGTAAAGGATGACGATGAACGCGCCCGTTGGCCCGCCAATCGAAACCTTCGTTCCGCCCAAACCGGAGATAAGAATCCCCGCAATCACCGCCGTGAAAATGCCCGCTTGCGGAGGGACCCCAGAGGCAATCGCAAAAGCCATCGCCAGTGGCAGCGCGACGATCCCTACCGTGACCCCCGCGACCAGATCGGCGTGAAAGTCGGCGCCGGTATAAGTCTTGAGCGTCTCCAGCAATTTCGGACGGAATCCAATTCCTATATTCATGTCAACGGCTCAACGGCTCTGGGACTATCGGAAGCGTTCCATTTGTTTCAGCATTTCGATGGAATCCTCGAAATGTTTTTGAAAATATTTGCGCATGGCATCCAGGACTTCGATGAGCAAGGGATCGCGGAGGCAATAAAGAACCTGGTTGCCTTCCTTGCGCGTGACCACCAAATGGCTGTGTCGCAGAACCGAAAGGTGCTGCGAGAGATTGGCCGGTTCCACCTTCACCTGCTCCAGGATTGTTCCGACCGAAATCTCGCCCGATCGCAAGGTTTCGATGATGTGAATGCGAGTGGGATGGGCCAGGACCTTGAAGATCCCCGCCTTAAACTTCCGCAAAGCGTCAAAATGTTTTGGATCAAGTGTCGTACTCGACATTGTAATTAAGTATATTCGCAAATGCGAAAGTAGGCAAGCATCTTTTATTCTCCGGAATTATTCATAACAAAAAGCGAACTGGCTATTCAGCAAGTCGAAGTGTCAACGAAAGGCATCCACATCCAAGCCGCTGCCTTCGATAATGCTTTTCAGCGTGCCGATGGGAAGTGTTTTGGCGCCATGCATTGCCACGATCACTTGGCGGCCATTTTCGTGACGCCATTTCTGATGACTGCCCGATTGGGAAACCATCGCAAAACCATTCTTTCGCAAAACTTTGACAACTTCCCCCTGCGCTGCAAACTGGATACCGCCGGCTCACGGCACCGCGAGTTCGATCAATTTCGCCCCTTTGGGCAATTTGATCGGTGCGGGTTCAAACCAAAGCGCCAGCGCTTCCTGGGCATTGGCAATGGCTTCCGCTTCGGTGTCGCCCGCAGTGGCGCACCCAGGCAATTCGGGGAACACCGCCGACCAGCGTTTGGCTTCTGGATCAAATTCAACCAACAACCGGAATTTCATTAACAAAAAGTTATGCGCAGCGCCTCGTCGAAGCAAAGCAATCTTCCAGCGGACGGGTCTTTCCATCGTCAAGCCTTCTTGAGGCACGCGACATCTTCGGCGCCGTCCGCGCGTTCCAAAAGTTCTTCGTAGTCCTTAATCGGAATGATCACCGATACTAGTTTGCCTTTGCGCGTCACGATTCCAATCTGCGACACAAAAATTACGAGGCCGTCGCAGTCCGCCCGGCTTTGTAGCCGTAAAGGCCGTAAAAGGCGATGTAGGCGAAGGCTATCATCGGGACCATAAACGACGTCTGAATCCCCTGATGATCCGCGATCCATCCTTGCAATGGCGGCAAGATCGCCCCGCCAAGGATCGCCATGACCAGCAACGATGATGCCTGGCTTTTTAGCGGGCCTAAGCCTTCAATCGCCAGTGAAAAGATGTTGGACCACATGACGGAGCAGAAAAGGCCGACGCCTAGGATGCTCCATTTGGCCGTTTCGCCGGAGGTGCTCATGCTGGTGATCAGTAAACCGATAATGACGGCGCTGAACAACGCCAGCATCCGGTGCGCGCTGGCTTCGCCCAGATAGAACGCCACCAGCAAAACCGCCAGGGCCGGGCCGTAATGAAGCGCGCTATCCTGACCGGAAAGTATCCAGATCGTGATGAAAGCCACCACAGGCACCAGCGCCACCAGAACATGTTTCAAGGTCTTCCTCATCGCGCTTAATGCGAAGGCGCCCATGAAACGGCCGATCATCAATCCGCCCCAGTAAAAGGCCAGGAATTTGCTCGCGGCTTCATGCCCCAAACCGCCAAGTTTGGGCAAACCGAGGTAATTGATAATCGCGCTTCCCACACTCACTTCACCGCCGACGTACATAAAAATCGCCAGCATTCCCAAAGCCGTGTGCGGGTGTCTCAAGGCTCCCAACCCGAGTTCAATGGTTCCCGTGTTCGTAAAGCTGGGCAAATGCGCGAACCAGAAAAACACCGCCAGCAGCACGAACACACCGGCGAAACATAGGTAGGGAATTTTCACCGAATCCGCCCCATGCGCTGTCTTGCTGGTGAAAAATGTAAAAATCAGCCATCCGCCGATGATCGGCCCGATGGTCGTGCCAAAGGAGTTGAAAGCCTGCGAGAGATTCAATCGGCTCGACGCTGTTTCCTCCGGCCCTAAAATCGTCACGTACGGATTCGCGGCGATCTGCAGCATCGCAAACCCCAGCCCCACGATAAACAGCGCCACCAGAAAAAACGGGTACGATGTCATCACCGCCGCCGGATAAAACAAGGCGCTCCCAAGCGCCGCAATGAGCAAACCGATCAGGACGCCATTTTTATATCCGATACGGTTAATCGGATCGCCGGAAGTCATCGAAATGAGGTAATAAATCAGCGCTCCAATTCCGTAGGCCCCGAAGAAAGCAAACTGAACCAGCATCGCCTCGAAGTAACTGAGCGTGAAAGCCTCCTTGAACCTCGGGATCAGCACGTCATTCCATACCGTCATGAAACCCCACATGAAAAAGAGGACTGTCATGATCGCGAATGGGCCGCGGTATGTCTGGTTGGTCGCGGGTTGTGAGGACGTGGAGGCCGCGCCTGTCGGATTGATCGTTGCCATAGTGGCATTCTTAAATAGGCGGATTGCGATTGTAAACACC
>DATAUD010000044.1:0-41244 GCA_036268455.1 Verrucomicrobiia bacterium
GCGGCGATTATCGCCAAGCCCTGGAGAATGCCGGCCTCATCGCCTCCATGAGCCGCCGGGCAAACTGTTATGACAACGCCACGATGGAAAGCTTCTGGGCCACCCTTAAACTGGAGCTTGTCTATCGCCGTGCCTTCGACACCCGAGCCGAGGCTCGCCGCCAAATCTTCCATTACATCGAAACGTTCTATAACCGCCAACGCGCCCATAGCGCGCTGGATTATCATTCGCCAGTTGACTTCGAACTCAAAAATAACTAACCCAATGACCCGCTTTTATTGTCCGTTTTTTCGAGGCAAGCCCACAATGCGATTGCGCCGTGTTCAGGACATTCTCTCCGAGCAAAACTCCGCCGCCATCGAGATTCTCTCGCGATGCCACAAGCTCCTCGTGCAAGCGCTGGAGGAAACGGTGCCTGATTCAGCCGACAGCCAACGTAAGCAAAAGCGACGGCCCTGCTCAGATTGTTGCGCCGCCGTCAAATCCACCGAGATCAAGGCACCCTGACTTGGGCCGCCAAGGGCGTGGATGTTTTTCGCTCGGTGTTGCACTGCGGCACGGTATATTCGCAGGCGTGTCACACGCATTGGCATTATCTCCCGGCGGACATTTGTTGGTCGAGCCGGATGATCAGGCGGAGCCGAAGCTCAATCCGTCCGCCGCAACGCGATTAACCGAAGCGTTCACCGCCTCGGGCGCGCGCGGCTTGGAGATTCTCGCGTCCGAGTTTCTGCACGAGCCGCTGCCGCCGACATATGGCTTTTGGCGCGGGCTGGCCCGGCGTTATTTCACCGCCCTTTGCCATAATCCGAATCTGGATAGCGCCGCCAGCCTGAGTGTTACGAGGCCCGGCGAGAACGATTGGATCGCGCTGGCGGAATCCGCGCCGCCGATGAAGGGCCTGGAGTACTTGAGCGGCGTAGTATTGGCCCGACTATGGGATGAATTGGACGCTCACGCTCACGCTGCCATTGTCCGAAATCCAGGCGGAGCGCTGGCTTATCTTAAAAGTTGCAACCCGACGTGGAACACAGTGGGGCGTGTGACGTTTCATCTGGCCGAAAATAAGCGCAATCCAGCTCAACCCTTCGCCTTTCTCGCCACCTATACAAATCGGGTTTCCGAGCAAGGTAAGGCGCAACATTTGCCGTTGGGGCGGGCTTTGGAGGAATACGCCGGGGCCAAAAACCGGGCGGCGCTGGCGGCCTTGCTCTCGCCGGTGCAGCGCGCGGCCGAGCAAAGCAAAGTCGCTCGTCAATTGTTGGATTCCCGCGCCATTTTTCACCCACAGGTATGGCGGCCGGAACAGGCGTTCGCATTTTTAAAGGAGATTCCGCTCTTTGAGCAAAGTGGTTTGGTCGTCCGCATTCCCGATTGGTGGAAGGCGGGCCGCCCGCCTCGGCCCCAAGTCAGCGTGCGAATTGGCGAAGCCAAGGGGAATCTCGTCGGCAAAGACAATCTGCTGGATTTCCAGGTGAACATTTCGCTGGAGGGAGAACCGCTGACGGAATCGGAATTGAAGGCGATTCTGCAATCCACCAGCGGTCTGACATTGCTCAAGGGCAAATGGGTCGAAGTGGACAAAGACAAACTTCAGCAAGTGCTCGAACACTGGAAAAAAGTCCAATCCGCAGCCGGGCCGGACGGCTTGCCGTTGTTGGAGGGACTGCGTCTCTTGTCAGGTTTTCAGCCGGGCGAAGTTGTCGAAGCGGAAGCCGAGACGACGCGCGCGGATTGGTCGAGCGTGACGGCGGGCGAGCACTTGAAAAAACTGCTCGATGAAATGCAACGACCGGAAGTTTCCGCTGAGTCCGACCCTGGACAAGAATTGCGCGCGGAGTTGCGTCCCTATCAACGTCAAGGCGCGCATTGGCTTTGGTTCATGAACAAGCTGGGTCTTGGCGCGTGTCTGGCCGACGACATGGGCTTGGGCAAAACCATTCAAGTTATCTCACTGCTGCTGGCACTGAGGCGCGGGCGGGTTGCGCCGAAAACTGCCGATGTTGGCGGGCCAAGTTTGCTGATCGTGCCCGCTTCACTCATCGCCAATTGGAAAGCGGAAATCCAGAAGTTTGCGCCATCGCTCCAAGTTTTCTATGCGCATCCATCGGAAAGTCCCGGTGGACAACTCGCGGGAGCGGCAAAATCACTGGCTGGCAACGACCTTGTCATCACCAGCTATTCGATGGCTGTTCGACTGGCCTGGCTCAAGGAAACGCCGTGGAACATCGTTGTTCTTGACGAAGCACAGGCCATTAAAAACGCCGGAGCGCGTCAGAGCCGCGCGGTCAAGGAACTGCGTTGTCGGCACCGCATCGCGCTCAGCGGCACGCCCATTGAAAACCGCCTTTCCGATTTGTGGTCGCTGTTTGACTTCCTCTGCCCCGGCTTGCTGGGAGGGGCCAAGGACTTCGCGGCGTTTGTCAAAAGCCGGTCGCGGGAAGATCAAAATCAGTTCGCCCCGTTGCGCCGGTTGGTGCGGCCCTACATTTTGCGCCGACTCAAAACGGACAAGCGCATCATCAGCGATTTGCCGGACAAAACCGAGGTGACCGCGTTTTGCCCGCTGACCCGCCGCCAGGCCGCGCTCTATCAGCAATCGGTCAACGAACTGGCCGAGCGACTCGATGCGCCGGAGGTCGAAGGCATCCAGCGCCGTGGCATCATCCTGGCGTTTCTTACCCGGTTCAAACAAATCTGCAATCATCCGTCCCAATGGCTTGGCGATGGGGCCTATGCTCCGGCGGACAGCGGCAAGTTCCATCGTCTCCGCGAATTGTGCGACGAAATTGCCTCCAAACAGGAGAAAGTTTTGGTATTCACTCAATACCGCGAGGTCACGGACCCGTTGACGCGGTGTTTGGAATCCGTCTTTGGCCAATCCGGTGTGGTTCTTCACGGCGGCACGCCCGTTTCCAAGCGCAAGGAGTTGGTGGATGCCTTTCAACGTGACGGCGGTCCGCCCTTTTTTGTCCTCTCGCTCAAAGCCGGCGGCACCGGCCTCAACCTCACCGCCGCCTCGCATGTGATTCATTTTGACCGCTGGTGGAATCCAGCAGTCGAAAACCAGGCCACGGATCGCGCCTTTCGCATTGGCCAAAAGCGCAACGTGATGGTCCACAAATTCACCTGTCGAGGCACCCTTGAGGAGCGAATCCACGACATCATCGCCGGCAAAAGCGCGTTGGCCGACGACATTCTAGGGGAAGGTGCCGAACGATTGATGACGGAAATGAACAATTCCGAATTGCTTCGTTTTGTGGCGCTGGATATAAAAGCTGCCGCTGAAGACTGATTATTGCGCCCACGTTCCTCCCTTGGAATCCCGCCTTCACGCGCAATCCAGTTCCCTCATGTTTGCACGGTGAATAACACGTTAATACATGCCAATAAGTTCAAATTGCTGACTTCCGGTTAATTGGATAAGAATCGCTTCGTATGAGTTGGTACTCTTTCAGACCCTATGTGCCGGTCGCGCAACGCCGCGCCCGGGCCGCGCGTGAATTGTCAAAGCTGGCCAAAAAGAACGGCCAGGCGTCGTCGCCTGTTTTCTTGGATGGCCGCAAAATCGCCAGCACCTTTTGGGGCAAAGCATGGTGCGACAATTTGGAGGCTTACAGCGACTATGCCAACCGCCTGCCGCGCGGACGCACCTATGTTCGTAACGGCTCGGTGGTCCACCTCGAAGTCAGCCAGGGCAAAGTGACCGCCCGTGTTTCAGGATCGAGCCTTTACAAAATCGAAATCAAAATCAAGCCGCTGGCGCCGAGCCTCTGGAAATCCATCCAAACGGAATGCGCCGGGAAAATTGATTCCCTCATTGAATTGCTGCAAGGCAAACTTTCCTCGTCGGTCATGCAAATCGTGACCCGGCCCGAACGAGGACTTTTCCCGACGCCCAAAGAAATCGAACTGGACTGCTCCTGCCCGGATTGGGCCGATCTCTGCAAGCACGTCGCCGCTTCGCTGTATGGCGTCGGTGCGCGGCTGGATCAAAGCCCCGAGCTGCTTTTCCTTCTTCGCGGCGTGGATCCCGCCGATCTCATCAGCCAGGCATCCGCCGCCGAAACCGTGCGCCAGTCAGCCCGTGAGGATGGCGCGACTGCGATGAGCGAAGCGGAAATTTCGGACGTCTTCGGGATCGAATTGGCCGACACGCCAGCACCTGTCCAATCGACCGGGAAGTCTCACGAGTCCGTTGATGCAAAAAAACAGACATCTATTCCGGTGTCCATTCCAGAACCGAAAACAAAGCCGCCGAAAAAGGCCGGCCGAAGAACAAGTTCATCGGTCCGGGCAAAGATTGCGGCGGCGGCGCGAGCGCGATGGAAGAAAGTCAAGGCAGCAGCCGACCGCGACAAGCCAAGCGTCCGAAAAATGAGCCCCGCCACCAGAGCCAAAATTGTAGCGGCGCATAAGGCCCGGTGGGCAAGACATGAAACGACCTCCGGAAAATAAAGACCGGGAAGATCGGTTTATGGACGAAGTGGTCGTTGACGCATACGGCGAGGAAGAGAGGGCTATGGGCTGGTATTATTATGCCGTTGACAACATCGTTTTTCCCTTCATAGCTCAGTGCTCGGCAAAACGCGCCGCATCGCCCTCAAAGTTGGAGAGGCAGTCGAGGTGACGGAAATGGCCGATACCGACGACTGCGCGCGTGAGTTGATGGTTCTGATAAAGTGGCAAGGAGAGAAGTTGGCGGTTCCCCTCGATCAATTGGAAACCTCAACGCAGTCGAATAAATTGACCCGCCAATTTCGCCGTCTTCAAAGAGCGACGAAACTGCTTGCCTCCGCGCTTAAGTAAGGCATAGTACCCGCCCGATGATTCGAGCCGATACAAGTTCTCTGGGACTTTGCGAAAAACTGGCTGGGTTACAGTCTGTTCCGGAGGACTTTGGGCGCTCGTTTTCATGCGAATTACACCCCAAATGGCAGGGTGACAAGTTTGGGTTACAGGTCGATTTTAAAGAGTCGCAAAATATTTGCAACTCCTTTAAACGTAGTTAGTTGGGTTGGTAGCTCAGTTGGTAGAGCAGTGCCCTTTTAAGGCATTGGTCCCGGGTTCGAGTCCCGGCCAACCCACCACTTTCGGCAGTCCTCCACAATCCTTACGGAATTAAAAGTTGTCCAATAAAAAAACCCTCTCCTCCATACGCAAGGTGGAAGAGAGGGGTTGTTGAGATCGTCGTCTTATTGAGACTCGATTTTGAAGTATTGTTGCGTGTTGCTCACGGGGAAGCTGATGTTGAAATCACCGCTGCCGTTGAAGGCGTTGGTCGCAATCGGCGTCCAGCGAGTGGCGAGCGGCGCGGCAAGGTTGGTCGAGCTTAATACGTAGTAAACACCGTTGGCGACGCCGTTGGTGCCGGACAAGATGATATTTCCAGCTTGCAACGCAGTGCTGGTAATCGTCACTCCGTTTGTCGGCAAAGGCGGGGAGTTGGTGATTACGATCTGGACGGAGGCGCCGTCGCTGCTCTGCTGGAGATAGCCTTTGAAGCCCGCCGGAAGAGCGCTTCCCAGGACGAAGTCGTAACCGCCAATGGGGCCGGAAAGGGATTGGATCAGTGTGTTGGTGCTCGGAACGTGGGCGATAAGCGGCAAATCGGTCACGTTAATTGTATCAGTGGTGCCCGAGGTCAGCAGGTTGCTGGTCACGACCGCGGGGAAAGCACCGACTGCCAGGTTGAGTGTGGTTCCAGCGGAGAGGTAGATGCTGCCGACGGGGGCCGACGGCGAACCGATTGTACCGGCAGGAGACGTGAGACTCAGTGTGCCGCCGCTCAGATTGATTGTGCTGTTGGCGCTTCCACTGGCTTCGATGGTACCGGCTTCCACCGTGCCGTTGGTAATGTTCAAGTCGCCAGCCGCCAGTGAAACAGTGCCGGCGCTTTGCGGCACGCCCAGATCAATCGCGTCATTAACGACCACGGTGCCGCCAGTCACGTTCAGGATGCCTGTGACGGGCGCGCCGGTCGCGCTGGCGGAGGAGATGACTCCCATTTGAAGCGCATTGACGTTCAAAGTGCCGGTTCCCATGTTGAACTGCCCGACCGCATAACCGCCCCCGAATTGGTTGTAGCCTATGGCGAGAACCAATTTGTCAATCATAATATCGGAAGTTCCGGCGCCGAGGTCCACAATGGCGGACTCCCCGACATTCAGGCCTCCGCTGATTTGAGGAGTGACGGTAATGCGCGAGTCCGGCGCTTCGTACTGACTGGAACTGTTGTTGTAGGTGCCATCACCCACAATGAACTCGGACACGCGATTTGAACTTTCGCCGCGAAGGAAAAACTGCTCAGGCGGACTGAAGCTCGGATTGAACTGCATTACGCCGGATTGAAGGGCGCCATTCCTGCCGATGGTGATTGTGTCGGCCCAAAGGGCGTTGGATTGGCCCAGGGTCAAGATGCTGCCATTATCGCCAAAGAAGCCGCAGTCAAGCACGACCAACGCGGGACCGCCGGCGGCGGCGGAAGCGCCTCCTTGAATGTTGCCGGTTTGGGTGAGGTGAATGATATTAGTCGCGGCGAGCGAAAGGCGGCCGGTCTGGCGGCCAGAGTTGATAAGTGTTACTTCGCCGGGAGTAGGACCAACGCCTTGAATTCCCAACAGCAGCCGGCCGAAAGTCCCCTCGAATGTATTCAAGCCCGACATATCCAAAGAGGCCCACAATCCGGCGGATGGATAGAAGTAGGTGCTGCTGCCTTGCGAGACGATCATGACTGACTCGCTATTGGTATCCACGACATCCAAGGCGCCGCTGCCACTAATGGTGCTGTAGGACGTTGTGGTGCCGGCGGACGGGTCGGTCTGCGTTCCGGAATCCATAACGATTACGGCATTTGTATTGGAAACCGTCAGCGTGATGCCCGAGTTAATAACAGTATTCTGGTAAGCCATGTTGGGAGACGGGTTGGTCGGCGCGTACCAGAGAGCGGCGATTGTGTCATTTGTGTCAACAATGTTGTCCACGTTGGCGGCTCCGGGCAGGACGGATTCGCCCGCATTATCAAAATACGCGGTATCTGGCGCGGCCGGCATCGGCGGGAAGAACCAATTGGCGCCGTCGGACCAATTCATATTACCGCCGGTCGGACCAACCCATTGAACAATTCCGCGGCCGGTCACCAACCCGCTTTGGATTGTCAGTATTATTTTTGTATGATCTGAACTTTCGGCGAGTTGAATTCCGGAGTAACCTTGGGGCAACTCGACCTGGAAATTGAAAGTGCCGGTGATTGGAGTGGCGGATTGGAGGACTGTCAACGTGGCGGGATAGACCTCGATCGACGGGAGTCCCAAGATATTGACGGTATTGGAAGTTCCGCCAAGATTGACGTTTTCGGCATTAATGAACGGGGCGGCTCCAGCGGCCTCCACAATGGTGGAATTGGTGAGATTCAAGGTTGTCACCGGGGCGGAAGCCGTGCCAATGCCATTGGTGCCAGCCAGCCAGCCGCCTTCCACATTAATCGTGCTGACAGTGCCGTTTGTGCCGGCCACGATGCTATCCGCCCAGACGGAGCCGCCTTTTACATTGAGCGTCGCGCTGGGAGTGCCGCCTGCCTGAGTGCCGGGCGTGAGGCCCAAATTCAGCGGGCCGCTGACGACGAGGGTTCCGGTGCCATTGACATTGAGGATTCCAATGGCAGGGCTGTAATAAGCACCCGAAGAAGCCGGGTTGTCGCTCACATTGACAGTATCGGCGGAGATTGTTCCGGCATCGAAGGTGAGAGTTCCGGTCACAACACTGGAGGCGGTGGAGCTGTTGGAAGAGGAAATGCCGATGTTCAAGGTATCGACCAGGGCGTTCACTGTTCCTCCTGTGAAATCATTGGTTCCGGCGCCTCCCCCATGAGTTAGGAGATTTCCCGCGCCGTCGCCGATGCTCCAAGTATTGACCGCTGCGGCACTGGCGCCGCGAATGAAGACAGTGGGATTGGAATTGGTAACTGAAGGATTAAAAAATATCCCGCCGCTCGCCCACTGACGGCCAACATCAATGTAGTCCGCGAAGATCGCGTTGGTTTCCCCGAGAAAAAGGGTGGAACTCAGGCTATCCCCAAAGCCAGCGGAAGTTTCGGCGTCGCCGGAGTCTCCGATGTCAAGAGCGACCAGGGTGGCATCGGCGTCGCCGTTGCCGGCGGTCACCGTAATGTTATTGGATTGAGCCAGGTAAACGGTTCCGGCTGGTTGAAGGACCGAGGCAAAACCGACATCGCCGCCTACGCCGACCAGAAAACTTCCTGCGTCCACATCGAACGTCGCCAAGGCGGACAAGTCGAGTGTAGCTTCCGCGGAGGAAGCCGCGTTGGAATGGCCCAAGCCCACGTATATCACGGCGCTGCTGTCGTTGATGTTGAGCGCGCCAGGACCACTAATGGTGGCGTTCCCGGTAGTATTACCTTCATCGACAACGGGGCTGCCGACAGTCAAGCCGCCCGCGCCAAGGTTCAGAGTGACGGTGTTGGAGATATAGGTGTTTTGATAGGTCCCGTTTGTGTTTGCGTAGTCCACACCGAGAGCCGTAATCGTGCTATCGACGATGTTATTGACCTTGGAGAAAACAATTGTGCCCGGACCGCCCCCCGCCTTGGAAAGCGCGGAAGAACTGACGGAGGCGGTTGTCGCAAAAACCGCGGGAGTGGACGCGTTTGGCACGGAATCGGATGACCAGTTGTGGGCATCAGACCAGTTGGTATTGTGGGTGGAAATATCGGCGCCGGTCCATGTGTTTGGCACGATCGGGCTTTGTGTGAGAACGAGTTGGACTGAGGCGGAGTTGACCTGGAGATAGCCATGATAACCGGCGGGCAAGCTTCCCAGCACGAAGTCGGTCCCATCCGCTCCTCCGGTAAATCCTCCTGTGTAGGAAATCGGATGAGAGGATTGAACGAGCGTGATCACAGATTGGCCGCCAACAAAACCCGCGATCGAAATGATATTAATTGTATTACCGACCGAAGCGCTCGCAGTAGTCAAGTTATCGGCGGAGACAGCCCCTTGCAGGCCGTTGAGCGCCAAATTCAACGTCGAATCGGCCATTGTGATGTTGCCGATCGGGGCCGATCCAGAACCGATGTTGGCAGCGGTGACGGTGGCGTTGGTCAGGCCAATTTGGCTTTCAGACAAGCCATCGTCAATAATTCCATAAGCGCCGGCGGCAACGTTGAGGCTGCCGTTATTGATATTCAAAGTGCCCGTCGCATACGTGGTTACTGGGCTTCCCAAAGTCACGCCCAAGGCGACGGGGCCCGCATATACCGTCACTGCGCCGCCGCCGGTAATTCCAAGTGTTCCGGTTGTCGGGGCGTTTTCGCTGGCGGAAGACATGACACCAAGTTGGATCGTATTCACATTCAACGTGCCGGCTCCCATGTTGAAGATTCCCGCCGCATAGCCGCCGCCGGTCCCGGCATAACCTTTGCCGATGATCAGGCTGTCAATCATCATATCGGAAGTGCCGGCGCTGACATCGAAAAGGCCGGCCGATCCCACTTGAAAGCCGCCGGGTGGCACGACAATTCCACTGCCGGGGGCCGCGTTGCAAAACGCTCCGTTCTGGGTGTTGTCGGCGACAATAAATTCAGAGACGCGATTGGAACTTTCGCCGCGAAGGAAAAACTGTTCCGGAGCGGTGAATTTGGAATTGAATTCCATGATCGCCGTGCGGCTGCACTGTATTCTGCCGACGGTTATGGTATCCGCCCAGAAAGCATTGGATTGGCCCAAATAAACCAGGCTTCCGTAGTCGCCAAAAAATGGGCAGTCGTTTATAACAAGCGCAGGCCCGCTGACGGCCGCCTGCCCCGTGCCTTCGGTGTTTCCCGTTTGAGTCAAGTGAATGACGTTCGTCGCGGCGAGGGAAAGCTGCCCGGACTGCCGCCCGGAAGCCACGAGGCTTACCTGGCCGGGAGTCGGACCCACCCCCTGAATTCCGACCAACATTCGACCAAAAGTGCCGTTGAACAGATTAAGGCCAGACATATCCAAAGTGGCCCACAATCCGGCGCCCCCCGAGTAAGTGCTGCTGCCTTGAGACACGACCAAGACCGACGCGCTGTTGGTGTCGTCAACCAGGAGGGCGCCATCGCCGAAGATTGTGTTGTAACAGCTTGTTTCGCCCGGAGGAGAAACCTCGGGATCTGTCTGGGTTCCGGCGTCCAGAACAATGGCGGTGTTTGTATTGGAAACCGTCAGTGTAACGCCCGAATTGATTTCGGTGTTGTGGTATTGGAAATTCGGCGAGATGTTGGTCGCCGAGTACCACAACGAGTTAATCGTAAAGGCCGTGTCCACGATATTGTCGGCGGAACCCGGAGCGCCGGATTGACCTGCATTATCAAAAAGCGCGGTGTCGTTCGGACCGGGAAGACCGGTCGGAAGCCAATTGGCGGTGTCAGACCAATCGTAGTTCCCGGAATCGGGGCCGTTCCAAGAGAAAGTGGCGGCGGAAGCAAGCGAAGAACTTGCAAGCAAAAGGCAAAGGACAGCAGATTTTCGGGCAAGAGTATTCATAATTTTTTAAGGCGTCGGTCAAGGCGCTGAACATTCGTCCTAAACTATTTTTGGGACACGCGAATCATAAACGACTTCCGCCCCGCGCATAGTCATATGAAATGATCACAGTCGCGATCAGACGGAAACAGAAGACGGCCAAAGCCACGAATCAACGACCCAGGTATTTGGCCACCGCCTCGGTGCGGGCATGCACGCGCAGTTTGTCATAAATCCGCCGAATGTGCGTGCGAAGTGTTCCCATGCTGATGAGCAACTGGTCCGCCGTTTGCTGGTACGTCAATCCCTTGGCCAGACAATCCAAAATCGATTGCTCGCGATTGGTGAGGCGCTGGCCGTTTCCATTCGGCCGGGCTGGCTTTTGAAATGAAACGACCACCTTCCGGGCGATGGAATTGGACATCGGCGAGCCGCCGGCATGAACGTCGAGTATGGCCTGCAACAATTTTTCCGGCGCGGAATTCTTGAGGATGTAACCTGTGGCGCCGGCGGAGAGCGCTCGGAACACCTGCGTCACGTCCTCACAGGCAGTCAAGATGACGATTTGAATTTCCGGCGCGGCCGCCTTGAGGCGTCCGGCGCATTCGATCCCATTCGCCCCAGCCAGATGGATGTCCATCAGGACAACATCGGGGCGTTCGTAAGGAAGTTTTTCCACCGCCGATTCGCCACTGGGATAACTGCTAAGGCACTTGAACCCGGGGGAACGGTTTACAAATGCGGCGACCGACCGCCGAGAGCCGTCATCATGGTCAACGACCGAAACCGTAATAATCCCGCCATCCTCCGACGGGGATTCTTCATCTTGCAGGCCAACAACAGCCGGTCGATAGCCCCTGAGGCCGTTCCGGCGGGGATAAATCGTTGGATGCATGGCGCTTTGTAGCGATTGAACCAGCGAATTGTCAAGGCACAAACTTGTCAAACAGCAATTTCGGAAAGTAGGTTGCATTTGCTTTTATGACAGGCGTTTTGTTTTTTGCCGGGCGGTCGGCCTGCATTTGACTTCCCGGTTCCTTGGCGTTAGGGGCAGAGCGCTGCCTGCAGCCTCAGGTCAGCGGGCTTTTTGCGCACGGTCGATTTCCCGCTTCTTCCGAGTTTCTCGCGCCTTGTTTTTTAGCCGCTGAAGAGCCCAATGGGCTGGCCACAGAACAGGGAGCGATAGATTTGTTTGCGCGACTCCTGAAAGGCGGCTTTGCCTAAACGGCGGAGTTTGCCGCGCAAAATGGCGAAAGCTTGAAAGAGCGTGAAGGCCATCATTCAAAGTGCTGGTCGGATTGAAAGTCGTATTGATAAAACCGCTTTTATCAATCCCCGGTATGAAATCCGATTGCGGGCGACTTTTCTGTGATTTCGTCTGGTGACAAAAAGGCTGCTCTATTGCTGCACGCCAACGCTCATCAGCATTGCATAGGATTAGCGCGGGGTCAGGGCGCCTCTGCCGGGGCACCCGGCCCGAAGCCCGGAGGGGATCGGAGCAAGCCGGGGCCATAGAAATCGAAAAAATTCCTCAAAGGCAGAATTGAAGGCCCAGATAACTTAAGAGTTCCGGGCCGGAGCTGCTTGAATCCTGCAAGGCGCGCCCCGCTGATCCGATGAGGTTCAGCTTTTCGGTTAATTTCCAAGTGAACCCGAGGTTAAAAACCATATGATCTTCTTGCAAACGGTTTTCATCTTCGCCGTGAATTTCAGCGCACAGCGAAACCTTGTCATTGATTTGATATTCGCTGGCAATGCCATATAGAACCGCATTGGGCCGTCGTTGATTCCAAATAAAACCCGTCTCAATGTAGTACGTTAGGCGGCCAAACTTATGCTTGAATTCAAAAGGCAAATAACCCGTCCACCCAGGATCGATCAATCCACGGGCGACCGATGAACCAGAATTATTGAACTCAAACTGCGGGTAGGTCGAGATGTCCAGCCAATGTTTGTCTTGATCCAGAAATCGCCATTTCATGCCCACGAGCGAATTGCCCAACCCGCCGACCGTGACGCCGCTCTGATGGGCGATGGCCCACGGCACCTCATACGTCAATTCAAGCCGCTCGCCGATGCCATAATTCGCGTCCAGCAATGGTGTTTCCATTTCCCACTTATCTGATTCTTTGGTGGTCGTCCAGGCCACATTGATTTCCCAATGGCCAGGGCCGGGAGTATCAGGATCGTCGGTCAATAGCGGTGGCCCTGCCAGCGCGTTGGTGGCGGCGACGAGGGCAAGAATCGTGGCCGCTTGAATGCAGACGATAAATTTTGGATACTTATGCTCTTGCATCGAGCAACTCCCGAATTTTCTGCGCCAATCCCGACGGGGTGAATGGTTTTTGCAGAAGGATTACTCCTTCGTCGAGGACGCCTTGATGCACGATGGCGTTCTGGGTGTAGGCGGACGTAAAGAGGATTTTCGTGCGTGGGAAAAGTGAGCGGATTCTGTCAGAAAGCTCTTTGCCGCTCATGTGCGGCATCACAACGTCAGTAAATAACAAATCAATATGGCCAACGCCCTTTTTGTGGGCTAGATTAAGGGCTTGCAAGCCATCCGCCGCCGCCAGCACAGTGTAACCCAGCCGCCGCAGTAACTCCTGGGCCATCTCCCGAAGGTCCGGGTCGTCTTCCACCATCAAGATGGTTTCCGAGCCACGAGGAGTGTCGGACGAAGGAGGCGGCGCCAAGGCGACAGTTTGTCCTTCAGCCGGCGGCAGATATATTTTGAACGTGGCGCCGCGCCCCAATTCACTATACACAGCAATATGGCCGCTGCATTGTTTGACAATTCCGTGGCACGTAGCCAATCCGAGTCCTGTGCCTTTGCCAACATCCTTAGTGGTGAAAAATGGCTCAAAAATTTTCCGCTTCACTTCTTCGCTCATGCCTGTGCCGGTGTCAGTAATGGCAAGCATGACGTACGGGCCAGGCTTCAAGTCTGGCACACGATTGACATATTCCTGCTCAAGAGTAACGGTGGACGTTTCCAGCGTCAGTTTTCCGCCATTGGGCATGACGTCGGCCGCATTCATCGCGATGTTCATGATGACCTGCTCAATTTGACCGACATCAGCCTTGATTATTTGCGGTCCGGGTCCGGGCACGATGCGTACATCGGTGTCCCGACCCATTAGGTGACGGAGCATGTTATCCATTCCAAGCAGGACCTTGTTCAGGTCGAGAATCTCAAATCGCAGCATTTGTTTGCGGCCATAGGCCAGTAATTGCCGGGTCAGTCCGGCGGCTCGTTCAGCGGCCTTTCCAATCTCTCGTGTGGCGCGGCTAAGAGGGCTTCCTGAAGGCAGATCGTTGAGCATCATTTCGCTCTGTCCAATGATAGCCGTCATAATGCTGTTAAATTCGTGGGCTATGCCGCCTGCAAGTTTGCCGACAGTTTCGATTTTTTGGGATTGAACCAAGTGTTCCTGGACACGTTTGAGATCGAATGATCGGCCCAATTGTACGCCGACGTTGGTGCAGACCCGAATCGCGCCGTCATTGGCCGCGTTGGTTTCGTGACCAAAAAACTCCATGACTCCGCCAATTCCGCTTGCCGTCATGATCGGGAAGGCGAGAGATCCATGCAGGCCCAATTGGGCGGCGACATTGGCACGGGGCAAGTTGAAATCCTTTGATACATCCCCGATCCAGACGGCCTCGCCGCTCGCCCAAACTCGTCCGGGCAGCCCAACGCCCTTGGCAAAGGTTTGTCCACGACTCGCGGCGGAAAAGGCTTCCATCGAGGCTCCGTCCCCATTCCACATTTCCGTGCATTTCAAGACGCCCGCCCGATGGTCCAACATCCAAAAGACGCCCACATGGTGCTTGAAAGCCATACCAATGATGCCCAGCGTTTTTTGGACGCATTCTTGAAAGGTGGCGGATTCAGCCAGAACACGGCTAACCGCGTACTCGAGATTTAATTGTTGTTCCGCCTTTTTCCGTTCGGCCACTTCTGATTGCAGCAGTCTATTGTCCTCCTTCAACCGCCTGGCAAATTGTGCGACGCTGAACCCGGCCGCGATAACGATGAGGATTGCGACCCCGACCAAAATATCGCCAATGACTCGTATTTTCTGTATAAGACGAGCCGTCGATTTCGTCGTTTCGCCAACGTTTGTCTCCACACAATCAATCAACTTGTCTATAGCACGAAGATACTGGTCATAGGCCGGAACCTGGTTGGAAATAGCCAAGTGTTGGGCGTCCGCGTCATTGTTCGCCCGGCTCAATGCCATCAAGGGCTCGGTTTGTTGCCAATAGGCTTTCCGAGCCTGCATAACCGCTTCATACAGTTGCCGCTCTTCCGCTGTCTCGTTTAACTTTTTGTAATTGGAAAGCTCCGTGGCATTTGTTTGAGCGACCTCGAGAATGGATTGGTCAAGGCGCTTAATTTCCTCCTGATTAGATGCCAAAATTTGCCGGAGTACTTGCGCCTGGATTTCCCCGACGTCTTGCGCCAAATCGTCAATCACAGCCAACTTATTCAAAGCCTGAAACTGTTGAGTCTGGTTGCGGCGGTCAATGGCACGGAGACCAAACAAGAACAGCCCTCCGATGGCGAGGAGAATGGCGCACAGCGCGGCGATGGTCAGCGAGACTTGCTGGCTAATGGGAAGGCGTCGAAGGTTCATCATAGGCGGATCTTCGGTTCTCGGCCATCCAACAGATCGCGAACGTGCCGCAGTAAAACAGAGGGGCTGTAAGGCTTAGGTAAGAACGCAATGCCGGGTTTCGTGACCGAATCCGCGAGAATGGCCTCCTCGGTATAACCGGAAGTGAATAAAACTTTGAGATGGGCATAGCTGGATTTCAACCACTCCACCATGACTCTGCCGCTCATCTGCGGCATCACGACATCGGTAATTACCAAAGCAATCGCTTGTCCTTTTAATTCGCGGGCGACTCGAATCCCTTCCTTTCCATTGCTTGCCCTTAACACATGGTAGCCTTGCGCCTCCAGTACAGTGCAGGCCAGATGGCGAACGGTGGGGTCGTCCTCGACAAGCAGCAAAGTTTCTGTCCCACGAGGAAGCGACTCGTTGGGCGCGGGTCGAGTCACGGTTTCGAGCGGTAGATCGACCCTTGGGAAAAGAACGTTGAAGGTGGTCCCTTTTCCCACTTCGCTTTGAAGGCCGATGAATCCGTTACATTGTTTGACAATGGTTTGACATGTGGCAAGTCCTAATCCTGTGCCTTTTCCTTTGGGTTTCGTGGTGAAAAATGCCTCAAACAAACGCGCCTTGACCTCGTCCGTCATGCCAGTTCCGGTATCGGTGACCGAGAGCGCCACGTATTCTCCCGCTGGGGCGTCGGCGTGAACGATTCCATTGCTACAGTCCAATGTGGCGTTCTTAGTCTGTATCCTCAATTCACCGCCGTTGGGCATGGCGTCGCGGGCATTGACAACAAGGTTCATCAATACCTGGCCGACATACCCGGAGTCGGCTTTGACATGCCAAATCTCTTTCTCTAACGCCATCGTCATTGCGATCTTCTCATCAATCAAACGACGCAACATCTTATCGAGGTCGCCTAAGACCTGATTCAGATCCAAGACGGTAGGCTGCACCGCTTGCCTGCGGCTGAACACGAGCAATTGCCTTGTCAGGCCACCGGCACGTTCGGCCGCGTGACGAATGGTCTCAACGTGTTCTCGATTATGGTCCTCGGGCTGAAGCGTCTGCGAGATCAAGTCGCTGTACCCCATGATAACCCCGATAATATTATTGAAGTCATGGGCGACCCCGCCAGCGAGATGGCCGATCACCTCCATCTTCTGCGCCTCCACGAACTGCTTCTCCAGTCGATTTCGTTCGTTTTCTTTCTCGGCTTCCTGTATCGCCCTTCGCACCGTCGGCCCCAGCCGCGATAGCCGATGTTTTAACACATAGTCGGTCGCTCCACTTTTTAGAGCTTCAATTGCAACCTCCTCGCCCATCATACCCGAAACAATGATAAACGGCATATCAGCGGAACGTTCCCGCAGGATTTTCAGGGCTGATAGGCCATCAAATCCCGGCAGCGCAAAATCCGAAAGAACAAGATCAAACTGATGCGATTCCTGTGCTAATACAAAATCTGTCAAACTTGCCACCCGTTCGAGAGTATGGCAAATGCCTTCCTCCATGAGTTTCTCACGAACCAATTCAGTGTCGGCGGGATCGTCCTCCAAGTGAAGGATTCGAATACAAGGCTTTTCTCCAGGACTCGTGGCCGAGTTGCTAGTGGTTCTGGTTGTTGAAGGCGCATTCATATAGCTGTGAGGGATTGCCCGGCAATTTTTTATAATCGTAGGTAATTTGATGAGCTAGCCTCGTGGATTAGCTTACAAGGTCGCCGGCTTTCGAGTTTGTTGCTAAATTTCATACCATTTCTATCGGCATTTCTACAGACTCTCAGTAAGCATTTTTTGCGAAAACGTTCGCAATATTTGCCGCAGACCGTAAGTCACAGCCCTGCACATTGGCAGGAATTGCGACCGGCTCATATCAAGGTCGGAAAATCGGATGACTTCGACGTAATGCCTGTGTGCGCGGAAAAGCCGAAATTAGTTGCCGCCCCCCCCTTTTTGTGTCCGTCAAGCGCACCGGAGCAGCGGCATTTATAAGGCTCGGAGTGCCAATCGGGCCCGCCACACCCGTGTTATTGACTGCGTTATGCGAAATTTGGATTTACCTTAAGAGTTTGGCCAGACAGGACCCATAAGTCATCTTCGATTGACCAGATGCAGTCGTTAATTAGGGGCTTGAAGTAGATCGGTTGTGTGATCATTCCCGACCAATGCCGGGACGGCAACTACGGCTGTTTGTTTGACGGCACGAGCAACCTTTCGCTCACTGGCAGAATTGCCCACTTTGAACTCGGTTACATTCCCGAATCGGCCAAAGAGTTGAAGGCGGCAGCGGGTTTCCTCATCACCAATCACGCCCGCAAGCACATCATCACGCTGCCGCGAGCGTTACGGAAACGAAACGTCTATGAAGAAGTCGCCCGTTTCCTCGACATTCCCGGCGGTCAGGAAATCGTCCAGGAATCCTATGCGCAGCTTCGCAAATTTAATTGCTGGAACATTTCCATCGTTCAGCAATACGCGCGGTTCAAACAATCGCGCATCCGCTCCGCAGTGTTCGGCAACTCGCGCCAGTTTTTCATCATGCGCCAGAACGACCGCGCGGGATCTGGACGACATGGGCAAGGACATTGCGCTTCCCGAAGTGACGCAGCACGCCATCATGAATTATGGCCTTATAGACATCCTTTTTATTACTTCCATTGGCGCCAGCACTCCGGGTTGCGGTAACTTGGTTGATCAGAATCCGCCGCCGATTTTTTATCCCCTTCTTGCCGCTTATACGGGGACCAGCGTGAACGCGCTCACTTCCGCGGATTCAGTTCCCATCGGACTGGATGCGTATCCGCACGGGATCGAGTTCGACGCGGTCAAAGGCAAGGATTACCATTTTGCCTGCGACGGCAACATGGGAACGACGAATTCGTTCAACCTGTATGTTGCCCTGACCATACCGGCGATCAATGACGCGTCTGCCCGCCGGATTATGATGAGGGGAACCCATATTGAGGCGTCAGGCTACAATGCGGGCGCAACCCCGGAATCTGGCGCGCCGAATATCGGCAATGGATCAACCGGAAGGATGGCGTGGTGGTCATGGATAGCGCCTGTCGATGGCCCGGTAGTAATTGACTTGAGTGGAAGCGATTTCACGTTTCCGCTGGCTGTATTCACCGGCGCCAAACTTTCCAAGTTGAACATGATTGCGTCCGGAACCGGCTCCCTTGTGTTTGTTGGTTACACAGGCACTGCGTATCAGATCGCCGTTGGGGATGCGTCCGGCCAGACGGGGGAAATCAAAATGGTGATACAAGCGCCGATCATCGCGGCGCCGTTGATGCAAGTCGTCCGCGTTCCGTTGTTGGCGAGCGCTCTGTTGCGTTACCAGGCAACAGCGGGCCAGGTCCTCCAATTGCAGCGTTCCAGTGGAACGAATTGGGTGAATCTTCAGCAGGTGACCGCACACCGTAATGAGGCTGATTTCGCCGTCAAGCCCGCGCCGGCCGCGAACGCTCCGGGCTACCGGGCTGTCGTCGTCAGTTTCGTTCCGCAACCAAACTAAGGTTGCGCGGGCGGCGGTTTGACGGCAATTTTGATTTATGCCGATTTATGAATTTGCATGTCCCCACTGCCGGAAGATTTTTAACTTTTTGTCGAAAAGGCTGCAGCCTGATCGGCTGCCGGTTTGTCCCAAATGCGGAAACCGCAAAATGGTCAAACAGGTAAGCGCATTTGCCATGCCGCGCGGGGTCAAGGAGCCTTCCGCCGCATCGGAAACGGGGCCGGAAGAGGGAATGCCCAACTTGGATGACCCGAGGGTCGCCCGCGCGATGGCTGAGATGGAGCGCGACATGGAACACCTGGACGAAAATAATCCCCGGCACATGGCGCATCTGATGAAGAAGATGAAGGACATGCTCCCGGCGGGTACGATGCCGAAGGAAATGGACATTGCGATCAAACGCCTCGAAGCCGGGGAGGACCCGGAGAAGATCGAGGCCGACATGGGGGATGTCCTGGGAGATTTTATGGGCGAAGAGGAAGGTGGAGGTCCCGGCGGCGGAGGCGGTGGGTATTCACATGACAGCGGGTTATATGATTATTGACACGGGCGGTTGACGGGCCTTGGAATGAACTGGCTCAAACCATTCAGAAAAGGCGCCGGCGAATCGACGGTGGTTCCGCCCAGTAACTTCACGCCGCGAGCCCAACGGGTCCTTGCCCTGGCGCAAGGAGAAGCCGAACGCCTTAAACACAACTTCATCGGGACCGAGCATGTTCTTCTTGGGCTAATCAGTCTCGGAGCGGGCGTCGCATTCGATCTTTTCGACAAAATGGGTGTGGACCCTGAAGCGGTCCGCAACGAAGTCGAGAAGATCGTTGGTGTCGGTTTGAATCGCAAAGAGACTCCCGCAATTCCTGACACTCCGCGCGTCAAGAATGTTCTCGCTTTCGCGGCCGAAGAAGCCGGCGCTTTCGGCCACACTTTCGTTGGAACAGAACACATTCTTCTTGGTTTGCTGCGTGAAGGCGATGGTGTCGCGGGCCGCGTCTTGAAAAAATTTGGACTTGATATTGAAAAAACGCGGGAAGCCGTTGCAAACCAGTTCGGCTCCAAATCTCCCGGATACAGGGCGGAGTCTCTCGGACCGACTCTTGACCTTTGACAAATAGCCGGGGTCATTTCGGCGTAATCAATTGCCGTCGGTCCCCCTCGTAAAACTGCACCGGCCCGAAGCGCGGCCCGATCATCAACCGCAAGTCATCTGGCTCTCGCGAGTAGCCGCGCAACGCCAGAAACAGCGAATGATAAACCCGCGGCTCAGGAATAAACACCACGTGCAAATCCTTGTAACACCATGCCCCGTACATCAGCACGAACGGCCCTTGAAATTGCGGATCGTACGCCTGTGGAAACGGGATCACAAACGAGCGGATTCTCTCCGGCAGCCGGTCCTTGAACGCCTGCGTGACAAATATATTTGCCGTTGCCGCGTTCTCCGCGTAAACCGCGAACGAAAAATAAGAATCCCACATTCCCAAATAACTCAAAATCGGCAGCAACCCATACAGCGCAATCAGCGCCAGCGCCGTCTTCGAGCGCCCTAACGTGGCAAAGGCCTCCCTGGCGCTTTCCAATTCGCATCGCGCGAACAACACCAGCACCAGCGCAATCATCGACGCATTCCACGGCCACACAATCCAATTGTAATGACGTCCCAGCGGCCCGAGAAACAGCAGTGCGCTGCCGTGTACCAGAACCACCGCCACGATGGCCGCGCCCCGCAATCGCTTCGACCACAAAGCCACCCCAATCCCGATTTCCACAACTGGGGCCGTTGTCACCGCCCACCGCAACAGGTCAATAACGGCCCCTGACAAATGCCAACCCGCCGCCGGGGCGACAAACCACGCCGGTTCCCCGTTAAAAAAATGAGGACTGCACTTTTGAATGCCGCTCCAAACGTAAACCACCGAGATTGACCACCGGCACGCGGCCAGCGCGATCGGCTCAGGCCACAGCGTCAGCAGCAGCATTATCCAATACATATAGAACCACGGCTGACCGCGATTCTGGTCCTCACAAAACGCGAAAAATCCCGCGAGCAAAAAAACCGTCACCGCCGGCCGGTAAAACCAGATTGCCAGCACGAGCGACAGCAGCATCCCGGCAAAAAACCAATGATCCAGCGGCGCCCGCAAAACAGGAAACCCCGGCGCGATAGGCAGCACAGGAAACACCCGCGCATTAATCCAAAGCGGCGCCGACGCGATCAGCGAAATCCCGCACGCCCCCAGTAGCGTCAAACGCAACCAGGCAACGCGCCGTTCGACACCACAGAAGGGTTGAAGGAAGTTTTGGGCTATCGGCATGGCGCCGAACGTAACAATCCGCCTAAGATCGAACAAGATTCTTCGCCCTTTTGGGGCTCTAACTTAAACCTTCCAACGCGCGAACTTTGATGCCAAACATGTTACGGAAAGCTCATCTTCTACAAAACTGATGAATCGGATCCCTTCGGGCGTCGCGATTCTTACGGCGACGTGGACCATGCTTCGAAGCAATCTAAGCCCAAACGACATTCTTTTACATCGCGCTTTCCCAAGCAGGCCTGACTCTGCCAAACGAAAATCACCCTGAGACACTAGTTCAAGAATTTGTTCCGCAGCAGGCTTCCTCTCCTTCGACTTAGCAAGATCGCCGGTGATTTGGGCAAAAGTTTTGAAATCGTTTGACTGATAGGCATTCAATAGTCGAACGCTCGTGCTTTTCTGGTCTGTCTCCATTTCGCTTGTGTCGGGCCTCTGGTTCGAAACATGCGCCTTGCCCTCTTCCTGATAGCGCCTTTGCTTCTCTGCTTCTTTGCGTTAAAGCCGGGGACGCCCGGATTGGGCTTTCGCAGATCGAACAGCAGGACTAGTCACGCGGCTTGCAACTCTTCGATGCGCGTAATGTGAAGAATGGCACAACGAACGAATCGTTCGGCTATTCCACTGGTTGCACACCGATGTCAACGGCATTTTTCGAAACGAGCACCGTATCGTGATTTGTGATGTCGTACCGGGCACCATCGCTGGTATGAATGGCGAACGGCCTGAAATCCTTTGCAGTCAACAACGCCCGAATGTCGGTGGCATTAAACATGGGATTATTCTATCCCTTCAGTTTTAAATTTTCAACGATGTTTTCTTGCTTCGCGCTTTTCTCTTTCCTGATTGCGCCTTTGCTTCGTCGCGTTAAAACTACATCGTTGGTTGACGGTGAAGTCTTCTGGCCGCGTGTTGGAAATCGTGCTACCTTGCGCCCGTTCAAAGTCGTGGTAAGAGTGAACCTGACAAATGAAAATATTGAGAATTTTTTTTAAGGCGGCAAATGAGTGAAGTCCTTGTGATCGGACATCGTAACCCCGACACCGACGCCATTTGCTCGGCCATCGGTTACGCCGAGTTCAAACGGCGGACGGGTTTGCCCGAGGCTGTCGCCGCGCGTTGCGGGGACACAAATGAGCGAATTGATTTCGTGTTGCGCAGCTTTGGTGTTTCGCCGCCGCTTTTCGTCGCGGATGTTTCCCCGAAAGTGCGTGATGTGATGCAGTGCGAGGTATTCAGCGTCGCGCCGCAATCCACCGCGGCGGAAGCGCTGGCCCGGATGGATGAACACGACCTTCGCATCCTGCCTGTTTTGGACGAGGAAAAGCGGTGCCAGGGGATGCTTTCGCTGTTCAAACTGAGCAAGTTCATGTTTCCGGCCCCGAACCGACCGTTTGATTCACGCCGCGTGCTTTCTTCATTGCGAAACGTCGCGCAAACTCTCGGCGGAAATCTGCTCCTCGCGCACGACGCCGATCGTGAGGAGGATTTGATCCTGACGATCGGAGCGATGGGACTGGAATCATTTGCCGAACGGCTGGAGCACTATCCCCTGGAAAAATTGCTGGTCGTTGTGGGCGACCGCTGGGACATCCAGAATCTGGCCATTCGCGAGGGGGTGCGGGCGATGATCGTGACCGGCGGCTCGACTGTCGAGAACAAAACGGTGGAAGCGGCGCGACGGAATAACGTCAGCCTTATTACGTGCCCGCACGACACGGCGACGACGGCGGCGTTTTGCCGGGCATCCATCGCGGTGCGGCACGTTGTGAACGAGAAATTCGAGACGTATAACGAGAACGCGTCGCTGTCCTCAATCAAACGGGGCGCGACGGCCTCGGGATACGCGGCTTTTCCGGTGCTCGATGCGGAGCGGCGGACAGTTGGGATTTTATCGAAAACCGATTTGCTCAAGAAGGTGGATCGCCGGCTCATTCTTGTGGATCACAACGAACTTTCGCAGGCGGTGCAGGGCGCCGAGGACGTTGAGATCATGGAGATCATCGACCACCATCGCATTGGGGCGTTGACGACGCACCAGCCGATTTTGTTCCGCAACGAACCGGTCGGCTCGACATGCACGATTGTCGCGGATTGTTTCGTGCGATATGGGGTCGAGTTGCCGCCGTCGATAGCGGGATTGCTGCTGGCGGGACTGGTTTCGGACACGCTAAATTTGACTTCGCCGACGGCGACGGACAGGGACGCGGAAATACTGCGCAGGTTGCAGGAAATTTCCGGCGTCAATGCGAAGGAATTCACCGAGAAACTGTTTGCCTCCGGCTCGTTGCTGACACTCAAACCGGCGCCGCAAGCCATCACGACTGATTGCAAGGAGTACAAGGAAGACGGAGCGCGTTTCAGTGTGGCGCAGATTGAAGAGGTTGGTTTTGACAATTTCTGGAAGCGGAAGAGCGAACTGCTGACGGCGCTGGAGACTTACCGGGGAGAACATAATTACCTTTTTTCGGCGCTGCTGGTGACGGATGTGGACACGCAAAGTTCACTGCTGCTGGTGGCGGGGGAAAACAAGCTGGCGGAACAGATTCATTATCCGCGAGTGGAACCCGGCGTTTTTGAAATGAGGGGAGTGGTTTCGCGCAAGAAACAGTTGCTGCCGTACTTGACGCATTGTCTGGCCCAAATACACGGGTAAGCCGCAGAGTCCCGTAAAGTTCCATCCGACTTGTCTTTTTTTCCCTTGTGCATTCAAACGCACAGGGGTGTGCATTTGAACGCCCACTTCACGATTTCGGAGAGGCTGGCAGGATTGGCCAGTAAACAAAACGATAACTATGAGGAGCAAGTATTTTCCTTCGGTTGCGGTTGTTTTTCTCGCGCTTGGGTTTTCCGCCAATGCCGCCCTGATTACCTCGGATACAAGTATTTCTTCGGGCGATACAAATTACGATGGGCAGGACCTTGTGGTGCTGGGATGCACGCTGACCATCGCCGGCCCTCACACTTTCTCGGATGTGCTGGTTATTGAGGGAGGGACAATCACGCAGTCGGAAATGGCCACTAATCCCGCGGCGGGGCTGAATCTTAATGTTTCCAACAATGTAATCATTGAGGGGGGGAGTTCGATCATTGCGGACGGGCTTGGGTTTGGCCCTGGTACTGGGCCGGGCGCGGGACAAAGCCTTTTGACCAACAGCCCGTTTGGTTTTTCGTTCACCAGCGGAGGCGGGGGCGGATTTGGCGGCAATGGGGCGGCGAGCTTTGCGGGGGCGGCGGGAGGTTCTTCCTACGGATTGCTGGAATTTCCCACAAATGCGGGCAGCGGCGGTGGGGCCGGTCTTGGCAATGGCGGGACTGGCGGCGGGAGGATTTTCCTGAACGTCGGAGGGGCGTTGGTGGTGGATGGGCAAATCAGCGCCAATGGGAGCAGCGGAACAAACCCGGCTTCGGGCGGAGGATCGGGCGGGGCAATCTGGATTATCGCGCCATCGATTTCAGGAACAGGGAGCATCCTTGCGAATGGCGGGGAGGGAGAACTTTCCAATGGCGGCGGGGGCGGAGGCGGGGAGATCGCGATTTATTATTCCACGAATGGATTTACCGGGACCGTTGCGGCGAATGGCGGCGCGGGAACGATGGCGGGCGGAGCGGGGACGGTCTATTCGCAGTTGATTGGCGCAACGGAGGGGCAAGTCACGGTGGACAACGGCGGCATGGCTGGGGCGACGACACCGCTTTCGCCGACGAATTATACGAGTCTGACGATCAGCGGGGGGGCGGCGGCGTATTTCATCGAGGGTGAGGTTAATATGTCGAGCCTGTTCATTGGGAGCAATAGCTGGCTGGTATCGTCGATGTTGGATTATCAACCGCAGGAATTAACCGTGTCGGGCAATGCGGCCATTCAAGGGGGCGGTGGCGTGGATTTTGACGCGGCGGCGACGGTGGCGGGGCAGGGAGCCGGACAGGTGTATTCCACCAATGGGGATAATTTTGGGGGCGGCGGTTCTTACGGTGGGAGCGGAGGAGCCGGGCTGGGCGCCAGGAGTGATTCGACTTACGGCCAAATCAACGAGCCGATTTCCGTGGGGAGCAGCGGTGGTCGTGGCGAAGGCAATGGGACGTTCGCCAATGGCGGGGCGGGTGGCGGGGCGATTGAACTTACGGTTGGCGGAACGCTGACGAATAACGGCGTGATCAGCGCCAACGGCGGCTCGGGAATTGGCGATGGCAGCGGCGGTGGTTCCGGAGGGGGCATTTTTCTTATGGCGGGAGCCATCACGGGGAGCGGCACACTTTCGGCAAACGGCGGAAATGCCGGTTCGGCGCTGGGCGGGGGTGGAGGCGGCGGACGGATAGCGATCTTTGCGACCAACTCGAATTTTGCGGTGACGGCGGTCGCGCATGGCGGAACGGGGTATGTCAATGGCGGCGCGGGGACAATTTATTTGTCCTCCCAAGGCCAAATGTTTTTGACCCTTGATAACGGAGGGTTG
Source organism: Verrucomicrobiia bacterium (assembly GCA_036268455.1). GTDB lineage: Bacteria > Verrucomicrobiota > Verrucomicrobiia > Limisphaerales > Palsa-1400 > DATAUD01. The sequence goes on from DATAUD010000044.1 coordinate 25,416, forward strand.
ATCGGCACCAACACACCCGTCGCCAATCAATCTTTTACCGCTGTGACAGTGACCAATGGCGCGGTTGCGCAGGCCGCAGGGGGCCTGACGAGCCAGAATTTGTTCATCGGTCCCAATAGCTTTCTGACTGGTTCGACAGGGCAACTAAACCTCTCGGTTCAAGACGATGTGACCATCAATGCAGGCGGGGGCATCATTTTGGACGGTCCGCAGTCGCAACCCGGGTCAGCCACTGGGGCCGGCGCCGGGCACGGGGGAGCGGGCGGAAGCGGAGCAAGATTCGCCGGAGGGGCCGCATACGATTCGTTGACGCAACCGACCGAATCCGGGGAAGCGGGCGGAGCGGGCCTGCAAGGAGCGGCGGGGGGCGCGGGAGGGGGCTATTTCTATTTATCCGCAGGTGGCTCGCTTGTATTGAACGGGACGATCAGCGCCAACGGACTGTCCGCCGCGCTAGGGTCCCAGGCCGGGGGTGGGTCGGGTGGTACTATTTTTCTTGGCTCCCGTCTTCTGTCTGGAAGCGGCGTTATTTCGGCGAATGGAGGAGCGGGAGACCGCTCGATTGGGGGAGGGGGCGCAGGGGGACGCATTGCCATTTACAGCACGTCAACGAACAGCTTTGCGGGGACAATTTCGGCGCATGGCGGGCCCGGTTTTGCGGCGGGCGGCGCGGGAACGATCTGCGATGTCTCCGGTGCCAATCAAGGGACTGCAGCCGTTATGGTGGATAACGGCGGGTTGATTGGGACTAATACGCCATTTACCAGTTTGCCGGGTTCCGAGTGCAATTTGACAGTGGCCAACGGAGCGGAAGTGGTGTTTACCCAGGGAAACGGTTTCTCCCTGGCAAATTTGCTGATCACCACCAACGCTTCGATCAGCTCGACACTGACGGAAGCGAATTTTGAACTGACCGTTTACAGCACCGCGACAATTCAAGCGGGAGGCAGCATCAGCCTGGATGGCAGAGGATACCCTGGCGGTCAGGGGATTGACGAGGGCGCGATTTTGTATTCCGGGAATATTGAGTCCGGAGGGGGCGGCGGAAACGCGGGGGCCGGCGGACGAAGCGCTTACGGGGCGGCGGGTGGAAACTCTTCCACGTATGCTGGAAACGGCGCGACGGGCAGCGGAGGCGGGAATGGCGGCGCGGGTGGCGGCGTGTTTACCTTGAATGTCACCAGGGCTTTGACCTTGAACGGGACGATCAGCGCGAACGGGATCGCGGCAACCAATGTTGGAGGCGGCGGCGGCGCTGGCGGCGGCATTTCATTGACCGCGTCCAATATTGCCGGAAGCGGAATCATCTCGGCGAACGGCGGCGCGGGCCAGGGGGGAGTTGGAGGAGGAGGAGGAGGCGGAACGATTCTGGTGTCAACAAAGTCCACCAACGGGTTCAACGGAAGCGTCAGCGCGCATGGCGGGAACGGGGCGATGGCAGGGGGAGCGGGAGTAATAACGGAAGAATTTGGCCTGCAATTCCCATATGAAGTAATAATCGACAATGGAGGGTTGTTCGGGGCCGAAACCGCTTATAGCAGCACGGCGCAGCAATTTGATCTGATTGTAACCAATGGCGCCAAATTAGGCTACGGCGTGAGTTTGAACGGGGTTCGCAACATTGTCGTCGCCTCGAACAGTTTCATTTACCTCACCAACGCCGCAAAGATGAGCCTAACGGGAAACCTAACGATTTTGCCGGGAGGCGGGATGATAGCGGATGGCGCGGGATTCGGCAGTGGGGGGCCGGGCGCCGGAGGAGAAACGACAGCTTTGCTTGTTACGAGCGGAGGCGGAGGGGGCCATGGAGGGGCGGGTGGCAGAGGGGAAACGGGTGCGGCGGGCGGACAGATTTATGACGGCATTTCGGAGCCGGCGGAGGACGGAAGCGGCGGCGGAAACGGGGGTGGAGTGGGTGGAGGCGCAATAGAGATTCTCATGCAAAACGGCACTTTAAATGTGGGAGGCATCCTGAGCGCCAATGGCCTGGCCGGGACAAACGGGAACAGCGGCGGCGGTTCGGGAGGAAGCATTTGGGTAAATGCGAAGAGTGTTACCGGTGTTGGAGTCATCAGCGCCACCGGGGGAGCGGGGCAGATGCCGTATGGAGGCGGGGGAGGCGGAGGAATGATTGCCATCTATACGACCGCCAGTCCTTTTACGGGAACGGCAGTTGCGCATGGCGGGAGCGGATACGCGAACGGAGGCGCGGGGACGATTTATCTTTCGTACAACCAGCAGGTACAGTTGATCGCTGACAATGGCGGATTGATCGGCACGAACACAAGTGTATCTCTATCGAGCGTCAGCAATCTTGTAGTTACCAACGGAGCTCTTGTGATGATTAGTCCTCAGCTTACGGTTCAATCTCTTTCAATTGGCCCCAACAGTTTTATCACCGGCGAGCCGGCAAACTTTTCGATCAACGTTTCCGGCAACGCGACGATCGGCGCGGGGGGTGGAATTTTATTGGACGGCGACGGATATCCCGAGAATGTCCCATTGGCCGGAGCCGGGGCGGGTCACGGCGGATCGGGCGGAAGCGGGATCAAGAACGCCGGGCAGACGGCCAGCGATTCATTAGAGCAGCCAGAAAGTCCTGGTTACCCGGGGGGGTACGGAACGGGAGGGGGGATTGGCGGAGCGGGAGGCGCGGCGTTGCGCATGAGCGTCACTGGGCTGCTGACATTGAACGGGTCGATCAGCGCCGACGGTTTAGCGGCGGTGCCGGGTTCCACCGCCGGCGGAGGGTCGGGCGGAGGCCTTTTGTTTAACCTCGGCGGGATTACCGGGAACGGAGCGATTACGGCCAACGGCGGCGCGGGCGACGGCTCGGTTGGCGGCGGAGGCGCGGGCGGGCGTGTGGCTGTTTATGCCATGTCAAACGTATTTACTGGAACGATTTCGGCGCACGGGGCGATGGGATATGTGGCGGGGGGCGCGGGAACAATTTTTGTAAGCTCCAACAACAATCCAACTTTTGGAACCGTCACTGTGGATAACGGCGGGTTGATCGGAACCAATACGCCGTTTACCGGGTTGCCCGGCCCCGGGTGCAATTTCACGATTGCCAATGGAGCGGATGCTTTGATCACCGAGGACGGCGAACTCTACATGGGAAACCTGCTGATTACAACGAACGCGGTGTTAAGCTGGTCACGGACAGCGATCAATCTCGAACTTTCCGTTTCCAACAACGCGACGATCCAGGCGGGAGGCAGCATCGACGCGGATGGCAATGGCCAACTCGGACTAGGGGGCGGAATACTATTTTCCAACAATCTTGAGTCCGGCGGAGGCGGCGCCAATGGCGGTTTTGGCGGAAGAAGCGCTTATGGGGCGATCGGGGCGCTTCCAATCGTAATCAGTCAAGGCATCGATTACGGGAGCGGCGGCGGTGATGGCGGCGCAGGCGGAGGGGAAGTGACTTTGGCGGTGGCGCAGGCATTGACGTTGAACGGAACAATCAGCGCCAACGGGCTGTCGGCGACCAATTTGGGAGGGGGTGGAGGCGGCGGCGGGGGGATTGCGGTAAGAGCAGGAAGCATTTCAGGGACCGGAAGCCTCTCGGCAAACGGCGGCGCCGGCAAAGGGGCGATTGGCGGCGGCGGGGGTGGCGGAGTGATAATTCTGACCACAACTTCAACCAACTCGTTTGCCGGAAGCGTCACGGCGTATGGAGGGACGGGGGCGGTTGCGGGCGGGGCCGGAATCGTTGAGGAGAAATTCGGTTCGCAGGTTGTCCTTCAAATTTCAGCGAACAACGCGGGAGTTTCGGGAGCCGGCACGTATTTTAACAATCCCGATCAACCGTTCGATTTGTTCGTAACCAATGGCGCCAGATTAAGCAGCGGCGCGGAATACGTATTACTCAACAATTACATCGATATGCGCAATCTTTGGATTGCCTCCAACAGTTTCGTTTTTCTTACAAACTCGACCAGGATGGCGCCGGCGGGAAATGTAACGATACTGGCGGGAGGCGGACTCATTGCCGATGGCGCTGGATACCTCGACCCATTTCTGACAGGTTCCGGAGAGGGGCCGGGAGCCGGCCAGACATTAACATCTGGAGGCGTTACCAGTGGAGGCGGTGGCGGTCATGGAGGCAGCGGAGGACAGGGGGAAACCGGCGCGGCGGGCGGCGGGTGTTACGATTCCGACTATGAGCCGGAACAAGTGGGAAGCAGCGGCGGCGCCGGCGGCGGCGCCGGCGGCGGGGCATTACAACTGGATATGTTACAAGGCGCTTTGACTGTGGACGGCATACTCAGCGCCAACGGCCTCCCCGGTACAAATGCGGGGAGTGGAGGCGGTTCCGGCGGAAGTCTTTGGCTGACTCTGCGAACGCTGACGGGAAACGGAATCATCAGCGCCAATGGCGGGGCGGGACAATTGCCGCTGGGCGGCGGGGGAGGCGGGGGACTGATATACCTAACCGGTTTGGGCGCCACGAACAGTTTCACCGGCACCATGACTGCGTACGGCGGCGCGGGGCATATAGCGGGCGGCGCGGGGACCATCGACAACGACGAATACGAGGCAAATTCTCAAATTGTTGTGGACAACGGGGGAATGAGTGGGGCGACGACGGTGTTGCCTAATGGGGGCTACCTCACGAAACTCTTTATTCAAGGGGGATCCGTCGTAAGTGGGATGCAGGGGCCGCTTGAAAGTCTTCTTATTGGAACCAACAGCGCGCTCGTGGGAAGCAACGGGGTGGCGACGGAGTTAAGCGTTTCGGGCAATGTGACAATCCAGCCCGGCGGTTCGATCATTTTGGACGGAGATGGCCTGGGTTCGGGCGGCGCTGGAGCAGGTGGCTACAGCCTTTCCACTTATGGTTATTTTACAGGGGGTGGGGGCGGGTACGGAGGCAACGGAGGAAATGGCGAGAGCGGCGCGCCGGGCGGAGCTTCGTTCGGCGCGCTTGCCCAACCGACTTCGCCGGGGTGCGGCGGAGGGTACGGGGCGGGGTACCTGTGGACGAGCGCGCCGGGCGGCGGCGCATTGCAACTGAGGGTGGGCGGAGTGCTGGAGGTCGATGGAATTATTTCGGCCAATGGCGCCGTTCCGACCAACGAAGCGGCTGGGGGAGGATCGGGCGGATCGGTTTGGTTGACAGTGGGGAAAATCACGGGGACGGGAAGCATTTCGGCCAACGGGGCGGCGGGGGATTTGCCCAATGGAGGGGGTGGAGGGGGCGGGCGGATTGCGCTCTCCAGCACGACCAACCAATACACCGGGAAGATAACGGCTTTTGGCGGCCGGGGGTTTGTTTCAGGGGGCGCGGGCACGATTTACATCGCGACCGCGACAACAAATTCCCCGCCGCTCGTCATTGTTGACAATGGCGGGTTGAGAGGGACCAACACGCCGATGGTATTTCCGCAGAATGTGACCGCCAATGCGGCGTACGGCATGACGGTGTCCGGCGGCGCGACGTTGACGCCTGTGAACGGCTCAGGAGCGCTGCAAAGCTTGCTGGTGGAATCCAACGCCGCCATCACGCTTTCCAACGCGCCTGGAACGATAGATTTGACTGTGTTTGGAAACGCGACTGTGGCCAGCAATGCCGCCATTATTGTTGACGGAATGGGTTATAACGCGGTGATGCGCGGGCCCGGGTCGGGAACGGCGGCGGCGAATAATGGCGAGGGCAGCGGCGGCGGTTACGGCGGGGCGGGAGGCGCAAGCGCGGCGGGGGCACCCGGCGGCACGACTTACGGTTCTTCGATGGAACAGACGAATTGGGGAAGTGGCGGAGGTGTGTTTTCGTCCGCCGATCCCAATTTATCACAAGGCGGCGGCGCGATTGAGTTGAGCGTGGGCGGGACTTTGACAATCAACGGAAGCGTAAGCGCGAACGGTGTGGCGGGGATTTTCCCGGGTTCCGGCGGAGGCGCGGGAGGAAGTGTCTGGCTCACGGCGTCGGCGCTGGCGGGGAATGGAACGATTTCCGCGAATGGCGGGGCTGGACAGGACAATCTGGGAGGGGGTGGAGGGGGAGGGAGGATTTCGGTTTCGGCTCTGACGAATGGGTTTGGCGGCGCGGTGACGGCTTCGGGCGGGAGCGGATTTGCGGCGGGGCAACTTGGGACAATTTATACTTCCACCAGTGTGGCTGGTCCAAACGTCATATCGCAGACGCCCGGCGGTTCGATAACCAATGGGGTGGATATTATAACGCTGACGTTTGATTCGCCGATCAATGCCGGCTCGCTCTCAACATCGAATGTGACGATAACGACGCCGTCGGGGGTTTTGCCGGCGAGCGGCCTGAGTTTGAGTCTGGCTGGTGATAATGAATTGGAGATCGAGCTTCCGCTTCAGACGAATGTGGGCAATTACAGTTTTGAAGTGGGGCAGGTCCAAGACATCTATGGGGTGCCGATGGCCGCGCCTTATAGTGGAACGTTTTCGATTGTTGCGGCGCCGGTGTCGTTGAGTGTCACGCCGACGGCGCAGGGGGGAACTTTCAATTTGCTATGGAACGGCGCCACGGGGGCCAACTATCAGGTGGAATCTTCGACGGACCTGGTTCATTGGCAACCATTTGGGGGAGTGATAACGGGGAGCAATGGAGTCAATTCCATTGTGCTGCCGATTCGGGCCGATCCAGGCACGTATTTCCGGCTTGTTTCCGCCAACTAAGCTGACACCGCAAAGTTAGGCGACATCGCAGTGTCTGCGCGGGAATGAGCCGGTTAACCCGATGTTTCCTCTGCGCTGCTGCGCGTTGTGTTGGCCGGGAAACAGTGCGGCAGTTAGAATTGGCGCAGGAATCTTATGTCGTTTTCGTAGAAGAGGCGGATGTCGGTGATGTTGTAGCGGATCATCGCGATGCGCTCGATTCCAAAACCAAAGGCCCAGCCGCTCCAGACTTCCGGATCGTAACCGACTTGCTCGAAGACTTGCGGATGCACCATGCCGCACCCGGCTATCTCCAGCCACTCTTTGCCCATCTTGCGGGTGAGCGCGCTGGAAAAATCGATCTCGAAGCTCGGCTCAGTGTAGGAAAAATAATGGGGGCGAAAACGGATTTTGGTTTCGGAGCCAAGCAGTTCTTTGAAGACGAATTCGACGGTGCCTTTTAAATCGCCAACGGTGACGCGGCGGTCCACATACAATCCTTCGATCTGCTGGAAGGTGGGATTGTGCGTGGCGTCGGGATTGTCACGGCGATAGACGCGGCCGGGAACTATAATGCGGACGGGCGGCGGCTGCTTTTCCATGACGCGGATTTGCACGGAGGAGGTGTGGGTGCGCAGGAGGAGCCGCTTTGCGTTGTCGGTTTCGCCACGCAAATAGAAAGTGTCCTGCAAATCGCGCGCGGGATGATCGGCGGGAGTGTTGAGGGCGTCGAAGCAATGGTATTCGTCCTCGATTTCCGGCCCGTCGGCGACTGCGAAGCCGATTTTGCGGAAGCTGCGCACGATGTCTTCGGTGACTTGCGTGAGGGGATGAAGTTTTCCCAAAGGGCGGCGTCGGCCGGGCAGGGAGAAATCAGCGGCTTCTTTGGGTGTGGCGGCTTTGAGTTCGAGTTCGGCGCGGCGGGCGGCGTGGACGGACTCGAGTTCGGCTTTGGTGTGGTTGATGAGCTTGCCGGCTGCGGGGCGCTCTTCCTTGGGCAGCCCGGCGAGCTGTTTCATCAAGGCGGTGAATTTGCCGTGGGGGCCGATCCATGCGCCCTTGGCTTGCTCAAGAGTGGCGAGGTCAGGGGCGGCGTTGAATTCAGCGAGGGCCGCTTCTTTGAGCGGGGCGATTTCCATACAACCCGACAACGCGCCCGCTTATTTGGCGGGGGCGGCGGTCTTGCTTTTGGCCTTGAGGGCGTTTTGGGAAAGCTCGACCAGGGCGGAGAATGCAGCGGCATCCTGCGCGGCCAGTTCGGCAATGGTCTTGCGGTTCAAGGCGCATTGAGCGGCTTTGAGACCTTCCATGAAACGGCTGTAGGTGGTGCCGGCGGCGCGGGCGGCGGCGTTGATGCGGACTTGCCACAAGGCGCGGAAGTTGCGTTTTTTTGTTTTGCGATCGCGGTAGGCGTATTGCATGCCGTGATCGAGGGCGTCCGAGGCGTAGCGATAAAGTTTTGAGCGCTTGAGGCGAAAGCCCTTGGCGGCTTTGATTGTGCGAATGCGGCGCTTGCGGGATGCCGGTGAATTTGTAACACGCATAAAATTAAAAAGGCGGGCTGGTTAGTGGCTGAAGGGTAAGTTTTGCAAAATGCGATAGGCATCGGTGGCGTCCACCTGGCTGCTGGAACCGAGACGGCGGCGGCGCTTGGGGTTTTTGGTTTGGAGCAAGTGCCTTTTGCCGGCGTGGGACCGCATGACTTTGCCACGGGCGGTGATCTTAAAGCGTTTAGCCACCGCTTTCTTCGTTTTGATGCCTTTGGGACGTCGCATATAGTGTATAATCCTTTTATTTCAAAAGGACGCGAACTATAAAGCGGGGAGAAGGGAGACGCAAGTGGTATTTTTAGGCGCGAGAAAAGGATTTCATTGCGAGCCGACCAGCGCGGTGGCTTCCTCGGAGAGGATTTGGGCGAAAACCCAGTCGAACCAGAAACCCTGGTCGGCGCCGCCGGATTCGAGGGTTTCATTGAATTTTTCGGCGATGGATTGGCGGGCGGTATGGAGTTGTTTGAGAGCTTCGTCCGTCTGGGAGCCGGCGTGGAGGCCCATTGCCAAGACGACGCGGGCGGCGGCTTCGCGCGGGGGGTTGGATTCGGGACATGCCAGGCAACGTTTGGCCCAGACGATACTTTTGGCATAATGGCCCAGGCGATACTCCCAGAGCGCAAGGGAAACAGATCCCCAGGCGGCGCGGAAAGTGGCCTGGCTGTCGCGGGCATCAAAAGTGGTGAAGGATGCCTCGGCCATGCCGGCGAGCGGAGCCAAAGACTTCATCATGGTTTGGTCCGGAGGTTTTAAGAGACAGATTTTGACGGTTCGTTCGGCGGCAACGGAGTTTGTGTTGGAAGCGAAACGAGAGAGAGCGAGTTGACGAAATTGATCAAATTGATCCGCACGACCGCTTTCGATTAAGCACACGCCGGCGCCGAGAAAATCCAGGGAGCCTTGATCCCAGCCGTCCAATTGATTGACGCGCAGCAGCGAACTGGAGCGGTCGGCTGCCATTGGCCATTTGTCCTGGAGAGCGCGCCATTCGCTCAAAGAACGCAGAACGGCGGCGGCTTCGACGCTCGGTTCGGAGGGGGAGGCGTCGGTGATCATGCGGTCGGCTTGATCCAATTTACCCTGGCTGATGAGGACGGCGGCTTGAATGACTTTCTGGCGGGCTTCGGCTTGACGGCGCAACCGGGCTTCGTTGGAACGGGCCAGTTCGGCCTCCTGGGTGAGGCGGATTTGTTGCAGTTCGGCGGCGACGGCGCGCCGGCGGGCTTCCCTCTCTTTTAAAAAGAGCCAGGTTGATGCGCCAAGGCCCGCGATCAGCGCGGCGGAAACCGCGGCGGTGGCGATGAAGATAACTTTGTTTCGCCGAATCAGTTTTTGAAGGCGATAGAGGCGGCTGGGCGGGCGAGCCAACACCGGTTCGTTGGACAGGTGGCGCTGGATGTCCACGGCCAAACCGTTGGCGGTTTCATAGCGGCGCGCGCGTTCTTTTTCCAGCGCCTTCATGACGATCCAATCCAAATCGCCGCGAATGAGGGCGATCAACCTTGGCGGTTCGGTGTGGCGTCGCGCGGCGGTGGTGGAGAGGTCGTCGCGGGCGAGGACGGCCAAACGGGAGGACGGGCGTTGAGGTTCGACTTCGAGGAGAGTCCGGCGCATTTCGTCCACCCCGGATTGAAGAAGGGTTTTGGGATCGAAGGGGGTGCGGCCCGTCAATAATTCGTAGAGAAGGACGCCAAGGCTGTAAATATCGCCGCGGGTGTCGATGTCGATGCCGCCGGTTCCGGCTTGCTCGGGACTCATGTAGGCGGGAGTTCCGATGAATTGGTTTTGCGCGGTGAGAAGGGTTTTGTCTGTCAGCGGAACTTCGGTGGCTTTGGCGATTCCAAAATCGATCACCTTGGGCACGGGGAGGCCGTCGTGCAATGTCACGATAATGTTCGATGGCTTAATGTCGCGATGGATGATTCCCTTTTGGTGCGCGTGCTGAATGGCGTGGCAGATTTGGATGAACAATTCGAGGCGGTGGCGGGTGTCCACCTGGTTTTGATCGCAATAATCGGTGATGCGAGCGCCGCGGACGAGTTCCATGACGAAGTAAGGCCGACCTGTGCGTGTGGCGCCGGCGTCGAGGACTTTGGCAATGTTTGGATGGTCCATCATTGCGAGCGCCTGGCGTTCGGCGTCGAAGCGCGCAATGACGGCGCGAGTGTCCATGCCGAGCTTGATCACTTTGAGAGCGACCAGACGGCGCATGGGCTTTTCCTGTTGGGCCATGTAAACGACGCCGCAACCGCCTTCGCCGAGTTTTTGGACGATTTTATAATGGCCGATTTGCGCGCCAGGCTGCTCTTCTTCGAGGCCCTGAGCTAAATGGGAAGCGGCGGAGGATCCGGGATCGTCAGCGGAGGAGCGCAGCGCGGAGATGCACTCGGTGAACATTTCTTCGGCATTGTTGTGAACGGAAAGCAGGGTTTCGACGCGTTCGCGAAGAGCGGAATCGTCCCGGCAGGCTTGGGAGAGAAATGCTTCGCGTTCGGCGGGATTTTCCAGTTTTCGCGCCGCATCGAACACCTCTTCTTCACGTGAAAGCGTATCATCCATGATGAGGCCGGGTGCGCGCGGGTGATTACATTTGCTCGCGAATGTTCTGGAAAAGCCAGGCTTTTGCAAAGGCCCATTGGCGCTCGACGGTGCGTTCGGCGACGCCGAGGATTTTCGCGGTCTCTTGATTTGTCAATCCGCCGAAGAACTTCATGACGACGACTTTGGCTCTTTGCGGGTCCTCGGCTTCCAGGCGTTCGAGGGCGTCGTTGATCATGAGGACTTTGTCGTCCGGCGTCGCCTCGGCCAGCGGAAGGCCGTCGATATCCAACCGGACCCATCCGTGGCCGCGCTTGAGACGGGATTTTCGGCGGGCGCGCTCGATGAGAATCCGGCGCATGGCCTCAACCGCTTCGCCGAAGAAGTGGCCGCGGTTCGTCCAGCGATGATCGCCGCCGTTGAACATTCGCATCCAGGCTTCGTGAACCAAAGCGGTGGGCTGCAAGGTTTGCCCCTCGGCTTCGCTGGCCATTCGCGCCGCGGCAATTCGGCGGAGATCATTGTAAACGAGGGGCAACAATTCCTCCGAATCGAAACCACCGCCCTGACGGGAGAGCAGAATCTGGGTAATCTCGTTCATTGCTTTCGGGAATGGTAGCTCATTTGGAAGGAACTGTCATCGAAATTCCAGGACGGCCGGGCATAATCCCGCCTGAAATCCCATGAAAAAAAGGTAGAACCGGGAAGGTCATCCGCTTGATTATGAGAAAGAAAGTCCGAACGCCGTGCCGGAAATCTTCCGTGCCGAACCGGAAAGGCATTCACGCTCATTGGCGGAGGGCAGTAAACGGGTGAAGAGGAGTGGCGGAGAGAGGGAGATTCGAACTCCCGGTACTTATTAGGTACTCACGCTTTCCAGGCGTGCGCGTTAAACCACTCTGCCACCTCTCCAATCAGTTGCACCACAACGAATTACGGAGCATTTTGTGCTTGCGCTTTTGATCAACTGATACCGCCATTTGATACTAAAGTGAAAATTCTATGTGGCAAGATTATTCAGACGCGATTCATTCATGCATGGTTTCCAGTTTGCGAGAATACTGACCGACCAGACCCATTTTGATCGCGGATTCTGCCTCGGCGCCAAAAGGCAATGAGCCAATATCTTTGACTGGAAATGTGCTGTTCCAGTACGCGCCAATTATTCATGTTGCGAAGATGAACATTCGTGGAGGCTGTCTCTTTACGATACCCCTGTAAGAAACGTTCGGCGCGCGTTTCGAGAAAAGGCCGGTCGCGGAACAGGTCAAATGCTCCGTCATTGATGGCTTGTTGTCCGAGACGCCGGTGAAGCTCATCGTCGCCTTAACCACTGTCCGCGTCTATAACCTCAAACCGGCACCAATCCAGAGCAGCTACTCGCTTCGGGTTGGTCGGCTTGTTTCATCGGAGCTATGAAGCATGCTGCCGCCAAAATGAAAGTTAGGTTTCCGCCTGACGCCGTCATCAACGCCGCATGACCGTCAGACGGATACGCTCAATCTCCTCCGTTAGCAACGACTTGCTTCAAAGTGTGGCCCCGTACCGTGGTTACCATGTTGCTGATGGCATTTACCACCAGCTTCGGCTCATCGAACTGGATATAATGACCGCTCTTCCTGGCCACGACAAGAGTGCCGTGGGGAATTTTCCGCAACCATTCTTCATGCACCTTGTACCATTCATCAAAATATTTGGTTTCGCTGCCGTCCGGCTTGCCCTTCATGCCGACGAGCACAACCACCGGCACGTCTGGCAAAGGCCATGCGGCTCTTACCTGCCCCTTTGAAGCTTCGTTGCCTTCCATTTGCCTTTTCAATCCCTCGGGGTGAGGCTGCGCCCGCCAATCCAGCACCTCTTGATATTTGGCGGGAAATTGTGTCCGCATTATGTCATCCCAATCTTCCGAACTGGGGTCCACCAGAACCATTCCCTCGACTTCTTTCGGGAATTGATATGCGAACAACCGTGCATTGAACCCGCCTGCCGAGTGGCCCACCAACACATACGGGGGTTTGATTCCCGCCGCATGAAGCGCCGTGTGCAACTCACGGGCCATCTGGGCCGAAGTGCGCGGGGCGCTCGGGGCAGCGTCAGACAAACCCAAACCGGCCCGGTCGAAGGCAATCACCGTGGTGAATTCCGCCACTTGGGGTTGCACCATCTCCCACGATGTGGTCGTATCACCGAGGCCGGAGTCCAGAACAACCACCGGACTGCCGTGCCCCACGACCAGCATGTTTAAGCGACATCCCCCAATGTCCACCTTGCGAAACCCCTGTAATTTCGTTGCACAGCACCCGGTTATTACAAGACCAACGACGCAGATGCAGGCAAAGTGGATAACAGATTTCATAGTTTGCAGGGTCATTTAACCATATGGACACCGAGGACTGTGGAATTTGTATATGAATTCTAGCATCCCGCTTCGCTCAGCAACCACCATCCAGCAGACGTGCTTCTACAGCCGGATACATTTCTTCAGCATATCGCGGTTGTATAAGATTCGCCCTGCCACAGCGGAAGCCAGCCCCAAAAGCTCGCGGTCACTCCAACCAGCTGCCAGAATGAAGCAAGCGCGCGGACGCCAATGGAACGGTGATCGACCATGGAAATTCTCGTAAAACGTTAGCGCGATAGAGGGATTAAGCGGCTGTTCCTGCTGCTCATTATTTCGTCCTTTGCTCAACAATTGAGTTGAGTCTCGGGCGATCCGAGAATTCCGCGCCTCGGAATCGGACGCTAAGGAAACAAAATATGAGAATTTCGGACATGAGGTTAACGATTGAAAATCAACACGTTGCCCGATGCCCCGAAAACGTCAGCGTTTCGTTACAATGGTCAAGGAAGCCAGGCTCTATGGCTCCAAAATCATGGAGCCTCCGTTGGTGGCGGTGAGGAAGTACCCGCCGCCGTTGGTCGTGGTTTGAACAACCGCTCCGTAATTGGTGATGATACCGCCGTCGTCATTTGCAATTGTTACAGTGACACGGCCGGTTTGAGGGTTGATTGATCCAGACAAGGAATTTGTCGGTTCCGCGGCGAGGCTTGTCAATGAATTGTCATCGTGGACAACGACATTTGTGAAATCCAGGACCAAGCTTGCATTGGAGATGATCAATTGGCCATTGGTCAATGAAATGGCCGGACTGTGCGGCGGCGGGACGCTCCAAACGCCCCCCTGAACGCTCAAAAGGTTGGTAAAGCCATTGGTGTAAAGATTGGGGAGCCGGAGTGGTTTTTTGATCCACGCCAAAACGTTGGTTGGCGCGGTGGCTTGAAGGTTTGTCAAGTTGATCCAACCCAACAAAAGTCCCGTGTTGGCGCCGGCGGCTTTTGTGTAAAGGCTGGCATAAACAGGGACGTCGCAGTTCTGAGATACCGGCACGACTTGGCTATAAGCGGTCCCGTCAGCTAGCGCTCCGCTGAGAGTGACGGCGCCTGACTTATTTGCAATCAGCGCGTAACCTTCTCCAGTTGGTGAGACAGGCGAAACGTCCTTTGTTGGGGAAAAGAGGATTGTGTAACTGGCTGGCTGCAGAACATTCGATGCTAAATCCGCAGTCAGATTTGCTAAAAACTGACGGCTCGAAACTGTCCCGATGATTTCCGACGCGGTCATTTCAAGTTTCAGCGCCACCCGCAATGAGCCGATCTTGAACTCAGCGTTGCCGGCGGCATCAAAGTTTGTTGCGAAGTGATAATTCGTCGTTGTGGTTAAGATCTGCCCGCTGAAAGATCCCGTGTCGCGGAGCGCCAAATTGTAGAGCATCCCGGAAGTTTCCTCGGTCACGCCACCGGGGGGGTAGAACAGGCCGTTATAAGTTCCAGTCACGACAGGAAAGAAGTTCGGGATAAATGTTGCCGTCAATACCAAGTTTGACTGCATTACAAACCGCAAAATCGGAGACGCACTGGGGGTTGGGGCGCCGCCTTCGACGACGCTGGTCCAATTGCTGAATAGCGAGGATTTTCCGGGGCTCGCAGTGATCGTGTAACTCTCCCCAATGTTGAGCATCGCGCCGTTCGCCGGGACGGCGTCGCCGGCGATGGAGGATGAACCTCTGAAGGCGCCGGTTCCGAGTCCTGCATTGGTTACGATCAACACAGCGGGAGCCTTGAAAAGGAAACTGTGGGAAACCGAAGGCGATGCGATGCCATGAATGTCCTCGGCATGGGCGGTAAAGGTATTCATGCCGGGAGAAGGAACCAATGCAATGGACCAGTTGGATACTGAACCGGAGCCGGCGGTCAATGTGGCGATATGATTCGTCCCATCAAGGGCGCATACGACATTGGCAATGGGAAAATGTCGATGTGCGGCGCCGTCAAAAACTGGCGCGGCGGTGCGCTGGTTTTTCACGGGCGAGGAGATGGCAACCACGGGAGGAGTCGCGACAAACACCGCGGTCAAAACCAAATTTGGCTCCATGATGAACGTCAAGGCTGGATCAGTATTAACGGGGGCCGTGCTGGAGATCCATTCGGTGAAAGTTGAAAGTGCCGCAGCCCTGGCCGTGACCGTGTAGCGCTCGCCATGGGAGGCTGCCGCGCCAGCAAGTCGGCTGTCAAAACGATGTTGGACTGCATGATAAATCGAATGGTGCGGGTAAGGTGATTAGGCCGTTGTTGAGCCAATTGAGGAAAAGTGAGGAATTCGGTTGTACTGTGATGGAATAGTTCCGGACGATGTCAAGCATCGCGCCATTGGTGATATTGAAGGAGGCGCTTCCGCTCCCAATCGTATTGATTGTCAACGGCGCAGGCAACGAGGTTACGAGGCGGCCAAGAAAACCAAAGGCATCAAACGTCATATCCTGGTGGACACGCTGGGATTGCTGTTGGCCGTCTGTGTCACTCCAGCCGACGTGCCCGAACGAGAGGGAGCCCGCCGCTTGTCGGCTCCCGCGCTGGTGTTGTTCCGGTGGTTGCGCTGTCTGTGGGCCGACCAAGGCTACGGCGGAGAGGAGTTGGCGAACTGGGTGGCAGCGCACCGCAAGACGGGGACTTTGCGGCTGGAGGTCGTGCCGCGCCTGCAGGACCAGCGTGGCTTCCAAGTGTTGCGCAAACGCTGGATTGTGGAACGGACTTTCGGCTGGTTTATGAAA
>DATAUD010000045.1:0-7479 GCA_036268455.1 Verrucomicrobiia bacterium
GCCGAACAGGGATTCGTAGTTCTTAAATTCGCTCAACTGATTATTGAGCGTTGTGAGTTGCTGGACCTGATTGTCGATCATCGTGACGTATTTGGCGATGCTTTCGGCTTCATCGAGAATCTGCTGCACGTTCATGGTCGGGTCATAGACGATCCATTGTGCGTGGGCGGAGAACGCCACCGGCAACGCGATGGCGGCGATGGCGATTATCTTTTTCATATTTGTTGTTTCTTTCTTTGGTTCATTATTTGAGTGGTAAAAAGCGCGGCTACTGTTCGATGCGGAGGTATTGGGTGGTGGGTTGGAAAATTACGCCATCGAAGACTTGCTCCGGCAAATGCACTGGATAGAGCCGGACACGGCCATCGTCGCCGACTTTGGATTGCTGCATGGAAACGTAAAGCCAGTATTGTTGCTTGACCGCGTCGCTGCGTCCTTTGTCATAACCGGTCTGATACGACTGGCTGTTGAGTTTGGCGTTGGCGGCATGGAGTCCTTCGCCCAGCAGCACGCCGCCTGCCGCGCCTCCGACAACGGCGTAGGGATTGCCTTTGGAGAGAACGCCGCCCAAGGCCGCGCCGCCTGCGCCCAAACCGACATCCGTGACCGTGCGGGTGACAGCGGCGCAGCCAGTGAACAGAGACACCAGACCGGCAAGTAATATGGATTGAACGAGTGAGTTTTTCATAAGGTTAGTGATTTTCATGCCCCCTCCTTCTGCGGGTTGGCGTGGGCGATTATGCCCTCGACAATATTGGGACTCTGGCGAAGCTCGCGGGCGCGTTTGTCGAAATGTTCGCCGCTAGATGAACTGCAATAGAGCATCTCGCGTGACGAAACGTTATGGACCGTGCCGCAGAGATTCCGACCGGCGTCGGTATGGAAATACGTGAACGGCGAATACCTTTGCCCGCTTTGATGATCGGGCAATGGATAATTCATGATGGCGTGCTGCGTCACTTCGGGAAGCGCGATGTCCTTGCCCATGTCGTCCAGATCCCCGCGGTCGTTCTGGCGCATGATGAAAAACTGGCGAGAGTTGCCGAACACCGCGGAGCGGATGCGCGATTGTTTGAACCGGGCGTATTGCTGGACGATGCTGATGTTCCAGCAATTAAATTTCCGCAGTTGCGCGTAGGACTCCTGGACGATCTCCTGACCGCCGGGAATATCAAGGAAACGGGCGACTTCTTCATAGACGTTCCGTTTCCGCAACGCTCGCGGCAAGGTGATGATGTGTTTGCGGGCGTGATTGGTGATGAGGAAGCCCGCCGCCGCTTTCAGCTCCTTCGCCGATTCGGGGATGTAACCGAGTTCAAAGTGGGCAATTCTGCCAGTAAGCGAAAGATTGCTCGTGCCGTCAAACAAACAGCCGTAGTTGCCGTCCCGGCACCAGGGCAGGATGAGAGTGGCGATTTCAATGATCTGGTCGCGCTCCGAACCCACCGGGTCGAGCATCATCAATTCCTGCAACATCCGATGCGTGGGAAATTCCTCCGGCGTAAAATAGGCGAAGGCGAGATTGCGGACTTCACGCGAGGTCTTGGGTTCTTTCAAGAATCGCAGGACTTCGGCTTCCGGGAATTGGGCGATGTATTCCTTGCCCCATTCGTTGAAGTTCATCGCTGCTTCGGACGATGTCTGTCCGTCATTTCCCCCATTGGTTCCAAGCTTTGCCTGGTCGCGGAAGTCCGCAAAAGTTTCCAGCGTCGTAGCGCCGGGCGGCATTTTTTCGAGCCGAAATTTCTGCAACGCCAGCGCGTGCCGCGCGATGCCAATCAACTGGTCATGCCGCTTTTTTTGCCAGTCCTGAAACGAGTCCTCGTAAAGCAGGTTCAGATACTTGGCGATTTGCGCCTGCCGCAGCATTTGTTTGTCCTCCTGGCTGGAGGTTCCAATCATGCGGGCCACGAGCGCGGTCGCGGCGGAAAGATGGTCTGGCGTTAATGGAAGGCCCTTGGTGTCGAGATAATTGATGGTCAAATCCCCATCGGGATGGATGATGATGGGCCGAGCGCCCTCTTCCACCGTCTGCGTATAAATGCCGTAAGACAGGCCCTCCTCAATAATCACGGTATAAGCGAAGTAGCCTTCCGTTTGGGAAAGCAAATCACAGACGGTCACAGATTTGCCGGCGCCGGACATGCCCAACAGCACGGCGTGTTGAGGCGATTGATTTTCTTTCGAGCCGGAAAAGGTCTCAATGCCCACGAGATTATTATTCGGACCATCGTAGATTGCTTCGGCGGTTTTCAAATGGCCGGTGAACGTGCTGGTGACCGGCAGCATGTCGGCTAGATAACGGTGCTCGGAATACAACTTGCGATGGTCGTAGCGCCCCCAGGTCCAACCCGGCCATGTCTGGAAGAACAGATTCTTGGATGTGCTCGGCAGGTTGCTTTCAAAATACTGCGCCGAGTTCATGGAGTTGATGGCATTTTTGACCGCGCTGGCTTTGGCGTTCAGGCCGTCCTTTGATTTGTCCCAAACGCGAATGACAAAGAGCGCGTTGAAAGGAATGGTCTGCCCCTGCATGAGTGCATGAATTTTTTTCTGTTTCTTTTCCATCACGGTGAGCAGCGAGATTTTTTTCTCGCTGGCGTAATCACCCGCGATGCGGTCATGCTCCTTTTCCTCCTTGTGGATTTCCTGGGTGATGGGCAGCGGATCAATGTTGACGGTAATGGTGTAATCCAGCAGGCGGAGATTGGTGAGCCGTTGAATAATGCCTGGATAGGTCGTGCGCGGCCAGCGCGTGAGCGTGATAACCGAGTGATAATGTCCGTCCATGTAAAAGCCAAAATCGCTTTGGCCGTTGCCTTCCGAGTGCCAGCAATTTTCCTGTATCGAAAGTTCAAGCAGAAAATCCGATGACGGATCAAAATCAAAACGGTCGGCCAGCGACGGGTTCAGAAAGGTTTTGTAATGCCGGAAATGGTCGAGGTCGGTCATCGGCAAAATCCGCGCTCCGGCGCTGGTGAAAATATCAGCCACCTGCTTGTGAACGTGCTCGTATTCCCCGCGCAACTGGTCCAACAACGTCAGATAATACTCCCGCAGTTTCGCATTGCCGGTCGTCAGCCTGGGCGTGTTTTCCAGGGACCGGGAGATGTAAAATATGACGCGCTGCCGCCGCAGCTTGCGTTCCACCATCGCCTGCCAGTAGCGCATGAACCGTTCGTTGCGCGAACGCTTGGTCCAGATGTTTTCAAACTTCCCGGTCTCCTGCTGGTAGCGGAGCAATTCGGCTTTGTAGTCGGAGTCGGAAAAGTATTGGACTTGCAGCCGTTGATTCTCCTGGAGCGACGCGAGCAGTTGGCTCAACTGGTCCTGAAAATCGTTCAGGTCGGCCATTGGACTATTGGCTAAATCGGGGGCTTCAAAGACAAACCCTTTGGCGACATAACCTCCGCGCCGGAGCGAATTGAACAGAATCAAATCGTTGACGAAAAATCCGTTGGGAGCGCGCTCAAACATAGAATCAGATGCGTTGAGATTGGCTTCGTCTGGCGTCGTCCATCACCTGCTGGATGCGAACCAAATCATCGACCAGTTGTTGCACGGTGCGCGCGTGGCCCGCTTCGTTGATCGCAACATAGGCTTCCCGAATATGGGCCAGCGCCCGCTCCATGTGCTCGTGGGCGGTATGGCCAAAGCCATGTGTGTGCAGGTTGTTTCGCAATGCAGTTTCGGCCACGGCAAGCTGCTCCAGCAACGCTTGGCGTCGGCATTCAATGGCTTTAAGTTCTTCGGCGTTCATCAAAAAGGAATGGTTGCGAAACGAGGAGTGACGACGATTTGAGAAACCCTCGGCTCTCCAGATCTCCGCGAGTCGCCAGGTTTTTCAGCGTGGATGCGCTTGATACGCCCCTGCGTCAACGGATCAAGCATCCGTTCAAGCCCCCGGCCGAAAAGAAAAACAAGCCGCGTCTTGAAAGCCAAAACAAGCAGATCGGTCGTTTTCCTGCCGTCCGATTTGGGACTCTGGCTCAAGAGGAAACATTCCAGTTGCCGGGGCGGAATGCCCCAAATTTCCGTCGTGCCGACAAACTCGATGAACGCCGGAAGCGATGGAACGATTTCAATGCAGCCGATAAATTGTGGGCTGTTGGACTCGGATTGGTCTTTTTCGGATTTCATAAGAGAGGATGAGCGCAGGACCGGTGAGCCTCCGGGCCGAAGCCGCGGCCGCTGACGGCATATTCGAATATGTCGCGGTCATAGCCGGGCGGCTTGCCCCGCCGCAATCCCAAGATGTAGGCAAGGCAAACCAGCACCGGCACGAGCGCCACGAGCAGGGACACAAAGAAAGACGAACCAAGAACGACGAGCAAAACGAAAAACACGGTGATGCCTGCCCCAACGCCGCCAATGAGCCACCAAAAGAGGTTGCCTTCCAGCCCCCAGGTCCGGCCTTTGGAGTCGGATGCCGCATTGGTGTCGGTCAATCGAAGTTCGCTTTTTGTGTCCATGCGCGAGGAGGAGTTGGACGCCCTGCATCAGCTAAAACTGCCAACGCCTACGGCGCTGTTGCTGTCCAAGCCGAAGATTTTGTAGAAGGCATAGACCACGGCGGGAGCGGCCGCGATGATGGCTCCGCCGAGAATGGACATCTTCCCCTGGTCCACGTCGCCGCGCCGGATGGCAAAGCCGCCGTAGATCACCGAGAAGATGCCCAGGACGAACCCAAACAACATAATCACAGCCAAGCTGTTGCTGATGCCGGTCTGGAGGGTGGTGGAGTTGAAGGTCGTGCTCTGCGCGAAGGCAGGAAGGACATCCAGCGCGATCAAAGCGGCGAGGACGAGCCGGGAGCGCAAGCGCGCGTTGATTCTTTTGTGAGCGAACAATTTTTGCTTTTTCATAGTCTCAATTTTTATTTTTTGTGGCGGGTTCTTCCGCCAATTACGCGACCATCTTTTCACTTTCCGGGTCGGGGTTTGTTTCATTTTGAAACAAAGTGAAAGAAACCTTGAGGCAGGATGACAGCCATGAACGCAACGATTCTTGACACGCAAAAACTCGAACGCCTTCGTCAACTGGAGGACGTGTTGCGGAAGGAAATTCGCGGCCAAAGTCAAGTATTGCCGCGTGTGGCCTCGGTGGTGCGGCGTGGCGAACTGAGCCTTACCAAGCCCGCGCGTCCGCGCGGCAGTTTCCTTTTGCTTGGGCCTACTGGCGTTGGAAAAACAGAAACAGTCGTCGTGCTGACCAATCAAATTTTCGGACCTGAAAAATTATTTCGTTTTGACATGTCAGAATTTCAAACCCAGGAATCGCTGGGCCTATTATTGGGGGCGCGCCTTGGCGAAGCTGGTTATTTTGGGGCTGTACGTGAACGCGCGGCAGAGGGGTCATTGCTTTTCGATGAAGCTGAAAAAGCGCATCCGCGCGTGCTGGATATACTATTGCAACTGCTCGACGCGGCCCGGATTACGATTGCCACGGGACAGACATTGGATTTTAGCGGGTTCTACATCTGGCTTACTTCCAACATCGGCTCGGCGGAATTGATGAGCTTGCAACATTCCAACGAGGCGACAATGGAACGGCACGTTCTGTCGCGGGCGCAACAGGCGTTGCGCCCGGAGATTTTTGCCCGCATTACCGAAAAGCTGGTCTTTGGCCGTTTGAGCTACGAACATCAGTTGGAAATCGCGGAAAAGTTTTTGTCGCGCGAAATTGAATTTCTCACTGCAAGGGGCCATCCGTTGGAATTGGACAAGTCGGTTTTGCCGTTTCTGGTCCGCAAAGGCTTTCATCCCAAGCTCGGCGCGCGTCCCATGCGGGATGCGGTGGAGA
Source organism: Verrucomicrobiia bacterium (assembly GCA_036268455.1). Lineage (GTDB taxonomy): Bacteria > Verrucomicrobiota > Verrucomicrobiia > Limisphaerales > Palsa-1400 > DATAUD01. Next base: position 5,803 of record DATAUD010000045.1, read on the forward strand.
AACAGGTCGGCGATGCGCTGGCCGAGCGCCTGCTCGCCGGAAAAAACTCCGGCGGCAGGTTGCGGGTGGATGAATCCCGCGATTGCCTTATTGTTCTCTGAATAATCGCTTGGTCGCGGCACGTTGACGATTTGCTTCGAGACGAGCCGCCTTCGCCGCCTTGCGTTCCCGCAATGTCTCCATGCGAATTTTTTCGGCTTTGCCGCGCTTCATCCACCAAAGCACGTCGTTGATTCTGGCCACGTCTTTGGTGCGGCAGCCAAACTCGCGGATGCTGATGAGATCGCCTTTTTCAAAGGCGACGACTAATTTGCGGGCGCGTGTCCCATAACCATAGGTTTCCAGCGTCACGCGCCGGACGGTTTTCGTAATCGGTGTCATAACGCGAAGTCAATTTGTTGCGGTCGGTTTGGCAGGGCGAATTCCCCCGCCAGCAGGCGGCGCATTTCCTCCTGGGTGCGCGGCATCGGTCGTGCGCCACATTCCGCGAGTTCCTTGAACTGCGCCTCGCGACTGTTCGCCGATTCCGGGTCAAACCGATTGCCGACAAATTCCGTGTAGGTGCAACCGGAAGCGAAATAGCCGCCATCGGCATAGAGGACACGGCACAAATGACGCCATTCCGCAAGGGTCGGGTCGGAAGCCACAAACAAGATTTTTGGCCCAAGCCGGTAGGTCTTGCCTTTATGTGTTACCGTTTTGCCTTCATAGGAATACGGCACGCTATCCGGTCCTTGATATTCGTCAGGATGAATCAACAGATAGGCATTCACTTCGGCCAGAAGCCATTTGGAATGTCCGCCGCCATTCGTGTAGAGACGGCCTTCATGGGGGAATACTTTCACTCGCGGCATGGTGTTCGCCGAATATGCCTTGGAAATATCCCCCTTCGGCACACGCCAGAGGCCGCACGAAAATCGCCGCCACGTTGCGACAATGCGAACAGGTTTGGCTTTAAGCTCAATGCTCATTAGTCCCTCCAATCTGCTTTGGCGCAAAAACCGCAATCGCAACCGGGATCGGGACTCTCGCAAAGCGCGTCGTAGTCTTCCTCGGTGGCGTTGGGAATGCGGCTCCAAATATTGTGGACAACGTGTTGGTAGTCCTCCCCGTTGAACTGGCGTTCATGGGATTCGCGAATATGATGCTTATTGATATTCATAATTACGGGATGAAATCGGGCGTCCCCACCCTGCGGCGGGAACGCCCGTTGTTCACTTACTCGGCCACGACGATTGCCTCGCGATTAGCAACTCTCTCAGCGAGATTCCACAGTTCGCGGTTCAGGCGGATGTTCTGGTCAAGCCCGGAAATGGCGCGAGTGCGCGGGAAACGGCGTCCACCCTCACGACGGCGAGACCAGTCGCGTTGCCCGCCGCAAGTCAAGTGCTCTTGCAGGCGGTTGAAGACATGCCAGAGGTCGTTGCCGGCATCCTCGGCTCGCCCGCAATCCAACAATTTATTCGGACTAATGGGAGCTTTGGCCACGTCCTCAAACCGCAGCCGCAACGCCGCCTCCGCAAACGCGGCCATTTCAGAGCTGTCAAGCTGGCGTCGTTTGAAGGCATCCACGCGGGCGGTGATGGCCGGAACGTGGTCAAGCAACTTGAAGCTGGCCTCAATCACTTCGTCGGGCGTGAACCCGCTGTGCCGGATGCAGACACGCTCAAACGTCGC
>DATAUD010000046.1:0-57736 GCA_036268455.1 Verrucomicrobiia bacterium
GTGTGGACGGCCGCAGTGGGAAAAATAATGGCGAAAGTTGAGCGGGCGCGACAAAAGCTCGAAAAGATCAAGCCCGGCTGGTCGCAACGCAAAAAGCGAAAAAAGCGCAGATAATATGCCTAGTCATTTAAGAAACACTACACTAGCAGTTAAAATTCTTGGTTCCGGGAGCATGATGGGGAAATGAGTAAAGTCGAATGAGTTGAGAACGAAATGGTATTAAAAGCGTTGGCCTCTTTGTTGGCTTCTCAATGGCTGCGAAGGAAACGGGCCTGGCATGTTTGGGCATGAATGTTTGTGTCAGACACTAGTGATTGCTGTCAATGAAACAATATTATCTGGGGATTTTACGAAGGGGTCACAGCCGAAAATTGAAAAAGCGCCTGACGCGCGTCTTCAACCTACGGAACAAGGATGACGCGGTAGAATCTGACGGGGCCGGCGGCGTTGGTGTCTTGAAAAAAGAAGGAGCCGCCAATGGCCGTGTTGGTGATGAGGGGTTGCCAGGCGGTCAAGTTAGCGCTGACTTGCACACTGTATTTTTGTTGCGGGTCGCCCATGACGCTGAATGAAAAGCCTCTGGGCGTCCGCGATGCGAAAGTCAGTTGCGGCGGCGTCTGGCCGATGGGATAGAGCACAAAGTTTGCCGTCGCGCCGCTGGCGGTCACGGTGACGTTCTGGTTTTGGGGATTGTCATAGCCGCCAGAGGTGAAATCGCCGGAAAGGCCAACGGACCATGTTCCGGGAAAGACGGCGATTTGAAACGTGTTGGCGTCCTGGTTCCCAAAACTGCATGGAGAATAATTCGTGCCGTTAATCGTGGCATTGGCAAAAGCTATGGCGTTGACCGGGTTGCCGTGGCTGTCAATAATTGTACCGGATATGGTGGCTGTGGCCAGCGGTTCCACCAGCACGAAATTACTCTGGCTGAGGCCGTCGGTCAGGGTGAAGTTGATATCGGGCGGCACCAAGCGGCTGTCCCCGGCGCTGTTGCATTCCGGAGCCAGATTCCAATTGCCGCCGTAAAGGCCGACGGCGAAAGTTCCGTCTCCGGCCGTGGTGAAATTCTGATTGACCGACGTGAGGAAACCGTTGGTGTCAACGGAATTGACCACGAGTGAAATGCCCGCCTGGGGATTGCCGTTGCCGTCGATCACTTTTCCAGCGAAATAAGCGGTGACAAGCTGGGCTTGCATATCGACCCGGATAACGTCGCCGTTTACAATGGGAACGTTGGTGGAACTGGCCAGATAATTGGCGGGCAGGTTCTCTGGGCCGATGTACCATGAATTTGAGAAGACGCCCATGGCGTACTGGCCCGTGGCGGTCGTGGCGGCGTCGCTCTCGTAAAGATTGTCCGCGCTGGTGGCCTGGAGGGCAGCGCCAGCGATGGCGTTGGAGCGGCTGTCCGTAAGCCGGCCGTAGATGAGGGACGTCGCGCGGGGAAAGGAGAAATTCAGGTTGGAAAGACTTCCGCCGGCAAGGTTGGTGTTCAATTTGAGGTTCTGGAAAGCCACGTAGCCAAAAGGAGCGGTTGAAGCCAGCCCGGAACTCGTGTCAAATTTTATCTGCCATTGATCGGCCACCGCCGGGAGGGCAAAATTCCCATTAGTGTCGGTGAACCCAAGGGTCAGGGCGTTGCCGGCCTGCGCCGTGACAAACAGCCCCGGCAAGCCGTTGCTGGTGCTGCTGTCGGAAACGTTGCCCGCCAGATAGCCAGTGGCTGTCATGTTGGTCAAATTGACGGTTGCGAATGAATTGGAGACGACAATCACGTTCGCAGGCGCGCCCACATATCCCGGCGCGGAGGGAATGAGAGAATAGGATCCCGGCGCGTTGCTGATGCTGAAATGCCCACTGGCATCGGCAACCGTACCGCTGCCGGCGTTGCCCTGTTGACCGCTCAGAACGACGATAGCATTGGCTTGGGGCAAATTGTTGGCGTAAACCGTTCCGCTCACACCTTGGGCGGCGGTTTGCTGTTTCACGGTAAAAGAATTGGTCACAGCCGCGAAAACGTTATTGGGATCGGACAGTTTGAACAAATAACCGCCGGCAATCGCGCTTAACGTCAGATTGAGGCCGGGATAATTCAGCACGACGGTGATTCGTCCATTGGCAGTCCCATCGGTGTCGCCAGGGACATTGATGTTGGTCGCGCCTCCGATAAGGGACTGGACGCCGTCGGTGACAGAGAAGTGGCGGACTTCGTGCTCGCCGGGGTCGATTTTTCCGTTGCCGTTGGCGTCGAGAAATTCGCCGATGGTCACGGTTTGGCCGGCTGTCAAATTGCTGACGGTCAACGTAATAGGCCCGATGTAATTATTAGTTATGACAGCGGGTGAAATATTAAAGGAAGGCGCCTGGGCCGACGCGCAACGGACGCACGCCATGGCAATCAGGAACACAACACCGGCCCGAAATGAACTATCGAAGTATCGTCGCAATATCAAGAATACAGCAAGGATAACGCCAAGTCGGGCGAGATTCGCGCGCGATTGGGCGCGGCAATTGTTTTCCCCTTGCGAAAGGTGAGGAACTGCTCTATCGCTTGATAAGTGTGATGCGTTTAATCGTAAACAGAACCGAGAATGCTGGTGGGCTGCCGGAAGGTTTTTGGCTGCCCGACATGGATTTGAACCATGACAAACAGATTCAGAGTCTGCTGTGCTACCGTTACACCATCGGGCATCCGCGCAGTTCAAAAGTGTAAGGAGTTCGCCGCGAGAGTCAAGTTATGCCGCAACAATATCGGCTCATTTTAAAGAACGTTGACCAGCCGGGTTATACGCCGGACTTGGATTGCTATCTCCGCCACGGCGGGTACGAGGTGTTGAAAAAATCCCTCGCCCTCCCCGGCAAGGACTTGGCGGATGGCAAAAAAATGTCCGCCCAGGAGCAAATCCGCGAGGATGTGAAAATCTCGGGGTTGCGCGGGCGCGGGGGGGCGGGGTTTTCTTGCGGGTTGAAGTGGTCGTTTGTCGATCGCAAGAGCGGGAAGCCGATTTACCTGATTTGCAACGCGGACGAATCGGAACCGGGCACGTTCAAGGATCGGCAGATCATTTACAAGGACCCCCATCTTTTGCTGGAGGGGATGATCATCTCGTGTTTCGCCAATGATGTTCACCTGGCTTACATTTACATCCGTGGAGAAATGACGGATGGGGCGAAGATTTTGAACCGCGCGCTGGGGGAGGCGCGGGCGAAGAATTTTCTCGGCAAAAACATCCTTGGCAGTGGTTACGATCTGGATATTCACGTTCACCGCGGCGCGGGCGCTTATATTTGCGGCGAGGAAACGGGATTGATCGAGTCGCTGGAAGGCAAGCGCGCGTATCCACGCATCAAGCCGCCTTATTTTCCCGCGGTGCTCGGACTTTACATGTGTCCGACGATTGTCAACAACGTGGAAACGCTGGCGGCGGTCAAACACATCCTGCAAATGGGCGCCTCGGAATACGCCAAGCTCGGCACGCCGAACAATACCGGCACGCGCATTGTCAGCGTCAGCGGGCATGTGAAGAAGCCGGGGTATTATGAGGTGGAAGTCGGCAAGGCGACGCTGGGAGATATGATTTTTAACGCGGAATTCGGCGGAGGTCTGCGGGAAGGGCGGACGCTCAAGGCTGTGATCCCGGGCGGATCGTCGGCCAAAGTTTTCAAGGCGGGGGAGAAATTCAAATTGAAGCGAAAGGGGCCGGACGGCCAGATGACACCGGTCGATGTCGATATGCTGGATCTTCCGTATGATTTCGATTCGCTTCAACAAGCCGGCAGCATGTCGGGATCGGGCGCGATCATTGTGATGGACGACACGACGGACATCGTGCAGGCGCTGGCGAACATCGCGGATTTTTACGCGCACGAAAGTTGCGGGCAATGCACGCCCTGCCGGGAAGGGTCGCTGTGGCTGGCCAAGGCGCTGCACCGGATGGACAACGGACACGCCCGGAGGGCTGATGCGGATTATCTGCTGAACATCGCGCAGAACATCCAGGGTCGGACGATTTGCGCGTTTGGCGAGGCGTGCGCATGGCCGGTGTTGAGCTTTGTGAAAAAATTCCGGGATGAATTCGATGCGCGCGGGATATCCGACGAGGCAAAGAACGCGGCGGCAGGGCCATCGCAACAGTTGAAAATAGCCGCGAGTCCGGCAAGCTCATAGGAATTGGATATGCCGAACGAGCAAACAACCGAAAAGAAGCCCGCGGTGGAAACCATCCGAATCAAGGTGGACGGACGCGAAATCGACGTGCCGAAAATGACGCCGGATTGGCAGGGCAAACCGCAGAAGACGACGATGCTGCAAGCGTGCGCGCTGGCGGGCATCGAGGTGCCACACTATTGCTACCATCCGAAGCTCATCGTGGCGGGCAATTGCCGGATGTGTCTGATTGAATTTGGGACGCCTGCCATCGGGCCGGACCGCAAGCCGGTGCTCAATCCCGACGGCACCCCGAAAATTTCCCGCTCCGTGCTTCCCTATGAACCGTCCACGCCGCGCGGGGCGATTGCCTGCGCGACGGAAATTTCACCGGGCATGGAGCTTTATCCCAATTCTCCGGCAACCAAGCAGATGCGAGAGGCGGTGCTGGAATCGCTGCTGATCAATCATCCGCTGGATTGCCCGATTTGCGACCAGGCTGGCGAATGCAAGCTCCAGGAATATTCCGTCGATTACGGAAAATCGAAGAGCGCATTTGCGGAGGAAAAAGTCCACAAACCCAAGCATGTGGAACTCGGCCCGCGCATCGTTCTGGACGACGAGCGGTGCATTCTTTGCTCGCGCTGCATCCGGTTCAGCCGGGACATCGCGGGGGATGATGCTTTGGGATTTGTGAGCCGGGGAAGCCACAGCACGTTGACGCGGTATCCGGGGAAGAATTTTGACAACAATTACACGCTGAACACCGTGGACATCTGCCCGGTGGGCGCGCTGACCTCGAAGGATTTTCGGTTCCAGATGCGGGTCTGGTTTCTCAAAGAGACCAAGAGCATTTGCACCAGTTGCGGCACCGGTTGCAACATCACGATGGGTTCGCGCGAGGATAAGGTCTATCGATTCGAGCCGCGAGAAAACGACGCCGTCAACTCGTGCTGGATGTGCGACTACGGGCGGCTCAATTACAAATGGATCAATCGCCAGGACCGGCTCGCGGTGGTTCAAGGCTCGAAAGTCAACGTGACTGATCCTCTAACCGAATGGCCGCGAACCATCTCGGAAATAACGGGACTTCTCGGTCGCGCGTCAACGGGTTCGGCGGCGATTATCGCCTCGGCGCGGCAGACCAACGAAGAACTTTTTCTTTTGAAGAAATTGGCCGACAAGCTGGGCGCGGTGACGGATTCGGTTTCACGCAGTGGGGAAGGGGACAAGCTGCTTCTGAATGCTGATCGGAATCCCAATAGCACCGGCGCAAGGCTCATCGGCATTGCGGCGGTTCCGATGGGTTCCAACTTGCCCAAGATCGCGGCGGGAATTGCCAGCGGCGGGATCAAAACACTGATTGTGTTTGGAGAAGATGTGACGACGGTTGGCATTGGCGAGAATTTGCTGGCGAAACTGGATTTGCTGATTGTCAGCGATATTTTGCCCAACAAGACGACGGTGCTCGCCCATTATTTGTTGCCCGGATGCGCGCAGGCGGAGAAACGGGGCAGCTTCGTCAATGTCAAGGGGCGCGTCCAACGATTTATGCAGAACATCCAGCCCAAAGGCAACGCGAGGGCGGAATGGGAATTCCTTCATGAATTAACGCATGGCGTGACCGGGCAGAACGGCTTTGCGAGCATCGAGGGGTTGTTCAATCAAATGGCGGCTGAAGTGCCCGGCTTCAAAGGATTGACCTGGGCCGGCCTGGGCGATTTGGGAGTGACGGTAACGATATGAGTCCGGCGGCACAATTTATACTGTTTAGCGCGATCAAGATCGTCTGCGTTTTCGCGGTGGTCATGGGCGGGGTGTCTTACTCGGTGCTGGCGGAGCGCAAAATCTCGGCGTTCATCCAGGACCGGATTGGGCCGAACCGCGTGGGGCCCTTCGGCCTGTTGCAACCGATTGCCGACGGGGTGAAAGCGTTTCTCAAAGAGGATTTTACGCCGTCGCACGTCCGCAAATCCTATTTCTGGCTGGCGCCGATGGTGACCATGATTCCGTCGCTGCTGGTGCTGGCGGTGATTCCCTTCGGTTCGCAGCTCGGCCATCAGAAGATGGTGATCGCGGACCTCAACGTGGGGATTCTTTATACCTTCGGCATTGTTTCGCTTGGTGTGTATGGAATCGTGCTGGCAGGTTACGCCTCCAATTCCAAGTATCCATTCCTGGGTGGGATTCGTTCCAGCGCGCAAATGATTTCGTATGAAATTGCGATGGGGATGTCGGTCATTCCTGTTTTCCTGATCGTCGGCGACTTGAACCTGAGCCAGGTCATCGCGCACCAGGCCGCGCACGGATGGTTGATTTTGTACGCGCCAATTTCATTCGTCATTTTTCTGATCTCCTCTTTTGCGGAAACGAACCGGCTGCCGTTTGACTTGCCGGAATCCGAACAGGAATTGGTGGCCGGCTACAACACGGAATACAGTTCGATGAAATTCGCGCTGTTTTTCATGGGCGAATACACCAATATGATTGCGGCGTCGGCCATGATGGTGACATTGTTTCTGGGCGGTTGGACGCTGCCCTTTGCGGGGCTGGATAAACCGGCGCAATCCATTGGGATTGGCATCCTGCAAATTGTCATTTTCCTCGCGAAGGTGGCGGCGTTTATGGGCACGTTCATCTGGGTGAGGTGGATGTGGCCGCGCTTCAGGTACGACCAGTTAATGGATTTGGGATGGCGGCGCTTTCTGCCGCTGGCGCTGGTAAACATTCTGGCGACGGCCATCTATCTGGTTTTTTACCACGCATGATCAAATGATTGTCAAACGAACAAAATTGAATTTTTGGGAACGCCTTTATCTGCCCGCGGTGTTGGAAGGATTCCGCGTTACCATCAGCCACTTTTTCAAAAAGAAAGTGACGATGCAGTATCCGGAGGAGAAATGGACCGTTCCCGAAGGTTACCGCGGCGCGCCGTACCTGGTGAAAGACCCGGAAGGCCGGGTGAAATGCGTTTCGTGCCAGCTTTGCGAGTTCATTTGCCCGCCGAAAGCCATCCGCATCACGCCGCCCGGGCCGCAAGGCTCGCCGGAAGTCGGCAACGTCGAAAAAGCGCCACAGGATTTTAAGATCGACATGTTGCGGTGCATTTTTTGCGGATTCTGCCAGGAAGTCTGCCCCGAGGAGGCGATTTTCCTGATGAAAGATTATTCGCTGACCGGGCAGTCGCGGCTGGAAATGGTGTACGACAAGACCAAGCTGCTGGAATTGGGCGGGATACATAAGGATCAGATTTGGAAATGGAAGCATAAATAGATGCAGGAGGTTTTCTTTTACATCTTTGCGGTGCTGACGCTGCTGTGCGGGGCGCTTGTCATTTTTAATCCGTTTACGCGAAGCCCCGTGACGAGCGCGATGTTCCTTGTATTGACAATTGTGTCGATGGCGGGGCTTTTTGTCCTGTTGCACGCATTCTTTTTGGCGGCGGTGCAGGTGCTGGTTTACGCGGGCGCGGTGATCGTGCTGTTTTTGTTTGTAATCATGCTGCTGGATTTGAAAGAGGAAGAGCAGCGGAAGATCAAGGGGTCGATGGCGGCGCTGGGGATTTTTGCGGTGGGAGTCATCGCGTCCGTAATGATTGCCACCATCAGGCAATCGCGGCTGGGATTTGGGGCGAAGGCGTCCCTGACAGAAGGTTCGACGGTGGCGCTGGGGCAAAGCCTGTTTGGAAATTTTGCGCTGCCGTTTGAAATCATCTCGCTGGTGCTGCTCGTGGCGATGATCGGCGCGGTTTTATTGAGCAAGAAGGACCTTAAATGAACCCGGTGGGACTTCAAGATTACCTTGTGGTGAGTGTGCTCCTGTTTTCGCTCGGATTGCTCGGCGTGATTGTCCGCCGGAATGTGCTGGTCATCTACATGGCGCTGGAATTGATGCTCAACGCGGCGAACCTCGCGCTGGTCGCCTTCTCCCGATACAACGATAATCTTGACGGGCAGGTGGTCGTGTTCTTCATCATCACGGTTGCCGCGTCTGAAGTGGCGGTGGGTCTGGCGCTGATTGTCGCGCTGTATCGCCGCCGCCAAACCACGCATGTTGAAGATTTGACGACGTTAAAGCTATAACATGAGCAATCCGCTTCCCTGGCTGGTGCTATTGCTGCCGCTGTTGTCGGCTGTGGTGATCACGCTGTTCCTGCAAAAGGAACCGAGGTGGAGCGCCATTGTTTCGGTGGGCGCGATTGTTGTCTCCTGCCTGCTGGTGGTTGATCTGTTCGCGGAATACCACGCTGCCGGAAGCCCGCTGGACTTGAGCGTCGAATGGCTTCGCGTCGGGCGGTTGAACATCGAGTTCGGCATACACCTTGACGCACTGAGCATGTTGATGCTGCTGGTCGTTACTGGGGTCGGTTCGGCGATTCACATTTATTCGACCGGATACATGAAGCACGATCCGCACTTCAGCCGGTTTTTCGCGTGCCTGAGCCTGTTCACTTTTTCGATGCTTGGCGTGGTTGTCAGCAATAATTTTTTCCAAATGTTTATTTTCTGGGAGCTTGTGGGCGTTTGCAGTTACTTGCTCGTCGGCTTCTGGTATCACAAACCATCCGCGGCTGATGCCGCGAAAAAGGCGTTTTTGTCCAATCGCGTGGGCGACTTTGGTTTTTTGACCGGAATCATCCTGGTCTGGGCGACGGTTGGGACGCTTAATTTTGTCGGGATCAAGGAGCAATTGGTCAAGAACCCGGATGTTTTTGACACGGTATGGACGGCGGCGGGACTGCTCATTTTTTGCGGAGCGGTGGGCAAATCCGCGCAATTCCCGTTGCATGTGTGGCTGCCCGACGCGATGGAAGGCCCGACGCCGGTGAGCGCGCTGATCCATGCCGCGACGATGGTGGCGGCGGGGGTGTACATGCTTTGCCGGGTGTTTTTTTTCTTCAACCCGGTGGCGCTGCACGTCATCGGCTGGATAGGCGGGATTACGGCGTTGATGGCGGCGTTGATCGCGGTGCAACAGGATGACATTAAGCGCATTCTCGCATACTCGACGCTTTCGCAACTGGGCTACATGGTAATGGCGGTGGGATTGGGAGCGCCTCCGGCGGCAATGTTTCATCTGACGACCCACGCGTGTTTCAAGGCGCTGCTGTTCCTTGGCGCAGGCTCGGTAATTCATGCTGTCAGCGACGAGCAAAATATTTGGAAGATGGGCCGGTTGAAGGAGAAGATGCCGATTACATATTGGACGTTTTTGGCGGCGACGCTGGCGTTGTGCGGGCTTTGGCCTTTGAGCGGGTCGTTCAGCAAAGACGCGATTTTGGACGCCGCCTATCAGCACAGCATGACGCTCTTTGCGGTGGGAGTGTTTGTGGCGTTTCTCACCACGTTTTACATGTTCCGGCTGTTTTTTGTGGTGTTCCTCGGCAAAGCGAAGTCGGATTTGACGTCGCACGCGCACGAATCGCCGCCCGTGATGACAGGACCGCTGATCGTCCTGGCGATCGCTTCTGTTGCCGCCGGGTTTTTCGGAATCGCGCAATACGTAACCCCGCAGTTTTTTGCTCAGGCGGAAATTGCCCCTGTTTTTGCTCCGCTGGCGCCGTTCAAGGAGTCGCCGTGGCCGGCGTTTTTGGGGTTGGCGGCGTTTTTCGTGGGGTTGGCGGCGGCTTGGGGCCTTTATGGCAAGGCTGAATCGGACCCGCTGCCGGCGAGCTTTGCGGAGGTCTGCGTTGTTCTTCGACGCAAGTTCTATTTCGACGAAATCTACGCCGAATTGATTGCGTTGACCCAGGACGCGCTGGCGCAATGCGCGGACGCTGTGGACTACTTTGGCATCAAATTGTTTGTTCGGTTGATTCACGGTTTTACAGAGCTGACGGGACGCGGGTTGCGCCTGTTGCAAACCGGCAATTTGCAAACCTACGCGCTGTTGGTCGCGGCGGGGATTGCCCTGGTGCTTTATTTCATGATGCAACATTGAGCCATGTCGCCACTGACTTTGATTTTTATTCTGCCGCTGCTTGCCGCGATGCTGATATTGCTGATCCCGGGGAACTACCGGTTTCTCATCCGATGCGTCGCGCTGGCGGGGACGTTTTTGTCGATGCTGGTGGCGATCAATATGTTTTGCCATTTCAATAAGGCGGCGGTGGTGGATGGATTCCGGTTTGTCGAACAACACCGTTTGGCGCCAGGAATCGGCATTAGTTATCACGTCGGCGTGGACGGGATCAATCTTGGCCTGATTTTGATGGGGGCGATTGTGGTGTTTGCGGCGACGGCGGTTTCGTGGAGCATCAAAACGCGCGAGAAGGAGTTCTACATGTTGCTCCTGTTGATGGGCGGTGGCGTTTTGGCGGCGTTTGCGTCGCTGGACCTGTTTTTCTTTTATTTTTTCCACGAGCTGGCGCTGGTGCCGACGTTTATCATGATCGGCATATGGGGCAGGGGAGAGCAGAAGAATTACGCGACGTTTCAGATCACCCTTTATCTGAGTCTTGGGGCGTTGCTCGTTTTACTCGGCTTGATCGCGGTTTATCTTCAGGTGCCGGAGCCGCAGCGGACGTTTGACATCGTCGGTTTGACGCAATATTTCCGCGCGCACCCGATGCTGGCTGGGACGCAACGGTGGATTTTTCCGATGCTTTTGTTCGGATTCGGAGTGCTGGTATCGCTCTGGCCGTTCCACACGTGGGCGCCGCTGGGGTACGGGGCCGCGCCATCTGGGACTGCGATGATTCACGCGGGGGTGCTGAAAAAGTTCGGGTTATACGGGCTGATTCGCATCGCGCTGCCGCTGATGCCGGACGCGGCGCAACGCTGGGTGTATGTGCTTTCGCTGCTGTGCCTTGGCAATATTCTTTATTGCGGTTTGGTGGCGATGCGACAGCGGGATTTGAACATGCTGATCGGCAATTCGAGCGTCGCGCATATGGGGTTCGCTTTTCTGGGCATCGCGAGCCTGAGCTTGATCGGCATCACCGGGACGGTCCTGGTGATGGTGGCGCACGGCTTTTTGGCGGCGCTGACGTTTGCGCTCAGCGGGTATTTGCGGGACGAAATCCAGACGACGGAAATTCCGCAAATGGGCGGGTTGCTGCGACGGTTGCCTTTCATCGGCACGGTGATGATCATGGCAATGCTTGCCGGTTGCGGTTTGCCCGGTTTTGCGAGTTTCCCCGGCGAAGCGCTGGTGCTTTTTGGCAATTGGGACCGGTCCGCGCTGATAACCGGTCTTGCGGTTTGGGGGGCGCTGGTGATTGCGGGTGTCTATATGCTTCGCGCCATCCGCCACATCTGGCACGGTGAAAAGGAGCGGCCCCCGCTTCAGGACGCGGCAACTCTCTGGCGCCGAGTTCCTTACGGCTTGTTGCTCGCCGGTTTGATTCTTTTTGGCTGCTGGCCGCGGCTTTTGACCGACAACATTAAAACGAGCGTTGCCGCCGTGGTTCAGGCCGTCGGGCCGGATTTGACCGAAAGCGCCGCCCAGACAAGGACGCCTCTCCAATGAACCAATTATCCCTACTGACATTGGAATTGGCGGTGATTGGATTGGCGATGGCGATCCTTCTGATTGATTTGTGGACTCCGCACGAATTGAAACACCGGCTGGGGTATATCGCGGCGGCGGGACTGCTCGTGATCTTGGCGATCAGCTTTTGCATGAGCGGCGCAACCGCCACGACGGCCTTTCACGGAATGTACGCGCAGGACGGCCTTTCGCTTTTCTTCAAACGGCTCTTTTTGATCAGCGCTCTCTTTGTGGTTTTGCTTGGCGTGGAGTTCAGCGGCAGAATTGCGATGGTCGTGGGCGAATTTCATGTCGTCACGCTTCTGGCGCTTGCGGGGATGATGTTCGCCGCCTCCGCCAACGATTTTGTGATGGTCTTTGTGGCGCTCGAGACCATGTCGGTCAGCTTTTACGTTCTGGTGAGTTTTCAGCGGTCGCGAGCGCAATCACTGGAAGCCGGCGTCAAATATTTGATCTTGAGCGCGTTGTCGGCGGCGGTGCTCGTCTTTGGCATTGCGCTGATTTTTGGAACGGGAAATCGCACCGGCTTTGCGGCCCTTGGCGATGAGGGCGCCCGCCTGGCTGGGGACAAGGTTTTTTTGCTCGGCATGCTGATGGTTCTTCTTGGCCTGGCGTTTAAGATATCGTCGTTCCCGTTGCAGATGTGGACGCCGGACGTTTACCAGGGAGCGCCGACGCCCGTGACGGCCTTCCTGGCGATGGGGTCGAAGGCGGCGGGATTCGCCCTCGTTCTGCGGGTGCTTTTTGACGCTGCTCCCGCGCTGGCGGCGCACCTGGACAAATTGCTCATTTTGGCGGCGGGCGCGACAATCCTTTACGGAAACCTTTGCGCAATACCGCAGCGCAATTTGAAACGGCTGCTCGGTTATTCGAGCATTTCCCACGCGGGGTATCTGCTGCTCGGCATCGCGGCGCTCAATGCCGATGGTTCGGCCGCGGCGCTGTATTATCTGACCGGTTATGTATTCACGCTGGGAACGGTCTTCACCGTGATTTGCATCGTGTCACGCGAGAACGAAGACATTTCTTCTCTGGCGGGATTGAACCAGCGTTCTCCGTTTCTGGCATTCGCGATGACTCTATCGATGGTTTCGCTGGCGGGCATTCCGCCGATGGTGGGGTTTTTGGGCAAATTCCTTCTGCTGCGGGCCGTGATTGAAAGGGCGGCGCAGAATTCCGCCTACCTTTTGCTGGCGCTGGTGACAATCGTCGGGGTGGTCATTTCGATTTATTATTATTTCGGCGTGATTCGAGCGGTGTATTGGTCAAAGGAACCGGCGGATCTTTCGCCGATTGTGGTTTCGGCGCCGTTGAAAATTTCCCTTGGCGTGTGCATTGCGGCGATGCTCTACCTGGGAATTTTTCCGCAATCGGTCCTTGCCTGCGCGACGGCCGCCGTGAAAGTGTTGAAGTTCTAAAAGGCTTGATATTGCGGCGGGCGCGACATTAGTATCGAAAAGAATTTTATGGCTGACATTGCAAACAAATATTCCGACAACGTGCCGGGCAAATATTACGTGGACAATCAGTGCATTGATTGCGATCTCTGCCGTGAGACGGCCCCGGCCAATTTTACGCGCAACGAGGACGGGGGCTATTCCTACGTCTATAAGCAGCCGTCCAGCCCGGAGGAGGAAGCGCAGTGCAAGGAAGCCAAGGAAGGCTGCCCCGTCGAAGCCATTGGCGACAACGGGGATCAGGGTTAGCTTAAAGCGCGACCAGCCGATGTTGTTAGAGAAGTGCTAAAAGTCGATGGCACGGGTTAATCAGGCCCTATCGAAGCTGGCTTATAATAAATATCAAACCTGCCCGTCGGAATCCCGATTGCTTTTTTGAAGCCGCACGTTTCTGGTTGCCGCTCAAAATGTTCGAAAAAGTCCCGCTGGTCCGCCCACGTTTTGGAAGTCCTAAAATTTTGATCGATCAACAGAATATCGATTTTTCCATTCTCGATGGCGGCATGGTGAATTCCGTCCCACAGGCTGATCGCCGTCGCTTTTCCGTCCAGCGCAATTATGGCATCGGGTTCCGCCCAGGACGCGCCAATGACGGGGTATTCTTTGACTGACGCGGCAACGTGCCGAACGGCATCGAATTCGTAGTTCGGACGCGGCGACAAAAAATTGGGTGCGCAAAAAACCACGAAAGCAACCGCAATTATCTGAGGCTCGTATCGAATGAGATTAAACTGGCGCAGTAATGTGTCAGCGCAGTAAGCGACTCCAAGATAAAAGATGGGCGCCCAACAAAGATAGTACCGGGAAGTGCCGACCAGCAAGATCACCGCAACAAAAGAAGTCGTGAGAAGAGCCAAGAGAAGCAGAATCCCGCGCCCTTCTGGATTGTTTCTGAACCGATTATAAATTGGTTTGGAGCCGGCACGGTAGAGGCGCGCAATACCCAAAAGCGCGCCGGCCAATAGGATGCCGCGGACCGCCCAATAAAGAACGCCATGGTGATGGCGCGCGGTCTGCTCCCGGTAGCGGTCGAGGAAGGCGCTCGGAACATTCCAAAAAAGATTGCGCCCGGCGTTCAATGTGAAATAGCGGAGCGCTTCCCGGGGATTATTTTCCACGGCGGCGCAAAAGCCTGTGGGTTTGTTGAATTCTCGATTGAGCAGGTCGTGGTATTCGGTCATTGGATTGAACACCGTTTCCGGGTGTTCCCGGTGATAAAAATCCGCGTAGCATTGGCCCAGTCCGAGAAGGGCGTAGTTATCGAGGTGTTTGAGTTTCTTGAGAACGGGCGCCGGCGGATGCGCCCAAAAAACGGCCCCTAGAGGCAGCGCAAAACAAATCGCGACTTTCCAGCCCAGACGAGCCTGCCTCACGACCTGCGCCGCGAAAAAGAAGGTCAGCAAGACGACCGGCACCAGATATTCAGGGTGAAGCGATGCCGCGAGCAAGCCGAAAAAGTAGAATCCCAAGACACCCGCGATTGACCATCTCAGCAACAGACAATCAATGCCGAACAGCATAATGGCAAAGGTGAACAGACTGAGTGAAGTGCTTTGGAGATACGGCGCGTCGAGAGAAGACGCAATCCACACCAGGCAGGCGAAAACGATTGCGCTTTTTCGAAGGATGCCGGAAAAGGCGGAGAGCGCGAGATACAGGGCCACTGTTGCAATGAGCGAGGACAGATACTTCATCAAGGTAAGAGCCACAACAGGGTCGGGCGTGAAATACCTGAGCGTTAATGCGATAACGTCGCTGTAGAGAAAGGGGTCAGGCCGGTGTGATTGGACCGCGTGAAGCGCCATCCGCACATTGTTTGTCTCCTCGCCGTAACCGTCGCGGGCATTCCAAATCCCGATTGAAAAGAGAGTGTGCGCGAGCAGGATAATCAAAAGGGGCCGCCGCTGGAGCAACCCAGAAAGAATCCGCCAGATTTTCTTTGGCGGCGGTGTCATAATCAGAAGACGTCTTCGGGATGCTCCAGCAACCATTGCGTCAATCCCGGAAGCGGAAAGGAGAGCAGTTTTTGAATCTTGGCGCAATTCAGGGATGTATCCGCCGGGCGCGGGGGACCCTGATATTCCTGCAATGAACAAGCTTCAATCCGCCCTTCCAATTCGGGGTGCCGCGCGGCGGCCAATTCGCCAATCTGGAGCCGCGACAGCCGTTCACTGCCGGCCAGATGAAACAATCCTTGCGAGTCTAACGCCGCCAGTTCCCAAGTCGCCTGCGCTGTGATGGCCGCGGCAATCGGACATCGAAACTCGTCGAAGAAAAGTTTGAGGGTTTTCCCGCGTTTCCATCCTTCGGACAGTTGTTCATTGTAAGCGGTGTTGCCCGCGGGTGATGCGCCGCTGTTGAGCGAAGTCCGCAGAACGATGTGGCGCGGATTCTTTAATATGAATTCCTCCGCGGCAACTTTGGTCTCGCCGTACACACTCAATGGGTTGACTCCGTCGGCTTCGGCGTAATTTCCCTTTCTTCCGTCAAATACAAGGTCTGATGAGAAAAATATGAACTGACAGTCGCCCGCCAAAGCGGCCAGATGCAACGCGGCATCGACGTTGATCAAGCGGGCCAGCGCTGGATTCAACTGGCAAGCCGGGCTTTTTGACATC
The DNA here is from genome assembly GCA_036268455.1 of Verrucomicrobiia bacterium. Classification (GTDB taxonomy): domain Bacteria; phylum Verrucomicrobiota; class Verrucomicrobiia; order Limisphaerales; family Palsa-1400; genus DATAUD01. The sequence goes on from DATAUD010000046.1 coordinate 15,714, forward strand.
GCGGCGCAGTGGATGATGAGTTGCGGGCGTTCGTTGCGAAATCTTCGATCGACCGCGCAAAAATCCGTCAAATCCAAATCAGGCCGCGTCAGCGCAACGATGTCGAATTGAGGCGCATATTGGCTGGCCGATCGGGCAAGGTAATGACCAATTAAACCTCCCGCGCCTGTGATCCACGCCCGGCCACGGCTTTGTTTCGGCTCGCGGCTCAATCGATCAATCGTTTGGTCAAATCACCGTAAGCGTCAATCCGGCGGTCGCGCAGAAAGGGCCAGTGTGTCCTGGTTAAATCGACCGATCCCAGGTCCACTTTTGTCAAAAGGATTTCCTCGCGGTCCGTGGAGGCCTTGGAGAGAATCTGGCCGGATGTCCCGGCGACGAAGCTTTGTCCCCAAAACTCGATTCCGTCCCCGCCAATCGGCGTTTCCAAACCGGTGCGATTGACCACGGCGACATAGCAACCATTGGCGACGGCGTGGCCTCGTTGGATCGTTTCCCATGCTGAATGCTGGTTGGCGCCATGCGCGGCTTTTTCCGAGGGATGCCAGCCGATGGCTGTGGGATAAAAAAGAATTTCCGCCCCGCGCAACGCCGTGAGACGAGCTGCTTCGGGATACCATTGGTCCCAGCACACGCATACCCCTATTTTGCCAAAGCGGGTCTGCCACGCGCGAAAGCCTAGGTCGCCGGGAGTAAAGTAGAACTTCTCGTAATACAGCGGGTCGTCCGGGATGTGCATCTTCCGATAGATGCCGAGAAACTCGCCACCGGCGTCGATAATGGCGGCCGTGTTGTGATACACCCCGGCTCCGCGTTTTTCGAAAAGCGACGCGATGATAACAGTCCCGTGGCGACGCGCCAGTTTGCGCAAGGCGTCCGTGGTTGGGCCGGGAATCGTTTCCGCCAGTTTGAAATAATCGTGGTTCTCGCTCTGGCAAAAGTATTGCGAGTGAAAAAGCTCGGGAGTGCAAATAATTTGCGCGCCCTTGTCGGCGGCTTCCGAAATACGCGCGGTCATGCGCGAAAAATTCTCGGCGGGATCAAGCGAGCATCGGCTCTGAATCAGACCGAGGACGACGCGGTTCCTCTCTTTGCTGGAATTACGGGTTTTCAATCAAGTCAGTCGCGCGGGAGACAAAGGCACGCGCCCGACCTCGGTGGTGTGCCCGGTGTCCTCGTTGCCGGGAGTCTTATGCCCGAAGAGGTCGCGAATAAATTTGCCAAGCGTCTCATTGGTTGGCCCGTAGCCTTTGTGATAGATAAAATACTCGAGATCATAGAGCAATTCATCCGCCGTCGCGTAACGTTGTGCAAGGTCGCGCGACAACGTCCGGTGTAAAATCTCGTTGAGGCGCGCGTCAATCTTCGGATTAAGCTGGCAGAAATCCGGCAGCGGCATCGCCATGATGCGGTCGCGGGATTCCTCGGCGTTGGCCCCTTTGAAGATATTGTAACCCAGCAACAGATTTCCAAGCACCACGCCGGTTGAAAACAAATCAGAGCGCTTGTCCGTGATCTGGAAATCAGCCTGTTCCGGACTCATGTAATCAGCCTTTCCGGCGACGACTTCGCCTTCGTTGTCTTGGAGAAATCCGCGCGCCTTCGCGATGCCAAAGTCGGTCAATTTCACGTCGCCCGCAAAGGCGATCATAATATTCTTGAAGCTGACATCGCGATGGACAATTCCCAGGGTCTTGCCGGCATCATCGGTTTTGGAGTGGGCGTAAGCCAGCCCTCGCGCGACACGGCTGGTGATGAAAACGGCCAGTTCCTGGGGGAGCACGCATTGCTTTCCGATGAGTTGTTGCGCAAATTGCTCGAGGTTGACTCCGTGAATCAACTCCATGCAAATAAAATAAAGTCCCCGCGCCTCGCCGAGTTGGTAAGTCTGGACGATGTTGGTGTGGATCAAGTCCGCGACCAACTTCGCCTCGCCGATGAAATTTTCGATGAACTGCTTTTGATTGGCATAATTCTGCCGGACGACTTTCAGCGCTACGCGTTTGACAAAGTTGCGCGCCCCGTGCTGTTCGGCCTCGTACACGATTCCCATTCCGCCCTCGAAGATTTTCCGGACGATTTCATAGCGGAGTTCACTTTGAATCGCAAATAGCGATGCCACATAAGCAGGGTGTCGCAGAACTGGTTTAAGTCAAGCTCCCGCAGCCCGGCGGCGACGCGGCGAGACGCGAAAAATAAAATAATGTGAACCGCGATTTTCTCCTTGCGCGGAATACTCAAAGGTTTTTAATAACCCTCGAATACGGTCGCAATCAAAATCGACCGATAAATACACCTTACACCTATATGGCAAAAGCACTCTCAAAATCACAGTTGGCTTCGGAATTGGCGGAGAAAAGCGGGCTGACCAAGAAGGCCGGCGCGGAAATCCTCGATGCGCTGGCTGCGCTGGCTTACAAACACGCCAAGAACACCTTTACTCTGCCCGGCATCGGCAAGCTTGTGCTTGTCAACCGCAAAGCCCGCCTCGGCCGCAACCCCGCCACCGGCGCCCCCATTCAGATTCCGGCCAAAAAAGTCGTCAAATTCCGCGTGGCCAAAGCGGCCAAAGACGCGATCCTCGGAGCCAGATAGTTTTTTTTCTTGATTCGTAAGGCGTTCTGATTTCTTCAGGGCGCCTTTTATATCTTCGAAATGCCCGCAATCGCGCGGCGAATATCCTCGGCGGAAACCATCAGGCTGGTCACTGCGCGTACGGTTGTGGAATCGGCGGACAGAACCAAAATGCCGCAGGAAGCCAATCGTTCAACAACGTCCTTGGCCGGCACTCCAGAAACACGAAACCGCACCATATTCGTTTCCACTTCGGATGGCGCGACCTCAAAACCTTTGCAGCGACTGATTCCCTCGGCGAGGGCTTTGGCGTTTGTGTGATCCTCAACAAGGCGGGCGCGATGATTCCGCAAGGCGAACAAAGCTCCGGCGGCAATAATCCCGGCCTGTCGCATTCCCCCGCCAAACATTTTGCGGAACCGTCGGACGCGATCTAGCAATCCCTTCGGACCCACCAGCGCCGAGCCGACCGGGGCGCCAAGTCCCTTGGAATAACAAACGCTAACGGTATCGAACGGCGCCGCCCATCGGTTTTCCGGGATGCCGGTCGCCGCCGTTGCATTCCAAAGACGGGCGCCATCCAGGTGCAGTTGCAGCCCGTGTTTGCGCGAGAGGGCCGCGATCTCTTCGATCCGTTCCAACGGCCAGATTTTGCCGCCGCCGCGATTGTGCGTATTCTCAATGCAAACTAATCGCGTGCGTGGGAAGTGTACGTTGGGCGGACGCAAAACAGCTTCAACATCCGCAACGCTGAAAACACCCCGGTCGCCTCGCAGGCACCGGCAAGTAACGCCGCTTAGTGCCGCCGGGCCGCCGCCTTCGTAGTAGTAAAGGTGCGCCTGCTCCTCCACCACGATTTCGTCACCGGATTCGGTATGGACGCGAACGGCAAGCTGGTTGGCCATCGTGCCGGACACGGTGAACACCGCCGCTTCCTTCCCCAGCAGGGCTGCCGTTTCGGACTCCAGTTCCCGAATCGTCGGGTCTTCCCCAAAAACATCGTCGCCGACTTCGGCCGTCGCCATTGCCTCGCGCATTGCTTGGGTTGGCTTCGTGATCGTATCGCTGCGGAGATCAATAATGCGGGTATCGGCGCCAGTCATATTTTTTCAAACGTTATCCTTCATGCCCGCCCGCGAAAAGAGAAAATTTTCGGTCCGGTTTTTATTGTCCAAATGCCGGCGAAAGTGTTTCTTTCCATCATGAAAATTGCGGTGGTCGGATGCGGCGCGTTGGGGAGTTATTACGGCGCCATGCTTTGCCGGGCGGGGCATCAGGTGCATTTCCTTCTTCGTTCGGATTATGAGACCGTCCGCGAGAACGGCGTCGCGATCAAAAGCGTCAATGGGAACTTCCATGTCCGCCCGGAGTGCGCCCGGGATCCGGAAGATATTGGTCACGCCGATCTTGTCCTGGTTTGCCTGAAGACCACAGCCAACCATGTTTTTCCGCAACTTCTGCCCCCGCTTGCCGGCCCTGAAACTTCCGTGTTGACATTGCAGAATGGACTCGGCAACGAAGCGGCGGTCGCCGCGGTCGTTGGCGCGGAGAAGACACTTGGCGGCATTTGCTTCGTCTGTCTGAACCGGGTGGCGCCGGGACGCATTCGTCACATGGCGCACGGCACTGTTGTGATCGGCGAATACAGCGGCCCCCCGAAGCCGCGCACTCAACACATCTGGAAAATAATCGAAGGCTCAGGCGTCCCGTGCAAGATGGCGGCGAACCTGGAGCAAGCGCGCTGGGAGAAACTGGTTTGGAACATTCCATTCAACGGCTTGGGGGTGGCAGGCGCAAAATCAAAAGTGTGTCTGACTACCGATGTCCTTCTGTCGGACGCCCATTGGGAGCAATTAGTGAGCGAGTTAATGATGGAAATAATTGCCATCGCGCGGGCAAAAGGATTGGAGATACCGGAATCCGCCGCGGACTTTCAAATTTCGCGCACCCGGCAAATGGGAGCTTACAAGGCTTCCACTTTGATCGATTTTGAGCAGGGGCGGCCACTGGAGTTGGAAAGCCTGTTTCTCGCGCCCTTGCGTGAGGCGCATCGCGCCGGCGTTCCTTGTCCGCGTCTTGAGGCGTTGTGCGCCACTTTGAAAAAAATGTCCTGATCTTCTGCCGTTGTTCGTCGTAGATTGGGAACACGAAACCCAGACGAATCAGAAAGAAACAATAAAACGTTAAAGGAAAGAATGTTATGAATGCACAATCGAACAATGGATATTTGCTCATATTTCGCGGCACGGACTGGCATAATGGTCTCTCACCCGAACAAACCCAAAAAGTCGCCGGCGATTGGATGGCCTGGTTCAAAAAGTTGAAGGAACAGGGGAAGGTTGCTGACGGAATGCCATTGGAACCGACGGGCAAAATTATTTCTGGAAAGAACGGCCGCGTCGTTGCCGATGGGCCGTTCGCGGAATCCAAAGAGGCTATCGGCGGTTTCTTTTACGTGACTGTTGGCACGATTGACGAGGCGGTGACGATTGCCAAGGACTGCCCCGGATTGGCATATGGGGCGAAAGTGGAAGTCCGTCCGGTAATGGAGCAGTGTCCGCTTGCTTCTCAGGGTGCGGCGGAACCGCAGCTTGCCGAGGCTCACGCTTAATTAGATTGGCGGCCTGACTCCAATTCAGGCCGCCATTTCCGACTCCAGCCGGGCACAGAGTGAATTCTACGGAAGTCAACAAAGAGGAACCGCAGGGGGTTTCCGAATTGGTGGAGCACCTTTTCCGCCATGAGGGCGCAAAGATGGTTGCCACGCTGACGAGGATATTTGGGATCGAGCACCTGACTTTGGCGGAAGATGTTGTGCAGGAAGCGCTGGCGCGGGCGTTGCAAACCTGGCCGTTTTACGGAGCGCCGAAGAATCCCGCCGCCTGGATCATGCGGGCGGCCCGCAATCTGGCGCTGGATGTAGTGCGGCGGGAGAAAGTTTTCCGCGAGAAAGAACCGGAAATCACGCGATTGGTGGAGGAGGGGAATTCCCTGCAGGACAAGGTTGTTTTCCGCGAAGAGGAGATTGCGGATGACCGTTTGCGGATGCTGTTCGTTTGCTGTCATCCGCTCATTCCAGCCGAAGCGCAGGTGACGCTGGCGTTAAAGGCGCTTGGGGGGTTTAGCGTGGGGGAAATTGCCCGGGCATTTCTGACAACGGAGGCGGCGATTGCCAAGCGGTTGACGCGGGCCAAACAGAAAATCCGCGACGCGCGGATTCCTTTCGAGATTCCCACTGGCGAGCAATTGGGCGGACGGCTGGATGGCGTTCTGCAATCGCTTTATTTCCTGTTTAACGAAGGCTACAAGGCGTCGAGCGGCGCCAATTTGGTGCGCGAGGAAATCTGCCATGAAGCGATCCGCCTGACCGGTTTGCTGGCGGAACATGCGGCCGGGAACGTGCCCAAAACCCATGCGCTGCTGGCGCTGATGCTGATCAACACGGCGCGCCTTCCCGCACGGCAGGACAGCGACGGCAATCTGCTTCTCCTCAACGAACAAGACCGGACGCGCTGGGACCAGGCGATGATTGCGCGGGGCATGTTTCACCTGGCGCAATCGGCGGCGGGCGAGGAAATCACGGAATATCACCTCGAGGCCGGCATTGCCGCCTGCCACAGTGGGGCGAAGAATTATGCCTCGACGGATTGGCGGCGAATTCTCGAGCTGTATGATCAGTTGGTGGAATTCGATGATTCGCCGGTGGTGGCGTTGAACCGGGCGGTGGCGTTGGCGGAAGTTCACGGGCCGCAGGCGGGGATTGAAGCGGTGAGCGCGAGCCGAAATCTGACGTCGCTGGAGTCTTATTACCTGCTTTACGCGGTCCTTGGAGAATTCGAGTCGCGCCTACACCACGCGCACGCCGCGGCGGCCCATTTTCGGAAGTCGCTTCAGCTTGCGGAAATCAAGTCGGAACAAGTATTCCTGGCGAAGCGGCTGGAAGCTTGCGAAGAAGAAGCGCGCTGACGCCGGCTTTCTAATTGGCGCGCTAAAGTGCTTACCCGGACTATGAATGTGCCGTGAATGTCTGAGATTTCACCATCTGAAATACGCGAAAAGATTGACTCGGTCTATCGCGCCGAATCTGGCCGTATTCTTGCGACCCTCATTCGTTTGTTGGGCGATTTTGATCTTGCCGAAGATGCGGCGCATGATGCCTTCGCCGCGGCAGTGGAACGATGGCCGAAGGACGGTGTGCCCTCCAATCCACGCGCATGGCTCGTTTCGACCGGCCGGTTCAAGGCGATCGACGTAATGCGGCAACGTGTCCGATTCGATTCGTCGCAAGAAAAGATCGCTGAACAACTCGAACCCCACTCGAATGAGGCCACGGGATCGAATGAGGAAAGTGTTGAGGATGACCGGCTCCGGCTGATCTTCACTTGTTGCCATCCGGCATTGGCGGCGGAGGCGCGCGTGGCGCTGACTTTGCGCGAGGTGTGCGGATTGACGACGGAAGAAATCGCGCGCGCTTTCCTCACTGGAGCGCCCACGCTCGCTCAACGTATTGTGCGCGCCAAAGCAAAGATTCGTGATGCGCGCATTCCCTATCAAGTGCCGCCGCCGGCGGAGTTGCCGGACCGGCTGGATACCGTGCTTCAAATCATCTATCTGGTGTTCAACGAGGGGTACTCCGCTTCGTCCGGAGCATCATTGACACGGGCTGAGCTCTCGGGCGAGGCGATCCGGCTCGGGCGCCTGCTGAACGAGTTGTTGCCGGAGCCAGAGGTTATGGGCCTTCTCGCACTTATGGTTTTGCAGGAATCGCGCCGATCAGCCAGGACCTCTCCAACAGAGGAGTTGATCCTGATGGAGAACCAAGACCGTTCGTTGTGGAACCAGGAGCAAATCAAGGAAGGAACGGTCCTGGTGGAACGAGCGTTGCTATCGCGCCGGTTTGGGCCGTACACACTACAGGCCGCCATTGCGGCGGTGCATTCTCAAGCTGCGAGCGCCGCGGCGACGGACTGGCCGCAAATCGTCGCCTTGTACAGCGTGCTGGCACGAGTTGAACCTTCACCCGTAATCGAACTGAACCTTGCTGTGGCTGTGGCGATGCGCGATGGTCCCGAGGCCGGCTTGAAGCTAATTGACGCGATCCTCGCGCATGGCGAATTGACCGCCTACCACTTGGCGCATGCCGCCCAGGCGGATTTGGAGTAAGAAATATTTTCGGGGAGCTGTCGAAATCTGGCATTTCCGAACGACTACCTATTGAACAGACAATTAAAACAAACAAAAACAAACGAAATACTATGAAATTCATGATGCTGATGATCCCGGCCGTTTATCAGGACGGTAAAAAAGTGGACCCAGGATTTGTGCCCGATCCAAAAAAAATGGAAGAAATGGGCAAGTTCAATGACGAATTGGGAAAGGCCGTTAAAATCATTTCACTGAACGGCCTGCATCCATTGGCCACCGGCGCGCGCGTCGCGTTCGGCAAAGGCAAACCGATCGTGACCGACGGCCCCTTTATTGAAGCCAAGGAAGTGCTTGGCGGCTATTGGATGGTCGAGGCCAATTCGAAGGAAGAGCTTGTGGAGTGGGCGCAACGCTGCCCCGCGGACGAGGGCGACGTGATTGAAATCCGCCAGATTTTCGACGCGGCCGATTTCGCGGTCAAGAAATAAGAGGCAATCATGAAATATATCTGCCTGGGCTATATCGAACCGAACAAGTTTGAAACCATGTCCGAAAGTGAACGCAACGCGATGTTGGACGAGTGCTTCACTTACGACGACGTGTTGCGAAAGAACGGGAACTTCGCCGGCGGTGAAGCGCTTCAGGGGCCTTACACGGCTACGACCTTGCGTTGGAAGAATGGGAAGGCCGTAGTCACGGACGGCCCGTACGCCGAAACGAAAGAACAACTGGGTGGAATTCTGGTGCTCGAAGCGCGAGACCTGAATCACGCGATCCAGTTGATGTCGAAACATCCGGGAATCAAGGCCGGACCTTTCGAGATCCGGCCGGCGTCGGATTTAACTGAAATGATCCGCGAAAGCGCACAAAGACGCGCCAATAAACAAGGACAATCAAGCTGAGGCCTGCACGCTCTTACAGAAATAACCCGCAATAGATTTCATAGGCGTTCACTTTTCCGCCCGGAAAGTAATGCGTGCGGGGGAAAACAAAGGTTTCCCTGGTCTCGTCAAATTGGAGGAGGAGGGGCTTTTCGCAAATGTTCGGGTCGTAACATTGGAATTCCAATCCAGTGCGCGTCTCGCGGACGTCGAAGATCATCAAAACATGGTTGATGGTGAGACTGGGGAAGGTGACGATGTGCACGATGGGCAGCCGGGCGCAACGGAGAGCTTTTTGGAGGTGTGCAGCCATGCGTTTTTGGTGGCGACGGGTGAAGGGAAGAATCATACGCCAATTGCCACGCTGGACGTAGCTTTGCCATGCGCCCCCACAGGTCTCGCGAAGCAAATCCGGGTGCGTGTCGCTGAATTGCCGCAGGTTGGAGAATCCTGGGACGGGAATGCGCTCTGAAGTCGTGGAGGGACGGTACGGGCTTCGCCCGACGACGGAGCGAATGATGGAACGGTAACTGTTCGCGTCAACGGTTTTACGTTCAGGGGCGAATCTTGCGTGGAGGAAAAACTGCTTCGTCGAACGCACCACGACAAAACAGTGGTGGGCGTAAGCCGGCGGGGGATCGTTTTTTCGGGTGGTGGCCTTGCCGGTTTCAGGATCAAACTGGTATTCCCAGATCAGTTCGTTTGGGTAGGAAAATGTGTCCGCGCAAAAATCAAACATTCGGCCGGCGCTGGCCGGCGTTGCAATTCCGGCATGTGGTTGAGTAACATTCATCTTAACTGCTCTGATTGTAATCCCAACGGGTTTGACAGGCGATTCAAAAATGGTGCGAGGTACGGATGCTGAGAAAGGAGGGCCATGAGATCGGCTTTTCCGCTACTGCTTTTCATAGTGCCTGGCATGATCATCATGATTTTGACGCTTTGTTTTGGAGATCGCCGTGAAAAAAGATTGTCTTTATCGCCCTCGAGATCGCTGTTTACCTGTTATTGCGTTACTTTTCGTGGATGTCGCTTTATCCCAAACCAAATTAAGGCGCTACCGGAAAACCCCTTGACGCGGAGGGCCGCGGCTTTATTTTTTGAGGCGGAGGAGAATGACGAAAACCGGTATGCGGCCAATCGACCAGTTTGCGGAGAGCGACGTGTTTGTTGCCGGCTACCCGAAATCCGGCAACACGTGGATGCAGTATCTTGTGGCGGGCGCGTTTTACGGAATCGATCTTAGGGTTGCGCCAGATTCCGTGGTGCAGGATTCAGCGCCGGATGTCCATTTTAAAAAGTTTTACAAACCGCAGGTTCCAGTCACGTTTTTTAAGTCCCATTGGCTGCCGCGGCCAGAGTATCGGAAGGTGGTTTATCTTCTGAGGGATGGGCGTGACGTCATGGTTTCCTATTGGCATTACCTGCGAGACCTTTGCGGGGAGGAAATCGATTTTGCCAAAATGGTCGCAACCGGCGATAAATTTTTCCCGTGCAAATGGAATGAGCACGTCGAACGCTGGTTGGAAAATCCGCACAGTGCCCAGATGATCACGGTGCGATATGAAGATTTGAAGAAGGACGCAGTGGGGGAATTGGCGCGGATCGCTGACTTTGCGGGAATTAAGCGCGAGGTGGGGGCGCTGGAGACGGCGGTAAGGAGCGCGTCGTTTCCGGCCATGAAACGGCGCGAGGCGTTGTTTCCCTGGGAAAGTCCCCAAATTCCAAAAAGCGGCCGATTCGTGCGGCGCGGCGAAGTTGGATCGCATCGCGACGAAATGCCGCGGGCCGCATTGGATGCCTTCATGGCGGAAGCCGCCGCGACCTTGAAGAGAACTGGCTATCTCAAATGAAAGAGATTCCAAACCTTGGCGGTACGCTCGAAGATTGGCTGGAAGGGCAAATTCGCCGTTATGGGGACTGGTTCCGGGAACGGCCGGTGCTGGTGGACGTAGGCGCTTATCATGGAGAGTTTTCAAATCGTTTTGTCACTGGGGAAAAGAGCCCTTTTCGGAGCGCAATTCTTTTTGAGCCGAACCCGGAAAATTTTGCCGAATTGCAACGCAAGCTGGCGTCTGACGAACGATTTTGCCTGGAACGGCTGGCTTGCGGCGATCAAGCCGGGCAGGGGAAATTGGTTTGCAAGGGAATAGGCTATACTGGCTCGCTTCTTGCGCGCCGGCAGGAAATGCCGGGCATTCGAAATGAGTACGAGGTGACGATTGTGACGCTGGATGATTATTTTGCCCAAAAGAAACCGCCCGGCGGGGTTGGCCTTCTCAAACTCGATACGCAAGGAAATGACCTGCGGGCATTGCGGGGGGCGGTTTGCTTATTGGCGAGGAGCCGCCCGTGGATTGTTGTTGAAATGCTCGCAACGCCGCGATTTGACGGCCAGGCAAAGCCCGCTGAAATTACAGAGTTTCTTGAGGGGGAAAATTACTTTCTTGGAGCGGCAATGAATGAGTTTTATACTGACACGGGCTGGCTTGCCTGGTTTGATGCGTGCTTTGTCCCGCGCGAATTGTTTTCGATGGACATGAATTCCAACCTGCAACGCCCCGGCGCAGGGCAAACACCTGGGAAAAAGGCCAAGTGGTTTTTCAAAGGACGCTGACTTTTTACCCCTCCAATGCGACGGACCATGCTGCCAATAACAGTCCTAATCCCGACCCGTAATTGCGCCAAGCTCATTGGCGCGCACGTCGAATCGCTGAATCGATGGATCGGCTTGGCGGAAGAAGTTGTTGTGGTGGACAGCCATTCGAGTGATGGCACTGTGGAGATGATACAGGCCAGCCTGACGCATCCGCGTATCCGGTATCTCACGCATCCGACCGGACTTTACCAATCATGGAATTACGGCATCGAACAAGCCGCCTCCAAATACGTTTATGTCGCAACAGTGGCGGATTCGATTGAGCCGGAGGGAATCCGGCATGTTTTTGAAGTGGCGGAAACATTCCAAAGCGACGTTGTTATCAGCAAGCCGTATTTTACTAACGCGGCGGGCGAACTGGCGTCTGACGATCATTGGCCGATCGACGAAATACTGGAATGTCTCGATGTGAAGCGTCCAATTGCGCTTTCGCCCCTGGAGCAGTTTCTCTTTGCCGCGACGAACACTTGGGGCGCGGTGCTTGGCAGTTCGGCGAGCAATCTATATTCCGCCGCCTGTCTGAAAGCGCGGCCATTTCCAACGGAGTTCGGCGTTGCGGGCGACTGCGCGTGGGGAATTTTAAACGCGTTCGATGTCGTCATCGCTGTCACGCCGGAGCGGTTTTCCATTTTCCGTGATCACGAAAAAGCCTACACGCAGGACGATTATTATGTGAAAGAGTTGATCGCCAAGTTTTTTGAACTTGCGCAATCGGTTGCCCGGCGGCAACCGCCGTGCAATGCGAATGTGCCGAAGATTCTGAAAGAAATGCGATGGGAGGAATTGGAGGCGCATCTGAAAGAGGTTCCGGCGCGACAATTGAAGCTGGAAGCTTATAGAAATCGGAAATTCCCATGGTTTCTCAACCCCGCCGCGTGGGGGATGCGCGTCGCGCGCAATCGAGCCGAAAAGAGAATAGAGGAGATCACCAGCCAGACCTTGGCCAGACGCCATATGCGCGCCGAACGACTTGCGGAATTTAATCAAACTTCCGCGAATGCTCTCTAATTCGTGGGGAGCGGAGTGGCTTTTTATTCCCGGAACGTGTATCGAATAAAAGACCACGATGTTGTATGCAGCATGGAAGGAAGTAGCGCGCTCGCGGAGCCGGGAATTGGCGTTGATCGACCTGGCCGACGGGCGGCAGTGGACTTTCGCCCAACTGGCGACGGAAGGCGAGAGGCGCGCGCCAGAGGATGCGGTGATTTATCCATCGGGCGCCGGTGCGGAATTTATCCTGGACGTTCTTGGGGCGTGGCGGGAGCGGCGCGTGCTTTGCCCGTTGGAGCTGGGGCAGGCGGCGCCGGTTTTGCCGCGGTTGCCGCAAGAGTGGGCGCATCTCAAAACCAGTTCGGGAACCAGCAGTGGAACGCCGCAAATCATTGCGTTTACAGCCGCGCAATTGGCCGCCGACGCGCGAAACATTGTTGACACGATGGAATTGCGGGCGGATTGGCCTAACCTGGGAGTGGTTTCGCTGGCGCATTCCTATGGATTCTCCAATCTGGTGCTGCCGCTGTTGTTGCACGGAGTGCCGTTGATTTTGCTGCCGTCGCGTTTGCCGGAAGGAATCCGCCGGGCCTGTTTAAAATTTTCCAATCTCACTCTTCCGGCGGTTCCTGCTCTCTGGCGCGTGTGGCACGAGGCGGAGAGTATTTTGCCGGCGATTAAGCTGGCCATTTCCGCCGGCGCGCCGCTGCCGGCCGCCCTGGAAACGGCCATTTTCAAACGGACCGGAATCAAGGTCCACAATTTTTACGGCGCGAGCGAGTGCGGCGGTATTTGTTACGATGCGTCTGAAACTCCGCGAATCCGCGACGAGGACGTAGGCGCCGCGTTGCGTGGTGTGACGCTGGAGATAGACGCCGAGGGCTGCCTGGGCGTGAGGAGTTCGGCAGCCGGAGAAACTTACTGGCCAAATCCCTCACCGCCGCTTGGCGGCGGAAAATTTCAGACGGGCGACCGCGCTGAATTGCGAGATGGCCGGGTTTTTTTGCGGGGCCGCCGCGGAGACGTGATCAATCTGGCCGGACGCAAGGTGGCGCCGGAGTTGATTGAACGGGCGATCTTGCGACATCCCAGTGTGAGGGATTGCGTGGTATTCGGCGTTCCGGAACCGGATGGCGCGCGCGGCGAAAGCATTGCGGCATGTGTTTCGGCGCTCGGAAAGTTGACAGAGGAGAGTTTGAGGGAATTTGTGGGACAATCGCTGCCGGATTGGCAGGCGCCGCGGCATTGGCGGTTCGTCGCGGAAATAGAGGAGTCGGACCGGGGGAAAATCTCCCGGGCCAAATGGCGCGAGCGTTTTTTGGCCTCGAAACTTTGAACTTTAAAATTTGCGATTGACTGGCCAGTATCTCGATATGACGTCATTATTCGATCTATCCGGAGAAGTTGCGGTTGTCATTGGCGCCACAGGAGTTTTGGGCGGGAAAATGGCTGAGGGATTGGCCGGGGCCGGCGCCAAGGTGGCTGTCGTAGGCCGGAATGTCGAACGCGGCGAGGCGTGCGCGCAAAGAATTCGGGACGCAAAAGGAGTGGCGCAGTTTTTCCGCGGGGACGCCAGTTCGCGCGAAAGTCTGCACAAGGCCGCCGGAGAAATTCAGGCCGCATTTGGCGCTGTCACGGTGCTGCTAAACGGGGCGGGCGGCAACGATCCAAAAGTGACGGTCACTGAACAGTTCAAATTTGAGCAGATATCGGTGGAGGATTGGCGCGCCAGTTTTGACATGAACCTGGTCGGCGGCATTCTGCTGCCGTGCCAGGAATTTGGCGCGGCCATGGCGGCGCAAGGGCGGGGGAGCATTATCAACATCGCCAGCGTTTCCGCGCACATTCCGCTTTCGCGCGTCGTGGCGTATTCCGCGGCCAAGGCGGCCGTTATAAGCGTGTCGCAATTTCTCTCGCGCGAATGGGCGTCGCGCAATGTGCGCGTCAATACGATTACTCCCGGGTTTTTTCCCGCCGAGCAGAACCGGCGTTTGCTTTTCAACGAGGACGGCACCCCGACACCGCGGTCCAAAAGCATTTTGGGACACACGCCGATGGGCCGGTTCGGACAGGGCGAAGAACTGGTGGGAGCGGTGATTTTCCTGGCCAGTTCGCGCGCCAGCAGCTTTGTGACCGGCACGGATTTGCGGGTTGATGGAGGTTACCTGTCCCAGACGGTGTAGTTTTCTTTTGGCGTCGGCGGAATGCTGTGACATATTGTCGGGCTTGAAAATGAATTATAAAATATCTCGCCGGGCGGCGGCGCTGACCCCTTCGCTGACGCTGGCCATCGATGCGAAGGCCAAACAGATGCAGGCCGAGGGAATCGACGTGGTTGGTTTCGGCGCCGGGGAGCCGGATTTTGCGACGCCCAAACATATCACCGATGCCGCCATCGCGGCGCTGAACAGCGGCTTTACAAAATACACTCCGAGCAGCGGCATTCCGGAATTGCGGCAGGCCGCGGCGGCCAAATTCAAGCGGGACAACGGCCTGGATTACAAGCCGTCGCAGATCATCATTTCGTGCGGCGGCAAACATTCGTGCTGCAACGTCATACTTGCGACGTGCGATCCCGGCGATGAGGTTATCATTCCGGCGCCGTATTGGTTGAGCTATCCGGAAATGGCGCGATTGGCGGAAGCGAAGCCGGTCATCATCGAGACGACGGACAAAAGCGAATTCAAGATCACGGCGGACCAACTGCGGGCGGCCATTACGCCGCGAAGCCGGCTGTTCATTCTCAATTCGCCGAGCAATCCGACGGGCTCCCTTTACACGAGCGACGAGATCAGGGAATTGGGCGATATTTGCGTGGAAAAAGGCGTGCTCATAATGAGCGACGAAATTTACGAGAAGCTCGTGTACGACGGCGCGGAACACACGAGCGTCGCCTCCTTTTCGCAACGGCACTACGAGAACACAGTCATTGTGCACGGGCTGGCCAAGGCTTATTCCATGACGGGGTGGCGCATCGGCTTGACGGCTGCGCCGGAGCCGATTGCCAAAGCGATCGACGCGATCCAAAGCCACAGCACCAGCAATCCGACTTCATTTGCGCAGAAGGGCGCGGTGGCGGCGTTGAACGGGCCGCAGGATCACCTGCCGGTTTGGCTGGCGGAATTCGCGCGGCGGCGCGCGTACGCGTGGAAACGCTTTAATGAGATTCCGGGAATCTCGTGCGTGAATGCCAAAGGCGCTTTTTACTTGTTTCCAAACATTTCGGGCACAGGGCTTAAGTCGATGGACTTTTGCGCGCGGTTGCTGGAGAAGGAAAAGGTCGCCGCCATACCCGGGATTGCGTTCGGGGCGGATGATTACATGCGCATCAGCTACGCGACGAGCATGGCCAATCTTGAAAAAGGCCTGGACCGGATCGAGAAATTCGCGAAGACCTGTCAATAACAGGTTCTTTTTTTCTTGGTTTTCGGCGGTTTGCTCTTAAGTTGCCGGGACATGAAGTCTTTATATCACGCGCTGGCGATTGCCATTGCGCTTCCGTTGTTTTCACAAATCACGCAGGCCGCTCCGAAAAAAGTCCTGTTTTTTACCAAGTCCGCCGGATTCGAGCATGACATGATCAAGGAGCGGAATGGCAAAATGAGCGCGGCGGCCAAAATTCTCCAGGAACTCGGCCCGAAAAATAACATCGAATTCACGTTCAGCAAGGACGGCGGCATTTTCACGCCGGAAAACATCGCCAAATTCGACGCGTTTTGTTTTTACACCACGGGAAATCTGACTGATGCCGGCACCGACAAGAACCCGCCGATGTCGAAGGAAGCCAAAGCCGCGTTTCTGCAAGCAATCCAGGACGGCAAGGGATTTGTGGGGATTCATTCGGCGACGGACACTTTCCATTCGCCGGAACCCCGTGGCAAAAACAACGGAGACAACGCCGATCCTTACATTAAAATGATCGGCGGGGAATTCATCATTCACGGTTCGCAACAAGCGGCGCGCCAGATTTGCGTGGACAAGAATTTTCCGGGAATGAGCGCCGTGCCGGACGATTTTGGGCCCGTGGAAGAGTGGTATTCCCTCAAGAATTTTGCGCCGAACCTGCACGCGCTTTTGGTGCAACACACCGAGGGGATGAAAGGCGCGCCCTATGACCGGCCTGACTATCCCTCCACCTGGGCGCACATGTACGGCTCTGGCCGTGTATTTTACACGAGCATGGGACACCGGACGGACGTCTGGACGAACCCTGTCTTCCAGCAGGTGCTCGGCGGAGGGCTAAGGTGGGCGACGGACCAGGTCGATGCCGATGTCACCCCGAATCTCGACAGAGTTGCGCCGCAGGCCAGCACGCTTCCGCCGGTAAAATAAATCGAAGACAAAAGTATTCTATGAAATTCACCATCCCATGCTGCGCTGTTCTGGCGGCGTCTTTTCTTGCTCTGCAATCGGCAAGCGCCGGCGCCGCGCCGAAGAAAATCCTCTTCTTCTCCAAGTCGTCCGGTTACGAGCACTCGATGATCAAGGAGAAGGACGGAGAGCCCAGTCCCGCCCAAAAAATCCTCGAGGAATTGGGCAGGAAGAACGGCTTTGAATTTACGTTCACCAAGGATGGGTCGGTCTTTACGCCGGAGAACATCGCCAAGTACGACGCCTTCTTCTTCTATACGACAGGCGATTTGACGGAGGCGGGCCAGGACAAAAATCCGCCGATGTCCAAGGAAGGCAAAGCCGCATTTCTCGATGCCATCCACAACGGCAAAGGGTTCATCGGGACCCATTCCGCCACCGATACATTTCATTCTCCCGGCGGCAAGGAACATGGTCCCGCGCGGTGGAAGGATGACGGCGATAAGGCCGACCCATACATAAAAATGATTGGGGCTGAATTCATCATTCACGGCACCCAGCAAAAGGGTCATCTCATCGTGGCGGACAAGAGTTTCCCGGGCATCAGCGCGGTTCCCGATGACTTTGCTCCCACCGAGGAGTGGTATTCGCTTAAGGACTTTGCGCCCGATCTTCATGTGCTCCTGGTGCAGGACACCTCGATGATGAAGACCAACGGGGGAAATAACCGGACGTACATCCGCCCCAATTATCCTGAAACATGGGCGCACATGTATGGCTCCGGCCGTGTGTTTTACACGAGCATGGGCCATCGGGACGATGTTTGGGCAAGCCCCGTTTTTCAGAAAGTTCTTATCGGAGGAATCAATTGGGCGGTCGGCAATGTGGATGCCGACGTCACGCCGAACCTCAGCAAAGTCACGCCCGAGGCCGGCGTCCTGCCAAAGGGCGATAAGTGACGCTGGAGCGAGGCCAAAAAGCGGCCTTTGACCGCGGCCCGGTTTAATAGTAGGTTTGGGGTGACGGCGCCGGTATTTGGCCGCCGTCAGATCCCATGAATACGACTCCGCGAGTTTTGTTGGTGGACGACGACGAAGCTTCTTTTATTCTTTTGCGCCGTCTTCTCACCAGGGTTCCCCAGAAGACATTTTCCACTGATTGGGCGCCGACTTATGAGGCCGGGCTGCGGGCTTTGCGGGAAAATTGTCACGACGTCTGCCTGCTCGATTACAGGCTTGGTCCCCGCACCGGTTTGGACTTGCTTGGCGAGGCCGTCGCCTTGGGTATCCAAACTCCCATCATCATTCTGACGTCATCGGACGATCCCCGTGTCGATTTGCAAGCCACGGAATTGGGCGCGGCGGACTTTCTTCTCAAGGACCAATTGGAGCCGGTAATGCTGGAGCGCGTGATTCGTTATTCGGTGCAACATGCGGCCACGCTCAAAGCGCTTCAAAAAAGCCACGACCGTTTTCGTTTGCTGTTCGAGCGCAGCATGGACGCGATTTTGATCTCCAACGACCAGGGCCAGTTTGTCGAAGTCAACAGCGCCGCCTGCCGCTTGATCGGTTTGAGTTCTCAACAGCTTTTGGCGCGAAATTGGAACGACGTTTTCGGGCACAATCTTCATCAAACCACCGACCGCCGCGCGGAAACCCTGGGTGAGCTTTCCTTTACCAAACTGAATGGCGAACGTTCGTTCATCGAGTTTTCTTCGACGCAACTGGCCGCGGACCTCAACTTGAGCATTCTTCGCGACGTCACCGAACGCCGCAATCTCGAGCGCGAAATCCAGGAGATCAGCGAACGCGAACAGCGCCGCCTCGGACAGGATTTGCACGATGGCCTGGGGCAATCCATGACCGGCATCGCGTTTTTGGCGAAGGTTCTCCAGCAAAAGCTTCGCGCGCGCGGGATTGAGGAGGCGGAGGCGGCGGGGAACATCGCGTCATTGATCAACGAGGCGCTTTCGCAGACCCGCAGGTTGTCGCGGGGCCTCTGTCCGGTTGTGCTTGACAGTAATGACATCGAAGCGGCGCTGGAACAATTGGCCGAGAATCTTCGGACGTTGTTCTCTGTCAGTTGCGAAATGTATTGCGATCCCGAAATCAAAATCGCCGACAACACCGTTGCGGTTCATCTTTACCGCATTGCGCAGGAAGCGGCCACCAACGCGATCAAACACGGCAAGGCGAAGAACATTCTCTTGAGCCTGGCGGGAAACGCTTCGCGCGTGATTTTGAAAATCAAGGACGACGGCAGTGGTTTTCCGCCGCACCCCAAGAACAAGGGCATGGGATTGCGTGTTATGCACCATCGCGCGCGGATGATTGGCGCGACGATCAGCGTGCGCCAGCCGAAGGAGGGTGGTATTACCGTCACTTGCTCGATCCCCCGCGATCATGCGGTGAAAAAAAAGCTTGAGGAGCCGAAGCCGCTGCGCCGGTTGAGCCCGACGCTTGCCGATGATCGTCCCGCCGAAGCTGTGTCGTAACGTCCCAAATCGCCTTCTGTTTTCGCGGTGGCGCGCCTACAATTTCGGTCAATGACTGAACCACGAACCCGGCGTCAAATTTGGGCCTTCGCTTTGTTGATTGCCGTGGTCGTGCTGGCAACGTATTGGCCGGCCCTCCGGTGCGGCTTCATCAATTACGACGATCCGCAGTACGTTACGGAGAATCCATTTGTCCAATCCGGATTGAATTGGCAGAGCCTCAAGTGGGCGCTTGTGACCGCGCACGTGCCCTACTGGCATCCGCTGACCTGGCTTTCGCACATGATCGACTTCCAACTCTACGGTCTGAATCCGTGGGGCCATCATTTGACCAGCCTCCTTTTTCACGTCGCAAATTCGGTATTGTTGTTCCTGCTCCTGAACAGCATGACCGGCGCGACGGGACGCAGCGCTTTTGTGGCGGCGATGTTTGCGCTCCACCCGCTTCGTGTGGAATCGGTCGTTTGGATTTCCGAGCGAAAAGATGTGTTGAGCGCGTTTTTTTGCCTTTTGACAATCTGGAGTTATTTCAAATTTCAAATTTCAAAGTTGAAAGTTTTCGGCTTCCTGTCTCTTTTGTCTTTTGCGCTTGGACTTGCCGCCAAGCCGATGCTGGTCACACTGCCGTTCGTTCTCCTGTTGTTGGACTTCTGGCCGCTGAACCGCCGGTTCTCCTGGCGAATGCTTGTCGAAAAAATTCCGTTCCTGTTGTTGGCTGCGGCCTGCTCCTTCATGACCTTCACGGTTCAAAATCTTTCGGAGAAAAATTTTCCCGCGGCGGCGCGGTGGGCGAATGTTCCAATCGCCTACGTACGATACCTGGCAAAAATCTTCTGGCCGTTTCACCTCTCCTTTTTTTACTCGTATCGGGCATGGCCAGTGTTGGAAGTTGTAGAAGCCTGTATTTTGCTGGGTTTGATCAGCGGCGTAGTTGTATGGAGATGGAGGAAACAGCCGTACCTTGCCGTGGGGTGGGGTTGGTTTATTGGCATGTTGGTTCCGGTCATCGGATTGGTGCAAGCCGGTTCGCAGGCGATGGCGGATAGGTTCACCTATCTTCCCGGCATTGGCATTGGCATCATGGTGGTTTGGGCAATCCACGAATGGACGCCGAGGCGTCCCGCGATTATCGCCGGCGTTTTATTCCTCGCCGCCTGTTCAATTCTGGCATCGCAGCGGGTGCCAATTTTTCGCGACAGCGAAACACTCTGGCGCGCCACATTGCGAGAAGACACCAATTCCGGTGTGGCGCTCGACAATCTCGCCCGATGTTTGATTGACAAACAGCGGTTCGCCGAAGCCATCACCAGTGAGCGCAAAGCTCTGACCATTCGACCCACCGATGCCGAAGCGGAAAACAATCTGGCTATCGTTGACTTGCGCCAGGGCAAGATCGACGACGCGGTAACCGAAGCCCAAGCGTCCTTGGGGCTCCAGCCTCACAATGCACAGGCTTACGACATCATGGCGCAGGCCTATATGAAAAAGGGAGTAGTGGAGGCGGCGATAGACGCATATCGCAAGGCTTTGGAATTAGACCCTTCGCTCGCGGAAGCCTGGTGCAACCTCGGCTTTTGTCTTCTCCAGCAACATCGAACCGGCGATGCGGTGGTCGCGTATCAAAAGGCGCTCGACTTGGACCCAAATTACGCCCTTGCGCACAACGACCTCGGAAACATTTTGTTGCAGGAGGGCCAAACCGACGATGCGCTTGCGCATTTTGTTCGAGCGGCGCAAATCAAACCTGATTTCGGAGAAGCCCATTACAACATCGCCGAAATCCTGTTACGAAAGGGCCGCATTGACGAGGCGCTCGCTGAATATCAAAAGGCTGTAGCCAGTCTGCCCAATCTGGCCCCGGCTCGCGCCAGAATCGCCGAAATTCTCCATCGGAAGGGGGAGGGGAGTGAACACTGATTTTGCAACAAGCCGCAACCGATTATGGATGCTGGCCGTTCTGCTCGGCGTATGCACGGTAATCGCGTATCAACCGGTTTGGCGCGCCGGATACATTTGGGATGATGACATTCACGTAACGGCAAACAAGCTCCTGCGCGAGCCGGACGGACTCTGGCGTATTTGGTTTGTTCCTGAAGCGACGCCGCAATACTACCCTTTGGTACACACGTTTTTTTGGTTGGAATACCATTTGTGGGGCCTTAATCCGCTGGGATACCATCTCGTTAATGTTCTGTTGCACGCGCTCGCGGCGTTTCTTCTTTACATTGTCCTCGCCCGTCTGCGCTTGCGTGGCGCATGGCTGGCGGCCGGAATTTTCGCCCTGCATCCAGTGGAAGTGGAATCTGTCGCATGGGTGACGGAGCTTAAAAATGTTTTGTCCGCGGTGTTGTATTTCGCGGCGGCGCTGGCGTACAGGCGTTTCGATCCTTTTGAAACTGATCAAAGTCCGGCCAGGCGGCGCTGGGCATGGTATTTTGCCGCCCTTATTTTGTTTGTCGGCTCCTTGTTCAGCAAAACAGTGACCTGCTCGCTGCCGGCCGCCCTTCTGCTCGTTTGTTGGTGGAAGACGGGCAAAGTCCGGTGGGCCGATATTATTCCGTTGCTGCCATTTTTTCTGGTTGGGGCCAGTCTCGGATTGTCAACGGCGTGGCTGGAAAAACACCATGTGCGCGCCGAAGGCCCGGAATGGGTGCTGACTTTTGCGCAACGTTGCCTGATCGCCGGGCGCGCCTTGTGGTTTTACGTCGGAAAACTCATTTGGCCCATTCCTCTGAGTTTCGTCTATCCACGGTGGAAGGTCGAGACGGGCCAGCTTTGGCAATGGCTCTTTCCGTTGGCTGCCGTCGGCACGATCGCGGCCCTGTGGATATTCCGAAAGCGCATTGGTCGTGGCCCGCTCACCGCCGTCTTATTTTTTGCGGGCACACTCGCCCCCGCTCTGGGGTTCATCAATGTCTATCCGATGCGTTACACTTTCGTGGCTGATCACTTCCAATATCTTGCCGGCATCGGTCTCATTGCTCTGTGCGCCGCGGCTCTAAGCCGCCTTCCCGCGTGGTCGATGGCGTCGCTGCTCGCGTTGCTCGGCGTCCTCACCTGGCATCAAGCCCATATTTACCACGACGCGGAAACCCTGTGGCGCGCGACTCTGGCCAACGATCCCGACTCGTCGATTGCCCGCAATAATCTGAGCCAGGTCCTGCTGGGCCAAGGCGACTTCGACCATGCGATTGAACTTTCCCGGGAAGTCCTCACCCGTCATCCCGACGCCGTGGCTGAAAATAATCTCGGTTACGCTCTCCTGCAAAAAGGACAGTTGGACGAGGCCATCGCTCATTGTCAGAAATCCATCGCGGAGCACACCAATGCTCCCGATGCGTATTACAACATCGGACAGGCATGTCTGAAAAAATCGCAATTTGACGCCGCGATCACAAATTTTCAAATGGCTGTGTATCTGAAACCTGATTTCGCCAACGCTTTCTGCAACCTCGGCTACGCCCTTTTGCAAACGGGCCAGATTCCGGCAGCCGTCGCAAATTACGAAAAATCGCTCGAATTGGACCCGGATTACCCGCTTGCCCACAACGATCTTGGAAGCATTGAACTTCGCGCCGGACAAACCAACAAAGCCCTGGGCCATTTTCAACGCGCCGCGGAACTGGACCCCGGTTTTGCCGAAGCCCACTACAACCTCGCGGGAATTCTCTTCGCGCAAGGCCGTTTGGACGACGCTTTACGTCAATATGAAAAAGTGGCGCAATTGCGGCCCGCTCTGCCCCAGGCCCATTTCATGCTTGGAAAAGTCGCCGCCGCATACGCTCAGGAAGGTCGAAGAGACCAGGCGGCGGCCGTCGCTCAACACGCCCTGCAATTGGCCCAGGCCGCCCACGAAACCGCTTTGGCGGCCAAACTTTCCCAGCAATTACAATCTTATCGTTGATCAGCCATCTGGGGCGCCGGCGGAGCTTCGTTGACACTCCCGCGCCGGTACCCTTGCAGGTCCAGCGTGACATGCGCATAACCAATCTTCCTCAACGCCTCCGCCACGCGCGCAAAAGCCCCGTCAATCAAAAAGTTTTGCATTTCGCCCGCGCCCACTTCGATTCGCGCCAAGTGTCCCGTCCCGCCCTGGACTTTGACTTCATGATGCCGCACCCGGACATCGTAAAAACCCAGGTCGCGCAACACATATTCCGCCTCTTCGATCATGCGCAATTTTTCGGGCGTGACCGGTTCGCCGTAAGGAACGCGCGAACTGAGGCAGGCCATTTGCGGTTTGTCCGCGGTGGGAAGGCCAAATTGGGCGGAAAGCGCGCG
Organism: Verrucomicrobiia bacterium; assembly: GCA_036268455.1. Classification (GTDB taxonomy): domain Bacteria; phylum Verrucomicrobiota; class Verrucomicrobiia; order Limisphaerales; family Palsa-1400; genus DATAUD01. The sequence goes on from DATAUD010000046.1 coordinate 39,049, forward strand.
GATTTCCGCCTTCGTCAATCCCGCTTCCTTGAGCGGCGCGCGCACCTCGAATTCCCCCGCCGCCTTCGCCCCGGGTCGATGGTCTCCGACATCGCTCGCGTTTTCCCCGTAAGCGATTACCGCGAATTTCTCCGCGCGCGCGAGCGGCGTCAGTTGCGCGAACAACTCATGCTTGCAGAAATAACAGCGATTATTGGGATTGGAAAGGTAGTCTGGATTGTCAAATTCCTCCGTGTGAACAATGCGCAACGGGATGGAAAACTGGCGCGCAACGGCCACCGCTTCCTCCAATTCGCGACGTGGCAAGCTGGGCGAATCGGCAAGCGCCGCCAGCGATTTTTCGCCCAGCGTCTTATGCGCTACGAACGCCAGAAAAACGGAATCCACCCCGCCGGAGTAAGCCACAACGCAGGAACCGTAGGAGCGCAAAATGTTTTCCAGTTGTTCGAGCTTATTCGCAGACACAGCCTAATTTGCCATTATTTCCCCAAGTTTCAAAGCCGAATTGGGTCTATTAATGCGCTCGGTTGGAATTCACCTTGAACGGCACGCGAAGCCGTATGTCATCCGACGCCGCGCCCGCGAGCAATTCGTAATCGCCCGCCTCGACAACGTACCGCTTCATGTCCGTGTCCCAATAGCGAAATCTGGCGGCGGGAATTTCGAATCTCACAGTTTCCTCCTTCCCTGGTCCAAGATGGACCCGCTGAAATCCGCACAACGCAAGTCTGGGCTGCGGGACCGCCGAGTGAACGTGGCGAAAATAGACTTGCGCGACTTCATCGCCATCGGCCTTCCCTGTGTTCGCAAGCTCGAACGTCAGGATGACTTTGCCGCCGGCATCGACATTCGCGCTGTCGAGTTTCGGCTCGTGATAATCGAAATGGGTGTAGCTCAATCCGTGACCAAAGGCGAACAATGGTTTTCCGCTGAAATAGCGGTAAGTCCGATTGGACATCGAATAATTATCAAATGCCGGCAAATCGCCGGTCGAGCGATAGAACGTTACCGGCAGCCGTCCCGCCGGGTTAACGTCGCCAAACAAAACTTCGGCAACGGCCGTCCCGCCTTCTTCGCCGGGGTACCACGCTTGTACAATCGCAGGCAAATGCTCCGCCTCCCACGGCATCGCCATCGCGCTGCCGCTGCAGTTGACAAACACAACCGGCTTGCCCGTCGCTTGCAATAATTTGAGCAATTGCGTTTGCGGCGCCGGCAATTCAATCCGCGTGCGGTCGCCGCGATCAAACCCCTCGTAATTGACCCGCATTTCCTCCCCTTCAAGTTGAGAATTGATGCCGCCGACATAAATAACCACGTCGGACGACTTCGCCGATTTCACCGCGTCATCGAGATAGTTCTGGTCCAATTTTTCCGCCTTGTCTGTGCGCAATGCCAACGCGCAGCCCGGCTCGTAATCGACATCGATATTCGGCCCCGCCACACTCGTGATTCCATCAAGCAGAGGAACCACTTCGGACGGGTCCCCGTTGTAATTGCCCAGCAACATTTCAACCGAGACGGCGTTGACTCCAATGACAGCGATGCGCTTGATTTTCTTGCGGTCGAGCGGAAGCACTCCGTCATTTTTTAGAAGCACGATCGATTCGCGCGCGACGCGCAACGCCAGCGCGCGGTGCTCCGCCGAATCATTTTGCGAATAGGGAATTTGCGCGTAAGGCACCATTTCCGGCGGATCGAACAAGCCCAGCCGGAACCGCGCCGTCAACACTCGTCCCAGCGCCGTGTCAATTTGCGCCTCGGAAATCAATCCCCCTTGGACCGCCTGGCTCAGGGCGTTGAAATCTTCGCCGCAACAAAGGTCATCGCCCGCCTTCACGGCGAGGGCGGCGGCCTGTTCCGGCGTTTGCGTAAAATTGTGATGCATAAAAATGTCGCGAATCGCGCCGCAATCCGAAACAACGTGGCCCGTAAAACCCCACTGATCACGCAGCAGCGTTGTGAGCAGAAACGGATTGGCGCAGGCCGGTTTGCCAAAGACCGAATTATAAGCCCCCATCACCGCTCCAACGTGCCCTTCGCGCACCGCCGCCTCGAAATGAGGCAGGTAAGTCTCGTAAAAATCGCGCTGCGACGGCTCGGCGTCAAACTTATGTCGCTCCGATTCAGGACCGCTGTGAACCACAAAATGTTTGGCGCACGCCATCGCTTTGACATACCTGGGATCATCCCCTTGCAACCCGCGAATGAAGGCCACCGCCAATTGCGCCGTTAAAAAAGTGTCCTCGCCGTAAGTCTCTTGGCCCCGGCCCCATCGCGGATCGCGGAAAATGTTGATGTTTGGCGTCCAGAATGTGAGGCCGAAATAGCGGGCGCTGTTGCCGTCGTGCCGGCTTCGGTAATCATTGTCCTTGGCGCGGGCTTCGGTCGCAATCGCGTCCGCCTCCTCGTGAAGCAATGGCGCGTCCCAGGTTGCCGCCATTCCGATGGCCTGCGGAAAAACAGTCGCCACACCGGCGCGCGCCACGCCGTGCAGACATTCATTCCAATAATCGTAAGAGGGCACGCCAAGGCGCGGGATGGCCGGCGCCGAGTTGCGCATTTGCGCCACTTTTTCCGCCAGAGTCATTCGGCGCAGAAGATCATGCACCCGCGCGTCGATTGGTTGCGACGGGTCCTTCGAAATCATCGGTCCGGGCGGGTCGGGAATTGGAGTCGCCGCGCTCTCGGGATTTGGGGCGTTAACCGCGAGGACAAGAACTTTTGAATCCGGACACGTATCGCACCCGTCATCCGCGCCCGACACTTGGAACGTTGCGAGCCATCCGGCCAGGACGGCTGTGAGAATGGAACAACCGGGTTTCAGGACAACCTCAACTCGAACTGAGCGCTGATTCGATGGCCCGTACCACTTCGGGTGATTCCGGTTTCACTTTGGGCGCGAAACGCCCGACAACTTTGCCATCCCGCCCAATGAGAAACTTGCCGAAGTTCCACTGGACTTCCCCGGGAAACGGCGATTGCGGCCCGGTAAGAGCCGCGTAAAGCGGGCATTTGTCCGCCCCTTTGACATGCACCTTCTCCATGAGCGGAAAGGTAACACCGTAATTTTGCGTGCAGAACGTTTTGATTTGTTCCGCGGTGCCAGGCTCCTGTCCGGCGAAATCATTGGAAGGCACCCCGATGATGACGAGCCCCTTGTCCTTGTATTTTTCGTACAGGGTCTCCAATCCCGCATACTGCGGCGTATTCCCGCATTTGGAAGCGACATTCACCAGAAGAATGACCTTTCCCGCGTAGGTTTTGAGCGAGGTTTCGGTCCCGTTGATGTCCTTCAATGGGATGCTCTGAACTGACAAATCCGCTTCCGCCTTTACAATTTGGGCCGTCGAAAGCGCCGCCAAAAGCAAGGTAAATAATCTCATGGGCGCAGTCTCTCAACGGCGTCCGAAATGTCAACTGTTGATTCTTCCGGCCCGCGAATCAGGCCAGGGTGATTTTGTCTTCTTTGCGAAGGGTGACGATGGCCTTTTTCCAATGAGGAGCGCGTCCTTCAAATGGTGTCCGTTTGCGTCGCGCTTTGCCCGTGACATTCAGAGTGTTGACCTTCAGGACTTTGACCTTGAACAGTTCCTGCACGGCCTGCCGGATTTCGCGTTTATTGGCGCGGCGATCGGCCACAATCGTGTATTGGTTGAGCAAATCAGATTGGCGGGTGCCCTTTTCGGTCACGCGAACGGTCTTGATGATTTCGAAAGAGTTCATTTTATTCCTTGGTCAGCCGCTTCTCCAAATTCTCGAACGCGCCGCGCGTAAACACCAGTTTGTCGCTGCGCAAAACCTGGTAGGTGTTCAGCGTCTCCCCGGTGGTCACTTCGATATGCGGAACATTCCGCGACGCCAGGCGCAGGTTGTTGTCGCCGCTGTTGGAAACGATCAACGCGGACCCTTCGATCTGCAACGCGGAAAGAACATCGAGAAAACCACGCGTCTTCGGGGAATCCAGCTTGATGTCGTCAACAATAAGAATATCCCCCGCTTTCAAGCGGGCGCTCACGGCTTTGCGCAATGCCAATTGCTTCGTGCTACGGCTTACTTTGTTGGAAAAATCCCTCGGTTTTGGGCCGAACACCACGCCGCCGCCGCGCCACAAGGGCGATTGAAAACTTCCGGCGCGCGCGCGTCCGGTTCCTTTTTGCCGCCACGGTTTTTTGTTCGTGCCCGCGACTTCTCCCGCGTTTTTGGTGCAGGCGGTGCCCATGCGTTGGGCGTTTTGGTAAGCGACGACCGTTTGATGGACAGCTTCGCTTCCCTTGCCGTTTTCGATGACGGGAAACTTCACTTCCAATTCTCCCTGGTCCTTGCCCTGAATGTTTTTGACCGTGAGCTTCATAAACTATTTCTTCTTGGCGTCCGCCTTGGCCGGGGCGGCTGCGGGTTTGTCCTTGCCGGCTGGAGCTACGGTTGCGGCCGTGCGCACCGCCAGACGCCGCTTGGCGCGATCAGAGCCTTTGGGCAATTTCTTGGCCTCTCGAATAATCACGTAGTCGTCGTTTGATCCCGGAATGGCCCCCTTGATCAACAGCAGATTTTCCGCCTCTCGCACCTGGATGATTTGCAGGTTCTGCGCCGTGCGGCGGACCTGGCCCATGTGACCCGGCATTTTCATGCCACGCATGACGGTTCCCGGAAAGAGGCGCTGTCCAATTGCGCCCGAACGACGCCGCCATCCTTTGGCTCCGTGCGAAGCGTCGCCGCCGCGAAAATTATGCCGCTTCATCACGCCCTCGAATCCGCGCCCTTTCGTGACGCCAATGGCATCCACAAAATCGCCCTGCGCAAAAATCGAAGGCCCGACGACGTCGCCGGGCTTGACCTGCAATGTGAAATCGCGAAATTCGCTGACACGCTTTACCGGCGCCGCGCCAAATTTCTTGAAATGGCCCATCAGCGGCTTGGTGACGCGATGCTCCTTTTGGTCGTCGAAGCCCAATTGCACGGCGTTATAGCCGTCGGACTCCACGGTTTTTGTTTGAATCACGCGGTTCGGTCCGGCCAAAACGACCGTTACCGGCACCAGCACTCCCCGAGCGTCATAGACGCTGGTCTGGCCAAGTTTTTTTCCTAGAAGTCCGAGCATGGGATGAAAGGGGTTAAATCTTGATGGTAATGTCCACGCCGGCGGGCAAATTCAATTTCTTGAGTTCGTCCACGGTCTTCGCGGTCGGCTCGATGATATCGAGCAATCGCTTGTGGGTCCGCTGTTCGAAGGTTTCCTGCGACTTTTTGTCCGAGTGCGGCGAGCGCAGGACTGTAAATCGCTCAACGCGAGTGGGGAGGGGAATCGGCCCAGCGACACGCGCTCCCGTCCGTTTTACCGTTTCCACAATGTCGTGGGCTGACTGGTCAATGACACGATGGTCAAAGGCCTTCAATCGAATCCGAATACGTTGTCCCGCCATAAAAAGAACAATTTAAAGAACAATTAATATTTACGTCCGCGCAGCTGGCTTTTTGCCTGCCTGCTCCATAATCACACTAAGAATACTGGACGGAACCTGCTCAAACGTCAAGGGCTCCATCGAATAAGATGCGCGCCCTTTCGAGAGCGAACGAATCGCCGTCGCGTAACCAAACATTTCCGCCAGCGGAACGTGCGCATTGAGTATGGTCTGTCCAGCCTTCGCGTCAATGCTGATTATTTTCCCCCGGCGGCGGTTGACGTCACCCAGCAAATCGCCCTGATACTCGTCCGGCGTCGTCACTTCCACTTTCATGATAGGCTCCAACAAAATTGGATTCGCCTTTTTGAAAGCGTCTTTCAACGCGAAAATTCCCGCCATCTTGAACGCCATTTCGTTGGAATCGACTTCATGGAACGACCCGTCAGTGATCTCCACCTTGACGTCAATCACCTGGTAACCGGCATAAACGCCGCTCTTGCAAGCTTCCTCAATTCCGTCGATGACCGCCGGAATGTATTCCTTCGGAATCGCGCCGCCCACAATCTTGTTGAGGATTTCCACGCCTTTGCCGCGCTCCTGCGACTCGACGTTGACACACGCATGGCCGTACTGCCCGCGTCCGCCCGATTGCTTGATGTATTTGCCTTCGCCCTCGGCCTTGCCCGTGATCGTTTCACGATAGGCGATTTGCGGGGCGCCGGTGCTGGCGTCCACCTTGAATTCGCGCTTCAAGCGGTCAACAATAATCTCCAAATGCAACTCGCCCATTCCCGCGATGATCAATTGGCTGGTTTCCTCGTTGGTAAAGCAACGGAACGTCGGGTCTTCCTCCGCCAGACGCCCCAATCCTTCGCCCAGTTTTTCGCGGTCGGCCTTGGTTTTCGGCTCAACCGCCATGCTGATGACCGGTTCGGGGAACGTCGGCGGGAACAGCGTGATGTCGAAGTCCTCGTCGCACAAAGTGTCGCCGGTAAAAATATTGCGCAGGCCCACCAGGGCCGCGATGTCGCCGGCAAAAACCTGCTCGACGTCCTTGCGCTCGCTGCCCTGAATGATCATCAGGCGCGCGACGCGTTCACGGCGGCGCGTGCGCGGATTGTAAATGTTGTCGCCCTTCTTGAGGGTGCCGGAATAAACGCGGAAAAACACCAGCTTGCCCGCGTACACATCCGTCCAAAGTTTAAACGCGAGAGAGCAAAACTTATTGTTGTCATCCGGCTCGACGACCACGACATTTTCCGTCCCCGGCTCGACGCCTTCCATCGGCGGAACGTCCAGCGGGCTGGGCAAATAATCAACAACGGCGTCGATCAGCGGCTGCACGCCTTTTTTCTTGAAGGCGGAGCCGCACACGACCGGCACCAATTCAATTTTGCATGTCAACCGGCGAATGGCCGCCTTGAGCACTTGCGGCTCGACCGGCTTGTCTTCGATCACCAACTCTGCGATTTGGTCATCTTTGTCAGCAACCGCGTGCAGCAATTCGTTCAGGGCCGCGGCCGCCTTTTCCTTCAATTCCGCGGGAATATCAGTAATGGAGTAGCTGAGACCCTCCTTGGCCACGTCGCCCTTGCCCCAGGTGATCGCCTTTTGGCTGACGACGTCAATGACGCCTTCGAAATTTTCCTCCGCCCCGATGGGCAGATAAATCGGGAACGCATAAGCGTTGAGCTTTTTGCGCATGTCGGCGATCGCATTTTCAAAATTCGCTCCGGTGCGGTCCATCTTGTTGACGAACGCGATACGCGGGACTTTGTATTTGGTCGCCTGCCGCCAGACCGTTTCCGATTGCGGTTGAACGCCCGCGACGCCGCAGAACACCGCGACCGCGCCGTCGAGCACGCGCATGGAGCGTTCGACTTCCGCCGTGAAATCCACGTGGCCGGGGGTGTCAATAATATTAATTCGATGGCCGATGCCGGCATAAAGCTTTTCCAGCCCTTCCTCTTTCTTTTGCGTCCAATAGCAGGTGACCGCGGCTGAGGTGATCGTAATGCCGCGCTCGCGCTCCTGCTCCATCCAATCGGTGACGGTATTGCCGTCATCGACATCGCCGATTTTGTGAATCAGCCCCGTGTAAAAGAGAATGCGCTCGGTGGTGGTCGTCTTGCCCGCGTCGATGTGCGCGGCAATGCCAATGTTCCGGGTCCGCTCCATCGTGTAGCTGCGCGCCGGCGAATTCACGGGCTTCTTGCCCGCTGCTTTATCCAATACTGCGTCTGTCATATAATAAAAATGCCCCGATTTTACGACCCGGGGCGTTTAAAGGTTGCAAACTGATTACCACCGGAAATGCGCGAAGGCCTTGTTGGCCTGAGCCATCTTGTGCACCTCATCTCGTTTGCGGATTGCGTTTCCCTGTCCTTGGAAAGCGTCCATGATTTCCAACGCAAGGGCCTCTTTCATCGCGGTGCCTTTTCGGGCGTCCGCCAAATCCACCAGCCAGCGCATCGCCAGCGAAAGCTGCCGGTCCACCGGCACTTCCACCGGCACCTGATAAGTCGCGCCGCCGACACGTCGAGGCTTCACCTCAAGACGCGGCTTGGCGTTATCGACCGCTCTTTGCAAAATCTCCAGCGGATTGGTCGCCGGGTTCTTTTCGGCGATCTGGTCAAAGGCGCCATAAACGATCCGTTGCGCCGTGGTCTTCTTGCCGCTGACCATGACTGTGTTGACCAGCCTGGAAACCAGCGTGCTGTGATACTTGCTGTCTTCCAACAGCGGTCTTTTAGTTGCTTGACGACGTCGAGACATAAAAAATTACTTCGCTTCCGCGGCTTTGGCGCCGGCTTTTGCCTCTTTCGGGCGCTTTACACCATACTTCGAGCGGCTCACACGCCGCTTCTCCACTCCGGCAGCATCCAGCGTGCCACGGACGATGTGGTAGCGAACACCTGGCAAATCCTTCACGCGCCCGCCTCGCACGAGAACAATCGAGTGTTCCTGCAAATTGTGCCCCTCGTCGGGGATATAGGCGATTACCTCGAAACCATTCGTCAGGCGGACTTTCGCCACTTTGCGCATGGCGGAATTCGGTTTCTTTGGCGTGCGTGTCATCACCTGGATGCAGACTCCGCGGCGATACGGCGAATTCTGCAAGGCCGGTGCTTTGGACTTGCTTCGCAATTTATTTCGTCCTTTACGGACGAGCTGATTAATTGTCGGCATTTGTTCTCTTCCCCATTCCATTGCCCGACAGGGCAAACGGAGCGCGAAATGTAATGGACAGTCCCCGTTGTGGCAACAGTTATTTTGAAAAAACCGTCACGCCTTGCAAAATAACGCTAAACCGCCCTATTTCAAGCTCACTTTTCTTCAAACAACCCAAACTCAGACAATGCCGGGCAGACCGGGCCGGTGAGCCGCAACCGGACTTTATCGGTTACGACCCTTTCGCCGCGAACCAGGCGGCAATTGCCGATGCTCGATCCCTTCGCAAATTCCACCCATTGCCCGTCCTTCCATTGGTCCAGCCCATAACGATCCACGCGCTGGCCCAGCGGAAGGTACTCGCGCAACCGAACCACGTTGAAAGTCAGCGGCTTCCCAATGTCGATAATCAGTTCACAATTCGTAACGGAATCGTCGGTTGACCAATAGCGGTCCCGCTTTTCTTTCAAAAGATTCTGTGGCGAAAAACGATTGTCCCCGCCGCGAACATTCGACGCCGCGACCTTCGCTCCGGCGGCAAGATTACGAGAGAAAGTCGCGTCGATAATGCGCCGAAACCCGCGCAGCGATTTTATGTCCTCGTCGTTGATCTGCCCGCGCCGATCTGGCGGGACATTCAACAACAACGACGCACCCCTCCCAATCGAATCATAATAGAGATCCACCAATTGCCGCGGCGTTTTAACACGGCCATCCTCGCTCGGATGATAAAACCACCCGGGCCGGATGGAAACATCGCACTCGGCGGGCACCCATTGCGGCCCGTCACGCAGCCCGTGATTGAGCATTTCCTCCTTGGCGTCGCCCGGCGCCTGCCCGTGCGAATCAAAGCCATACCAGCACGGATCCCCCGCGACGCCCTTTTCATTGCCCACCCACCGGATGTCCGGCCCAACGTCGCTGAACATCACAGCATTCGGCTGGAGTTCGCGCACCAGTTTCCATGTATTGGGCCAATCGTAATAAGTGTGGTTGTCGATGTGCCGCTCCTCGCGTTTACCGCCGTAAAACCCCGATCCGCCGTTCGCGCCGTCAAACCAAACTTCGCAAATCGGCCCGTAATTCGACAACAACTCCCGAAGCTGGTTCCGGTAGTAAGCAATATACTCTGGCGTTCCGTACGCGGCGTTGTTTCGGTCCCACGGCGAAAGATAGACGCCGAATTTCAATCCATGTTTTCGGCACGCGTTGGATATCGCGCGCACCACATCCCCCGCGCCATTTTTCCACGACGAATTCTTCACCGAATGCGCGGTATATTTCGACGGCCAAAGGCAAAACCCATCGTGATGTTTGCAAGTCAGAACCAGTCCTTTCATCCCGGCTTCCTTCGCAACGCGCGCGATTTGATTCGGATCGAAGTCGGTCGGATTAAACACGCTTTCGTTTTCATCGCCCAGGCCCCATTCCCTGTCCGTGAACGTATTCACGGTAAAATGTATAAAGCCATAAAACTCATTCGTCTGCCGGACAAGTTGCGCGTTGCTGGGAGTAGGTCCATAAGGCGCCGGAGGTTCGACCGCCGCCGCCGCGCAACCCGAGGCCATCAGGCCGCCAATAATCAATAATTTTGCCCGCATGAAGGAGTTTGTGCCGGTTTCATGCCATAGCCAAACGACAACTTCAATTTTGTTTTCAGCGTGAAAACCCGCGTGACAAAACTTCGCAAAGTAACTATTTTACAACCAGCATTTATGCAAAAACCAAATTCGACGGCGTTCTCATTTCCATTTCGCGCCCTCATTTTGCCTGTTATAGTCGCAATATTATTGCTGACAACGCAAATCAGCCGCGCCCAGGCCCCGTATTTTTTCTTCAACCTTGCCGGTAATTCCGGCAGCGCCGGAACCAATGACTTGACAGGCCCCGCCGCCCGTTTCACCACGCCCTCCGGCGTCGCCGTGGACGCATCCGGCAATGTCTATGTGGCCGACACCGCCAATCACACGATCCGCAAAATCTCCATCGGCGCCGCGGTAACGACCCTCGCAGGCACTCCCAAAAGCAACGGCGTTGCCAACGGCGCCGCCGCCTCGGCCCAATTCGATTTTCCGACCGGCGTTGCCGTGGACAATTCCGGCACGGTCTATGTCGCCGATTGGGGCAACCATATGATCCGCAAAATCAGGCTCGGCCAGGTCACAACTTTGGCCGGCCTTGCGGGAAAACCAGGATGGGCCGACGGCAGCAATTCCATCGCCCAATTTAATCATCCCGCCGCGCTCGCGTTCGATTCTCTGAACAATCTTTACGTGGCCGACCAGGGCAACGACGCCATCCGCCTGGTAACGCCCAACGGCGACGTGTTCACGCTCGCCGGCTTGCCGGGTGTTCCCGGCTCGGCGGATGGCGACGGCACCAATGCGCAATTTAACCTCCCGGCCGGCATCGGTTATTACGGGCCTGGAACCCTGATCGTTGCCGACACGGGAAACGACACGATTCGCGAAGTCTCATTATCGGGCGAACAATGGGTGGTCAAAACACTCGCCGGTTCCCCCGGCCTCACTGGCACCAACGACCTTCCCGGTCCCTCCGCCCGTTTCAACAACCCAATGGGCATCGCAACGGGCGGCGGTTACATTGCCGTCTCTGATTTTGCCAACAGCACCGTGCGATTCGTCACGCTCGCGGGCGATGTCACAACGCAGGCCGGCTCACCCGGCACGAGCGGCTCCGCCACCGGTCCGGGGTTTTCGGCGCTTTTCGATTTTCCCGCCGGCATCGCTTTTGATGCCAGCACCAACATGTATATCGCCGACAGTGGCAACGATGTTATCCGCGAAGGTTCCCCCGTCATCGCTCCGATAATCGTCACCCAGCCGGACTCTCAGACTTCCGTCCCCGACGGAAGCGCCAACTACTCGGTGGTCGCCATCGGCGTCCCACCCCTGACGTTCCAATGGCAATACAACGGGCAGGACCTCGCCAATGCCGTATATTCCTCGGTCGAAATCGACGGCCTTCAGCCCGGCGACAACGGCACGATCACCGTGGAAGTGACAAGCCCCTATGGAAGCGTCACCAGTTCGAATGCCTCGCTGACCACCGCCCAGCCCGATAGTTTCATCACGTGGGCCGGTTCTCCCACAAACGCATTCGGCTTCGCCGACGGCGCGGGTTCCGACGCCCTTTTTTCTTATCCAGGCGCGCTCGCGTCGGACACCAACGGAAATATTTTTGTCGCCGATTCCTATAATTGCGTCATTCGGAAGATTGTGCCTTCCGGCTTGACGGACTGCACCGTGACAACAATTGCCGGTGATCCCGAGAACGCCGATTTCGCGAACGGAACGGGCACCAACGCCATGTTTGACACCCCTTATGGCATATGGGTGGATACCAATGAAAACATTTTTGTGGCGGATACTTATAATTACATTATCCGGCAAATGACTTACGACGGCACGAATTGGAACGTCACGACGCTGGCCGGGACGCCGGAAGTTCAGGGGACAAACGACGGCGCCGGGGCGGGCGGTTTATTTGCCCTGCCGGTCGGTTTGACTATGGGGCTGGGCGGAAATCTTTTCGTGTCAGACGCCGGCTATGGCGCGTTCAACAATTATGAGCTTCGTCAAGTTACGCTGGAAGGCGGCGTCAGTACGCTCAAGGGGTCCGAACTGATCAGCGGCGGCGAATTCGCGGGGGAGGGAACCTACGGGTTGAGTTCTCCCCAAGGCCTGACTGCCGATGCCGCCGGGAATTTGTACGTGGCCGATGACAACAACAACCAGATTTTCGAGGTGAGCACCAATGCCGCGAACTCAGACTGGTCCGCTTTCAACTTCGCGGGCGTTCAGTCCGATTACGGCGGCACAAACGACGGAGACGCGGGCTCGGCGGCGCGGTTTAATCAACCTTACGACGTCTCGGGCGATACCAATGGGAATTACTACGTTGCCGACACCGGCAACAATACCATCCGGAAAATTTCGAGCCACACCGTCACCACCATCGGAGGAATTCCAGGAGTTGCCGGAAGCGAAGACGGAGTGGGAACCAACGCCCTGTTCAATACACCTATTGGCATCGTGGTCGATCCGAAGGGAATCGTTTACGTGGCGGATTCGGGCAACAACACCATTCGCAAGCTGTTGCCGGATTTGTTGATCGCCGTCCAGCCGCAATCGCAGAGCGTGCACGTCAATTCCAACGCCACTTTCAATGTCGTGGCTGCCTCGACGAGCAATCTGACCTACCAATGGCTCAAGAACGGCAATCCGATCACGGATCAAAATGACGACAGCCTGACCATCAACGGCGCCGAGACCAGCGACGCCGCCAGCTACAGCGTTATTGTGTCCAGCGATTCCGGGAGTGTCACAAGTTCAGTGGCGAAGCTGACCGTCCAGATCCCGCCGACCGTTGTCACCAACCCGGTGCCTGAAGTGGTGACCAACGGCGCGAAGGTCACCTTATTTGTCGCCGTCATTGGCACCGGCCCACTGACCTATCAATGGCTGCTGAACGGCGTCCCGATCCCCGGCCAAACGAAAACCAACCTTGTCGTCTCCGGTGTTTCCGCGGATAACCTCGGAAATTATTCCCTTCTCGTCAACGGCCCCGCCGGCGACATCGTCAGCGCCAACGCGCTGCTTTCCGTGAAATCCGTGACGAACGCGCCCCCGCAAATCGGATCGGCGAAACGCTCCGGCAATTCGATCACATTCACCTTCATCTCAACCGCGAACCAGATGTATCAGATTCAAGCCAAGGCTGCATTAACCCAAAGCTCCTGGACTGATCTGGGCAGCGAAATCACCGCAACCAGCACCAACACCGCTGTCTCCGACGCGCTGACAAACTCGGAAAGATTCTATCGAGTAGTGCTGCTGCCGTGAGCAGCCGGAACCTGCAACCACACATCCACTCGCGGCGCTTCCCAGTTATACGGCTTGTCCAAAATATCCGGCAAGCCGTCCCCATTGAGATCGGCCACCCGCGCCTCGTGAAAATCCACCCCTTTGCAAAAGACCGTCTTCCGAAAATTCCCTTTTCCGTCGCCAAATAAAATCCAAGCCGTCGCATTGGGATTGTCCGGCTCCTTGCGTGACTCCGTCCACTTCGCCATTTCCGCCGCAAAAATGTCCAGGTGCCCGTCTCCGTCAATGTCCGCCACTTGCAGGCTGTGGCCGTGAATCATATCCCGCTCCAGCAAATTGCGCCCCACCCAGTCGCGGCTGTTCTCAGGATTTCCAACACATTCGTAAAAACGCAACGGCCCGTCCCCGTCGCCGGGCGCAATGACCACCTGTGGATACTTGCCCGGCTTGAATTTCCCCACGGCAATCCTCCCGCCGATCGGCCCAATTTGAATCGGATCAAATTTTTTCCCGCCCCGGTGTTTGAACCACAAATTTCCCGCCAGCAAGTCAACCTTTCCGTCGCCGTCAATATCATACGCCGCCATTCCCTCCGCATAACGGAAGGCTGTGTTGCGCCCTTCGCCAGCCTCGCCGGAAAAAATCTTCGTCAACGGCCACGATTCCGCATGGCGCGGGTCGTTGGGAATCTCCGCCAGCAAAATCGCTTTCGCGCCCTGATTCCAAAATGCAAGCTGCGGCTTCCCTGTCCCAAGAAAATCCCCAACCGCCTGATCGTGATGTTGGGTCGCCCCGCCTTTTTTGATCAAGTGCCGCTTCCACGAAACCTTCGGATCATAGTTCGGATACGGATTTTCCCACCACCACACCTCATCGCTTTGCCAATCCCCGCCGAAAATAATGTCCGGATGCCCGTCTCCATCGACATCGCAGATAACCCCTCCCGCCTCGACCGATAGAAAATTGGACTCGATGACATAGCGGTCCCACCCCTGCGCGGTGCGGCGATACCAAACCAGCGCGGGCGCCCTCTGCCGAAAACTCAGCACAAACCCATTAACACCGTCCCCGGCCGGATCAGCAACAATCGCCCCCGTTTGCTGGGTTGAAGTCCCGGGCACAGGAAGATCGCCATTCGTGCTGGAAAGATGTTGCCATCGCAAGTCCCCCGCCCGCGCCGAAAACGAAGCAGCCGCCAGCGCCACAAAAACGAGCAGTCTCGTTCTCATTCCGCCGCCTCCAACATCAACTCCATGTAAATCACATCCAGCCAGCGCCCGAATTTAAAGCCAACCTTTTTGAAATGCCCGACCTTCTCAAAATGAAATTTCCCGTGCAACGCCACGCTCGCCGCTTGTTCGCCATCAATTCCGGCGATGATGGCGTAATGGCCCAGCCCGCGGGCGCGAAAAATCAAATCCTCCAGCAAAAGCGATCCCACGCCGCAACGATGATGTTCGTGATTGACATACACCGAATCCTCGACCGTCCGCCGGTAAGCCGAGCGCGGGTGATAAGCCGAAAGCGATCCCCATCCGACAATTTCCTTTCCCGTTTCCGCGACGATTATAGGATGTTTCTCCCCGTGATGTCCGAACCACTGCCGCCGTCCGTCGAGCGGTTCCGGTTCTTCCTGATAAGTGCAAGTCGAGTGCAGGACGTAATGATTGTAAATGTCATTGATACTGGCCAGATCGGCTTCCGTCGCCACTCGAATGCTATAAAAACCTTTCATTCCCTCTGCTTTAATGTCCCGGCGAAGAAAAGAGTCAAGCAAGTTTATGCTGGTGGAAGCGGGCGGCGTGACCAGTAAAACGGACGTCGATGCGTGTGCATCAC
This sequence comes from Verrucomicrobiia bacterium, assembly GCA_036268455.1. Taxonomy (GTDB): domain Bacteria; phylum Verrucomicrobiota; class Verrucomicrobiia; order Limisphaerales; family Palsa-1400; genus DATAUD01. The sequence continues at coordinate 54,311 of DATAUD010000046.1, forward strand.
GGCTGTGACGTAGAGCGTGTCGTCATGCACGCTGTAAACGATGGCGTAGGGAAACCGGTGGAAGTTGAGCTTGCGATTATCACCCCTGATTTTGCGCCAACGTTCCGGCTCGCTTAGGATTCGGCCAAGCGGGGCTCGATATTCCTCAAGAAAATCGCCACCAAGGCCTGACTCGCGGTCCTCATACCAGAGCGCGGCGGCTTCCAACTCCTGTGGCACCTCAGGATGCCTGATGACGCGCATGAAGCTTGCCCCGGATGTCCGCAACCATCTCTTCCTCAGGACTGGCATCCGCCCGGCCCTCTGCCATCTCGCGGGTGCGTCGGTCAATAACTTCGTGCCATCGAGTTTCGGCGTCAGCGTCCACGGTGTCGTCAAGGCTTGCGATAAGCCGCCGGGCCAGGAACGCCCGGTCCTGTTCCGGCAGGGCCAGCATTTCGGCCACTTTCTCAGCAGCAATGCTCATGCACCCAAAATCTCCGCGCTGACGTGCGTTTTGGCAAGTCTTTTTGACCACAAATTCGGAAGTGTTTGGAAGGTAATTGAATGGGGGACTCTACCGCTCATTCAATCCCTCTCCCTTGAAAATTTGCGGCATGCTTTTCTTAACCCTTGCTTCCCGGGTTTTGGATTGTTTGGCGGCGGCAAAATAAATAATGTACCCTCGTTGCCGCCCCGGCGTTAATGCCTTAAATGCGGCTTTCAAGGCGGGGATTTCATCCAGTTTATTTTGAAATTCTTGAGGAATTTTGAAATCCGAAGTCTTTTTGTATTTCACTTCCAAGCCGGCTTTTTCCGCTTCAATGGCTTCCCCAATATAGGCTTTCAAGAGCGCCTGCTTCTCAACGACTTCCTGAACATTGGCGAACTTGATCCAGCGTCCAGCCTGCGTGTTTTCCCCAAGTTTGATTAGAATGCCCTTGGCGTCTTTTAACAGCCTTTGCAAAACATAAGAGCGCAGCGCTCTTTTAACGGAATGATTATAACTACATTGCTCCCCTCGAACGCGTAACAAGGCTTGCCCCACTTCAACTCTTCAGTCAGCGGAGAGTCAAGAATAATCGTTCTCAATTTTCTCAATTCTTCCTGCCACTTTTTGGATTTTTTAAAATATCCATCTACATTGGGATTCATTCCATTCCTTTATTGAGACTACGGAATAAAGTCAATATAAGCCGATCACTTTAAACGTCGCGCACGAACAACCAGCCAAATCTTCCGCCCAACCAATAGAGCGACCTGACTCACGACCCCCGCCCAAAAACCAGCCAAGCGATACGCCCCAAGCCACGCCGCGACCCCGATGATGGCGAAAATTGCGCCCGCATACATCCAAAATCCCGATAGGAAAATGATAGGAACGAAGACAAACCGGACGGCTCCGGCGTATTGTTGAACTTCCGAAATAGGACCGTAAATGTAACTCAGTATCGGGATGCTGCAGATGAGGTGAGTCCAGCGTAGGATCGGACGTTTGATGGCGGGTGTCATAGCAGTTTATTTTAGCTTTTTTACCACGTCTTCCAGCCGGTTATGCGCCATGTTGATGCCCTGCGCCATCCCGATTTTTAGCACCTGATCTCTTTGCGCAACCGATTCATATATGACGCGCATGTTAAGTTTGCTGGTGTCATTGGTAAGTTGTTCAAATTCCAGGAGCTCAAGCTGGACGCCAAAAGGCGTGTTCGCCATCTCAAATGTTCGTGTGATTTTCCGATTCGGGCTGAACTCATGGATTACTCCACTAAACCCGTATTTGTTTCCCCGGGGATCGGTTGTTTCAAATTGGTAGCCACCGTGCTTTTTGCTTTCGAGCTTCAACACCTTCGTTCCCATCCATTGCTCGAGGATTTCCGGTTCTACATAAGCTTTAAAGAGCAATTCCAACGGCAGCTCAAATTCCCGTGTAATTGTTACTTCCTGTTTGCCGTCCTCGGCGTTGATTTTTGTTTTTCGCTCCATATTTATCCTGTTTTTGATTTGTAGTTTTTCATTATGGTTTCCAGTTTATTAAACCTGTCATCCCAGAGTTTGCGGAAGGGTTCAATAAAGTCGGCTACTTCGTTCATTTGTTTTGCGTTGATGTGATAGTAAATTTCCCTGCCGTTTTGCTCCGGTTTCAGCAACTCGCACTCGGCAAGTATTTGAATGTGCTTTGAAATCGTTTGCCGTGACGATTTGAAATTGTCGGCAATGGCCCCCGGCGTCAATGCCTGCACCGCGAGCAACGTGAGAATCGCCCTGCGTGTAGGGTCCGCAATTGCCTGAAATACATCTCTTCTTGATTCCATTTATGCAGTTACCTGGCTGCGAATATACGCGCAGCCACATGACTGCGCAAGTGTTTTTTAAAAATATTTATGCACAACGGCCGCTTGCCATCGCGATATGTTTGACTGATTATTCTTCCGCTTTGGCCAACTGACAAATGAAACGCAAAGCCCTCATTCCGGCGGTCGTAATCGGTCTGGTTTGTCTGGCCCTGGCTTTGTGGCCGGCGGGTAACCGGCTTTATTTCGCAGACGCTTATGCGGGCCTGTCTGCTTGCGCGCTCATTGCGCTCGTCGGGGTCGAGAAGCCGTGGCGCTGGCTTGCCATCGTCTCGTTGCTGTTCGGACTCGCGGGCATTTACATTGCCTGGCATAGCCATCCGCAAAGCCGGCCTGTCACAAATCCGAATCAGGTGAGTGCCGGATCCCCGGTTTGGACTCAATGGAGTTCAACCAACGGCGGCAACGACCATTGGTATGCCCTGACACCATCCGCCACTGATTGGGACACGGCGGAGAAACTGGCGGTTTCGTTGGGAGGCACCTTGGCGACGATCACCAGTCCGGAAGAGCAGAACTTCATCAACGGCACGTTTCTGACCGGGGAGTTTGAGCATCTGCCGCTTTGGATCGGCCTTGTAAGAATCTCCACCAATGTCCCAACCGGAGGCGCGCGCGCGGGCGCCTACCGAGTTGTGCCCGTGGTGCCATCTTCCGGCGGCTCATCCGCAGGCGGCTACCAAGTCGTGCCCATCGGCTTCGGCGGCCCTTTAACCTTCCCGCAGAGGGTTCGATTGGCCTTGTCGGACCTTGGCTTCAACGTCAATCTGGGCGGTCCCCGGAACACCGAATTCTCATGGGTGACAGGCGAGGACTTCAACTACAGCAATTGGAAACCTGGCGAGCCAAATAACACCCCGCCGGGCGAGAGTTGGGTAGCCATCAATTGGGAATACTCAGACAACCCGCCCCGCGGAACCAAAGGGGATTGGAACGACACTCCTTTGTACGGCACCACTAGTGTAGTGTCTCACAAATAACTGGTATTATATTCACGGCATGATATTTTGCGTTCATGCCGCGAATCGCACCGCCTGTGAATCTCCCTGAAACCGACCGTCTGGAGTTGAAGCGCTGGGTGGCTGCCCACAACACT
>DATAUD010000047.1:0-37952 GCA_036268455.1 Verrucomicrobiia bacterium
GGCTACATCTTACTGTTTTGGCGGCGATGCGAAGATCGTCGCCAATCCCAGTTTGCGCAATTGATCGTTTAAATTCTTAGGGATTTCGGTCATGACCGTGCGATGAATGTTTTGGCCCATCCGCAAGAGGCCAACGCGAATCGTTTGCAGACGGCGCAACACGCGCGGAACTTCCTCGGTTTCGCCGCGGGCCCGCCATTCTCCGCCCAGGCGCGCGCTCAACCAATAGGCTAGAAAGCACAAACGCACATGGTTGACCACGCGGTCCGGTCTCCGATGGTGGATGGGCCGAACCTCCGGGTAGCTCTTGAGTTCGCAGAAGGCCTCTTCCACGTCCAGCAACCCTTTGTAATGCCCCAGCACCTGCTCGCTCGAACATTTCTGGACCGACTCATTGGTATGCAAGAGATACCATCCGTCTTGGTGGGCTTCTTGGGTAATCAAGTCTGCTTTGTGTTCCCATTGCAAGAGCCCGCGCGCGTCTACCTGATAGCTGAAATACTTGTGAGCCTTGAGTCGTTGCAAGCACCGGCCCACTTGGCTGGCCAGCTTTTGCGCGTCCACTTTTTTGCGCTGGACCGCCGCCAATTTCTTTAACTGGGCTTCCGCTTTGTCAATACGACTTTGTCGGCGCTCCTGGTCGCGCTGCTGGCGCCAGCGCCCTCCGGCAATGACGTAGCGCTTGCCCTGGTGCGTGATCTCCATGATCTGCTGCCGATCCCCAAACTCCAATTGCGTTTCCAACGCCAATTCGTCCACCAAAGTACGCAGGGTGGACGCCGAGAGCCGAGTCACGTAGCCCAAGTTGGCCGCGTGCAACGCCTCCAGATTGATCTGGCTGCTCATGCCGCCATCAAAGACGAAGGTGGCTTCCTGGATCCCAAAGCGGCGGCGCAAGGTCTGCAAGAGGCCCTGCAGCGTTTGGGTATCGTTGCGGTTGCCGCGCAAGACCGCCACGTGGAGGGGCAAGCCTTCGCTGTCCGTCGCCACGGCCAATAGGATCTGCGGACGATCGTTCCGATGGTCTCGACTGTGACCGTATTTGGCCAAGTGTGCCGGCCCGTGTCCTTCAAAGTAAACGCTGGTCAAATCGTACAGCACCAGGCGCACGGTTTGGGGAAAGGCCCGCTGATAAAGTTGCTTTTCAAAACCGACCCAATGGCCAGTAAGCTGATCCATGGCCTGGTAGATATCGTCTTCATCAAAGGATTCGCTGGCGCGCAGGCCGCACGCTTGCGCCAACCAGGTGCCTTGGGCTTTCTGCGCCAAAGAGAGCTTGGCGCAGGGAAAGAGCAGACGGCCGTAGATCACCGCTTGGAGCAGACCGCGTTGTCGTGACGAGCCCACCTCGGCAAAGAGTTCGCCCAACCGAAAGCGCGACCAGGCGTCGTTGAGAACGGCCAGCCCGCCATAGTCGAGGGCCTCGTGCAGATGAAACTGATCCGCCGGCAGGAAGTCCCGACATTTGAGGGAAGCCGCGATGAGATCACGCGTCGGAGCGGGCAGATCAGTGATATTGCAGATGGTGCGGGAACGGGGTCCTGCGGGAGTGCGGAAAGACTCGCGCACGAGGTAAGAGACGTAGCTCTTGCCGTTTTTTCTGGAGGACGTCGTGGTTTGAACGAACACGGGCTACAGGATAGAGCGCGTCAACATAGTCCGTCAATGCCCACTTAATAATAAATCACAATATTACTTGCTACACTTTTTCGCAAAACCCCAATGAAATTGATGTTTCGCACCATTTCTGGGGGAAGTTAGGTTAAAATCGAAGGAACCAAATATGACCCGTTTGCTTTTGCCATAGCGATCCTGAGCTGTGTGTTGCCCATAGCGGATCTAGTGCGGCGAGCCACATTGACCGCGCTATCATCAAGGAGCCAAAATATCAATCTACGCCGAAGTATTGTTTGACGACCTTCGGCAACAGCCGCGATGTGAAAGTATGGATGGTTGAGGATGGCAAGCGATTGTTCGTGGACAAGAATGCAACGGAGACCTGGAGTTGAATATTGAATGGCCGACGGAGGGTGACGGCGCGCCATTGCGGACCTCCTATAAACTCACACAGCGCTGTTGTTACTGGGAGTTCTATACGACTGACTTTGAGATGCCGAAAGGCGTGGTGGCGGGCGAGGCGAAAGTCTCCGTTGATTTTGACGCTCGCTCGATGTTCATCGACCTGACGACGACGCGGATGGTAATGCCAGTGGTGGCGCAATCACGTGAGTCGGATTTAGAGCGCATTAATAGAACAATCGGAGGCGACTAACGTCGGGCGGATAATTCGGCTTACAGCCCTGCCAAAAGCCGGTCCAGTTCGGAATCCGTGTTGTAAAAGTGCGGCGAGACCCGAATGTATTTTTGGCCCAACCGATCCACGCGCAACGAAGTGTGAACGCCCGACGCCATCAACTTTCGGTGCGTTTCACCCATGTCCAAACCAGGCCGGTAAAAACTCACGATGGCGCTGGCGTTCGCCTCGGGCGCATCGGAATGAAGCACTGTCAAACCTTTTTCTCGCAATTCCCGCACCAGAAGCGCGCGCTTGCGAAGAAGTTCAGTCGCGATGTTTTCCACTCCAACCTCCAGCAAAAGCTCCATCGCCGCCGTCAATCCCGCCAAACCCGCGAGGTTTGCCGTGCCCGCTTCATAACGTCGGGCGTCCGGCAAATAGACCATTTGTTCCTGGGCGACAAAACCCGGGCAACGAACGTTGTGCCAGCCATGAACGCGCGGACGCAACTTTTCCTGCATCGACTTTCGCACAAAAAATATGCCCGCCCCGCAAGGCCCCAGGAGCCACTTGTGCGCGTCGGCCGCCAAAAAATCCACGTGTTCGACGTTCGCAGGAAACGCTCCGAGCGTTTGAATGCCATCGACGCAGAAGAGCACATTCCTATCGCGTAAAACTTTTCCAATGGCCTCCACTTCAACACGCCAGCCGGCGACAAAATGACAGGATGCAAGCGCCACCAGGCGAGTCTGCTCGTCGATTTGCCCGGTCACATCAATGGCGCGGATGCGCCCGTAATCCCGGATGTTCAGCAGCCGCACTTCGACGCCTTGCTCCGCCAGGGCCATCCACGGATACACATTCGAGGGGTAGTCCTCGAAGTAAACAAGAATGTTGTCGCCTTTGCGGAATGGCAATCCGCCCGCCACAAAACTAAGCGCAAGCGAAGTCGGGCCGACGAGCGCGATTTCGCTCGCTTGAGCCTGGAGCAAACGCGCCGCCAGCTCACGCGCGTGTTGGAATTGCGCCGCCGGAAAAGTTTCCTCTTGATCGTCCGTCGCGGCGCGGGCGGCCTGGTCGCGCATCGCTTCGGAAACACGGCGCGGAATGGCGCAAACAGCGGCGTGCGCGAGAAACGCCTTTTCGCGCGCCACGGGAAATTCATGCCGGCGCAATTCCTCGTTGGAAAGAATCTCCGCGATTGTCATTTGCCGTAAAGCATTTTGTCCTGTTCCTTCCACATGTCCGAGTAAGAGGCGATGATTTTGTAGCCGACGAAAATGAGAATTGCGTAATAGATGAGGCGGGGCGTCCACTGCGCGACGGCGTGCAGTTTCCGGCTGCCTTCCTCCTGGTAAAGTTTGTGGATGCGGTCCAACGTCTCGTCCAGTTTTCCGCTGGTCTCGCCTGTATGGTAAAGATTCCGAAAAATATCCGGGAATTGCGGGGCGTCAGAGACCAATTGCGCCGGTGTGGCCCCTTCTTCCAGGGGAATCTTCCAGGTTTGCACTGTGTGCCGCAATGCCGGTGAACCGCTCGCCGTTGCGGCAAGTTCCCACGCGCCGATGATGCCTACTCCGGCGTTTAGCAATGCTTCCAGCGCCGCCGCCAGGCGCGCCAGAGCCAAGTACCGGCGCGCCGTTCCAAGGATCGGAATGGGGTGCAAAACCCTTTCAACCATCGCGCGCCAATGTTCCCCACGCCGGCCCTGGCACGCGTAAACGAGGAAAAACGCGGCGGCATAGAGCGGAACGAACACGCCCAATACAGTCGCGGCGAATTGAATTGCGGTCCCGCCTGGCTTCATGAAACTGACAAATGCGAAGATCACAATGGCGCAATGAAAAATGAAGAGCGGATACAGCATATCCGAAATCACCTGGCGAACCATTTGCGCCCGCTCCTGATAATAGGTGGCGAGCAGTTTGAAACACGCGTCGAGCCGCCCGCTCTGTTCGCCCGCTTCCAGCAACGCGAGGTCGAATGAAGGCGTCCAACTCCCCAAAAGTCTCAAAGATTCGACGACGGGATGGCCTTTAAGAAGATATTCCTGCCATTGCGCGAGCATCGGCCGCATGGAGCGGGCCGGGGGATTCTTTATTAAATGTTCGAGCGCTTGGGGGACAGTCAGCCCCGCGGAAATGGTGACGCCCAGTTGATGATACAACTCGGAGCGAAGCCGCAATTGTCCGGGAGTGATGATCAGGGGCATGGATGCCGATCAAGGCCCGAGTGTCGGAACTACGGCCCCAAAAGGCGGTCGATGTTTTGCTTCAGATCGCGCTTGGAACACATTCCCACGATTTGCCCCGCGACTTCGCCGTTTTTGAAAAACAGCAACGTGGGAATCGCGCGGATGCCATATTCGGTGGCCAGCGCCTGCTCGTCGTCAATGTTGACTTTGCCGATGCGCACACGCCCGTCGTACTCGCCGGCCAATTCATCCAAAAGCGGACCGATCATTTTGCAAGGGCCGCACCACTCAGCCCAAAAATCAACCAATACGGGGCCGGGCACGCTGAGAACCTGCTCTGAAAAATTTGCCTGAGTTAGTTTTAAAATGCTTGACGCGGTCATAGTTAGTCAGACTTTCGTTTAAACTTGTATTCCACCTTCACCTCAACTGCCAGTGTCTTTCAAGAAGTAAGCCAAATAAGCCGCTATCGCCGCGGATGCAAGGCCCACGACGGCTGCGGCAATGGCCAGGCCTTGGTCCAATCCACTCGGGCCGGCGGAGGCAACCACCATGGGGCGCGGCGCTGCGACGGGCGCGACGGGAACAGGTTTGACGGCGGTGGCAGGCCCGGTCGCAACGCGTTGCGCGGGAACTCCCGCTGGCGGCGGCACCGGGGGCGCGGGCGCCCTGGAAGCAGCCGGAGCGGCGGCAGCCACAGGAGCGGCCGCCGCGGTTGTAGGCGGCGGACCACCGGGGGCCAGCGTCGGCAATTTGATCGTCGGCGCGGAAGTCGGCTTGGGCGGCAAATTGATTCGGACAGTTTCTTTTTTCGGCTGGACCTTGGCGGCTTCAGCCGGTTTGGGAGGCAATGCTCCGCCGGGCGTGTTCGGAATATTTTCGGCCATATCGTTAAATTTCATCCCAACGTAAAGTTGAGGCACAAGAGTGTCAAATCCAATTGCGCATCTGATAAGAGGAAAATTCCCGACGGTTAGTTGAACCGTCTATGGAACGCAGACGTCCAAAGGTTGGGAAGAAATAACGCATGGATAAGAAGTATTAAATTTGATTAACGTACTGCCGATCTTAATGAGCTTCTCTTATAGATTCCGAGGTGGGGCCTTCCAGCGAAGGCAAAAATTAACACAATTGTCTTCCAGTCAATGCTTTACAATACGCGGCTATCATTTGACATTCTTATCAGTCCCATGTAATGTTGAACCCTGAATCCTATTCGCTATATGCGAGGCTGGACCATCGAAACGATTCGTCAGCTTGTGGCGGGGAGGAATTTGAATAATTGAGCAGCGAGCTTTAAAATGAGTGAATCCATAATGACAACGCCGGTCGGCGGCGCGACACCAAAAGTGTCGAAAATATCCGAGGCCGTCATCCGTTTTGCCGGCAATTCGCAGGATGGCATCCAGGCCATCGGCGGTTTTCTTGCCCGGCTTGCCGGGCGCAGTGAACAAGAGGTCATGACGTTCATGACCATTCCCTCGACGATTTCGGGCGGACCTTCGATCTTCCAGGTGCGAATCGGCTCCGGCGAAGTCTTAAGCTCGGGCGATGAGGCCGATTTGCTGGTGGCGTTTTATCAGCATTCCTACGACGACCATCTGGTTTCCGTGCGCAAGGGCGGCATCGTGCTTTATGATTCCGACCATGTGCAACCCAACCCGGAATGGGAGAAAGAGTATCGACACATCCCGGTCCCGATTTCGAGCCGGACGATTGAGGCAATCGGCGGGACTGCGAAAGACAAGGGGAAAAATATTTTTACCCTCGGCCTGATTGCCAAGACGTTCGATTTGAATGTTCCGAAGCTCGAACGGCTTATCGGTGAACGGTTCGGCGGAAAGGATGACAGCATTCTCAAGAACGCGCTTTCGGCGTTCAACGCCGGTTACGGTTATTCGCTGGGCAAGATTTTGGAGACGTTCCAGTTTGTGGAAGCCCAGAAAAAGTCCGGGCATCAAGTGGTGATGACGGGCAACGAGGCGCTGGCCTACGGTTTGATTGCGGCGGGGATTCGGTTTGGCGCGGCTTATCCGATTACGCCTTGGTCGGAAGTCATGGAAATCCTTCGCCGGGAATTGCCGAAATATGGCGGCACATTCGTTCAATGCGAAGACGAGATCGCCTCGGTCTGCATGGCGATTGGCGCGGGCTGGGCTGGGCGGGTGGCTGTCACAGGTTCCAGCGGCCCCGGGATCGCCTTGAAAACGGAGGGGATCGGCTGGGCGGTCATGGCGGAGGTGCCCCTGATTATTTGCGATATTCAACGCGGCGGTCCTTCCACGGGAATGCCGACGAGCGTGGAACAATCTGATTTGAACATGGCTTGCTTTGGCGGACATGGAGATTGCCCGCGGGTCGTCGTGGCTCCCGGCAGCGTTGAGGATTGCTTTTATACGGCGATTGAGGCCGTGAATATTGCGCGGAAATACAATGTGCCGGTTTTCATTGTCAGCGATCAATCCATCGCCACGCGCATCGAGGCTTTTGAAGAGCCTGCCCTGGAAAAGCTTTGCCAGGACCTGACGCCGGACCTTTCACCGGTCGCCGATTACACACCGTATCCTTTGAATGGCGAAGTCCAGCGGCGAGTGGCGCCGGGGACGCCGATTTTGAGCGGCAAATATCCCATCGCCACTGGGTTGGAGCATGACGAAATGGGACATCCGACTGGTTCGCCCAAATTGCATATGCAGATGACAGCGCGCCGACGGAAGAAATTGCAAAGGCTGGCGGCAGAATTGCCGGTCCCGCAGGTTTTCGGGCCGCCGGAGGGAAATGTTTTGCTGGTGGGCTGGGGTTCGACCCAAGGGCCGATTCGCGAGGCGGTTGAACGCGCCCGGTCGGCTGGAGACAGCGTTTCGGCGCTGCATTTGCGGCATATTTCTCCGCTGCCGAACGGATTGGAGGAGATTTTCGCCGGGTTTAACGACGTTGTGGTCGTCGAAATGAATGACGAGGGGCTTTACGGGTATGGCCAGCTTGGCGGGATTTTGCGGGCGCGCTATTGCACCGCAAAGATCCGCGGGTTGAACAAGACCGACGGCCTGACCTGGCGCGTGCGGGAAATCCTGGAGCGGGTGAAGAGCGACGTCGCCACCGGTCTGCGTAAATTATAATTTCAAACATTTTCAATTTCAGAGAAAAGCATTTTATGAGTGAAACCACAGTCCAAATCCCCCAACGAGGCAATTTAACGAGCGTTCCGGGCGCCCCCGCGATCCCTGGAACCGAGCGCAAACCGCTGACAAAAAAAGAAATCGCGGCCGATCACCCGACATGGTGCCCGGGCTGCGGCGATTTTTCCGTTCTCGCGCTCTATTTCAAACTGATTGAAAAGCGCAAAATGTGGCATGAGAAGGTGGCCACTGTCGCGGGCATCGGCTGCTCGAGCCGGTTCCCATATTTCGTTCAGGCGCACGGAGTGCATTTTCTGCACGGGCGGGCTTTGCCGTTTGCCAGCGGCGTGTCGCTGACGCGCCCCGACCTGCACCTGTTTGTTTTCGGCGGCGACGGGGACGCTTTTTCCATCGGCGGCAATCACCTGAATCACGCCGCGCGCAAGAACATCAAGATGACTTACGTCGTCATGGACAACTGGGTGTATGGTTTGACGAAGAAACAAACTTCGCCCACCTCACCGGTTGGTTTCAAGAGCAAGACGGATGGCTGGGGAGCCATTGACCGTCCGATCAACCCGATGAAGCAATTGATCTCCGCGGGCGCGAGCTTCGTGGCGCGCGCGACACACACGAACCCGAATCATTTGCTGCAAATGATGGAGGCGGCGATGGACCACGACGGTTTCAGCGTGATCGAGTGCCTGAGCGAATGCGTGGAATTTTACGAAGGGGCCTTCGACGCTTCCAACCCGCGCAAGGGCGGCAAATTCGACGTCGTTCCGGCGACGCACGACGTCACGGATGAAGTGGCGGCTTACAAGCTGGCGGACGCGGCGTTTCCCGGATATTTCGGAATTTTCTACAAATCCGATCGCCCGACGAAAAACAAATTGGAAGCCGACATCAACGCGCAAGCCCAGCAAAAAGTGGCGGGGAAGAAGGATTGGGAGATTTTACAGGGAACGTTTAATCGGCTGAAGTAGGACGGAAACCTCACGGAAGATAACAAAGAAAACGAAGGGACTCGCCGAACCGGATGTCGTCATTTCGCCCGGAAGTTGCGGCTGAGCCTGAGGATTTTAGAAATCCTCCGTTTTGCGGGTGAAATAACGTAACTCAGTTATGCCTAGGATTTTTTGTGAGGCGTCCTGAGCCAGTTCATATAGCTGCCCGACGGGCGTGTTGACCAATCCTGGGCCTTGATGGATTCATCAACGGGTGGCTTTTCCCCCGGTTTATCCACCAAAACGCGCGGCTCGGGTGAAGCTGAGGGACGCCTTTTCACGATTGCGTAAAAAATCCAGACAAAGGCGATTAGAATAATGCCAAAAGGAATGAGCCAAAATGCATCCATAAATACCTCCTCTATAGAACAATATCGCATTGTTTCTTTGGATACGCAAGGGATCGGCCAAACGGTCAAAGGGCGGAATTGGCGTCAAACTATTTGGCAAGCCGAAGACGGTAAGCGGCGCTTCCCATGCGGGAGGCGTAAAGAATATCGGCATCGGGATCCCAGCCAATGGTGATGAACTGGCCGGGCAATCTAGGCACTAGGCCGCCTTGAAACAGAGGCATGGACGCAACTCTCCGCCACGTTTTTCCGCCATCGTCAGTTTTCAAGAATCCATGAACATCGGCCACCATAATTTGTTGGGCGTTCTTTCCAAAGAAAGGCCCCCACCCGGCAGACACTGCGGCACCCACCTTTCGCCAAGTCGCTCCGTTATCCGCGCTGGTGATAAGCCCTTCGGCGGCGAGCCAGTAGGCAAGACCGTCAAAATAGATCGCCACGCGCCCGACGGGGTGGATATCCGATATCTTCGTCCATGTCTGGCCGCCGTCGGTGCTGCGCAGGATGCCATCGCTCCTGCCGGCCACCAGCGTGAGTGGACCAAATACGCCGACAGAGTTGAATTCCGGATGTTTTCCAATGAAATGCCAGGACGCGCCGTCATCGCCTGAAACATACATTTCTCCGCCGCTCTCGTGACGGGCTGCGAAAATCGCTTTGGCCCCTGGATCGGGCCAGTCAACAGCGCCGTAATCCCAATTGCGGCCCATCGGGGCAAAGGGCCGCCACGTGGAGCCCCCGTCGAAGGTCATGCCGCAATCGCCATCGAGTAAGAAGCAAGCCATGCGCAGGCCCGCCGGATCACAGTTGAAGGAATAACCGAATTCGCAGCGCCCGCTGATCATGTCTTGGGCGACGCGGGTAAAGTGAACGCCGTGATCGGCGCTTTTCCAGAGGCCGAGATTGCAGACTTCGAGGTAGAGTATGCCAGTGGCTCGATCAACGGCTATTCCTCCAGTGTTTCCCGGCCATTTAATGCGGGTGCCAGAATTGGTAAGCGCCGTGATGAGCGGATCGGAAATATTGACCCAGCCAGATGGAGCTGCGTCCTGTGCCGGGGCGGCAATTACTTGAGTCAGAAAAGCAAGAAGGGCAAACGTCATCCAGAATTTTTGGGCCATATTCCTTTTTCTTATTTAAGCAGGACGTGGTCGAGATCGCAAGAGGCTGCCAGATGTTGGCGGCAAAAAGGCTTGCAATAACCGGGCAGGACTTGCAGACCAAGGGAAAAATGCGCTGGAGGTCAAGAGTGTGTCTTGCCGGGTTGGCAGGGTTGTCGCCTGTGTGGATGACGTTAAATGCCGCTCCTCAGCTTCAAGGCGGGTTCACTCAGATCAATATGCAGGACGGCGGGTATTTCCCGGCGATCATTCAACATTGGAGCGAACGGTTGATCGGGCGGACTGATGGCGGCGGGATTTACTGCAGCGATGACCAGGGCGTTTCGTGGACTTACCTTTGCGGCAATATGACGACGCCCGCGGCGCTGGTGCCGCAGGGGATTGCCGTGCCGCAGACCACTAATTCGAGTTCCAATTTGATCCTGCAGGCGTGCGGCGTGAGTTATTTGAACAATGACCCGGGGCGCGGCATTTGGAAATCGACCAACGGCGGGGCAAGCTGGACGCAAACGCTAGCGGGGGTGAATTTTTCGGGGAACGACCAGGAACGGGTCGGGGGCGAGTGCCTGATCTTTAATCCCACCAATGACTCGGAAGCGTGGGCCGGGAGCCGCGGGCAGGGATTGTATGAATCGACGAACGCGGGCGATTCGTGGACGGTCATCACCAGTGGGCTGGGGACGAATATCATTTCTTCGGTGTATATCCATCCTTCTTATCCAAACCAGATTTTTGTGGGCGGGGATGGCGGGTTGTGGGTTTCGGTAAATCATGGCGACAGTTGGACGCAACTTAAATCCTTCCCTCTGATTCAGCGTGTGACGCGCGGGGCGGATGGGACGGTGTATTACGGCGGAGTCAGTAATGGGACGCAGGTGATCCAAAAAATCACTTCCACGAACTGGGCCGACACGGCGAGTTACGTCTATACCGACTTGCGCGCGGCTTATACCAACGGCATTGGGAACAATGGCAACGCAATCGTTTGTCTGACGGTCTTGCGGAATGGGAATTTGGTGGCGGGCGATTTTGATGGCTTCACACGGATCAGCAGCAACGAAGGAGGAAGTTTCACAACTTTGCCTGACGCATACGCGCCTGGCTCCGTGGTTCCGAAATGGGCGGGCCGCAGCGCGGTCTGGCGGCCAAATGCGCTGACCCAGGATGTGAACGCGCCCAACACCTGGTACGGCGGAGGTAGCTATGGGCCGATGCGCACGGACGACGGAGGACAAACCTGGCAATATATCTGCCACGGCATTGGGGAGGTTGTCACGTACAAGATTAGTTTTCATCCGACTGATCCAAACCGCATTTACATTTCTTGCGCCGATCACGCGGGCGCGATCGTCACCGATGGCGGAATCAGCGGGAATGTGATGTCGATGGCGACGCCGTTTTTTCCGTGGCCGAACGACATCATAATGTATTCGCACCGAGCAATGGCGTGTTACACCAACGGGGTGAACCGGGTCATTTTTCCTGGCGGATGCGAACTTAACAACACTACGCGCATCTATGAAACCACGAACGACGGGACGAGTTGGTTCCATTTGGCGGCGCGCGGGTTGCCAACCAATACCAGCGGGGAAGAGATCATCGATAACATAGATTCGCTGGATAATCCGGACGATTTCCTGGTGGTGGTCGGAGGAAAGCTTGGCCCGGGCGGCGGAGGGGTGTATCGAACGACCAACGGCGGAGTATTGTTTGCGCAATGCAATTGGTTTTCCAGCAGCAATACCACTGTAAACCTGGGCAACGACCAGTATTGGAACGTTTCGCTGGACCGGGACGCGACCAACGTTAATGTGCGCTATCTGTACTCAAGAGCGAAGTTCCCCGGGGCCGAACCCGGCGGCGGATTTTTTATTTCCACCAATCGAGGAGTGAATTGGACGCTTCTGACTCCTGGATTGACCGGCGCGGTAGTCGCGAAGGATTGGTCGGATTGGTACGGCATGATCGTGGCTGATCACGGCATCAGCGGAAATGTCTGGATAATGATTGCGGGCAACGTTAACGGCTTGCTTCTCAGCACGAATTCCGGCGCCAATTGGAACATCGTTGCGGGTTTTAGGAATGTTTCGGCAATGGACGCGCTGAACGGAAATGTCGTTGTGTATGGAGAGATGACGAACGACGCCTGGTACAAAATTTATTACTCGGACAATAATGGCTTGTTGTGGAGCGAAATCACCAGGCCGGGCTATCGCTTTGGCAATACCATCAGTCTCTCGCTGGACCCGCATCGGCCGGGGCGGGTCTTCATCGGGACGGGCGAGCGGTCGGTGGGGATTTTTACTCCGAAGTTTTTACAACCGCAAGTTGAAGCGATCCCGTAACTTGGCTGGTCAAGCAAGTAAACCGTTTGCCTCGACCCGATTTTTTTCATTGGTGTATGAAACGCAACGGGCGTAACAAATAGCCGTCATATGAAGTTCTTTAGACAATTCAGCAGTCGTTCGAAATTTTGCCATTTTGCGCCGGCGGTCTTTCTTTTTTGCGCGTTTTCGCTGGAGGCGGCGCCGTTGCCAGTGGACGAAGCTCTGCCGATGGTTGGCACGGGCGGGCATGGTCATACTTATCCCGGAGCGACGACGCCGTTCGGTTTCATCCAGTTAAGCCCGGACACGCGAACGGATGGCTGGGATGCCTGTTGCGGTTACAATTACGCCGACTCAACGATCCTCGGTTTCAGCCACACGCATCTTTCCGGCACGGGCGGGATCGACTTGGGGGAGTTGCTGA
This sequence comes from Verrucomicrobiia bacterium, assembly GCA_036268455.1. Classification (GTDB taxonomy): domain Bacteria; phylum Verrucomicrobiota; class Verrucomicrobiia; order Limisphaerales; family Palsa-1400; genus DATAUD01. The sequence goes on from DATAUD010000047.1 coordinate 12,779, forward strand.
TCATGCCTTTTACGGACAGCGTCGAATCCAACGGCTACACGGCGATCGCCGCCGCGAGATTTAAATCCGGCTTCTCGCACGAAAATGAATTGGCGCAACCGGGCTATTACCGGGTGCGACTTGACCGTTACGATGTGCTGGCGGAATTGACAGCGACGGCCCATTGCGGCATGCACCGTTACACGTTTCCGCCCTCGGGCGACGCCCACTTGCTAATCGATTTGGTCCACGGGCTGGGGAATCCGCCGACGGGCGGCGAGTTAAAAATCGAGAGTCGGACGGCGATCACCGGCAGGCGCAGCAATAACGGCTGGGCGAAGGGGAAAACTCTCTATTTTGCGATTGGATTTTCCAGAGCGTTCGAGGGATTTGGTCTCGAAGTTGACGGAAAACCGCTGCCGGCCGGTGAAATGGACGCACAGGGCAAAAATGTCCGCGCCCACCTGGATTACAATACGGGCTCGGCGGAGCCGATTATTTTGCGCGTCGGCCTTTCCGCGACGAGTGTGGACGAGGCGAAAAAGAATCTCGAGACGGAGATGCCCGATTGGGACTTTGACGCGGTACGAAAACAAACGCGCGATGCCTGGAACGAAAATCTTTCGCGCATTGAGATAGAATCGGACAACAGCACGTTCCGGCAGACTTTTTACTCGGCAATGTATCACACCATGATGGCGCCGACGCTTTACAACGACGCGGACGGCACATACAAAGGAGCGGACCGGCAGGTTCACCAGGCCGCTGCTTTCCAATATTATCAAACGATGTCGCTATGGGACGTTTTCCGCGGGGAAATGCCGCTGTTGACCCTCACCGAGCCGGATCGGATCAACGATTTCGTGCAATCCATGCTGGTGTTTTATCAGCAGTCGCCTGATCACTCGCTGCCAGTCTGGCCGCTGGCCAGCTATGAAACGTGGTGCATGCCGGGCTACCATTCGGTGCCGGTGATTTATGATGCCTACGCCAAGGGCTTTCGAAATTACGATGCCGAATTGGCGTTTGAAGCCATGACAAACACGGCGATGAGTGGCCGGCGGCGCCAGGATGAATACCAAAAATACGGTTACGTTCCATGGATCAAAGGCAAGGGAGCGGCGACTTCGCGCACGCTTGAGTTTGCATATGACGACTGGTGCATCGCGCAAATGGCCAAGGCGATGGGAAAGACCGAGGCTGCGTCACTGTTCTCGAAACGATCGGACTACTACAAAAATGTTTGGGACCCGAAGACACAATTTTTCCGGGCGCCACAGCCGGACGGCACTTTTCGCGAGCCGTTTGATCCCAAGGAAGTGGCGCACAACGGGGACGACGCGGATGGGGATTTCACCGAAGCCGACGCGTGGCAGTACATGTTTTTCGTGCCCCAGGATGTTCCCGGCATGATTGAGCTTTACGGCGGAAAACGGGCGTTTATCCACCGGTTGGACCAGTTCTTCAACGAGGATTCCGATATGCAGAATTGGCGGATTGATGTGACGGGACTCGTCGGCCAGTATGCGCACGGCAACGAACCGGACGAGCAAGCTCCTTATCTTTACGCTCTTGCCGGCGCGCAATATAAAACCGCGGAGCGAGTCCGGCGGATTCAATTGACCCAATATGACAATTCGCCCGAAGGCCTCTGCGGCAATGACGACTGCGGCCAGATTTCCGCATGGTATGTCTGGAGCGCCATCGGACTCTATCCCGTGAATCCATCAAGTGGAGTTTATGTGATTGGAAGTCCGCTGGTGGAAAAGGCTGTCATTCATCTTGACACGAAATTCTACAAGGGTGGAACGTTTAGCATTGTCGTGCGCAGTAATTCGCATTACGCCCGAGCGGACAAGATGGACAATTACATTCAGTCCGCCAAGCTCAACGGCAAACCGCTCAATCGGCCGTGGATCACTCACGAGGAAATCGCCGACGGTGGAACGCTGGAGTTAATCATGGGCATTCTGCCGAATAAGGACTGGGGAACGGGGAATTGAAATGGCGCCGTTTTGAACTTTCTTTTCGCTGGATCGGCGACGAGACTCCCTCCCGTATGAAGCCTTTTGGATTCGCTGCGACGGCCACTTGCCTGGCACAATTAATTGTCGTCACGACCGTTTATCCGGCAGTGACGCGACTGCCAACCGACCCAGGAACACCCGCTTTAATCGCCGCGGGGCCGGGAGCGGAGCATCTCGCCAAGGCGGCGCCGAACAAAATGCCTTCCACGAACGATGCCGCGTCCAACCCAACCGAAGCCTCGCCCGGAGCAAATCCGCCGCCAAATGTGGACGGCAATTTTCTGATCGGGCCTGCTTATGTGCCGGCGCCTGAATTGACCGTGACCGAAGGGGTGCCGCAAGGGAGAGTGGAGCAATTCAGCATGAATTCGGCGAACAGCAAGTTCTATCCGGGGATTGCCAGAAAAGTCTTCGGGACGGTTGATCCGAATAATCCCAAAACGCTCATGGTGGAAGCCCATCCCGCCCCTTACCGGCGCACAGTGACGGTTTACATTCCCAGCCAATATATTCCCGGAACCGAGGCGCCTTTCATGGTGACGCACGATGGCCCGTCCATGGGTCATCCAGATAAGGCCTTGCCGCACATTCTTGACAATATGATCGCGCGGCATCGGCTCCCCGTGATGTTGGTCATCATGATCGCCAACGGAGGCGGTGACGCCCAAGGCAGCGAGCGCGGCCTGGAATACGATACCATGTCGGGAAAATACGCGGAGTTCATTCAGACGGAAGCGCTGCCGATGGTTGAGACTAATTACAACGTGAAGCTGACCAAAGACCCCGATGGACGGGCGACCATGGGCAACAGTTCCGGCGGGGCGGCGGCGCTGGAGATGGCATGGTATCATCCGGAATGGTATCACCGGGTCGTCACTTATTCCGGCACTTACGTGAATCAACAATGGCCCTTCAACAAGGAAACTCCCGATGGCGCCTGGGATTTTCACGAAAAATTAATTCCACAGAGCGACCCAAAGCCAATCCGCATTTGGATGGAGGTTGGCGACCACGATCTGCTAAATCCCAATGTCATGCGTGACAACATGCACGACTGGGTGGCGGCGAACAACCGAATGGCGGCCGTACTGAGGGCGAAAGGTTATCATTATCAGTACGTTTTTGCCCTCAACGCGGGACACGTGGAGAGAGCCGTCAGGAGTCAGACGCTGCCGGAAGCGCTCGAATGGGTGTGGCAGGGCTATCCGAAATAGGGACATAAAAAAGTTCGGCGAGTTGAAATGACAACATTGTCATTTCCCATTCATCTTGCGTTCACTTGGCTCAGATAATCTTTCGGGGAAGTTATGCTTTTGCTCTGAGCGCACCATGTCTCTCCATCGTGAACTTGAAAAATCTGGCTCGTGGCTTTTCCGCCATCGCAGTTATTTGCCCTTGCTTATCCTTCCCATTTTCTTTTTAAGCCTGAGATCTTTTAAGTACTTGGATCAAAGCCACTTCCTCAATGAAATCTGGCAGGTGTTTTGTCTGACCGTCTCCCTCTTTGGATTGGCGGTGCGCATTTTCACCATCGGGCGGGCGCCCATTGGGACCTCTGGGCGGAACACCCGGGAGCAAGTTGCCAACACTTTGAATACCACGGGTGTTTACTCCATTGTCCGGCATCCGCTTTATCTCGGCAATTATCTGATCATGCTGGGCTTTGCCTTATGCCCGCACGTTTGGTGGCTGGCGGTTTTGACTACTTGCATTTATGCCCTTTACTACGAGAGGATCATGATGGCCGAGGAAGCATTTTTGCGCGATCGCTTCGGCGAGGTTTTTGAAAAATGGGCCGCTGAAACCCCCGCCTTTATCCCAAGGTTTCACCTTTGGAAATCCTCCCCCGTTCCCTTCTGCTGGCGAACCGTTGGCCAGCGTGAATACAATGCTTTTTTTCTCATTATTTCTGTATTCTTTCTACTGGATATGATCGGTGATTCCCTGGCGGAAAGGAATTGGCATATCGATTACTCATGGTTCGGAGTTTTTTTGACAAGCTTCGCCATATTCGCCACCCTGCGCGCCCTGAAGAAACGGACCAGCCTCCTGAATGTGGAGGGTCGATAAAACCGAATCCGCCGTAAATTATGAAAAACATATTGAGCCTGAACATCCTCGTTCTGTTTGGGTTTTGCATCGCGACCCATTCACATGCCCAACCCGCCTATCACTTCCTGAAAGAAATTTCCATTCCTGGCGAAGGCGGTTGGGATTACCTATCGGTGGACCCAATCGCGCGCCGTCTTTATATGAGCCACGCCACAGAGGTGGCCGTCCTGGACCTGAATACTGAAACAATCGTGGGCGAAATCACCAACACACTGGGCGTTCACGGTCTGGCTCCCGCGCCGGAGCTGTCTCGCGGCTTTGTCAGCGACGGCAAGGAAAACAAGGCCAGCATCGTCGATTTAAAAACGCTGCAAACATTGTCCAAGGTGGACACTGGTCGAAATCCTGATGGAATGCTTTATGAACCAGGCCGCCAGGAAGCTTATCTCTTCAATGGCCGAGGCCAATCCGCCACGGTTCTCGACGCCAAATCCGGCACGGTTGTCGCCACCATTCCCCTGGGAGGCAAGCCTGAATTCGCAGTCGCTGACCCCGCGGCTGGCAGAGTTTACGACAATCTCGAAGACGAAAGCCTGGTGGCCGTCATCGATACCGCGACCCATCAAGTGGTGAACCGCTGGCCGATCGCTCCCGGCGAGGAAGCTTCTGGAATGGCGATTGACGTGGCACATCACCGCCTTTTTATTGGATGCGGTGGGAGCAAGACTATGGTGATGATGGACAGCACAGATGGCAAAGTGATCACTTCCGTGCCGATTGGCAACGGGGTCGATGCTTGCGCCTTTGATCCCGGAACCCAACTGGCCTTTAGCTCCTGTAGGGATGGGACGACGACCATCGCGCACGAAGATTCCCCTGACAAATTGACCGTCGTGCAGACTCTTACCACCAGGCCAAGCGCGCGAACTATGGCCCTGGATCCCAAGACACATCGCATTTACCTTCCAGCCGCCAAATTCGAAGCTCCCGCTGAGGGCCAAAGGCGAGGAAAGATGGTCCCCGGCACATTGAAGCTTTTGGTGTATGGTATGACGGAGTAAGATATTTCCCCAGCCATGCGCATATTGGTCGTTGAAGACGAAAGGAAAACGGCGACGTTCATTCGCAAGGCCCTGCAGGACGCCGGCTTCGCGACCGACCTCTGCCACAACGGAAACGACGCTCTGACGGCGACGCAAACCACGCCATTCGATGCCATTGTCCTGGACATCATGCTTCCGGGGCGAGACGGCTTAAATGTCTTGCGCCAATTGCGCGCCGCGAAAAATATGACCCCTGTCCTCCTGCTCTCCGCCCGGGGAGGACTGGATGAGCGTGTCGAAGGGCTGGACGCTGGGGCCGACGATTATTTGCCCAAGCCCTTCGCGCTGGTCGAACTCACCGCCCGTGTTCGCGCCCTGGCGCGGCGAAGCGTGGGCCAGTCGAAATCACCAGTTCTCCGGGTGGGTGATCTCACACTTGACACGATCAGGCGCCAGGCCAGGCGCGGTTCGTCCACGTTCGACTTGACGGCGCGCGAGTTTCGCCTGCTGGAATTTCTGATGCGCTCGGCGGGCCGCATTTGCGGGCGGATGGCGATTTTGGAAAAGGTTTGGGATTACGATTTCGATCCCGGCTCCAATTTAGTGGACGTTTATATAAAACGTTTGCGCGAAAAAATTGACGCGGGGTTCGAACCCAAGCTGTTTCACACCGTTCGGGGAATGGGTTATCTGATGAAAGAGCCGCCATGAGAATTCGCACGCGGCTCACCCTATGGTATGCGGCGGTGCTGGCCATTTCGCTTCTGCTCATCAGCGGGCGCGCTTACCACGAAATAGCCGAGCAGATGCGGCGTGTTCACGAGGAACAATCGACCCGGCATGCCCTTCGGGAAGCCGGAGAAATCGTCTTTCGGATGGGCTTGCCGGCCATTGCGCTGGGGCTCGCCGGAGGATGGTGGCTGACGCGCCGGACTTTGCAACCGTTGGCGGAACTGACCAGGGCCGCCAAAGAAATTGACGAACGCACGTTGACCAATCCCCTGCCCCGTTCCGGCAACGGCGATGAACTGGACGAACTCGCGGCCGTCCTCAATTCCACGCAAGTGCGCTTGAACAATTCTTTTCTGCGCGTCCGCGAATTCACGCTTCACGCTTCCCATGAATTAAAAACCCCGCTAACCATTCTTCACGGCGAGTTGGAAACCGCGCTCCGCGACGATGACCTGGGTCAATCGGAACGCGAACGGGCCCTTAGCCAGCTCAGTGAAGTCGCGCGCCTCTCGAAAATCGTCGATGGCCTCACTTTGCTGACCAAGGCTGACGCCGGCCACGTCAAGTTGAAAAAAGAACCGGTGAGCCTGGATGAATTGGTTCGAGAGATTCATGCCGATGCCATCATCCTCGCCGAACCTCGGGGAATCAAAGTGGACTTGATTGCGCGTGAGAAAATCAAAGTGATCGGCAACGCGCACCGCCTTCGACAATTGCTCCTGAACCTTGCCGACAATGCCGTCAAGTACAATCAACCGCGGGGATCGATTTCGATGGAGTTGCGCCGTCTGAATGGAACCGCCCGCTTCAGCATCGCCAACACTGGTCCGGGAATCGCCCCGGAATTGCTGTCGCGCGTTTTTGACCGGTTTTTTCGAGGCGACCCCGCGCACAGCGCAGAGACGGAAGGCTGCGGACTCGGTTTGAGCATCGCGCAGTGGATCACCCAGGCGCACGGCGGGACGATCCAAATTGAATCCACGGCCAAATTGACCACCGTCGTTCTCAGCCTGCCGATTACGGGAACGGAGATATGATTTATCAGACAGATTCGCCGGTGGACACGCCGGAACTTGTAAGTGGTCCCCTGCCCCCATAGAATCCTTCAATGTCAGCGCCAGAAGATAAACGTCTCAACGAAGCCCGCGCGCTCGTGGACCAGTGCAACTTTTCCGAAGCGATAGGGGCCTATGAAAAACTAACCCGGCTATATCCCAACAAGGCGCAAATTTGGTTTGAGCATGCCTGCGCGGCCGGAAGCGCAAAGCAAATGGATTTATCGGATCGTGCCTGGCAGAGGGCGCAGGAACTCGAACCATCAAACGCAAATCTTCAATTGCAGATGGGGCATCACTACCAAAATCTTCGCCTCATCGGACGGGCTCGCGAAGCTTTTGAGCGAGCTTCCGCAATAAACCCACGCGCCATTGATCCCCGAATGGCTCTCATCATTCTCTTCGAACGAAACCATCAATTCGACGAGGCGCGGGAAGCTGTTGAATCGTGCCTGAAAATCGATCCAAAGGATGACCAGGCGCGTTACTTTCAAGCATTTCTCGATCGCCGTGAAAATAAAATCGAGGATGCTGAACGGCGCTTGCGGGATTTGATCGCCTCCGCTCCGCAGCATCAATTTGTGCAATACGCGAGTCGTTTCGAGCTGGCGGAAATTCTCAATCGCACCGAGCGATACGACGAGGCGATGCAAACATTGATGGAGGCCAAGCAATTGGTTCGCAGAGTCACAAATGTTGACAAGATGCTCGCGGAATACGACCACACAGCGGCGCGGTTCAAAAGGGAAACTTTGAGTCTTCCGAAGAATATCGTTCGAACATGGTCGCGAGAATTTCCAGAGAAGATACGAGAAAAAATCCCAAAGCTCGCATTTCTCGGGGGCCACCCGAGGAGCGGAACAACACTTCTTGAACAGATCCTCGGAGCGCACCCGGACGTGGCCGCGCTGGATGAATCACTCTCATTTGATCTTGTGGCGGCGCGATTGTATAACACCTCCACCCAATGGCCGCCGGCTCGTCTAAATGTGATTCGGCGGCGGTATATTCAAGCGTTTCTTACCGAATTGGGTAACTACAAGGAGGGACAGATGCTTCTGGACAAAAATCCTTCACCCACAGTGAGGCTAAGGATTTGGCTGCGGGCATTTCCAGAGTTACGGGTCATTATGGCGTTGCGTGACCCGCGTGATGTGGTGGTCAGTTGTTATTTTCAGAATATACCGATCAACGCGGTCAACGCCAATTTTCTCTCCTTCGAGCGAACCGCTAAACATTACTCCAATTTAATGGATGTCTGGCTTGCAGTAAGGCAGTGGGAAGGCTTTCCTTGGATCGAGACGCGATACGAAGATACGGTAGCCAACATGGATCAGGAAGGCCGACGAGTGACGGAGTTTTTGGGATTGAATTGGCATGAGAATCAGGCGCGGTTTTATGATAAGAGCAAGGGGAAACGGGTTTATTCTCCGACTTATCACGACGCCAGCCAACCAGTTTATAAGAGGGCGGTATCAAGGTGGACCGCATATGAGAAGTATTTAGCGCCCGCATTACCCATTCTGGAGCCGTATTGCAAGGTACTGGGCTACGAAACGTAAAAGGCAAAGCGCATTAATGACTGCGGCCGCAACTGTCTGATCAAATCATTTTCTCCGGTAAAAACGCAGAAAAAAGGCCGTCGCACCCATCATGCCGAGAGCAACCGTATCCGGCTCAGGAACGAGCGCGATCTCAAAGTTTCCCAAACCGGGGGGCATACTTGGTGGCGTAATCGACGGACCACCAGCAAGATTATTACCACCAGTATTCGGTAAATTGGCGAGAGCAGAGGTGGCGACAGGATTCCCATCGGCAAGCGCTTGAGCGTAAGTTAAAGTACCGCCGTCGTTATACCACACATACAACTGAAGTGTTGCAGGCTCATTGGCTCCAGTGGTACCCGGAATCTGGGCCACTACCGATGAATACCAAGTGCCCGCCGTATGATCGGTTATCCCATTCGCAAATGTGGCGGTTGCAAATCCTCCCCCCGCAACGGTGCATTCCTGTAAACTATTTGCCGGGTCATTTGCTCCCGCATATCCGTAGAGAGCCACGGTCCAGTCATTGCCATTCCCAAGGTCGGATTGATAAGACCCCGTCCCAGGGCCATCGTGCCCCCCAGTTCGACCGCTGGGCCATTTAACGGCTTAAATGAAACGTAAATATAAGTAGTAAGCGCCAAATAGTTGGCTAACGACACCGTCCCCTGAGAATGTGCTGTGAACGCCCCCGCCAAAAGCCAGATCAATCCCGTCAACGGCTTTTTCATAAAAATAAAACGAAAAAGGAGCCGCTCTGAGGAGCGGCTCCATGAATAACTTAAAGAGTCAGATTATTTCTTCCGGCGCAGGCGCAGAAGGAATGCCGAAGCTCCCATTACGCCAAGAGCAATTGTGCTGGGCTCAGGAGTGGGCGCAACAGTGAAGCTCGTCAAACCAGATGGCAGCCCCGGAGGAGTAATCGAGGGACCACCAGCAAGGTTATTGCCACCTGTGTCAGCCAAAGTGGCAAGGGCGGACGTTCCAGTTGGATCTCCAGCGGCAAAAGCTTGAGCATAGGACAAGGTACCGCCGTCGTTGTACCAAGCATAGAGCTGAAGAGTAGCCGCTTGATTAGCTCCAGTGGTACCCGGAACCTGCGCGATTGTACTCGAATACCAAGTACCTGCGGAAGCATCGCCTCCGGCAGCTCCAGGTGCCAAAGTTGCAACCGCAAACCCGCCGCCAGCAACTGTACATTCTGTCAAAGTGCTTGCTGCGTCGCCCGCACCGGCGTTACCGTAAAGAGCCACGCTCCAGTTGTTACCGTTTGCAAGATCCGACTGATAGCTTCCGGTAGCAGCCCCTGTGTGTCCGCCGAGATTAGCACCACCCTGTAAGCTAACATAAATATAGGTCGAAAGTGACAGGTAATTCGCCATGGATACTGTCCCTTGGGAGTGAGCCACGAAGGCACCGGCCAAAAGCGCAACTGCACCAGTTATTGTCTTTTTCATATGTATTGTTCGCTAAGGTTATTGTTAATTATTGAGTTATGTTGCTTTATTGGTTCACCGAGAAGCTTTCGGTCCAGAGGTTATTGGTAGCTTGAGCATTGTAGTACCAGAAGCCACCTCCAACATTCGTCTGAATGGGATCCCCACCCGGCCATCCGCTGGGTCCAGCGATAGTCTCAGTATAGGCAGCGTCGCTGGTATTCCACATATAAACTTGATCTTTCTTCACCCCATTTGTGAAGTTCATAAGTCCGTTAGTAACAATATCACCAGAAGTGGGAAGTATTGAACTCACAAGATTGAAGCTTGCAGGAAGCAGTGTAACAGAGTTTGTCCCTGAAGGAACGGTTCCGACAAAGGTAATCGTTACAGGAGTATTGCTTGGATTATATAGCCAACCCGCCTGCCCAGGATTCAGAGTTTCGGCTCCACCGCTACCCCAAGCAGCCGGACCACCAATGTCTTCAGTGTATGCACCCGTACTGGGGTTCCACGCATAGAATTGCCACTTTTTATACTGCCCGGTTGAATTGGTCAACAGCGTGTTGATCGTATTATCAGGCGAAGCAATCAACGGGCAGGAGATAATGTTGAAGCCGGGTTCAGCGGTTATGTTGATATAACCAACTGCATTGAGTGAATACACATTGGTGGACTGAGCCATCAATGAAACACTGCCGAGGGTTCCCAGCAGCGCCGAAAGGAGCATTGTTTTTGTTCTCATAATAGTTAACGTTTTGTTTCCGTGTGCGGGGTGACTGTCGCAAATTGCATTGCGGGTGTCAACCGATTTTTCAATTTTTTTTGAACTTTTTTTGCTCACACATCATCGGCTTTGGAGAGCATAGTCCATGCCATTCATATTTAATAAATTATTACTTTGTTGCAAACTGCAACATTTCGCCGGGTTGGAGAATTCCCTCACGCACGAATATCCGTGAAAGATACCCGAGTTGTTCCGAGTTTGGCTCTAATTGCAGTCCGCGAAGCAAAATCATCTTGGCCCGTTCAGGATTGGAGGCGCGCAGACTGGCTTTAATGGCAAGGTCGGCGTAATAGGCTGGAGTCCAATCAGTTATCCGTTGAACGTACTGCGGCAACGAGTCCAATACACTCTGTATGGTGTCGATTGCGGCGGATTGTTGCGCGGCATCCCCTCGCAGACCATATTCCGCCGCCGCAAGCTCGCGCGAAATCATGTTTGTTGCAGCGCTTGGAGGAGTATAAATTCCAAAATTCTTGTTGGTGCCCTGCAAACTGCAGAGCATCGCACGATGGTCCACTATGACCGGTTGCCCTGCCCCGCGGCCCGCTTGCTTTGCAAACCGTCCTTGCAAATAGTATAACAACTGGTCATTAAAAGAACCGTAACCGCGACCAAAAACGGATTCCAGCGCGGGAACATCCAGTTTGGCCAACTCGTTGTTGACCTTGTCGGAGGCGAGATCCATTTGCCAGGTTCTCTCATCAAATCCCTGGAGGTGGCTTGTGTGCAGTCGGAGGTAAAATGTTCGCGGCGCGGCGTATTCAAGAAATGGTGTGTCGTCTGCCTGAAGCGGGCCTGATCCGGCGATCGCAAATGCAGTGCGCTGGGATGCCATTCGCCGCGCAAGGATCTCCTCGGGAGTCTTAAGTCCAATAGTTGCAAGACGTTTGCGCACTCCTTCCAAGTCGAATGCATGCCCGTACACAATCGTATCGGATCGCCACGGTTGTTCGGAGCCAAGCAACACGATGTCTCCAAAGTCTACATCCCAGATTTCCATGTTGTGAAATACAGATCCAAACGTGCGAAGGACGACATCTACGTTGCGGTCATCCATTTCGTAACTGTGAAACCATTGCGCAATAATGCCTCCCGGTTTCAGATGGCTGGCGGCGGACTGGTAAAATTCGCGGGTGAATACGCTGGCGACGCCCACCATCCATGGATTTGAAGGCTCCGAGATGATGACATCGTATTTTTGAGGGCTTAGTTTCATCACAGTCCGGGCGTCCTCGTGATAAATTCGTGCGCGACTATTCGTAAGTACCCCGTTGTTCCAAGGGTCAAATAGCCTTGCCGCTCGAAGCACCGGAGCGCAATTCTCCGCCACAGTTAAATGGTCAATGGGATAATTTAACGTCGCCCCAGCGGTGATTCCACTGCCCATGCCAAAGCAAAAAACATCCTTGCTGCCCGGATTCGCCATCAGCGGCAGGTAAGCGAGCAATAATTGCGTGGCCGCATCACCCTTCGCCGAGGCATCCACCTTGCCATCGATGCGCAAAGCGAAATCGTTGTCATTTTTGAAACGCTCGACCGAAACCGTTGCGTCTGCGGCGTCCTCATAGAATTCCAGTTGCACATTGTTTGTGCGGCCGAGAAGCTCGGCCATCGAAAAGCCGGTTTCCTTCGGAGGACGAAATATCCCCGCGCTGAAAATATACCGCCAGCCTTCACTTCCGTGAAAAGATGTTATAATCACAAAAAGCGCGACTGCAGCCCCCGCTGCGACAACCGAGGGCCGGCATCTTGCAATGGCGATCCAAATTCCAACCAAAGCCAGCACCACCGCCAGGGTGGTAAAGGATCCGCGAAGGCCAATCTCCGGCATCAGCACAAAGCCTGTCAGCAGCGATCCGACCACTGCTCCCAGGGTATTCCACGTCACCAGACGGCCAACGCGGTCGCCCAGCAAATCGGAGGTTTCGGAAGCGATGCGAATTGAAAGTGGAAGTACCGCTCCAAGGGCGCCAGCGGGCAGGCCAAGGACACAAATTGACATGATTGCGGCCAGCATCTGATGATAACGGTAGCCCATCAAACTGCGGCTTAAACCCGTTTCCGCGGTCAGATAAACCGCCACAAGGTTCTCAATGTTGAATACCACCAGCCCAATTAACAGCGAAGCCCCGAGCATGAGGAAGACCGCCGTGGTTTCGCCGTGCAAGCGTTTGAAACGCGGGGAGGCAACGATGGAACTTCCGATGCCGATACCCAATATAAATGCCATCAAGACAATGGAAAAGACTTGCAACGACGCGCCAAAAATGAGGCAGAGACAGCGTGAGGCCAGAACCTCCAATCCCATTGAAACTCCGCCAGTCAGAGCCACCATGATGCAGGCCAGTCGAAAAATAGCGGCGGGAGCTTGGGACTGTCCATTTGCAGGCGGCGGCCCGGAACTTTGGTTTGTCGCGGTTGCGTTCGCCTGATGCGTTGTTCCGATTGCAATGGCGGCTAAACCAATAGCCACGTTTACCAGCGCGCTAAAATCCATGGTTGTGCGCAACCCGAGCCATTCAACGAGCCAAAAACCAGTCAGGCCCGCGCCGAACACAGCTCCAAGGCTGTTAATTGAATAGAACCGCGCCGACACGCGGCCCGCGTCCATCGTGTTCTTTTGCAACCAGGCGGCAAGGATGGGGAACGTGCCACCCATCAAAATGGTTGGTCCCAGTAGAAGCGCTATGCTCAGAGCGCCTTTCAGCAGCAACAAGAAGACGGGCCGATCGAGAACCATCGACCCCACCGAGGCGAAAATGGCGTCCGCAGCCCGATACAGTAACGAAAAAAGAAAAGCATAAACGCCGATAGCCACTTCGAGACAGCCATAAAGCCGCAAAGGATGCCGGGTGCGGTCAGCGAAACGGCCGAAAGCTTTGTTGCCCACGGCCAACCCGCCCATGAAAACGGCCAAAACCACCGTTTGAGCCTGGATTGTGCTTCCAAAGAGAAGCGCCAAATATTTTGACCAGACTACTTCGTAAACCAACGCCGTCGCACCGGAACAGAAGAACAGAATTAAAATCGCCATCGGTTGCATGAGCCGCCCATTAAAACCGAGGACGCCAAAGCTGTCGATGCTTTAATACCAGCCTCGTGAAGCCGAAATATCCCGCGATTGTCCGAAAAGAAGCCAAAGATAGGTTTTTTTGAATTAGAAGTAAGTGAACAATTCCCGAGTTGATGCGTCAAATGCCTGATGTCCACACCATCTATCTTGCGTGCCTCCAAATTAATGAGTCGGCGGCGCTTTGTGCTTTCCAGCGGCGCTCTTCTTGCGTTGCCGCATCTCATTACCGGAGAACCGAATCCAACGCCGCCTTCTCAACAAATCGTCCTGGGGATCATTGGCTGCGGCGGTCAGGGTTCCGGGAATACGCAGAATTTTCTAAAACTGCCGGGCTGCCGCGTGGTTGCAGCTTGCGACGTGGATAAGAATCATCTGCAAAATGTTGTCAAAATCGTCAATAAACGTTACCACAATACGGACTGCAAAGCTTACCACGATTATCGCGAACTCCTTGCGCGAAATGATATCGACGCCGTCATGATCGCCGTGCCGGATCACTGGCATGAGCTGGCGGCAACCGAAGCGGCGCGGCAGAAGAAGGACATTTACGGAGAAAAGCCGCTCGCCCGGACGGTCGCCGAGCAGCAGGCAATCGTCAAGGCGGTACACGACAACAACCGCATCTGGCAAACCGGCTCCTGGCAGAGGTCCGTCGGGAATTTTCATAAGGCCGCCGAGATCGTTCGCAATGGACTCATTGGCAAGGTCAGCCGGGTTGAAGTCGGCCTGCCGGGGGGGAATAATGATTCCGGCCACACAGGCCAATTCAAATACGTGACCGAACCTCCGCCCGAATTGGACTACGATATGTGGACCGGGCCTTCGCGCCTGTTGCCCTATGTGCGCGCCCGCATTCACAAAAACTGGCGGTGGAATTACAACACTGGAGGCGGTCAATTGATGGACTGGGTGGGCCACCATTGCGACATCGCGCATTGGGGCCTCGGTTTCGACAATTCGGGGCCGATGGAAATCGAAGGCACCGCGGAATTTCCGCCTCCCGACGCCGTTTGGAACACGGCCACCAAATACCGCATCGAATTGAAATACCCGGAGGACATCCACATGACCATGGCGGGCGGCTACGATGACATCAAGGCTGGCACCAAATGGATTGGCGAAAATGGCTGGGTGTATGTGGATCGCGGCAAATTCGACTCCTCGAATGAGAGCTGGCAGGACATCAAGCAATTGCCCGAGAGCGAGCGAAAGATCAAACTTCCGCTTTCCAACAATCATTGGGCCAACTTTCTGGAATCCGTCAAATCGCGCCAACCGACGATCACGCCGGTGGACACGGCGCACCACTCGACAATCCCCGGCCATCTTGGGTTAATCTCGATGCTGGTGGGTCGCAAACTTAAGTGGGATTCCAAGGCGGAAGTTATTTTGGGTGATCCGGAGGCTTCGGAACTTCTCACCCGACCCTTTCGCGCACCGTGGAAGATGGATTAATATACATCTACATGAAAAGACATTTTGCACTGGCGCTGGGCTTTGTCCTTGGATTGAGTGGCATCGTTTACGGCGCGGAAAGCGCATCAAGCCCGGCCGATACGCTTGGGTGGCAATTGGCCATTCACGCCCGGACGTTTCAAAAGTTCCCATTGTTTGAGGCGATGGATAAAACGGCGGCGCTCGGGGTGAAATACATGAGTCTCTCGGCGGAGGTCAAGCTGGAGGGCACAAACACTGTGCAACTGGTCAATCTGACCGACGACCAGATCCAATCCATCAAGAAACACGCGGATTCCAAAGGATTGACGCTGGTGAACGCGTATGTCTCATTCCCGGCCAATGAGGCCGAGTGCCGGAAAGCCTTTGAATTCGCGCGAAAAATAGGAATCGACTTGCTGGTTGGCGAACCGAATCCAGATGCCTTGGACACGGTGGAAAAACTTTGCCGTGAGTACAATATTCGAGTGGCCATTCACGATCATCCCAAGCCGTCGCACTACTGGAACCCGCAAAATGTGCTGGACGCCCTCAAAGGGCGGAGTCCGTTGATGGGCGCCTGTGCGGACACGGGGCACTGGGTTCGTTCCGGCCTGGACCCGGTGGAGTGCCTGAAAACGCTGCAAGGCCACGTTTTTGTTCTGCACTTCAAAGATTTGAACCGAGAGAACCGCAATGCGCACGACGTTCCGTGGGGCACAGGGGTCGGCCAGTGCAAAGCGATGATGGAAGAGCTAAAGCGCCAAGGGTTCCACGGGGCATATTGCGTCGAATACGAGTATCACTGGGACACTTCAACGCCAGAGGTCGCCCAATGCGTGAAATTTTTCAACGACACCTGCGCGGAACTGGCGCAAACCCCCAACAGCGGTTCGACGCAGTAGAACAAGCATATTGGGCCATGTTTCACTGCTCCGGTCGGACGCGGCGGGTGAGTTGGGTGGGGCTGGTGGGGCTTGCCCCACGCGGGCGCTGTCTCGCGGGCGGGGCTTGACCCGCGGGGGCGGTGTCGGCGGCGCTCATGATTGGCGAGAAAGAGGCTTCGAAGGTGGCGGCGGCCAGGGTCTTGTCCGCGTCCGGGCTGCCGTAGGTTTCGGTAATCGAGCCTTTCAATTTGGACCATGTCGTAAGCTGGTTCCGTTCGGCCGGCCGCATTTCCTTGAAATTCGAGTCGTCCAGCTTTCCTCCGAAAATAAACTGAATCTGCTGGATTAGAAAAGTTCCCTTGTCGATCCAAACGACCAAATCGTGCGCGTTGAATTGGCCATCCAAAACGTAACAGTCGTGGTTGTTGATCCTGGTGGCAACGTTGGGGCCGTTTGTTTTCGCAAATGCCTCGGCCTGTCTGGCAATGCTGTTGGTCTCATTGAAGAAAAGTTGCACCAGGCTAACGCACATTGCCTCCGAAGCCGTCTCAGCGGTGGCCATCGCGGTCTCGCGGTTTTTCATCTTTGTGGCGGGGTAAGGCCCGTAACCGACATAGTCGCCCTTGCCCGCTGACCAGGCGGCGCCTTTGTACAATGGCGTGGCAGGTTGCGTGCGCTGCCATTCCAGGCGGTATAGATTGGTCCGGCCTAATTCCAGGGAAACGGCCTGGGATGACGTTTGCAAGGCAAGGCCCGGTTTGATGCCTGATACATCGACGGACGCGGTGGATTCGCCTTTGACGGCGTAAGTCGAGAGGCTGTTGTATTTGTCACGGACGTTTTGCAGGATTTCGTCTGTCGCCAATTCGGGCGGAGGAGGCGGCGGAAGATTCGTGTCAACGATCGGCGCGGCTGGAGCTGGGTGAGGAACGTATTTGGCAAAAAGTCCGGCGATGGGATGCCAAAAAATGATAATGCACACAATTGCGCACGCCCCCGATCCCAACCAGATGTAAAGCTCCTTGTGGCTCTTCTTCCTGCGCACGGGCCGCGCTTGCGAGACAAACGGCGTGGCGGTCGAATGGCTCGTGGCGGTGGGCGCCTTGGTCAATTTTGTGCCTTGCGGCACAGCGACCGGGCCGGGCGCGCCTGTTGACGAATCTGGCGAGGGTGGAACGATAAGCGGCGTATTACAGGCAGGGCAATTAATCTGCACACCCGAGTATTCGGCGGTCGCCGAAATGCTCTGCTGACAATTAGGGCACGAAAACTTGAATTCACTCATAGCGGACTTCAATTACGCTAACAGACACAACGTACCCCGTCCACCCTCTTTAAATGAATTTCGGTTTACTGCCCCACGACTCGATAAAATTGGTTGGCCGTGGTGGAAAGGGTGTTTGTATATGAAGTCGTGGCGCCTGTCGCTCTGACGGGGGAGCCGACATTGACCCAGGATCCCGGCTTAGACAGCGCGGACTCGGACTCCACTTGATAGGTATGGTTGGAAACCGATTGCCAGGTCAAAACAAGCCCCACTCCCTGGACATCTGCGACGGCAGTGGAGAAAGGCGGCAAGGACGGTGGCGGCGGAACCGCGTACGTGACCGCGAGAATGCCATTATTCACGTCGAGAGAATACATGCGCGGATATTTGACCGCAGTGACGCCGTTGGCCTGTATGTTGCCGTTAACCGAGGGGAAAAAAACCTGGTCGAATAGATACGGAGCGGCGCCTCCGCTGGGCAATTGATAAATCGACAGGTCATTTGGAACATCATTAAAGGTGATTCCCGCCAGCAGGTTATTGGCAACATCGAGGCAGATCGAGGACATCGAGTTGAATGCGGAAGTGCCATTTTGCGGCGCTGGAATATCCTGGAGGACATCGCAATTGCCGGTGGCCGGATCAAAGGCGATCTGGAAGAGATCAAATCCAGGGCTCTTGGCCCAGAAGGTATTGCTTGCGCCAAAGGCGATGCCAAGAGAACAAAAACCCGCTGGAATGCCATTCGCATTGGTTATGGTCAAGGTCGTGGCGATGAAGTTTGAGCCATCGGGCGTTGTCAACAACGAGGCATTGGTTGAGGGGCCCCCATCATACCCAAGGTAAGATCCCAAAAGTATTTCGGTATTGAATCCCGCGCCTCGAACGGCCATTATATCACCCCAGCGATCGCCGGAGCCGTTGCCCGGATCACCGAGGAACGATTGATAAGGGGCGGCATTGGTGCTCACCGAGTCCCAGTAAACGAGTCCAAACACACCGCCCGACCCCGCGGGAACGAGGTTTCCGGCGTAGAGAACGCCGTCGTCGCCAACGCCGATTTGGTCAAGGTCAAAGAGGTCGCCCGTTTGTCCGATGCCGCGCGCGTTCATTGTAAATTTATTTGTTCCGGTGTTGGCATCCAGAACAAATATTCCAAAGTCCGTTCCTTTGTCCGCCACCAAAACGCTTCCGGTGTTAGTGTCATAAGCAAGTCCGCGCGTATCGTAGCTGCTGGAGTCCAGATAAGGCTGGGAACCCGGAGCCAAGGACCACAATTGTGTCACCAAAAGACTTGAGGTCGGCAAAGAAACCGTCAATTGCACGGGAATGCTCGAAGTCACTCCGCCGGCGTTCGAGATCACCACATCATACCAACCCGAAGCGTTCGTCATGAGCGGACAGCAGATCGTGTAGGTTGAATCGTTTGCTCCGGAGATGTCAGTGGCTGTGTCGAGGTTGCTAACGGTGTTATACTGCCAGAAATACGACAACGGCTGGGTGCCGGTGGCACTGACCGAGAAAACGAACGAGCCGGCATTGGTGTAAACGGTTCCGCCCACGGGTTCGACGCTGATCACCGGCGCCAGCGGCGCCGCCGCGAAACCGATCGCTGTGGCCTGAATGCCAGCGCTTGTATCGAGTGTGTAGATCATGTTGGAAAAGCCCGCGCCGCCCAAAGCGACATCTCCGGTTTCGTTCCCGTTAATACTTGTGCTGGTCGAAAAAGAGAGATTTGTCGTCGCCAGTTCCGCGAGGAGCGAAAAGTTTGACGCAGGAAGGGAGTAGAGGGTGATCTGCGCACTGGCGTTGGCGTGAGTGGCCAGCAATCCGGCGGATGGACTGTAGGAGAGATCGAGCCAATTGCCCGCGACGCTAGTGTTCGTCGCCAGCACCGTTGCGATGAC
Source organism: Verrucomicrobiia bacterium (assembly GCA_036268455.1). Taxonomy (GTDB): domain Bacteria; phylum Verrucomicrobiota; class Verrucomicrobiia; order Limisphaerales; family Palsa-1400; genus DATAUD01. The sequence continues at coordinate 32,002 of DATAUD010000047.1, forward strand.
CGGGCTTGGGGCGGTTTGATAATTTGTGGGAAATTGCACGAGATAAAGATATCCGCTGCCACCGTCCGGGTTGATGAGGAAGGTGTTATTCGTGTAGAAACAAAGGCCAAATTGCACGCCGCTGCCAGGGATCGGGAATGAAGTGCCTGGAATGGTGATAATAGTCGGAGTAAAATTGACGCCGTCGGTCGTGTAGAAGAGCGCAAAGGCGTTGGTGCCACCCATGCCAGCCAATATCAACATGTTGGCGCCCCCGCCGGTGATGGCCCAGGTATCACCCAGGCGTCTGCTAGTTGACGTTGTGAAGACCCCCAGAGCATCGCTGCCGGTGGTGGCATAGCAGTTGTACGGGGCCACACCCAAATTGGTCCATGAATAAAGTTTGTATGCGCTTGAAGGCGAGACCGTCGTGTTCAGATTTGCGCCGTACATAATTCCATCGCTGGCGAATCCGATTTTGTTCAGCGTAAAATTTCCACCCGAAAGACCGCTGTCGTTGACAACGCCGTTGGAAACGCCTGTGTTGCCGTCGTAGGTCGTGATGATTTGGTTTCCCTTGTTGTTCGCCACGACGATGTTGCTGCTGATGTCGTAGCACATGGCGCGATTGTCGGCGGAGGTATCCTGATTATTCGTGGGGTTTGCGCTGGCGCTGGCGATCTGCGTCCAGGTGTTGCTGAGACTATACGTTTGCGCGGCGGCTTGGAAAGCCGGCAGGAAAATCGCTGAAATCGCAAGGAAGCAGCGGATGGCGGTAGTTTTTATCTGGTTATGTTGTTTCATATTTGAGGTAGTTTGATTAGATCGCACGAGTTCGTTGGGTTGGACGCTATTGATTCAACAGGGGAAGACAAGTTTTAAGGTACGCAAGGTCCTTGTCGTCGGCGCCGCTGGGGGCGTCGTATCCATCCCCTTGGGGAAGGGCATTGTCCGGGCCGACGTACTCGCTCACCCAGGCATGGTGCTCGACATGGCCGTCGCCGAAGGAAATTGTGGCGCCGTTGTTGTGCCGATTGGCGGGGAGGTTCCAATAAGTGTAACCGTAAGTGCCGTCAAAGCCATTGATGCCGACGACCGTGCCGCTGCTTGCCCCATCCGAATAAATCGGGACGCCGGAGTGCATTCCCAGGGCATTGTTATCAATGCTGTTGGCGGCTTCATCGATGAACACCATCGTGGAGATCGGCGGTGGCATGTACATCGCGGTTGTTTTGAAAACGCTTGCGCTGAAAGATTGGGCATTGTTCACGTCATTGGACCAATTTATGCCAATGCTCATCGAATAACTTCGTGTGCGGGGAACGCTCGTTCCCGGAACTGTGGATTCATCGGACGGGCACACATAAATACCGGAGTTGGGGTTGTACGGAAAGAGAGGACCCGTTCTGATGGCCATATCGTTGGTATCGACATCGGCATCGCCCGTCCAATTGCCGACGCCCAACTGGTGCCCCATGGAAACCCACGCCCACGGTCCGCAATCGGCATTTCCATCGGTATGGTTATTGACCACCTGGTCATGATAATCCCCCGCGTACATTATCCAGGCCGTAATCATTTGGTGCAGGTTGCTGATACATTTGGTCGATTGCGAGGAGGCTTTGGCCTTGGAAAGCGCGGGGAGCAGCATTGCCGCCAAAATCGCAATAATCGCAATCACGACCAGCAATTCAATCAGAGTAAATGCGGCGAAATAAATTGGACGGCTCTCCTGCGCTTTGGCCTTTTGGTCGCAACTCTCGGTGTTACTAAAATTAATTGACATCGTCATGTTTTGAAAATGCAGGCTTCAAGGATAGCTTGTGGGGCCGCGCCACTGGTTTTTGTTTTAGTATAGTGCCGCAAATCCGCCGGGGCTGTCAACCCCGCTTGCGCGTTCGGGGCGGGAAAATCCGTGTCATCCGCGAAATACGTGGTAAAAAATCATTATGACTCGGATTTTTTCCGGCATTTGCCTGCAATTCTTTCTGGCCGCTTCGCTCCTCAACGCGCAGCAGCCGTCCGAAAGCCTTGAAGCGCGGCTTGACCGGCTTTTGGACCAGCCTTATTTCGCGCAGGCGCAATGGGGCGTCGAGGTTGTCTCGCTTGATTCCGGCAAAATTCTTTTTTCGCGGAATGCGGACAAATTAATGAAGCCTGCATCCAACGCCAAACTTTACACTTCGGCGCTGGCTCTCCACACGCTCGGTCCCGATTACCGCATAAAGACTTCTTTCTACGCGGCCGCAAAACCCGATGCCGATGGGACCATTCACGGCGATCTGATTGTCTATGGGCGGGGCGACCCGTCCTTTTCCGTGCGCTTCAACGATGGCGATTACAAGAAGGCGCTTCAACCGGCCATCGATGCGGTGCTTGCGGCGGGCATCAAACGCATCGAGGGAGATTTGGTGGGAGACGACAGCTATTTTCGCGGGCCGCCTTTCGGCTCTGATTGGACGTGGGACGATTTGCAGGAATATTACGGCGCTCCAGCCTCCGCGCTTTCGTTCCAGGACAATGTCATCGACCTAGTATTTAAGCCTGGCGCAACCGTTGGCGAGCCTTGTCAAATAATCACGATGCCGGCGACGACGTTTGTGACCTTCAGCAACCGAACGCAAACCACTGAATCCAACGAGCCGGCGCGGATTCGGATTTACCGGCCATTGGGCAAAAACCTCGCGTATGTGTGGGGGCACGTTCCAATCGGTTCGCCGGGGGACACGGAGTCGGTTTCCGTGAACGATCCGGCGTTGTGGTTTGTGACAATGCTCAAGGAAGCGCTTGCGGAAAAGGGCGTGGCGATTGGCGGCGCTGTCCGCCAAATGAATTGGATTGATCGGGAAACAACGCCGCTTGATATCGCGAAACTGGTTGAGGTGGCGTCCGTTGAATCGCGGCCACTGAGTGAAATTGTCAAATGGACACTGAAGCCTTCAGAAAATCTTTATGCGCAGCTCATGCTGTTGCAAGTGGGCGCGCAATCGGGCGAGCCTAGCCGCAATACTGAGCAAGCCGGAATCGCCGCATTGCGAAAGTTTTTGGCGGAAGAGGTTGGCATCAGCCGGAACATGGCGCAGTTGCAGGAAGGTTCTGGACTCTCGCGCGCCGCGCTAGTGACTCCGAGCGCCACCGTAAAGCTTTTGACATTCATGAACCGTCACCGCTATCGAAGTGCGTTCATAGACGCGCTGCCCATTGCGGGAATCGACGGCACATTGCGCCGCCGTTTCAAAGGAACGCCAGCTCAGGGGAATGTCCGCGCCAAAACCGGTTCGTTGGAAGGCGTCGATACGTTGTCCGGCTTCCTGACCAATGCCGAAAAAGAGCGCCTGGTATTCTCCATCATGCTTAACAACTACCGCGAACCGGACTCCGAACACAACGGGCGCGCTGAGATAGACAAAGTCGTCAAAGCCGTAATAGGTCAGCCGCGAAGCACTGAATAAAAGGCCGCCTCGCCGCTCATTGCAACTGGAGCATGTAGAACTGCGAAGCGGCATTGGGTTTGACGGCATTGGTCGCGGTGAAGGTGAAATTGCCGTTGGCGGTCACGAAGTTGGTTGCCACCGCTGTCCATTGTCTTGGAGGGAGCGCCATATTGGCGCTCTCCAGCAGAACATAGGTGCCGGTGGCCAAACCGTTGGTTGCGCTGATTATTAGATTAGTTGCGGACAGGCTGATACCCGTTATTCCAGGCTGAGGCGGCGGAAGAAGGTTGTAGCCCTGAACATCAAGAGCAACGAGTTCGATGTTTGGGTTTGGAGTGGCTCCCGCCGCGGCAAAGGCATCCTGCACACGAGGAATGTGGGGGCCGGTGCTCCACCAATCGCCATAGTCACCATCCGCAGCCTGATTGAATTGCACGAGGAGATTTGTGCCATCGAGCGAAAAATAAGCGTCGTCGCCGATCGTGGTGAAGCTCCGCGCGCCCGCCGAAGTATAACGAAAGAGGTCCTGCGGAAAGGGGTCGCCGTCGGTTGCTCCCGATCCCAAGTATGATCCAAGCCCAAGAACTTCATCCATCTCGTGTTCCGCGACAGATAAAAGATCGTATTTTGATGGGTCAATGATGGAGCGAGTCAGGTTCATGATCGACGTGTTCAGCGTGACTATTCCGTCAACGCCTCCGGGCAACCCCGAGTCATAGCCCGTGATTCCGATGGCTTTGAGGTTGGCGGTTTTGACGTTAATCAACCCATCGCCGTTGATTGGATTGGCCGGGCTGTTGGGAAGAAGCGCCAAGGCATTGGTGTCGTTGGCGGTAGTGGCATCCTGTTGGAGCGCCGTGCGAAACTCTGAATAAAAAACGTCGTAGTAATGCCAATCGCTATCACCCAGATCGTCGGTTGTTTCGGCGAACTCGATCGAGACGTTAATCGGGTCCGCAAACCGAACCTCATAGAATTGAATCGCCATGCCAATGGTGCTTTCGATGGTGGCGGCGTTGGGGTCGGTCGTAATGGTGCTGTCCCAGACCGGCGTAATTACCAGCGCTGGCGCTCTGATGGCCAGAAGAAACATCGCAAGAACCAGCAGACATTTTGAATTGGCCATTCCAGGGAAACTATAGTGTAGGAGGACGGAATTAAAGAGATTTAGAAGACGAATAATGTAAAGGATGCCGACAAATTTTCACTTTTTAAGAGGAAAAGAGTAGTCGAAATTGAGGGGAAACTCCGCGCTATACCTGAAAGGAGGTCACTGTAAGTCTATGGTTACATGTCGCTTATCATCGGCGTTCGGCGGCGGGGATTAAATCCTTTCGTCCATTCACTACGTAGGTACAAGACGTGCTTAAATGCGGCAGAAGATTAAAACCGATTGAGCCAAAAGAAAATTTACAGAAAATGATCACCCCAAAAAACATTGCAATGGCTGGCATGATTCTGTCGGCCAGTTGTGTTTCCTCCGTCGTAATGGCGCAACCTACCCTGCCAGGTCAGATCGCGCTCTATCAAGGTTCTCCGTCTTCCGTCGATTACTCCTATTCCGTCGGCGGCGAATTCACGGCCTTGACTGACCCTACTTTGTTCAGCAGCTACGCGTCGAGTACGCTGGCCACCGTAACAATTAACAACACCGCCTATACCGGCTTCCAGACGTTCTGCGTCCAGACCGGAGTCGATTTCACTCCGGGCACAGTTTATAACTACAGCACCAGCCTGGCATCCATAGGCTCCCCTGATGCTTTCAGTTTGAGCGAGGGCACGGCTTGGCTTTACTCGCAATTCGCCCAAGGCATCCTGGGTGGTTATGATTACACAGACCCCGCAACCCGCACGACAGACGCCGGCGCGTTGCAGGCGGCAATCTGGGAATTACAAGGCGGCCAGACATACTCCGGTTATCCCAACGGCGAATCTGGAAATCTTTACTATGATGAGGCCATGACGGCTTTAGGCGCCAACCTTGACACCGCCGCTACCCTTTCTACCGATTTTGGCGTCGAAATCTTAAACATTTCGACCATCGGCGTTGGTGCGGATCAAAATCAACTCATTTACACGGGTTCGGGTGGCGGAACCACCCATCAGAATGTCCCCGACACTGGCTCGACCTCGGCGCTGCTCGCCGTGGGAGTGGTCGGCATGGGGATTTTCAGCCTTAAGTCTCGTCCTTCCCTCGTCTAATCTCCCGCAAGAGTCAATTTAGCAAACGGTCATTTTTTGCGATTGACAAACGATTCATTTAGAAGTTTGGTTGTCGCGTGATTCCGTCTGGCAATGTGAAGTTTGCCTTGGTGATTTCGGAAGTTCCTCCCTATAACGCCATCGACAATCCGCAAGAATTAGCTTACCACAACTTCTTGCACAACATACCGCAAAAAGCACCGCCGACCAAAAACACTGAAAAGATTGGCGAGCATGTCTATCTGATTCCCCTAGCCTAACTTCCCCCAGAAATGGTGCGAAACATCAATTTCATTGGGGTTTTGCGAAAAAGTGTAGCAAGTAATATTGTGATTT
>DATAUD010000048.1:0-4596 GCA_036268455.1 Verrucomicrobiia bacterium
CCTTTGTTGTAAGCGACCGCGAGATTCGCCGGCAGCGTCCACGGCGTGGTTGTCCAAATCAGCACAAACGTGTTCGGCCGACCGACGACCGGGAATTTCACGTAAATGCTCGGGCTGACATGGTCGTGATATTCAACCTCGGCGTCCGCGAGCGCGGTGCGGCATGGGATGCACCAGTAAACGGGCTTCTTGCCGCGATACACAAACCCCTGCTCGACAATGTCCGCGAACATCCGCAGTTCGTCCGCCTCGTATTCCTTGTTGAGCGTGAGATACGGATTATCCCAATCGCCGAGCACGCCGAGGCGTTTGAATTGCTCGCGTTGGATGTCAATGTATTTGCGCGCGTAAGCATCGCAGGCCTTGCGAATCGTGGCGGCGCTTTCAAAAGGTGCTTCCGGCATCTTGCCGGAAGTTCCAGCCTCACTTGAAATTTGATCTGCCGGCGGGACGCCGGCAGCACGCTGTTTGCGCATGTCCTGCGTGACCTTGAATTCAATCGGCAACCCGTGGCAATCCCACCCCGGCACATACGGCGCGCTGAAGCCGCGCAGTGTTTTATATTTGACGATGATGTCCTTGAGAATTTTGTTCAACGCGGTGCCGATGTGGACATCGCCATTGGCGAACGGCGGGCCATCATGCAGGACGAATTTGGGTTCGCCGGCGCGCTGGTCCTGGATTTTTTCGTAGAGCTTCGCTGCGTACCATTTTTTGAGCCGCTCCGGTTCCCGGGCGACGAGGTCGGCCTTCATCGGGAAATCGGTGCGGGGCAGATTCAATGTGTCTTTGTAATCCATCGCAAAGAGTGCGCAAAGTAACAGCGGTGTACGGGGGTGTCAACGAGGGCAGGAACGAGTGTCGCGACTCTTTGATAATGTCCCCTTTTGGACTCGATGAAAATGTCCCCATTAGGCGGCAGATGCGTTAGCAACTGCGGTCTGGATGGAGAAGCTAATCATGAGTCAACCGGAACGGGTTCGTTTAGTGGTGATGCAACAGGTCAAAGAGCAGGAGTTAACGGTGGCCGAAGCCAGCGAGGTTTTGAGGCTGAGCTATCGCCAAACCAAGCGGGTTTGGCGGCGTTACCGTTTGGAAGGCGACCGGGGCCTGGTGCATGGGTCGCGTGGCAAGCCCGGCAAACGGGGCAAGTCTGCCAAATTGAAGGCGCGCATACTGGCCCGTTATGAGGAGCGGTATCCGGACTTTGGACCCACGCTGGCCGCGGAGTATCTGGCGGATGAAGGAATGGTGGTGGATCATGAGACGCTGCGGCGATGGCGTTTAGCGCAAGGCAAGCCGATGCTGCGCCGTCGGCGCCAGCGGCATCGGCAATGGCGCGAACGCAAACCCTGCTTTGGAGCCATGGTTCAGCTGGATGGTTCGCATCATGATTGGTTTGAAGGCCGTGGTGAGCGCTGTGTTCTGATGGTGATGGTGGATGATGCCACCAACCGGGTGTGGGCCCAGTTCTTTGAAGAAGAGACGACTCACGCCAGCTACGACATGTTGGATGGCTGGACCAGGCAGCAGGGCCTGCCGCAAAGCCTGTATGTGGATCGGGACAGCATCTACCGGTGCGAAGGAGTGGGCAGCGTGGCCGAACAACTGGCTGGAGAGCAGCCGCAGACGCAGTTTGGCCGGGCGATGAAGCAACTGGGAGTGGAACTGATTTTAGCCAATAGTCCGCAAGCCAAAGGCCGGGTGGAACGCATGAATGGCGTGTTGCAGGATCGGCTGGTCAAAGCCTTGCGCCTGGAAGGGATCAGCGACATGAAAAGCGCGAATGTCTTTTTGAGGAAGAAGTTTTTACCGGCGTTCAACCGGAAGTTTGAAGTCAAAGCCGCGAGCGGGGCCGATGTGCATCGGAAGGCAACTCGAGAACTCCATGAGATATTGAGCTGGGAAGAAGAACGGGTGGTGCAGCGCGACTGGACCGTGGCCAATGATTGCCGGTGGTATCAGTTGGATCAACAACACGAGGCGCTGAGTCTGGCCGGGAAAAAAGTGATCGTGCGCACGTTGCGGGACGGAACCGTCCAATTGGAGCGGCGAGGCGTGAAGTTGAAGTGGAAGGAACTGGCCAACCGTCCGCCACGCGCCGCCAGGAAAACCCTGGCAACGAAGACGCCGGCGGCGGAATGGAAACCCGCTGCCAATCACCCCTGGAGGGGATTGCGGGTTGGGCGAATAGATCGACTGGGTAAATCGAACGGCGCGGCCGCTTTGGGGTTGAGGGACTCCGTTCGGCCTCCGCTACGCTCCGGCCTCACTGCGTCCCTCAACCCCAAAGACAAAACAAAACACAGGGGACATTATCTCCCGAGTTCTTAAGGGGACATTTCTAAAGAGTTTTGACACGAGGGCAGGAACGAGGGCAGGAACGGGGAACATCGAACAACGAACGCCGAACGCCCAATTCACGACGGGCACCATCGTTGGATGTTCGGCGTTCGATGTTTATATGTTTCGAAGGGGGAAAGTAACAAGCGGCATCGCGCCCGCGTGCCTCCGGGTTAACATTTCATTGGCCTCTTGGTTTCAAATAGCGTATCACCACCGCCGAACTTTTTGGCGCCCATGGTTTTGGCGGCACCTTGATGAAGATTGTTTTCCGCTTCGGTTTTGCGCTGTTCGCCGCTTCCTGGTGGAGTCCTACAATTGATTCCAACTGCTGATTGTCTTTCATAATTTCAGCCCTTTTATGCCGGAGTCCTGTGCCAACGATGCTTCGTCAGCGCCGCCGCCGTCCCTAAAACGAACAGGAGAAAACTTCCAATCATCGCCAATAATCCCATCGGCGCGGATTCGAGGAATAGCACGAGAGTATTGCCGGGGCCGGATAGGACCGTCAGTATGGAGGCAGCAGGCAGGATGAACAGGTCCCATCGGCCCCGGAGAAGTTGTGTGATTAGATAGGCTCCCAAAACGATTGCGCCGGGAATGCACGGCATCCATATCGCCGCATCCGAGTGGACCCAAATCGCGGCGTGCATCACCCAAAGTCCGGCCGCAATAATGCGCAGGGCGCGCGCGCCCTGATGCTCGATGTCCACCCATCGCAAGCTGTGCAGAAGCAAAAAAACCAGACCGCTTTGTACCACCCAATGAATTGCTCCCTCGTGCCTGGAGAACAAAACGGCGGTGACGATTGTAACAAGAACGGAGCCTAAAAATCCCATTTTAGGATTTCGCGACGACATCGCGTAGGCCGTCACATAAACCCCGATCCCGGCGCAGAGATAGATTTCCCGATTTAATGTGGGTGTGAGCAACCGAATCCATTCCCTCGGCAATCCGCAAACGAGCATCATGGCCGAGGCAAAAAGCAAATGCCGCGCGAATTTAGGATCGCGATGGAGCAAATACATTGCCGCGTAAACAGCCGCGTTCAGCGCGGTGAGAGCAAAGAAGATTCTGGCGCCGTCTTCCGAAGCGGCCGCCAGCGGAATCAGGAGGCAGGAAACGGCCAGCACGCGCAGCGGCATGCGCGATTTTCCAGTTAAAAACTCCGGAGCGCGCCGATAAGCCGTCCAGCCCAGCATCCACAGCGCGGGCACAATCATTTCAAGGTCGAACGCAAAATTGTAAACGTAATTCAAGCAGTACAGGTGCGCGCCTGTCGCCAGGATCCAGAGTGAGAAAAAGCCGTCCGGAAGCCAGCGGCGTTGCGGCGCCAGACTTCCCGTCTCCCTGGCGTGCGGAAGGAAGTTCGCCAAAGCCAACGCCGCCGGCAAAATCAGAAGCCACGTGAGTTGATTGATTTCAAAATCCCGGCCGCTATCCGGCTTCCAACCCATTTTTGTTTCCCCCACGATTCGATACGTCGCGAGCAAGCCGATGTTGATGACCAGCAACGCTGAACCGATCAGCAGCAGGCCGTTCGGCAAATTGAGCTCGCGGAAATATCGTTTCAGGCCGCCATAACGCGCGAGCGCGACGATGGCCGTCACCGCGCAAACCACCCAGACAGCCCGCGTGCTGATGAGCGCCACCTGGCTGACCAGAATGAATGGCACAAAGATGAAAAGATTCTCCAATCCGACGAGCAAGGTTGAATCGTACCAAATGCGGCGACTCGCAAGAAAGATGGCGGTGGCGACGAGAAGGATTTCGTAAAATTCGAGTGAGGTCAGGTTGAAGGCGAGTTGCGAGATTTCCTCCGTGAAAAAATTGCGGTCCACCGAGATGCGATACATCCCAAAAAGCAACAGCGCGGCGCTGACGAGATAAAACGGGTTGCAGACGAAAAAGCGTTTTGCCCAGTAGGAAAAGGGTTTCGAAGGGGGAACCGCCGGAGCGGGAGCGGAAATAATTGGCGGCACGGTGATTTCTGATTCGTCAGGCTCATTCATAAATGCCTCCGAGCGATTTTCGATTTCAGCATTCTGCAACCGGCAATTTCCTTTTAGCACAGTGCGGGCCAACTCAAGAACGTGCGTTTCAGCGCACGGAATTGTTTGTTTCCGAACAACGAGAGATGTTCTCCGTGAAGGCGCAATGGACGCGGGCGTGATTTCCACGCGCAACGCGTGAATTTTTTCCGCCTTGTGCGCAGGACGGGCGTCCCGCCTGTTTCCATATTCAGTTATTTCG
>DATAUD010000049.1:0-150173 GCA_036268455.1 Verrucomicrobiia bacterium
GAGTGTTGTGGGCAGCCACCCAGCGCTTCAACTCCAGACGGTCGGTTTCAGGGAGATTCACAGGCGGTGCGATTCGCGGCATGAACGCAAAATATCATGCCGTGAATATAATACCAGTTATTTGTGAGACACTACACTAGCGGATGTGGGTTCCATGCGGGCAGCCGGCGGCAATGTTCGATACGATGTGAGAAGCGGCCGCAAGACCAAACGCCCCGGTGACAAAACTGGCCGCGCCGTAACCAGTGTCACAGTTCAAGCGTTCCCTCGTCACGCACTCCTTGGGATAAACCGCCGCCTCGCCGGAAAAAACGCACGGCACATGGAAGGGCGCTTTCGGATTACGCGGAAAACCATGCGCCTCGCGCAGCCGTTTGCGCACCTCTTGCAGAAGCGCGTCGTGCGTGGTCCGCGCCAGATCGACAATCTGGATTTCCAACGGATTTTTTCGCCCCCCTGGCCCGCCAGATGAAATGACGGGAATTCCTCTTTCACGGCAGCGGGCGATTAACAAGCATTTGTTGGCCACTGGATCGATGGCGTCGAGAACCCAATCAAAACGCGTTTCCAATATTTCGGCGGCATTCGATTCGTTGAAAAACTCCTGAACAACACGAACGTCGCACGACGGATTGATCGCCCGAATGCGCTCGGCCATGGCCGCCACCTTGGGCTGGCCCACGACTCCCTCCAGCGCGTGCAATTGCCGATTGATATTGCTGGCGCAAATGTCGTCGAGATCGACCAGCGTGATTTGGCCGACGGCGCTTCGAGCCAGGGCTTCCGCCGCCCATGACCCTACACCGCCAATGCCCACCACGCAGACCTTCGCCAGGCGCAATCGTTCCAGCCCCTCTCCTGAATAAAGTCTGCCAATCCCGCCAAACCGCAAATCAAAATCAGTCATCAAGCCCTCGTCATTCCCCGATGATCTTGACCAGGACCCGTTTCCTTCGCTTCCCGTCAAATTCGCCGTAAAAAATTTGTTCCCACGGCCCGAAATCAAGCCCGCCCTTGGTGATCGCCACGACCACTTCCCGGCCCAGGATTTGCCGTTTGAGATGCGCATCCGCGTTGTCCTCGCCGGTTCGATTGTGATGGTATTGCGAGATCGGCTCGTGGGGCGCGAGTTTTTCCAGCCAGACATCGTAATCGTGCAGCAGCCCGTCTTCGGCGTCATTGATGAAGACCGACGCGCTGATGTGCATTGCGTTGACCAGACAAAGCCCCTCCTTGACGCCGCTTTTCTTGACAAGTGCCTCGACTGAATCGGTGATATTGACAAAGCCGCGGCGGTTGGGCAGTTCAAACCAAAGATAATCGGTTAGCGATTTCACCCTGAGAACCTATCAAAGAATCCATCGGTTGGAAAGCCGCGCGGTGTTTTGGTAGTGTCTTATTTTGACAGAGGCAAATTTCAAACTCGCAAGCTGGGAGTGATTGGAGAAAATAATGCGATAGTCCCATTTGCTCCCTTGCATTTGCTCGCGCAAAAGGAAAAAATGTCGAATGAAGATCATGTGTCAAAAGTTGAGACTTGTCACGGGCCAACAAGAGCGTCTCCTTCGCCATTGTTGATTATCAACACATTTTTATTGATCGAGGAGTTTCCGAATTAAACGGGGGCGGGCGTTTGGTTCGGAAACGTTAGAAAGTTTTGAGGTATTCCAGCAGGGCCTCTTTATCCGTATCGCTCAAATCGATTCCGTAAAGGTGGCCTTGATTGCCATTGCCGCGCACCGTCACATCCACGCGCCATCCGGAGTGTTCAGCTTCGGGACCGCTGGCGATGAATCCGACGTTGGCTGGATCGTAAACGTCGTAACCGCGATAAAACGTCGTCGGCCGTTTTTCCACCGATTGAAGCAAGTCGCGCAATGTCGGCACGGAGCCATTGTGCAAATAGGGCGCGCGCATCCATAGGCCGTCGAGCGGGGGTGAACAGTAGCCGTTATTTTGGATTAGGTTGGGCCGGATAATGCCGAGGCTTTTCACCGCCGCGTTCGCCTGGTCGGCCGCCGCCTGAGTCCATGTAGCCAGGCGGTTGGTGTCGGTGCCAATTTCCGCGATGGGCATGACCTTGCACGTGCGTGGCGCTCCGACGTCGTGGCATTGAGCGCAGTATTGGGTGTAAATCGGTTTGCCTTTCGCGGCGAGGTCCGCGTTCACCGGAAAGGGATATTTGGGCGGCTGCACCGTGCTGAGGAAATCCTCCAGGCTAACCATGCGTTTCAAAAACCACGCGCGCCGTTCGAGTTTCCAATCCAGAAGGTCGATCGGGTAAGTGAGCGGGCTGGTCTTGTCCGGCGCCGCTCCCAGACCGAGCGCGGAATCTATCAATACCGACCGCACGTCGGGACTTTCTCCGCACCAATTGAGCAAATCGTTCGAGCCTTTGCGCGCCCGCAAATTCCAGTTGCTCGGAAAATCCGCCTGCCCAGTCGAGTCGTCCACCGGCATCGATGTCATGAAATATTTCGTCAGGTTCATCGGGTCGTCCCGGCCATCTCCCCAGTTGGGCCAATCGGGGCGGTTCATCCAGGCGAATTGCTTTTCCTGCCGTTGTAGCGCGCTTCGCGTCAGCGGGATCAGGACAAACCGGTAAATCAAACGATCCGCGATTGAAAGTTTCGTGTCCTGCTCGATTTGCGTCAGGATCATGCTGGCGTTAAAACGCGGATCGCCGCCGGCTTTGGTAAGAAAGCGGAGCATCCCCTGCACATTCACAGTGTTGGCCGGGGCGGTGGCGATGACATGCGGAACTTCCTCGACCTTGCTACGCCAGGTGCCGGTGTGGCAAATCGCGCAATTGTTTGCCACGCGCGGAAATCCAATGACCCGCTTGGTGAAACCCACCGGCATCTCTCTGCCCTCCTCCCACACCAGACCGAACGACTTGTAACCGCCGGGACCGGGCATCAAATCGGGAAAGACTCGCGGAAGCACCTCCCAAATCCAGTACGGAATTCCCCTGCTGAATTCGGCGCCGATGGAACCGTATTTAAAGCGTTCCGTTTCATCCGCCCATTTCGGTTCCGGCTCCGTGCGAAAAAACTTATCCCAGCCAAACCACGCGAAAAACGCGCCCAGCGCGATCAACACCACGATCACGCGCAACCACCTTCCTTTTCTTTTCCGAATCATAAAAGCGCAAGTTTCAAAAAGTCTTCATAAACTCCACAATCGCGTCCTTTTCCCCGGCATCCAACTCGGTGCCGTATTCCCGGCCCTCGTGCCCAAAACTCCCGTTTCCGGGGAGGCTCGTGTCAAATCGAAAGAACTTCCGGCCGTTTTCCTCCGCTGCGTCCGTCACAAAACCGACGCGCCGCGAATCGTAAACGTCGTCGCCACGATAAAAAACCTTTGGGCGCGACGCCGAAGGTTCGAGCAAATCGCGCAGCGTGGGCACCGAGGCATTGTGCAGATACGGCGCGCGCAACCAAATGCCATCCAGCGGCTGGTTGGCGTATCCGAAGGTCTTGCGAAAATGCCGAAACCGCTCCGCCGGATAAGCCGAGTAGAGAAGATTTTGGTTCGCGCACAAATCGTAACTATACGAATCGAGGCGGCGCCGGTCCGTCCCCACATTTTCCAGCGGCGTGACCTGTCCGACATATTGTCCCGTAAAATCCCTCCCATTTGCGCCGTGGCATTTGGCGCAATATTCCGCGTAAAGCGGCGCCCCTTTGGCCGCGAGACCCTGGTCGATGGGATAAGGATACGCCGGGGGCGCCGCGTCATTAAGAAAGTTTTCAACGCGGTTCATCGAAGCTCGATCAAGCGTCGGCGGCGTCGCGCCCGTGCCGTAAGCGGCGCTGCGATTGCGCTCTTCGACCGAATTGTTATTCCCGTCCCAGTGCAGCCACATCCCAACGCGTTTGCTCTGGAGCCAGATCGAAGGCAGAGCGCAATTGCCGACCCACTCATTGGTCGGCAGCAAGTCCATGCGAAAATTCAGAAGCACCTTCGGCGGGTTGAACGTATCCACGCGCCCCGGCCCGCAATCCGGTTCGCGGTCCTGAAATTTAAAACGGTCGCGCAGCATCATCATCTGGTTGCGCATCAAATTGATTCCAACTAAATCCAATAAAGTCCGATTAATCCAATCTTCCTCGGGAACTTTTTGCGTGATCTCCGGAACAATCCGTTGCGCCGTGAAATTTTCGTCCGCCGCGCAATTGAACAAAAATCGTTCGAACGCCTGGAGGTCCACCATATTTGCCGGCATTCCCAAAATAACACGCGGTTTACTTTCAGGCGAATCCCGCACCGTCCCCGTGTGGCAGATCGCGCAGTTGAAAAAAACCCGGTTCAATCCCTGCACATTGCGTTCCGAAACGCCGATCGGCAGTTCCTTGCCCTCCTCGTAAATGAAGCCAAACACCGCGTACGGCTTTTGCGGATCGTATTTTCCCGGCAAGTATTTTTGGAAAATTTCCGGCATCACCTTCCAGACCGAAAGCGGAATTCCTGAACTGCGTTCGCCGCCGGTGGAACCGTATTTGAAATGATCCTCAGCGCTCGCGTAAGTGACCGGTTCATCGCGCGTAAATCGAATCGCCGCATAAATGCCCGCCACCACCAGCGCGATAAACAAAATCCATCGGAACCCGCAACCGAACCGGGAACATTCGTTGGGAGAATTCATGAAATGCCCTCCCGGCGGTCCTCAAGTCGGAAATTTCAGCGCGAAATTGATCAATTTGTCCTGTCTCCAATAGACAATTCCCAGATACACGCCGGGGCCAACCTGCCGGATCTCATCCCGAATCCACTCCGCGATAAGCGACGTCTGCGAGTAATCCAGCACGATGCTCTCTTTCCCATCGAACCAGCTCGCGTCCTTGTAAACTTTTGCGATAATCGCCTTCAGGCCGATTGGCAAAATTTTATTGCGCAATTCCCCTGCCTGTGCGTCGAATACCTTCCCTTGCCACGCAAAAATATGGATAAACTTCGCCGCCGGCCCCTCAAGCACCGTGTCGGGCGCGATGATGGCCGTCCCTTGCGCCTCTCCGTTCGGAATGTTCCCGGAGGGGCTGCCGCGAAACAAATCGTCCAATTGCTGCTGCGACATTTTCAACAGATCAGGCACATCGATTGACATAGTGGTTGGCATGTTGGTTCCTTTGATTAGAGCGTTTTCAAATACTCGATCAACGCCAGCTTATCCCCGTCAGCCAGGTCGCAGCCGAAATAATGTCCCCGGTCTTCGACGAAATCGGGACACTTGCTCACCTTGATTAAATCCGCCGCCAATTCGTTTTTCATCAACTCCGACGATGACGCCGCATCCATGTTCTTGACTTTGATTTCCAGCAGAACTTTTTTCATCTTCAGACAAAGGACGACGAGGTTGGCTGGGTCGGCCTCGGGATCAATGTTCGCCAGCAAATTGATCGGCGTCCCCTGCGGAATCGGCCCGATGCTGAAATAACCGTCGGCATCCACGAACGGTTTAAGCCCGGTGCGAAGCGGTTCCGGGATCGCCTCAAGCCGAATGCCCAACCCGCACTCCCGCGACGTGCGCCAAATCGAATTCGTCCCAAGCCGTTTTTCCGGCCACAGCAATTTTTGAATCGCGTCGTTGAACGCATCCATGCGTCCCGCCACCGAAGGATCGCCCGTGAATTTGCCCAGCATATTGTTGTGGAGCAGCGGAGCCGTCGCCCAAACGCTGATCAGCGAGGCCGTCCGGTAATAACCCGGTCCTCCGCCCGGCACCGTCCATTTATTCGTTTCCCCGGTGAACGGATTCCAAACGTCGATGTCTCCAACCGGCGGAAGCTCCTTGTATGTGTCCGAGGAAAAATTGTTCCAGACGTGACCGCGTTTGGCGTTCGTGCCGCACGCGCGCGCCGCGTTGCTTTTGATTTTGGTGATCGGATAGCGACGGTCATCCGAGAAAAAATTGTCGTCGCGAAAATCCGCCTTCACCACTTCCTGCCGGAACCATTCATCCTCATCCGCCCCGGCCGGCGGTTGCTTGCTCGAGTGGCACGTTGCGCAGTTCTCCGCAAAAACAATTTTGCCCCGTGTCATCACCGCCTGATCTTTCGTGATGTAATCCGCCCCGCCCGGCGCGTCCTCAAGTCGATACGATTTCAACCGCATGAAAAATTTCGCGACGTTCGGGAATTTTGTCTGCGTCGCCTGAAAATAAACCGAATTGCTTTGGGCCAGCGCGATGCTGAACGGCTTCTGCGGCGTCAATCCGATGAGCGCGTTATGACACTCGAGCCAGTGCTGGCTAAACATGCCGATGTTCACGTAAACCCGCAGCGTCGCTCCCGGAACCCCCACGGAGTCCGCTCCATCCTTCAAAATGTGCGGCACCGCCATTTTGTTGCTCGTGATCGTCGGCAGCAGCAGCGTTTCGCCGGATAATTCTTCCATCCTTCCTTCCGCAAGACGGTCGCCCAGCAGAAAGATCGGATTGATCGCGTTGGGATTGTTAATGTGGTCCGTCGCGATGCGCGAAGTGTCGCTCGTGCCGGCTGGTTGCGCCTTCAGCATTTCCCCAAAAAATCCACCTTCCTGCGCGTTTATCGCGAACGTTCGCCCTTCACGGATGTATTGGTTGCCAATCGCCGAAGCCAAGTTGTCCCACGACGGATTTTCGGGGTCCGCCGGCGGCTTGCACGGATTAAACGCGATGTGGCACGATCCGCACGCAATTCCCACTCGGTAAGGCCGGATCAAATTCGGGTCCACGGAATAATTGGGATCATTGTAATAACGGCTCGCGTCCCATTTCTGTTTTGCCGCGGCGTCAAAATCCGGGTTGTCATAAATGCGGAAACCCATGATCCCGGTCGGGCGTCCATAGACTTTCGTGTCAATCGCCGCCGGCTCCGGCGTTTCCGCTTCGTCGATCCACACGCCGTTTTCGTCCGGCTTCGATGCCTGCTTGAAACCGGGTTCGTTAATAACCCCGAACTCGGTAAAGCGCTTCCCGCGCTTGCGTGAATCAATCGTTTTGAGCAAATCGATCAGTCCGTAACTCTGCCGCGACATTCGCTCCCAGAATTGCTCGTCGCCGCCGGTCCAAAGGTCCCATGTATTGCGGCCCTTGATTTCATCCGCGCTGAGGTCGATGCCGCCGTCCATCGGCTTGAATACATCGACCGCCAGCTCGGGAAAATCCCGCGGCGCGCGCCCGCCGGCGTCATCCACCGGCAGCGGTTGGTTCTGTTTGCAGCCGCAAAAAATGCCGGCGAGAGTGCAAATGGCGGCAGCCGCAATTTGGAAGCGTGTCACTTTCATAATCCCATCCCGATTTAGTTTTTTTTGCGGCCTCTCTCCACGAAAGCCGCCAAGGAAATTGACAATTGCGATTACGACACCTGCCGAAAAACTTGTCAAGGCTTAATAATGGGGATCTGTCGAAGGTACTGGCGCGCCGCCGCATTTCCGGGGTCCAACCGCAAAGTTTCTTCAAGTTGTTCTCGCGCCAATTGCCATTGCTGCCCTTGCATCAAAGCCACAGCGAGGTTCAAATGCCCGTAGGCGTACTCGGGGTTCAGCCGGACGACCTGCTCAAACTCGCTTCGCGCTTCGGGAATCTTGTCGTGCGAACCCAGTTCCACGCCCAGCGCGAAATGCGCCTCCCAATAATCCGGGTCAAGCCGCACCGCCTTGCGAAAGCTTTCAATCGCCTCCGCGCTTCGGTTTAGTTTTGACAGGGCGTTGCCCATGTAATAGCGCGTCCGCGGTTCCTTTGGATCGAGTTGCGCCGCCCGATTGTAATCCTCAAGCGCCATCTCGGGTTTTCCCTCCGCCGCGCGCGTTTCCCCCAGCCCCACCCACCCCGGCGCAAACGCGGGATACGCCGCCAGCGCCTGATTAAACAGCGATTCCGCCTCCGCCCATTTTCCTTCCCGCGCGAGCAAACCGCCTATCCGCGAAAAAATCGTGAAATCCTGCGGCACCAATTCATGCGCCTGCCGCCATTGCGCGACCGCTCCGTCCAAATCACCCGTCGCCGAAAGGAAAGCCGCGAAATTCTCATGAAGAAAATAATCGTCTGGCGCCCGTTTCAACGCGTCCTCATAAATTTCCCGCGCCGCCGGTTGCGCGCCAGCGGTCATCCGCGCGTGAATCCGCTCCATTTCCTCCCGTAACGCCTGGACGCGTCGCGCATTGTTGGACTGCATGCTCAACGGCGGTTGGCGCATCCTTTGAATCACTCCACCGATCGCGCTGTATCGGTTCCAATCCGTAAGTCCCAGTCGGCGCTCGCACAATTCCTGCGAAGCCCAATTGCTCGCCTCGCCGCTTTTGAATTCCGCGGGCAGCAGCGATTCCACCTGCGCCCCCCACGCGCGGGCAAGGCGATAATTTCCGTCAAAGTTAAAATGGACGTGCTCATAAAATGACTCGTCGCCGCAAATCCGCGACCGGCTTTCCGCCGCCAAGCCGCCGGCCGCGTCGTAAAGGTCAAGGTTTCCGCCCGCGAATTCCCGTCCGACTTTTTCGATCAAGCCATTGATGCGCGAGTCCGTCCGAAACGGCAGCGTGTCATCGTCACACGCCTTTTGAAAATCCTCGCGCGCGCCTGGCACATTACCCTGTTCAAAAAGCGTTTCCCCTTCGTGATATTCCGTCTCGGACGAATGCGCCGAATTCGTTGAGCCAAACGGCGGACAATCCTTGAGATTGACGGCAACCGTGTTAAGCAAAACCTTCGCTCCCGAGTTCAGCCCTGCGCGCACAATGTCCCGCAAATTCCCCTCAAAGTTTTTGTAAACGACTTCCTTGCGCGAGTCCCCCGGCGAAAGTTGATTTCCAAGGAACATTTCCATCCCGCTCCACGAAGCTGGCGCCGATTTTCCATGAAGTTTGCGCGCCAAAGTCTGGAGCAATTGCCCGATGCGCATCCGCTGAATCGCAAGGTTCAGCCGGATCAAATTGAGTGGGGGCGCTTGCGCGCCGAAAACCGTCGCCGCTCCGAATGGCCCCACCATTTCATTGTTGCCCATGTAAATGATCCACAAATTCCCCTCCTGTTTCGCGCAATCCCGCGCAATTGGCAGGATGACGTTCGAGTTGATTGCCGTGATCGCGACATTGACGATTTCAAAATGCTTCCCCGGAAACCGTTCTTTCAGGAGCGCGTCCATGTAACGCCCCGCCCCGTAGGCAATTTCCGGATCTCCCATCGCGGCGGATTCGCCAAGGATAAAGATGCGATACGTATCGGCCGGCTTATTCGCCTCCATCATGATGCGGGCCGGCCAGCGAGTGAGTTGTGGCGGGAAAAATCGCAAGCTGAAGCTCGGATTATTTACCAAATATTCTTTGCGCCGACTTGGAGGTGGCTGAAAAACCCGGTGGGATAACCGTACCCGCACATACGCAAACTCCCTTCCAGCGCCAGCAGAAACAGCGCCGGCACGAGCATAAAAGCCCCGAGGCGAAAAAGCCATTTGCGTTCAGCGGCGCGTTTTTTCAAGCGAAAAGGCTACTTCGCGGACTCGCAAATGGCGAACCACGAATGGCGCCCTCCCCACTCCTACGGCCCCGTGAACGACTGCGTCTCCCGCCTGGCGCTCGCCCTGTCACAAAGCCATTCGCAATCCAGGTTCCCATGCGTGGCTGTGATTTCTCCCGGCCAATTCTGTATATTCACAGGGTTCAGAACGACTGGGTCTGTCCATCGTCTGATTTCCGTATGTCCATCCGTAAAACTTAGCCCGGCGGCGTTGTTGTGATACGACGCCGGGCAATCCACCCACTTGCCAGGAGGCGGAGGCAGCGTTGACGGATCTTCTACGAAATACCCGTCATTGATGCTCTCCGCGTTCTCATCGATAAGTAAAAACGTATTGGCGGGGCCGGGAACGCTGAGGTCGGTTTCCTTCAAAAACACTCTTATGTCAGGTCCGTCCACGCTACCGTTCCAGTACCGGCCGCCACCGACAGCAGGCGGCCCGACCCACGCATTCATCGATACGCTGCGAACATGGGGGTACGAAATTCCAAATTCCTCATTCGCCGGGGGCACCGCAACGTCAGCCGGGCATTTGTACGCGCCAATACTGTTCACATAAGGATAAATTTGGCCTGCCTCGATATACTCGTATCCAATGTTGGGTTGAGTGTTGGGCAGGTTGGCCGGGCTGAGATCTGCGTTCACATTCTGCAGGCCGGGACACCAATCAGCCGCTCCTCCCGTTCCTTGCTGAAATTGCGCCAGGGTAAAACTGTTGACATACCCTTCGCCGCCATTAATGGCAAAAAAACCTCGATTGTCGCGTGTGTACATGCTCCATCCCTCAGTCAATTGCTTGAGATTGCGCATGCACTGTGTGCCTTGGGCCGCCTGTTTGGCTCTCACCAGGACTGGCAGCAACAAGGCGGCCAGGATGCCCATGATTACGATCACCACAAGCAGTTCAATCAATGTAAAACCCTCACTGTGGGGCGACTGGGAATGCCCCTGCCTTCCTCGAACCGAGGCGGGGGCCCGGCAAACGCCAACAATACTCGTTTTCATAATTTTGGACCGGAAAGCACCCCTGCCGGGGAATGTCTCACGGCGTGTATTCACTATTTAATACCACCCTCAGCCGAATTTGACAAGCTGAACCGCCGCTATTCACGGAGACGCAAGCCGGTAAAACGCGCCCGTAGAAAGAGAATTCACGGAAAATGGCGAAGCCGCCGCGGTAACGTTCGTCCAATTCGCTCCTCCCGAAAGGTCAGTTGCGGATTCGAGGTGGCACACAATATTCGTCGGCCAGGTCAACGATAATTGTCCACCGCTGGTCCCCGCCGTCAGCTCCAGTGGCGCGGTCAGACTGTAAAGGCGCACGTAATCCACCAGCATTTGCCCCGGAAAACTCGAATTCGCGTTGATGTTGCTCGTCGTCGGGTTCCCCAGGTAGTTTCCCCCGACGGCAATGTTCATGATGATAAAAAACGGCTGATTGAACGGAAACGGGTAGCTTCCATCGGAATCGGACCAACCGGTCTGCGTCTCATAACGCACGCCGTCCACGTACCAACTGATCGCGTTCGTGCTCCATTCCAAAAGATAATTGTGGAAATTGGTCACGCTTCCGCCGGGCAGCGTGTAAATCTGTGTTTCGTCGCTGCCGGAGTGGAGGCTGCCCTGGACGTTTGTCAGAGCGCTGCCGTTGTTCTCCACAACGTCGATTTCGCCGCATTCGGGCCATCCAATGCCGTTGATATTGGTCCCCAGCATCCAAAGCGCCGGCCAAAAACCGACTCCAGCCGGCAGACTCGCGCGCCATTCAAATCGCCCATACGTGGCGCTGAAAAGCCCCTCTGTTTTCATCCGCGCCGAAGTATAGCTGGACCCGCCCATCGATTGCTGCAACGCCACAATGTGCAGATAGCCATTGCTGACATAAGAATTCTGTCTGGAACTGGTGTAATACTCCAATTCATTGTTTCCCCACCCGCCATTGCCGGTATCATACGTCCACGTCTTCGTATTGATCGACGTGCCGTTGAATTCATCGCTCCAGACGATGTTCCAATTGCCCTGGGTTTCCCCTCCGGTTTGCGTCAGGTTCAAATCATCGAAATAGACCGAGCCGCCGCTTTTGGCCGCGTCGCCCTGGAACGTGATTTGATAACGAACATAGCTGGTCCCCGCCGGGGCAACGAGCGCCGTCGTGTAATTGGTAATGGCGAAACTGCCAGGGTCGTATTGATTGGTAACGGCCAAATCGATCCATGTGCTTTTCGGAAAAGCGCCGGTGGCGATGACATTTGTGGTGATGGGCGCGGAACGGTAAAGACTGAGCACATTGCCGCTGACATCGCGAAATGTCACCTCGATCCAGGCAGCGTTTTGCCCCGCCAGAACGTCGCTCGAAAGTGTATCGGCCCAGCCGTCCGCCGCATAAACCGCGCCCGGCCCGGATAGATTGTCCTGGTAAACGCCGGTGTAATTCACGGCGCCATTGAATTCCTGATACACCTTCAGGTAATTAGTCCCGCTACGGGGGAGTGTTGGTGAACTTTCGCTATAGACATTCGGCCCATACGTCATCCATCCAACCACGGAGGTCTTCGGGCCATCAGCCTCGAAACCGGCATTGACCAGAATATCGCTAGCGTACGCGGGAATAGAGCCAAAAAGCAGGACCAGCAACAGATTCTTAAGACTTCTCACTAACGTCTAGCACTCCTACGGCCCCATGAACGATTGAGTCTGCAATGTGGCGCTCGCCCGGTTGCAAAGCCATTGGCAATCGGTGGAGCCCGCAGTGGCTGGCACATCTCCACCAGGCCAGTTCTTCGTATAGACGGTATTCAGAATCGCCTGATCCCTCCATTTTTTGATTTCGGCATGGCCATCCGTGAAACTAAGACCGGCGGCATTATTGTGATACGACGCCGGGCAATCAGTCCAATCTCCGGGTGGAGGAGGGAGCGTTGAGGGGTCTTCTACGAACCACCCGTCATTGATGCTTTCGGGATTCTCATCGATAAATAAAAACGTATTGACAGCACCGGGAACGCTGAGATCCGTCTCCTTCAAAAAGACTCTTACGTCAGCTCCGTTCTTGGCGCCGTTCCAGTACCGAATGCCTCCGACGTCAGGGGGCCCCACCCAGGCATTCATCGACATGCTGCGAACATGAGGATACGGGGTCCCAAATTCCACGTTCGCCAAAGGCACGACAAGGTCCGCCGGACATTTATAAACCAAAACATTTTTCACGTAAGGATAAATAAGCCCTGCCTGGATATACTGGTAACCGACGTTGGGTTGTGTCGTTGGTAAATTGCCCGGACTAAGGTCCGTGTTTACATCCTGACGGCCAGGACACCAATCTGGATCGGTCGTTTGGGCCGATTGTGGCGAGGTGGCGGTCAAATAATTTTCGCCACCATTGATCGCAAAAAAACCCCGATTATCGCCGTTGTACATGACCCAGGCGTCTGTCAGTTGCTTGAGGTTGCTCATGCACTGGGTGCCTTGGGCCTGCTGCTTGGCTTTCGCCAATCCAGGCAGCAGCAACGCTGCCAAGATGGCAATGATCGCAATCACCACCAGCAGTTCAATCAATGTAAAACCAGCGCGGTGAGATGATCGGGCGCGCCCCTGTCTCCGTTGAAAGGAGGCAGGAGCCCGAGAAACGCTAATAATATTCGTTTTCATTTTTTGGCCAGCAGCCTGCCCCTGGCAACGAGGCAGGCGCACGGCATGTGTGTTACCGAACTGATACAACATAATAGCCCTGAACGCCAGTCGTACTTACGCTGGTGCTCTGCGGGTTCCCAGTACCGGCTACGGCGCTTCCGACTGCGGTCCAAGTCGGATTCAACAGACTGGGAGAATACAACAGGGTGTAGTTGTGCCCAATCTCCGTAGGATACACGATGTTAAGCTGGCCTCCCACAAGAGATGCGGTGAGATTGACCTGAAGCGGCGCGGGAACGAGCATGTAAAACTCTTCGTTGACGCCGGGGCCTCCGCATACAGTTCGCAATGTGGCTTTGCCCGACAGGCTAACAACAACCATGCTCCCATTGGTGTCCAGACACGGGACCCAGTGCCACGCCTGGTAGCCTGCCGCAGTGGTGTCGCTAAACGACCCTAGCATGTTTGTGGTTTGATCCGAAGTTCCAACCCCGCTCGTGACAATTTGCAGGAATTGGTTGCTCCATGCGCCCGAACCTCCTGCCAGACGTCCATAAACGTAGAAGCTGTTCGTCGGATAAGTCCGGGTGTAATTGTCCCAATCTCCTGTCGTCGTCCATCCGAGGTTAAACGGCCCAATGTTGGGATCGCTGAACTGCAGTTGCGCGGCCACAAACTTCGGACGCACGTAATCCGACGCCGGCTGGCTTCCCTGCCCGTCCGCGCGGTAGTAGTCGTTCGCGACGGGCTGCGCGCTCCCGCAGGTAAAGTCCACTCCCTGCACGGCAATCGCGAGGCCAATCAAATCTTCCGGATAGCCGAAATAGCTGTTCGTGGCAAATGTCCCCTTTTCCGTTGCCGTCGTATCGCAAGTCGGCACGGGATTGTCAATGAAAAGGCCGCCGACCCCGTTCGTGCTGAAGTCGTAGTCATTGGCTTCAAACTGGAAGTTTGTCGGGTTAAACGTGTCAAAAGTCTTGGTGAAGACCGAACTCAGCCCATCCGAGTTTGTGACGCTGATCACCGCGGAATAAGGCGTGTTGACGGTTAGCGGGTAACTGATATTCCAACTGTTTGTCGCCCCCGTCATCGTCAATTTCGAGGTAACATCGACGCCGTTCAAAACCACGTCGATGCCACTGGCGCTGATTCCCGCCCCGTTGGCCGCTCCAACGGTGAAGTTCCATTTGTTAGTGTACTCAAATGGGTGAGATCCGTCCGGATATATGTAGGACAGAACCGGCGTCAGAATCGGCGTCACGGGCATCAGCATGAAGAAGTCCATGTTCACATTGCCCAGCATCGTTTCCCGGAATGTCTCGTGTCCGCTCAGGTTGACCGACACAAGATTTCCATATTGATCCAGCAGCGGCACGTAATCAAAACCGTTCCAGTCGGAGTCCGAAAACGTGAACGTTCCCAGAGGAAGGACTCCTTGGGTAGTCTGCGTCGGGTCATTGGTTACCATTCCAAAGCCAACGCCCGGATTTCCGTCTCCATCGGTAGCAAAACGGGCATAAACGCGGTAAGCGCCGGCTGGCGCGGAATTCGTTGGACTCGAACCAAAGTCCCTCGTGTAATTCAATCCATCGTTCGGGGCGTTATAACCGACTTCCACCGGCACGTCCACGCTGTCGCCCGCCGCTTCGGAAATGATATATTTTTGCTCCGTCCCGTTGTCCGGGGCCGCAGCCTGGATGACCACCGCGTCTTGCGGCCGGTAATACCCTTGCGCGCCATTGCCCCAGGTCCCAAACTCATCAATCCCCTGCACTCCAACCTGATTGGTATAAAGCGCCAGACCACCGTCCGGCGGTGTATTCGAATAGCCGCCCCCGCTAAAATTGAAATCCTCAGCTTCTATGACAAGCGAAGGCGCTATGGTATCAAAACTCTCCGTCGCCGTCGTCGTAAGCCCGTTGTTATCCGTCCCATAAATCGTCAATGAATACACGAGATTTGATTGCAACGGAATCGTTACTGTGGCCGACCCGGTTCCGATCCCCGTGACAGTCAGGTTGGTGGAAGTCAGGGTATTGGTCACCGTATTTGTGGCACCGGTAAACCCGTGAGTCGCCGCAACAACCTGAACATTTGTAATCTCATTTGCCGGCGAAACGACTGTATAAGTAAAGGATCTGTTCGTCACCAGGATCACGTTGTTTAGCGAGGGGTAATTGGTGAAATAAGGAGGAGTTGGTCCGGTGACCAAATCGAGGTAATTGTCGTCGTAATAGACAGAGCCGCCTTCGCAACTGGCTCCTCTAAATACCGCCTGATAACGCACTGTGGATGTTCCCGCCGGCGCGGTGATGATTCCCGAATCGCCGGTGTTCCCAATGATGGTAGTTGTCGCGGCCGCCGTTGACGTGCCGGGATTGGATACCTCGTATTGATTGGTAATTTGCAACTCGACCCAAAGATTATCAGGAAATGCCGCCGGCGAATTGGATATTATGCCGGATTGCCAAAGTGACAGCAATTGGCCGCTTCCGTTGAGAAATTCCAATTCAAACCAAAAACTGTCCGCGCCGCCAATTAAGTCTTCGGGCGATGTGTAAGCCCAGCCATAACTCCAGTAGGTCGAGCCGCCGGCTGCCGGCACGTTCTGATAGGTTCCGTTATAATTGACGCTGCACGCGGTAAAATCGTCGTTATATGTTTTCGCCATATACGAACCGCTGTGCGTGACCTGATTGCTTCCTCCACTTCCGCCGTTGTAATAAGTTCCGTTGGTATTGGCGATGACAACCTCATTGTATGGCGTCCAGCCGGTAAAATCGTCCGTTTCAAAGCCGGGGTTCGCAAGAACATTGACGCCAGTACCGGGGCCGGTCTGTGCGCTGGCCGTGCCAGCCAACCCGAGCAACGCCGAGGTAACGGCGATGATTCTGGTTAAGAGAAGCCCGCTTGGGCGGGAGGATAGAATTGCTTTTTTCATACGGTTTTGGATATTCGGATTCTCACTGAATTCGTTGCTCAGTTTATCGTTCTGTCGCATATCAAGTTGTTTTCCGACACGTCACATTCATCATGCGAGCGATGCCCTCGCGATAGTTATTGATGCGCTGTGTAGTTGTTATTACTACATTTTTCAGGGCGCGGTCAATAGAAAAATTAAAAAAGTGCGCTAAAATTGCGCAGCCATCCTATCTTGTTTGTTACAAGCAGGTTACAATACTCCTCGGCTTAATTCTTCAAATTTTCCAAACAATTTGCGGGAATTTCCGCGATTTTGCGCAATATACATTGACATGCTTTGTCGTATCGTTTACTACACTTGCCACTCAATGCTCAACAGATTCTGCATATAACTGTAACATGAGATGAAAACTCTCAATCCATATGTCGTCTTTGTTTCGCTTGTTGTGGCCTTGGGTGGCTTCGTCTGGGGCTTTGATGCCACCGTCATTTCTGGCGCCGTCCCTTTTCTCAAAAAATACTTCGATCTCACCGGCGCCGCGGGCGATCTCAAATTAGGCCTCGCCGTCAGTTGCCTCGGCTGGGGAGTCTTGGGCGGCACAGCTTTTTCAGGTTTTCTCAGCGATCGTTTCGGCAGGAAAAAAGTTCTTCTTGTCACAGCCTTGCTGTTCGCAGGCTCCGCGCTGCTTTCCGCTTTGACGACGCAATTCGGATTGTTCGTCATTTCCCGCGTCATCGGCGGAATCGCCGTCGGCGGAGCGATTTTGATCGCGCCCGTTTACATTGCGGAGATCGCTCCATCGGCCCTGCGTGGAACTCTCGTTTCGCTCAACCAACTGATGATCGTCACCGGTATTTCCGCCTCGTTTTTTTCCAATTGGTATTTGGTTGACGCCGGTGAAAACAACTGGCGCTGGATGCTCGGCGTCGAAGCCGTTCCCGCCCTCCTCTATTTTTTTCTGCTCTTCTTCGTCCCTGAAAGCCCTCGCTGGCTGTTGGGGAAAGGCGACGAAAATTCCGCCCGCGAAATTCTGGAAAATGTCCGCGGCGGAAACGTAGTCGCGACAGAATTGGAAAACATCCGCGAAAGCTTCCACCCTCTCCCTCAGGGAGAGGGCCGGGGTGAGGGGGGCGCCGAACTCGGCGGTTTGCTCGGCGGTAAAATGAAATTCGTCCTTCTCATCGCGCTCGGCATCGCATTCTTCCAACAGATTACCGGCATCAACGCGGTCTTTTATTATCTGCCGACAATTTTCGCCCAGGCGGGCGGCACGCAAAACGCCGCATTCCGCCAGGCCGTGCTGGTTGGACTGGTCAACCTCCTCATGACCTTCGTCGCGATTTGGCTGGTGGACCGCGTTGGCCGCAAACCGCTCCTTCTCCTCGGCGCCGCGGGAATGACTCTCTCCCTGCTGACTTGCAGTTGGGCCTTTCACGATGCCAGTTACCAATTGACAAATAAATCCTACGCCATGCTGCAAGCGGACAACGTCCCCGCCGATTTCCTCGCCGAGCTAAAAGCCGCCGAGGGAAAAATTTTCGCCACCGAGCAGGAATTCATGACCAACCTCGAAACCACGCTTGGCACTGACCACGTCAAGCCATACCGCGATTCCATTGTCACCGCCGGTTTTCAAATTCGCGCCCAGGTCGTCCTCTTCGCGATCATCGGTTTCGTCGCGTCGTTTGCGATTTCGCTCGGCCCTGTGATGTGGGTTTTGCTCTCGGAAATTTTCCCCAACGAATATCGCGGCGCCGCGATGTCCCTCATTGGCTTCTGGAATTCCGCCGTGAGCGCCAGCGTGACTTTCATTTTCCCATGGGAACTCAGCCATCTCGGTTCCGCGGGGACGTTCCTTGTTTATGGAATTCTCGCCCTCATCGCCTGGTTTTTCATTCTTTCGGCAATACCGGAGACCAAAGGCAAGTCTCTCGAAGAATTGGAAACCATTCTCGTCCGCGCGCCATTCAAACCCCAAGCCGTTCCTTCGCATGCAATTGAATAAACTGTGTGCCATTGCCATTCTGCTGGCTTTGCTGGCCGCGAACGCAACGGCCGCTCCCTCGAAAGTCGAACTCCGCAAAGTGGACGGTTCCTGGCGGCTTTTTGTCAATCAAAAGCCATTTTACATCAAGGGCGGCGGACTCGAGTTTGGCAGCCAGGAAAAGCTCGCCGGGCACGGCGGCAATTCCTTTCGCACCTGGCGCACCGATAACGGCGTCGAAAGCGGACGCGAAGTTCTTGACCGCGCTGAATCCAACGGCCTTTACGTCACGATGGGTCTCGACATCGCCCGCGAACGCCAGGGCTTCGATTATAACGACCCCGCCGCCGTCGCCCGGCAATTTGCCGACATTCAGCGCCAAGTCCTCGAATACAAGGACCACCCCGCCTTGCTGATGTGGGCCATCGGCAACGAACTCAATCTCAATGCCAAAAATCCAAAGGTCTGGGACGCTGTCAATGATATTTCAAGAATGATCCACCGTCTCGATCCCAATCACCCCACTCTCACGCCCTTGTCCGGCTTCAGCGGCCCGCTCATCAGAACCGTCCGCTCTCGCGCGCCGGACCTCGACCTGGTCGGCATCCAAATGTACGCCGACATTGTCAACCTTCCCGGCTACTTGCGAAAAAGCGGTTATGACGGCGCTTATATCGTCACTGAATGGGGCGCCACCGGCCATTGGGAAGTGCCAAAATCCGACTGGGGCGCGCCGATTGAAAACGACAGCACGACCAAAGCCAACGCCTACATGGATCGCTATCAGGCCGTCATCGCAAAAGACACCGCACAATGTCTCGGTTCCTATGTTTTCCTCTGGGGCCAAAAACAGGAGCGGACTCCCACCTGGTACGGCATGTTCCTAAAGTCCGGCGAGGAAACCGCCAGTGTCGATGCCCTCCATTATCTCTGGAACGGACATTGGCCATCCAATCGCAGCCCGGAATTGAAGGGCGCGTGGCTGGATGGAAAAACCGCCTATCAAAGTGTCCGCTTGAAAGCCGGCCACAATTACACCGCTAAAATCGCCGCAGCCGATCCCGACGCCGACCCGCTCACCTTTCGCTGGGTCGTCATGAGCGAGAGCAACGCACGGACGACCGGCGGAGACGTCGAATCAGAACCCAAAAACTGGCCCGCTTTGATTCAGCAGCCCGACCGCGATGAAATCACTCTCAACGCTCCCGCCACACCCGGCGCTTACCGTCTTTTCGCCTATGTTTTCGACGGCCACGGACACGCCGCGCACGCCAATATTCCTTTCTATGTTGATAAGGCGGACGTGGCTTCGGCTTCAAACAACATCCCCTGACGGTGCCGCCAACACGGGAATTTTATCTCGGCCAGAATCCCGCCCGCTTTCCCACCGGCGCGATTGAAGGACGGCAAATTAAATTGGACGGCGACGATGCGTATGAAATCCGGAACTATGACCGGATGCCGCCCTTTTTAATGAGCATCGTCAGTCCGGGCGATCACTGGATGTTTATTTCCAGCACCGGCGCCCTTACCGCCGGCCGCGCCAATCCCGACCGGGCGCTTTTTCCCTATTATACAGAAGACAAAATCCACGACTCCGCCGAAGTCACCGGAAGCAAGACCATCCTCATCGTCGAACGCCTTGGCCGTCATTATCTTTGGGAACCCTTTTCCGGATGCGCCCGCGGAATTTACCGCATCCAGCGCAATCTTCGTAAAAACTTTCGCGGCAACAAAATCATTTTCGAGGAAGCCAATGCCGATCTTGGGTTGACCTTCCGTTACGGATGGTTCAACAGCGAACGCTTCGGTTTCATCCGCAAAAGCCGGCTTGTTTCGACCGCCCGATCCCGCGTCAAGGTGAAAATTCTGGACGGCATCCAAAACCTCCTTCCAAGCGGAGTCGGCAGCCAGCTCCAGCTCGATAAAAGCGTGCTGGTGGACGCCTACAAGAAAAACGAACTTCTGCCCGAAACCGGCCTCGGCCTTTTCACGCTCGCCTCCATTCCTATCGACAGGCCCGAACCCGCCGAAGCCCTGCGCGCGACATCCGTTTGGTCCGCCGGCATCAACGCCCGCGCCCGCCTCCTTTCCACGACGCAACTCGACGATTTCCGCGAAGGCCGCCAAATTCACAACGAAACGGACATTCGCGCGCAACGCGGCGCTTATTTCGTTTGCGCCGAAATCACTTTGGGCCTTGGGAAAACCGCGTCGTGGCGCATTGTCGCCGATGTCCATCAAGGCCCATCCGAAATCGCCGCCACGAACAAACTCCTCCGCCAACCCGCCCGCGTCGAACGCCTGGTGGACGATGACATCCGCCGCGGCGATGACGAATTGCGTCGCATTGTCGCGCAAGCCGACGGCCTCCAAAAAACCGCGAGACCCCTCAGCGACGCACGACATTTCAACAACGTCCTTTTCAACATCATGCGCGGCGGCGTCTTTTTGAATGGATACAACGTGGACCGCGCCGATCTTGCAAAATTCATCCACAACGCCGACAAGGAAGACGTTTCCTCCAAGGCGAACCTCGACCGCCTCTCCCGCGAATATCTGCCGCTGACATTCAGCCGCCGCCACGGCGATCCAAGCCGCCCGTGGAACCGATTTTCCATCTCCGCCCGCGCCGCCAATTACGAGGGAAACTGGCGCGACATTTTTCAAAATTGGGAAGCCCTCGCCACATCCTTTCCCGGTTTCACTCCGGGAATGATTTGCAAATTCGTCAACGCCTCCACAATGGACGGCTACAACCCGTATCGCGTCAGCCGCGACGGCTTTGATTGGGAAACTGTGGACCCGCACGATCCGTGGTCGCACATCGGGTATTGGGGCGATCACCAACTCATTTATCTGCTCAAGCTGCTGGAAATTCTGCAACGCCACGAGCCGGCGACTCTCGCCGATTTCTTGACGCGCGAAATTTTCGCCTACGCCAATGTCCCTTATCGTATCGCTCCCTACGACCAATTGCCGGTCAACCCAAAAGAAACCGTCCATTTCCGACCGGACTTGGATGAATTGACCCGCAAGCGCGTCCAGCAACACGGCGCCGATGGAAAACTCGTCTGGGACCGCAATGGCAAAGTATTGTTGGTCAATCTCACCGAAAAAATACTTGTCTCGGTTCTTGCGAAACTATCCAACTTCGTGCCCGAAGCCGGCATCTGGCTCAACACCCAGCGCCCCGAATGGAACGACGCCAACAACGCGCTCGTCGGCAATGGCGCTAGCGTCGTGACCCTGCATCACCTCCGGCGTTACTTGGCGTTCTGCGCCGAAATATTCCGCCCGCTTCCAACAACGGCGATTAAAATTTCCAGCGAAGTCCGCCGTTTGATGGAAGAAATCACCGCGACCCTGGAACGTCATCGCCGATTGCTGACAGCCCCGCTCACAGACCGCCAGCGAAGACTTATTCTTGACCACTTGGGCCGGGCCGGCAGCCGTTATCGCGAGCGCGTCTATCAAAATGGCCTGTCCGAGGGTGGTGCAATTCTTCCCGCCGAACTTCAAACGTTCTTCTCCGCCGCCCTTGCGTGGATCGACCACTCCATCCGCGCCAATCGCCGCCCCGATGCCCTTTACCATTCCTACAATCTCATTTCGCTCGACCGCCCCGGCGTAGTGGCAATTCGCCGTCTTTACGAAATGCTCGAAGGCCAGGCCGCCGCGCTTACTTCCGGTTGCCTTGCGCCCGAAGAATCGCTTTCCGTCCTTCGCGCCCTGCGCAAAAGCGCGATGTACCAAAAAATCCAGCGCAGTTATTTGTTATATCCGGATCGCCAACTCCCGCGCTTTACTGAAAAGAATAACATTGCCGCCCGCGACATCGGCCGCTCTCAACTCCTTCGCAAACTGGTCGCCGATGGCAGCACCACGCTGATCGAACGTGATACCGCCGGTCATTTTCATTTCAACGCCGATTTTAAAAACGCCCGCGACGTCGAAAAAGCGTTGGGCAACCTTGCCGAATCCGGCTATTCCCGGCTAGTCAAGCGCGACAGCCCGTTGGTCCTAGAAATCTTCGAGCGCCTTTTCGATCATCAATCCTTCACAGGTCGTTCCGGCGCTTTTTTTGGTTACGAAGGGCTTGGCTGCATCTACTGGCACATGGTTTCCAAGCTGCTGCTCGCCGCGCAGGAATCCCACGAACGCGCCTCGCAAACCGGCGCGCCTCGCACCCTAATTGACGCCCTTGCCCTGTGTTACCGCGACATCCGCGCCGGAATCGGCGACCGCAAAACCCCCTCCGAATACGGCGCGTTTCCGATGGACCCTTATTCCCACACCCCCGGATCCGGCGGCGCCCGCCAACCCGGCCTGACTGGCCAGGTGAAGGAAGACATCCTCTGCCGTTTCGGAGAATTGGGCGTAAAAGTCCGCGAAGGCCGCATCCACTTCGAACCGCGCCTTCTGGAAAAGAATGAATTTCTGCCGCGCCCGTCCGAATGGCATTACTTCGACCTCGCCGGCAAAGAACGCAAAATAAAATTACCTCCCGGCTCGCTCGCCTTCACCTACTGCCAGACACCGATCATTTACATTCAGTCGGCGCGAAGCCGGCTTGCCGTCCACCGAAAAAGCGGCGTCGCACAACACCCCGGAACAACCCTCGACGCCCAAACCAGCCGCGCAATATTCCAGCGCACCGGCGAAATCATCAGAGTGACGTTCTACGCTCCCATCCCCTCTTCAAACGATCCCGCCGCAGGGGGGAAGCAAAGATTATCCCGAACGTAAGCGATTCCGTTCGCACTTGTCTTATCCAGATCGCGATAAGCGCTCTCTGCTTCGACAATCAATGGCGCCGTTTTGGTCTTCATCGTGGCGCAATAACGCTGCGGATAGCCAATGTGAATCAGCAGTTCCACATAGCGCGTCATGTTGAGGTCCCCCGTCGGAATATCCACAAACTGCATCGCCCGCTTCTGCCAGCCTCCCTCGTTCATTCGCAGCGGCAGCCCCGGACGAATGACATAATTCTTGACGTGACACGCATAAACCCGGGGCGCGACCTTTATAAACCGCGCCTCCCAGCTTTCCCCCTCCCAGCAATGCGAAGGGTCGGCATTCACCGCCAGGCATTTGTCCCCGTCGCAAGCCGCCACCAGCGCATTAAAATCATCCGCGCACATCGCCGCCGTGCCAGGGTGAATTTCGTGCGCCAAAAAAATCCCCAATCTTTTCGCATGTGCCCGAATTTTTGCCGTCTTTTTCACAAACCGTTCCTTGCCCTCCTTGATCAGATCATAATCCCCCCCCTTCCAAAATCCCCACGGATACCCTGTCGCCACCTCCCAACCGGACGCCACGCCCCAAAACATCGGAACAATCTTCACATCCACCGCCGCCGCCAAATCCAACAGACGCAATATATAATTCTCGCTCCACTTCTCTATTTCCCCCGCTGATTTCTTCGCAACATCCGGCGGCAAAAACGGCCGCACCGTCGGGCTTTCCGTCCATGCGGTTGTATGTACCCAAAAAGGGCAATGCGCCGAAATCCCGTCCAGCGTCATATTGCGCGAAGCGAACGCCTCCTTAATTTCCGCCGGTTTTTTAAACTTCGCCTCTTCCTGGAGCATGTAATTGGAAGGCTGCGCCCCGGAGGCTCCGGAGGCCTTTGCATAATCGAGAAAATCGGCGAGAGACTTGGCGCCATGCTGGGCGCCTTCGATACTGGAATGAAAGCAATTGTCGGCCATAGATAGATTAAATTTTTGAACTATGTTTGATAGCCCCCGAGCCTACCGCCCGCCCCCAAAAATGACAAACGACAAATTTTCACTGACCGGTTTTCAATTCTCTGAGCCACTTCCAAACCCGCAGTGTTTCCGTTACACTCCAAGCCTGCGCATCGCACCCGCGCGGGTGGTGTGGCGCATCCCCATCCATAATTTCCGGAAGCTGTCCTAAACATCCCGCCGACAAAAGCCCTTCCACACTCCCCAGAGACGCCTTCGCCGCCGCCATTGCGCCTGGCGCGAAGTTCCATGCCTTCACCAACGCCTCGCATCCTGTCGGTAACACCCAAACCCACGCCGTTCCATTGTGGTAAGCCGGCTTGCGTCGTGTATCTTCATCCCCTTCATAAGTGCCGCGATAAGGCTCCTTTGGATCGCCTACCAACCGCCCATCCGCGCCATAAACCGCCAGTGGCGGCCAGACAGGCAACGGAGCCAGCGTCCGCAATCCTCCCGGAACCAACAAATATCTCCAGGCCGCATCCACCGCCCGTTGCGCTCGCGCGCCGGTAAACAACCCAAACGCAATCGCAAACAGAAAATTGCACCGCAACGCGTGGTCCCGCACGGCCTCTGACGCCGGATGGCCCTCCTCCGCGATCAGTACATCCGCCACGTAGCCTTTCTCCTCCAGCCAAAAAAAGTCCCGCACCGATTGCTCCGCGCGCCCCGCCAAAATATTCCAACCCTCCCCCGCCCTCGCAATGCCGACGCGGTGCAATTGTCGCAGCAACTGAATCCAGAGCGTTTGGATTTCAATCGGGTAACCCTGTCGCGGCGTGCATGCCGGGTGGTTCGTATCCATCCACGTAAAATGCGGCGGACTCCAAATCAAAGCCGACGCAAGGTCCATTCGAATGCCATTCGGCGTCCCCCGGGCGTAACCGGACGCGATCTCCACCAAAACATCCGCAATTGTCCTTCCCGATTTATCCACAGGCTTCTCGTAAAGCCCTGCGCCCACAAGCGCGGCCGTTTCCTCGCAAACCACACCGTACCACAGCGGCGCGTCCGAGGTGTCGCGGTTGGAGGCGTTGTCACCGTGGATTGTGTTGGGCATCGTGCCGTTTTCCACAAACCGCCCGAAGCTCACCAGCAAGTCCACCACCTCCGTCACCATCCCCGCCGCCAAAAGCCCGCGCGCGCTGATAAAGGTGTCCCGCCCCCAATCCAAAAACCACGGATATCCCGCAATGACCGTCTTGCCCTCCCCTCGCCGCGCCACAAACGCCTTCGCCGCCAAAACCAATTGCCGCTCAAACAAATCCTCCTCCGGCAATGGGTCCGCCTCCTCGTTCCCCAAATCAAACCCCGGCCGCAGCGTGTCCGCTGAAAGCATCAATATCGCGCGCGTTCCTTTGGCCAGCGGAATGTCAAACCACCCCGGACTGTAAGCATCGCCCCAACCGGCCTGCGCTCGGTTTTGTTCAATCGGATGCGGGATGCCCTGGCTCCATTCCGGTTCCGGGTGATATTCCCCCGCGCTGGCAACGACGCGCAATTGCCGATTCTCCGCTGGCGTAAACGCGAAACCAATCGAGCCCTCCAACGGGCGGCAGTGCGAACCAAAATGAAAATCCGCCCCGCCATTGCGATGCGTTTCGCTGTGAAAATTCCGGTCTTCGATGTCCACCCGCACCGTAATGCGAACGTCAAATTGCGGCGGCAGGTCCGCGGCCTTCGTCCCCGGCAACCGGGTAAAGGTAAAAGCCGTCGTGTTCGATCCTTCGACCATATCCCCCGTCATCTCCAGTTCCACTGTCCGCCCGTCCCCCGCTTCAGCGACAAATGTCCAAACCGCCGGCGGCCCGCTCCGTATCCAGGCAAGATTCCCCAAATTCAACGGCGTAATGAACCCGTCGGCGGAAATCCATGCGCGTATGCGCTTCACAAAAACATGTCGGTCCACCGGAAACTCCGGGTGCAAATTCGCGCCTAGCGCGCAATCGTATTTGGAATTGATCCGCCCCAAGTCCACCGCAAGCCGCGCCATCCCGCCGCGCCCATTTGTCAACAATACCATCGCGTCTGGCGCCGGCTTTGTGAAGACCCCGCTAAACGACGGACACTCCCGCGCAAAGCAAACGGTCGCCCGCGCATTTTCGTGTTCCGCGTCGTAACGGTCTATTTCCAATTCAGCATGAAACGCATCGCCTGGAGATTTCGGCGGAAAGCACGCCACATAACCGTCCGCGACTTTAATCGCCTCCGCGTGTTCCAGAGGGCTGTCGCCATCGCTTTTCAATGTAGCCGAAAACGGTTCCGAATTGTGCAGCAAAAGCCAATGTCGCGGCGGTATAACTGTGATCCGGCTCCGGTCCACTTTCGACCACGCCACTACGCGCGGATATTCTCCCTCGGCCGCCGAAAGCGCCGACAACAAATCCGCGCGCGAACGCACCCGGTCAAGCGACGCCAGCGAACCCAGAAACCCTCGCGCGTCCTTATGAACTCGCGCCGCCAAATCCGGCCACGCGCACGGCCCGATTTCCTCCGGCAAAAGCACCTTGCTCAACGCAGTAATTGCCCACGCTGCCTGCGCCCGTGCCCGCCGATACTCATCGCCGGTCAAGCCAGTCGGCTTCAACGATGCAGCCAGGCAATGCGCCGCCCCTCCTTTCAGCGTAAACCCCCGTTCGTCCTTAAAATCATCCACCGGCGGAAGTTCCTGCCCCAACAAATCCACCGGCGTTTTCCCCAGCGCGTCGTAGTCCTTCGTCTTGATTTTGACCGAATGCCCCGCCAGCGGGTCCGTGTTTACCAACACGAGGACCGTATCCAACCCATCCGCCGAATCCCGTCGCAAGACGTGGACAGCCGAATCTTCCGGACTCAGACGCGTCAACTTCGCCCCGTCAAAAAAACATGGGTGAGACGCAAGCAACCGGTTCAAACGCGAAAGTTCCGGCACCAGGTTGTCCCGGCTTCCCCATGCGAGCCCGCGGCTCGAATGCACATTCAGGCGCTCCGCCGCCAGCCATTCCACCCCGCACGTAAATCCAAACGCGCCCGAATAACTCGCCAGCGCGCACAGACGATTGCGCATCAACGACCACGTCCGGCTGGTCGCGGCGAGCCGCTTGTTGTCGTGCGTTTCGCTGTAATGGACAAAAATCCCCACCCGTTCGCTTTGTCTGCTGCTGTAATCGATGTAACGGGCAACCTCCCCTGCCGCGTAATTCTGAAAAAGTTCGGAGTACGCCCATTGCATGCCGCCGTCTGTCAACAACGCCTCCGTCGCCTCCAAAGGCCCGCCCAAGCCTTCCAGGAGAAAAAGCGTTTCTGGAAATTCCCGCCGGACCCGCGCCTCGATATATTGCCACACCTCCACCGGCACTTTGTAACCCGCGTCGCAGCGAAATCCATCCACACCCCGCCGGCACCACGTCAAAAACGCCTCCGCCAATTCATCCCACAATTCAACGCGTGTCGGGTTCAGTTCCACCAAATCGCCCCAAGTAACTCCCCACGCTCCGGGACTCACAAAGGTCCCGTCCGCATCGTGAACGAACCATTCCGGGTGATCCTCATAAAGCCTCGAACCCCACCCGGTATGATTGATCACCATATCCAGCACTACCTTCCCGCCGCGCCGGTGCACCGCCTTCGTCAATTCGCAAAATTGCCCGACGCCATTCGTCTTCTTATCAAATTCCACCAGCGCAGGATCAATGCCCGTCAAATCCAGGCACGCATAGGGACTGCCGAATCGCCCAAAACGCGCGAAAGTCGTCGGAGTCGGCCCAACCGGCAACAGGTGAACAATCCGACAGCCGAGCGTGTCCATTATGTGCGGTAATTCGCGCTTCAAATCCCGCAATGTCCCGGAAGGCGGGATGACCACATATTCGCGGACATCGAGATCGTTCAGCTTTTTCTCAGCGGCTTCGTCCACCGTCTTGCTGGCGGTCTTTGTGGACCCAAACATTCGCGGGAAAGCGCAATAAATGGCATTCGCCGTCCGATACGCATTCGGATGAACCGAAATCCCCGTGTCCGCTCCCGCAGGCCAGACTTGCCGGCCCCGCTCATCTAGCATGTAAGCCTTTGCGCGAAAGAAACCCACGTCCGTCAACGGCAACTCGACCGCCCATTCTCCGGCTGCGTCCCGTTGCAAGGGGATGTCCCGCCAAAAAGCAACGGAAAGCGGGTTTTTGCCCGCATGGGTGGCGATGATCTCTTGCCTGACACGTTCCGCCTTTCCGAGCGTTGTCCGCAGCATCGCACGTGAGTGCGGAGGGAAGCCGCGCGGTGGACGAAGAGAGAAGCGGACGCGATCACCGACGAAGCGCAGCATGCGTTCGCCGGGCCCAGGAGTCATAATCGGCGTTTCCAAACCCAAGACGGAAGATGGTTATGATTCAAGATACTGTCAATTTCAATAGAGAAGACTGGTTATTTTTGGAGATTTCTGTTCATTTTCGCGGATTTCTGATGGAAAGTTCGGTTTACACCATTGCATCCGCGCTTGTAATCCGTGTAAACATTCGCGTAATGAAACCCTTGCGTATCCTTTTAATCGCCGTCGCCTCCTCCGCATTGACTGGATGGGCCGCTGATATCCCCACGATTCAAATCAACGCGGCCCAAGTCGTCGGCAAAGTCAGCCCCACCCTTTATGGGTTGATGACGGAGGAAATAAATTTTTCCTATGAAGGCGGTCTTTACGCGGAACTCATCCGGAACCGCTCGTTCAAAGCCAACCCCACCAACGCCGTCTTTTGGAATACTATCGGCCCGGCTTCGATTTCCCTCGACAGCACTGTCCCTCTCAACGACGCGCTTAACGTCAGTCTGAGACTCGAGGCCACCCAGAGTTCTCCGGCTGGAATTGCGAATGGCGGTTATTGGGGAATCGCGGTGAGGCCGAAGATGAAATACCACCTCTCTTTTTACGCGAAGGCGGCGAACGGATTTTCGGGGGCGTTGACTGCCACCATCCAATCCGCCGATGGAAAAACGATTTTTGCAACGGTGAAAATCCCGCGCATCACCGGCGACTGGCAGAAGTATGAAGCGACGTTAAAAACCAAAAATGTTGCGCCCTCGAAGGACAACCAATTCACCCTCACAACAACTTCACCGGGCACGATTTGGCTCCAGGAAGTTTCCCTCTTTCCGCCGACCTATCACAATCGCCCGAATGGCAATCGTCCCGACATCATGCAACTTCTCGCGGATATGAATCCAAAATTTCTGCGGCTTCCCGGCGGAAATTATTTGGAGGGCGATTATATTAACACACGTTTTGATTGGAAAAAAACCATCGGCGATATTTCCGAACGGCCCGGCCATGAAAGCCCGTGGAATTATTGGTCCACCGATGGCCTTGGCCTGCTTGAATATTGCGAATGGTGCGAAGACCTTCACATGGAACCGTTGCTCGCCGTGTATGCCGGTTATTCGCTGCGGCACGATTACATCAAGCCCGGGCCGGACCTGAATCCGTTCGTCCAGGACGCGCTGGACGAAATCGAATATATCACCGGCGACACCAGCACGAAGTGGGGTGCCCAGCGCGCAAAGGACGGCCATCCGATGGCCTTCCCGTTGCATTACATCGAAGTGGGCAACGAGGATGAGTTTGATCGTTCGGGCAGTTATGACGGGCGGTTCACGCAATTTTTTGATGGCATCAAAGCGAAATATCCCCAGCTTCAAGTCATCGCCACCGCAAAAGTGACGTCGCGCACGCCCGATTTTATGGACGAACATCTTTATCCGGAGTCCGAAGGATCAATGGAAGCCCGCGCCCATGAATTTGATAATCGTCCCCGCACCGGGCCGAAAACCTTTGTCGGCGAATGGGCCACGCGCGTCGGCTCGCCAACTCCCAACATGGCCGGGGCGCTCGGCGATGCCGCCTGGATGTGCGGGATGGAACGCAATTCCGACCTCGTCCTTTTGGAATCCTACGCTCCGCTTTTTGTCAACGTGAGCGACCTTGCTCGCGGCGGCTCAATGCAATGGCGCAGCGATCTCATCGGCTATGACGCCCTTACCAGCTACGGCTCCCCCTCGTATTACGCACAACAAATGTTCAGCACGCATCACGGCGATGTTATTTTGGCGACCGATTCACAAAACATCCCCACCTACACGTGGCGGCCTCCGGCGAGGCGCTCGCGTAACGGCGTTCAACAACCCCGGCCATCCCCGCGCGAACTGCCATCGCTTTATTTCAATGCTACACGGGACAGCGTGAGCGGAACGATTTTTGTAAAAGTCGTCAATCACAACGGCTCCCCGCAGCCGGTAAAAATCGAAATCAGCGGAGTTGCATCCGTCAAAGCTAAAGGCGAAGCTGTCGTGATGAAAGCGGGCAATCCCAGCGACACCAACTCCATCGAAGAGCCAAAGAAAATCATTCCCGTCACAGAAAAAGTGAAAGACCTTGGTGCCGCTTTCATGCGTGAATTTCCACCTTATTCCATCACCATCCTGGAATTAAAGGCGAAGTGAGAACACCTTTTCGTCTGCTGGTTTTCCTCTGCGGCATTTTGGCCGTTCAAGCGGCCTTTGGCCAAAACATCAAAATTCTGGTCAACCATATCGGCTACGAACAATTCGCGCCAAAACGCGCCGTCATCCTTGGCCATCCGGGCGATTCCGTCACAGATTTCAAGCTCATTGACTCCTCAACCGGACGCGAAGCATTGTCCGGCACGACTGTGGATGTCGGCCCGGTTGATCACTGGAAAGATTGGCGCTTTTGGACCGCCGATTTCAGTTCAATTACAAATCAAGGCGCGTATTTGCTCGAATGCGCG
This sequence comes from Verrucomicrobiia bacterium, assembly GCA_036268455.1. Taxonomy (GTDB): domain Bacteria; phylum Verrucomicrobiota; class Verrucomicrobiia; order Limisphaerales; family Palsa-1400; genus DATAUD01. The sequence goes on from DATAUD010000049.1 coordinate 30,554, forward strand.
ACCAGTCGCGGGGTCGTCCGTTCCTTTCCCTTTCAAATCCAACGTGATCTTTTGGAAAGAAATACCCTGTCCAGCATCATTTATTATTTCAAGGGCCAGCGTTGCTCGGGCTTGCTCGATAAAGCGGACCGCCATTTGAAATTCGAGGATGGCGCCGGTGACGTTGATGCTCACGGCGGCTGGTATGATGCCACAGGCGATTACGGCAAGCATATCGGCGGACTTTCTTTCTCCACGTATTTCAACATGCAACCGCTGCCGGTCGCCGCCTGGAGTCTTTTCAGCGCTTACAATGAGCTGGACCGCCGGGGCGATCCCTCGTTTCGGCAATTCAAACGACGTCTGCTGGACGAAGCGATGTACGGCGCGGATTTCCTCGTGCGAATGAAAAGTCCGACCGGTTCCTTCTATCGGACAGTTGATGGTCCCGGTCCTGAGAAGCGTCCCGAAGACCGGCGCATTGGAAAAGAGGGAGTTGGCTTTGCCATCAAAACGGCCGCGACCAAAAAGAATTTCTCCATTGGAAACACAAACAAGATTTCCGGCAAATTCCCTTATGAAGTCGGCTGGCGGTCCGGCGGCGGCGTGTCGATTGCCGTCCTGGCGATGGCGAGCACATTTCCGGTTTGCGGGCAATTCTCAAACGCCGTCTATCTGCAAACTGCCAAGGACGCTTTCGCTTTTCTGGAAAAAAACAATCTCGCATTCAACAGCGATGGCAACGAAAACATTCTTGATGACTACTGCGCTTTGCTGGCTTCAACCGAACTCTTCAAAGCCACCAAGGCAGCCGAATACCGGGCCGCCGCCGACCAACGGGCGGAAAATCTCATGCGCCGCCTCGTTGTCAGCGGGGAATACTCTAATTACTGGCGAGCCGACGATGGAGATCGCCCGTATTTCCATGCCGCCGATGCTGGAATGCCGGTCATTGCCCTCCTCGATTATTTGGATATCGCCGGCGAGACGGCGCATCCGCGCATTCTGGAAACGGTCAGAAAATCCCTGGAATTTGAACTCGCCATCACTGAGGAAGTCGTCAATCCGTTTGGCTATGCGCGTCAACTTGTTCAAAGCGCCAACGGCTTTCATCGGACCGCCTTCTTCTATCCGCACGATACCGAAACAGCCCCTTGGTGGCAGGGTGAGAACGCTCGATTAAGTTCCATGGCCGCCGCCGCCCGCCTTGCGTCCAAATATTTCAAAGACGACACCGTTTTCTACAATCAGCTTCAGGCCTACGCCTGGAATCAATTAAATTGGATCCTCGGGTTAAATCCATATGACTGCTGCATGATGCAAAGCGCGGGCCGCAACAATGTCGCCTACATGTTTTTCGACTCCTACGAATATAACAACGCCCCCGGCGGCATTTGCAACGGCATCACCGGTGGCCGCCTGGACCCGCACGACGTCGATTTCAACGTCGGTTTCGCGGTAACTGGCAAGGACGAAGACTGGCGCTGGAGCGAACAGTGGCTTCCGCACGCAACGTGGTATTTATACGCTGTTTCAGTGGGCAATTAATTGGCCTTCGTAAAATCGTGGTTTCATTCTGGGGGCTTTCGTTGTACATCGTTCGACTTAATACTTTTATGAAACGAAGCCTTTTCGTCTGTCTTGTGGTGTCGTGTGCAACGATTGTTGGCGCTTACGGGCAATCGAGCGATCACATAAGCCTCGCCGATCTGCGGCGTCTGCGCTTGCCGGAGGTTGTTATAGAGTCGGCAAAACCGGTGGCTCCCGACCTTGCGAAGGACCCGCACTCGGTGGCTTTCGTGAATGTGGCAGGCATCATTGGCGGCAATATCCGCTTTGAATTGCTGCTGCCCGATTCATGGAACGGCAGATTCGCGATGGGTGGCGGCGGAGGGTTCGTCGGCACTGTCCAGAACGGCGCCAGGGACTCCGTCAATCGCGGTTATGCCACCGTTGGCACCGACACCGGGCACGAATACCAGCCCGGCTACATAGCCCGCTGGGCATACGACAACCTTGAGGCAAAAGTCGATTTCGGTTATCTCGCCGTGCATCGGACCGCAGAGGTGGCCGAGGCGATCATCCGCGCCTATTACCGCTCCGACGCCGTCTATAGTTACTTCCTCGGTTGTTCTCGCGGCGGCGGCCAGGCGATGATGGAGGCCCAGCGCTACCCGAAGGATTTCGATGGCGTCGTTGCCGGCGCTCCGGCGTTTGATTGGACCGGTTTGGCCGCGAACGCGGTGGCGATACAGAAAGCGCTTTATCCGAACCCCGATCATCTCGATCAAACGGTGCTTGACCGGGACGCGCTCAAGAAGTTGCAAGACGCCATCATCGATCAATGCGATGCACAGGACGGCCTAAAGGACGGAGTTGTGCAGGACCCGCCTTCAACGCACTTCGATTTGTCCAAAGTGCAGGGTTTGACCGACGAGCAGCGCAAGGCTATCGAAGCGATTTACGGGGGAGTCCATAATGACAAAGGAGAAATTTATCCCGGATACACGCCAGGAGCCGAATGCGATCCCAATCAATGGATCGCGTGGATTGTCGGCCCCGCGCCATCGCTTGCCAATGACCATGTAGCCGACCTTATGTTCGCTTTCGGCACCCAGATATTCAAATATCTGATCTTCAACGATCCTGATTGGAATTACGCGACCTATGATTTTTCAAATTTTGCCAATGATACAAGGTTGGCGGCGTCCTATCTCAATGCGACCAATTTCGATTTGAGTGGACTGCAAGAACGAAAGGGAAAACTCATCATCTGGCACGGCTGGGCCGATCCCGCCCTGCCTCCGCAAGCCACGGTCAATTATTACCGTCAGTTGCGCGCGCACGATCCCCATGCCGCCGACTACTGCCGTTTGTTCATGGTTCCCGGCTGCTACCACTGCGGGGGCGGGGCCGGCGCAAGTGACGTGGACTGGCTTTCGGTGATCGTGAAGTGGGTGGAACACGGCACGGCGCCGGACAAAGTGATCGCTTCCAAAGGGCGCATCGGCAAGACCGCGATGACGAGGCCGTTATACAGCTATCCTACGACCGCGATCTATAGTGGATCAGGTGACCCCGCAAGCGCCGCCAGCTTCGTGCCCAAACCAGCGCAAGGAAGCCCTTAATGACCTCAGCGATCACCCGCGCGATTGCACTCTGCCTGATCTGTTTTAACTTTTTGGCTGTTCAGGCGCGGAATGCGGACCCGCAGTTCAAGGTCATCGCCTTTTACACCGGCAAGAATGATCTCGCGCACATCAGTTTCGTAAAAGAAGCAAACAAATGGTTTCCTCGTATGGCCGCTCAATATCACTTCGCTTACGAAGCGACCACAAATTGGAACGACTTAAACCCCGGCTTCCTCTCTAAATATCAGGTGGTGCTTTTCCTGGACACGCGGCCGGAAGCGCCAGCCCAGAGGCAGGCATTTCAAGAATACATGGAACACGGCGGCGCGTGGATGGGATTTCATTTCGCCGGCTTTGCGCTAACTCCATCGGATTTTCCGCAGGATTGGGATTGGTATCACAATCAGTTTTTGGGTTCGGGCGAATACGTCGGCAATACATGGCGGCCCACTTCAGCGATATTGCGAGTTGAAGACACCAATCATCCGGCCACCAGAAATCTGCCGCAAACATTCAAATCCGCGCCGAATGAATGGTATCGCTGGAAAAACGATCTGCGCACCAACGCCGACATAGACATTTTGTTATCCATCGATCCATCGAGTTTTCCCCTTGGCACCGGTCCCAAAAAATATGAAATCTGGCACGATGGTTATTACCCGGTGGTCTGGACGAACAAAAAATTCCGAATGATTTACATAAACATGGGCCATAACGACATGGACTATGAACACAAATTTGATAAGACGAACAAAACCCTGTCATTCACGTTCGATAACGAAATTCAGGACCGCCTGATTATTGACAGCCTGTTGTGGCTCGGCCACGAAGCAAAATAACGATCTCAAGCTGTCGCAACATCGTTGCCGGATCGGGTGATTGCCAGCATCAATCCGATCCACGCGATCAGGGCCAACGTTAGTACGTGCACCGTTTCCATTGAGACGCCAGCAAACCAAATATCCAACCGCCAGTTGAGCATGATCAGCGTCACGGCCCCGGCAAGCAACAATTGAACAATGACCAGCCGCAATATCTCTTCGCCGGTTTTGCCGCGCATCATCACAAAATGCTTCGCACCCAACGCAATCATCGCCAGCGTCAGCACGGCGGCACCCATGCGATCTCTCGCGTGCCATGCCGTGTAGATCAGCCAGTAGAAATATCCCGGGTAAACACCGATGATCACCGCGATCCGGCGGCCCATGGGCGGCATCACGGGGACGGGCACGGCCTGCTGCGCCTCCCGCCGCGCGGCAAGGAAACGGCGAAATGCCACGATGGTCCCTGTGGCAATTACCGCCGCGTAAAACCACCAAAAGGCCGCCATCATCAGAAAATCGGTGTGCCGGCTCCATTGGTAGCGATGACTCAACGCGCGCATCGTAAGCTGCCCCACGACACACCATCCAATCACGAACGCCCACAGCATCGAAAAAAACTTTGTCTTGAGCCACCGTTCACGCGGCGTCGGAGCAAAACGGGCGATCAAATAATGCGCAAAAGCGCCGGAGAAAACCCCAATGAGCGGCGAAAGAAACGCCATGATGCCTGGCTTTGCCCCAGCGGCTCCCGCTCCGACAGCCACGACCGAGGCCGGACCCGCCGGAAGCGCCGCCAGCACAGCGCCGGAGAAAGCCTGTCCAGGGACACTCCGTTGCAGCGCGCCCTCCACAAACTCAATCACCTCCTCGTGCAAAAGCCTGCGTCCGCGCGAAAGTCTTTGTTTGACAGTATCCTCGGTCAACCCCAGCGCCGATGCCACGTTCGCCACGGATTGATGCTCACGATAGAACAAAATGAGCGGCTCCCGGTAAATCTCGGGAATTTGTTCGAGAGAACGCCACAAAATCGCCTCTTCCTCGCGCGTGATCGCCTGTTCGGATGGCAACGCCTCGCCGGAAGCAGATTCCTCGACCACGTCCAGCGGCGCGGCTTGTGACGCCGGTTCGCGTCCCTCGCGCCGCAGACTTTTGCGTGCTCGGTTCCGAACGATGCCGCACAGCCAAAATCGCAGTTTCTCCGGGTCGCGCAAGTGCCGCAAATGCCGCCATGCCGCGATAAATGTTTCCTGCGCAATGTCCTCGCTCTGGCCGAGATTGCCCATGGCGCTGTACGCAATCGAGCAAATCAACGCTTGGTAGCGCGCCACGATTTGGCTGAAGGCATCGCGGTTGCCCGCCAATGTCAGCGAAACAAGCTGTGCGTCCGATTGTCCAGTCATTGTAATTGTCATATGTTAATCAAGTGCCCCAAAAAGGCAAAAAGGTGACAGAGATTTTGATTTCTTTTTCAGCGGGTTTGTGTCTCTTTGAGGCGCGCCGATATGGAACGATTACCCGGATTCCGCGACTTTTATCCCGAACCTCTCCCGCACTCTGATGTCTGGAGCGCTGAAGCGCGCCGTCATATCTTCAACCATTGGCACGCAATGGCGAAGCGATACGGTTTCCGTGAATATGACGGGCCCCCGCTGGAACCGCTGGAGCTGTACACCTTAAAAAGCGGGGAGGAAATAGTCGGCCAGCTTTATAATTTTATTGACAAGGGGGAACGCCACGTTGCGCTTCGCCCCGAAATGACCCCCACCCTGGCGCGGATGATCGCAGCGCACGAGCGCAATTACAAAAAGCCCGTCAAGTGGTTCGCCGTGCCCCAGCTTTTTCGTTACGAGCGCCAGCAAAAGGGCCGCTTGCGCGAACACTTTCAGTTTAACGCCGACATCATCGGCGACGCCAGCGCGGCGGCGGACGCGGAACTGATCGCCCTGCTCATTGACACCTTGCGGTCTTTCGGATTGACAGCGGACGATTTCGTCATTCGCCTGAGCAGCCGCAACGCATGGCAGGAATTCTTCCGCAAGCGCTCCACCAAAACGGAAGACGAATACGCGTTCTATCAGGCCATCGATAAACTGGAGCGCGAATCCCCGGAAGAAACCCGCGCCAAACTCGGCGCGCTCGGTATTTCCTTTGATGAGGTCAACCAATTCATCACCACCGGCGCGCCTATCGCCGAGCTGGAATCCGTCACCCGAAATTTGGCGGCGCGCGACATGGCGGACTTCGTGCGAATCGATTACCGCGTTATTCGCGGGCTGGCCTATTACACCGGCGTCGTTTTTGAGGCGTTTGACAAAAAGGGCGATTTTCGCGCCATTGCCGGCGGGGGGCGGTACGATAATCTGATCAAGCTCATCTCCGATGGCAAAGTGGATTCGCCCGCGCTTGGATTTGGCATGGGCGACGTGGTGCTTTTGGAATTGCTCAAGGCGCGCGGCCTTTTGCCCAAGTTCGATTCCCACGTCGAGGCCTATTGTTTAATTGAAGACGAAACGCTGCGCGAAGCCTCGTTGAGCCTGGTCCAGCACTTGCGGGACAGTGGGTTTTCCGTGGAGTATTCGCTCGGACCGGCGAAGTCCGACAAACAATTTAAACGGGCAATGGAACTCGGAGTTAGGTTCACTTGCAAATTGCAGGCGAACCAGGACGGCGGACTGGAGGTGAAAGTCAAAAACCTCGCCACTCGCGAGGAAAAAACTCTATGAGCTTGATCCGCTCATTTTCGCCTTGTCCAGCGCGGCGATTACGGCGGCCGGGCCGCCTTCCATATAACCGACCTGCTGCCAGACAATAGTGCCATCGGGCTTGATGAGGACCAGCGTCGGAAAGCCGTTCACATTGTACTTGGACTGAAGCGCCTTGTTGGCCGCCTTCAAATCCGCCGACTGCTCTTTTTGCGCGGGAAAGTCAACCTGCACAAGAACCAGGTTTTTCTTTGCGTACGACATGAACTCCGGCTTGGTAAACACTTCCGCGTCGAGCTTCTTGCACCAACCGCACCAGTCCGATCCGGTGAAGTCCATGAAGACCAGTTTGTTTTCCTTTTTCGCCTGGGCCTGGGCTGCCGGGAGACTCGTCAGCCACGGCGTTTCAGCAAAGGCCAGATTTCCGCACATCCAGCACATCAATAAGCCAAACATTATTTTTTTCATAAGTCCTTTCGCTCTGGAAGGGCAACCTGCGCCACAATCGCGCTTTCCGCAACCTAATTTCCGCCTACGCTAAAGCTTCGGCGCGACAAGTCCGCCCAAACTACTGCGCGACAGGATCCGCCCAGGCTATTGTTCCGTTGACAATCGTGGCTGCTGCTTTTCCCTTCAGGCGCCACCCTTCAAATGGGCTGTTGCGCGACTTGCTGGCCGACGCTCCGACGTCAAACACCCACTCGCGCGCGACATCGATTACGGTCAGGTCGCCGTCCGCGCCAACCCCGAGGTGTCCCTTATTGCGCAATCGCAGCAGGCGGGCCGGGCCGGTCGTGAATTTTGCGATCAGATCCGGCAGCGTCAGTTTCCCAGAGTGGTAGAGTTGCATCAGCGAAAGGGCTAGCTCCGTCTCGAATCCCACAATGCCAAACGGAGCGTAATCGAATTCCACTTCCTTTTCGTAGTCGCAATGCGGGGCGTGGTCGCTGCCGATGATTTCCAGCGTGCCATCCGCCAGGCCCTCGATCAACGCCTCGCGGTCCTCGGCCGTCCGCAACGGAGGGTTCATTTTGAAATTGGTGTCATACGATGGCCAGCGAGGACGTTCCGCGCCGCCCGCCATCAGATGCTTCCCGTCAGCCACCCAAAACTTATCGCTTCCCGCCAGCACCGTATCCGTCAAAGTGAAATGATGCGGACAGGCCTCGCCTGAAATCGGCACGCCGCGCTTCCTTGCGTCGCGGAGCAATTGCACACTGCCCGCGGAACTCAAATGCTGGCAATGCACCGGCGTCCCCGTCAATTCCGCGAGAAGAATATTGCGCGCGACGATCATCTCCTCACCAGACGCCGGCCATCCCCGCAAACCCAGCACCGCGCTCCAATAGCCTTCGTGCACAACACCATCCGTGACGAGCGAATAATCCTGGCAATGGTCCATCACCGGCAAATCGAACATCTTGGCGTACTCGAGGGCGCGCCGCATCAAATCGTTATTCTGCACGCAATGCCCGTCATCAGTAATGGCGATTACGCCCGCGCTCTTGAGCGAGCCAATCGGCGCCAATTCCTCACCCGCGATGTTCCGGGTGATTGCGCCCGCGACAAAAACATTGATTTTGCTCTCGCGCACGGCTCGTTCGCGAATCAGCGCGACGGTCCCGGCGTTATCAATTGCAGGCGAGGTATTGGGCATGCAAACCACCGACGCAAAACCGCCTCGCGCCGCCGACGCCGCGCCTGTGGCGATGGTTTCCTTGGCCGATTGCCCCGGCTCACGCAAATGCGCGTGCAAATCGATCAACCCCGCGCAGACGACCTTTTCCGCGGCATCGAACCGCTGCACATCCGGCGGAGCCTGCGCGGCGGCGTCAGCGCCGACGGCCTTAATTTTCCCATCCAAAATGAGGACATCCGCCACAGCGTCGAGGCGAGTGGAGGGATCGATCACGCGTCCGCCGGTCACGAGCAACGAATTCATTCGGGGGGCGAGGATATATGGAGAAGAGGCGGATTGACAAGGCAAGCGTGGTTGATATGATAAATTTCACAGGCGCGGGTGTAGTTCAATGGTAGAACGGAAGCCTTCCAAGCTTCACACGAGGGTTCGATTCCCTTCACCCGCTCCAACCCTTCGCAAGACCTGGCCGCATCTTTGTTCGAGACTGTAGGCGTTTATCCATTATCGCAAGCGGAAGCTCTATAAACTCAAGTGGCCATTTCCCTGCTAATGATTTTGTCCATTCTGGCCAATAATCGACAGGCGATTTCCGATTGCAGTGCATGCATTGAGTGACTAATAGCCGACTGAGGCAGAAAGAGCCGGCGCGCTGTCTCAGCGAAGCTGCCCGTTTGAACAATTGTAACGAACGCATTTTACCGCCGTGAACCGAGGGGATTTGCCGTCTGAGGAATTTCATTCATGTCGTTGTTGAAAATATTTCACATTGTTTTGGCCCTCCAAACTTCCGTATTGGCATCGACTTAGCTAACGACTCCTCAAAGGCGATCTTCGTCGAGCCGCGGTTTTGTAAAACAGTCGGTGCGCCAATTTTGGCCGAACCGCAGGAAGACAGATTTGAAGAGCGCCGAATTCAACCTTGAACATGAATCAACTACGCATCAGGAAAAACAACCACATCAAAACCGTCGGACTTCTTCTGACGGCTCTCGCGGGGTCGGGCTTGCTCGCCCGCGCTCAAGACTCGAACGCGGACCAATTGGAAAAAGAAAACCAGGAACTCCGCAAGAGAATGGATAAACTCGAAGACCAGCTCAAAAAAGAGGGAATAACTCCCAGCACGGAGACTAAAGACCCGCCGGTCGCGGCGCTTACTTCAGTGACCCTGAGCGGGTTTGTCACGTCTTCGTATTTTTATGATCTTGCGAGCACCAAGGATGTGCATCCCGTCGGTTACCTTTGGAATACGGCCTTGAATCAATTCACGCTGAACAAGGTGAAATTGACCCTGGCCAGTCCGAATGTGGACAAGGACAAATGGGACGCCGCTTACCGGGTGTCGCTGATGTACGGGCAGGACGCAAAGGTGGATAATTCCACCAGCGGAACCACCGGCTATCAGGCGATACGCGAAGCTTATGTGGAGCTGAATGCACCGATTGGGACCGGGTTGGATTTCAAGGCTGGCGAACTTATCTCGCTGCTCAACTATGAATCGGGTGACGGCGGCGCGGCCAACGCGAACTTCTCGCAAGGCTACCAATGGTGGTACACGGGCAATGGCCCGGCGGAAGGAGTCCAACTCAGCTACGATTTCAATGAAATGTTCGGACTGAAGCTTCGCTTGCAGAACGGGCTTTACACCGGTGAGAGCGACAGCGGCTCGAAGACGTTCATGGGCGGATTTTATGTCAATCCCGACAAGAAGACCTCGCTGGCCTTTTTGGGATTCGCGGGCAAACAGAACTTTGCCCCATCGTGGTTTCTCGAGGGCGGTTCTTTCATCGGATCACGTGTGCTGACCGAGAAATACAACATCACGTTCGCTACGGAATTTGATTATTTCCGTTTTAGCGGATTTGATTCGTCGCTGGACGGCGTTCCGGGCGGCGGGGCGAACGAGGGAGATTTCTGGTCTGTTGGCGCATGGCTGACGGCGGACTTGACACCGAAAATCACACTTGCCTTGCGCGGTGATTGGATTGACGACCCGACGGGGTTTGGGACCTTTTGGAATTCGCCTTCGCCTTCATCCGTCGAATATGGCTCGCCTGGATTCTCCAGTTCGATTTACACGACGGGGGCCGGCCAGGATTTGTCGAGCATAACTCTGACGCTGGATTACAAGCCGGTGGGATCGCTCAAAATCCAGCCGGAAATCCGTTGGAACCACTCAAGCTATGACAGCGCGTTCGCGCCTGGAAAGAAAGATCAGGTGATCGTTGGAATGGGGGCCTCTTACCTCTTTTAACCGGCCAGTTGAAACCTAACAAACAGAATCACAGTTAAAAAATTGCAGTCTATGAAATCACACTTCCTAAAACTCCTCAGTGTTTGCGCGGCTTCCATAATGGCGTTCAACGCAATGGCGCAGGACACCATTAAAGTCGGCATACTTCACTCCTTGAGCGGCACCATGGCAATCAGCGAAACTTCGTTGCGAGACATGTTGTTGTTTGCGTTCGACGAGATTAACGCCGCGGGCGGCGTCAAGATCGGAGACAAATCTTACATGATCGAGCCTGTTATCGTGGACGGCGCGTCGAATTGGCCGCTGTTCGCCGAGAAGGCCAAGCAGTTGCTCGAAGAGGACCACTGCGCCGTCGTTTTCGGCTGCTGGACCTCCGTGAGCCGCAAGTCCGTGCTGCCGGTGTTCGAGAAAGACAACGGCTTGCTTTTCTATCCAGTCCAATATGAAGGCGAGGAGTTGTCCAAGAACATCTTTTACACGGCGGAAGCGGTCAACCAGCAAGCCACACCGGCTGTCGATTATTTGCTGGCGCAAGGCAAGAAAAAATACTACCTGATCGGCACCGACTACGTTTACCCGCAAACCACCAACCTGATCCTCTACAAGTACCTTCTCCTGCATGGTATTTCCCTTGACGATATCGGTGGTGGTTTGCGTAAGGATGACTCCGGCAAGGTAATCTCGGCCGGGAAATACACTCCGTTCGGCCACACCGACTATCAGCAGATCGTGGCGGAGATCAAACAATTCGCCGCCAGCGGTGATGCCTGTGTGATCAACACCATCAACGGCGATTCGAATGTTCCTTTCTTCAAGGAAGTCGCCGCCGCTGGTTTGACTCCCAGCGATTGCCCTGTAGTTTCCTTCAGCTTGGCGGAAGACGAGCTTCGGGCGCTTCCCACCAAAGACCTGGTCGGCGAATTGGGGTGCTGGACTTACTTCATGTCCCTGAAAACCCCCGCGAACAAGAAATTCCTCGGCAACTGGAAGTCATGGCTCCAGACGGAAAACCACCCTGGCGTCATCAAAGAAAATCGTCCGGTTGACAGCCCGATGGTGCTTTCCTATGATGGCGTTTATCTGTGGAAGGCCGCAGCCGAGAAGGCCGGGACTTTTGATGTGGACAAGGTTCGCGATGTGCTCGAATCGGGCGACATCAGCTTTGAAGGCCCTGGCGGAAAGATTACGATAACTAAAAACCATCATGCCACCAAGAATGTTTACATTGGCGAAACCCGCGCCAACGGCCAGTTCAAAATTGTGAAGTCTTATGATCAAGTGCCCGGCGAGCCGTTCCTCCTCAAGGGCCTTGATGAAAAGCTCGCGTCCGCGAGCAAGTAGAAAGCGCCTGCGTTCCATTAAAACTGATGGACTGCAGATAGCCGGGGGTGGAGCGTTACGCTCCGCCCCTCTTGTGCAATGAATCGTTTGATTATTTGGCTCTTTTTGGCGATGGCCGGGTCGTTCGCTGTTCGTGGCGCGGATGCGCCGCAGAATTCGGACAGTGCAATTCGCAAAACGCTGGCGCAAGCCATCCTCTCCGAAGGCCCCGAACAGCAAAAGTTGCTGACACAGCTTGGTGATTCGGGCGCCAAAGTCGTGAGCGACGTCTTGAACGCCTGGACGCGCGACAGCGTATTCATCTGGCCGAAGCCGGACGGCACCAAAGTCCCTGTCCTGCTGGAGGACCAAATGGATTCTGACGGACGGGCTCGCGCCATCAAAATTATCGATGGGCAGGTCCTTAAGGACGACAAAGGCGTCGAATTGAGGTTTGGAGCAAACGATCTTAACTCCGCGGAGGCCGACATGCGTCTGCGGAGCACGATCCAGCAAACCCTCGATAATCTCGCCCTGTCTTCTCCGGACCCCGAAGCTCGCGAATCCGCGGCGCTGAAACTTGGCAATTCCCAGAAGTTGAAATACGCGCCGATTCTTCAGGCGCGTCTCGCGAAGGAATCCAGCTCGATGGTTCGCAAGGCCATCAAAGAGGCGGTGGCGTTGATTCAGATCGGGTCCGCCGACCAGCAGGAGCAGTTGGACGCCATAGATCAACTCGCCCAACTAAAAGCCATTGGCTCACTGGACAATCTGAAGCGACTGTCCGAACGTCCCAACTTGCCGCCCGTCGTTCTCAGAGCCACCAATCGAGCCATCAAACTAATCCAGGATCACATCACATTTGTTAATTTCTTCGGCACCATTTTTCACGGAATCAGCCTCGGATCAATCCTGCTGGTTGTCGCGCTCGGGCTGGCGATCACTTTCGGCCTGATGGGAATCATCAACATGGCGCACGGGGAAATGATCGCCATTGGCGCCTACACTTGTTATGTAGTGCAGAATATTTTCGGCTCGGGATTTGGATTTTCAATCACCCTCCCCTTCTCTTTCGGTAGCAGAGCAATGAGCATTGGGGCGCACCTCCCCGGATTGAACGCAACGGGCGCGCTCTACGAAAGCTATTTTCTGGTTGCGCTGCCGCTGTCATTTTTCACCGCGGCGCTCGCGGGGTTGCTCATCGAACGCACGGTCATCCGCTTTCTTTATCGGCGTCCGCTGGAATCTCTGCTCGCAACGTGGGGGGTCTCGCTTTTTATGCAGCAATGTTTTCGCATGGTTTTCGGGGCCAACAACGTCCAGGTAAATTCGCCCTCGTGGCTGCTCGGCCACTTTTCCATCAATGATATAATCTTTGGTTACAACCGCGTGTTCGTAGTTTGTTTTGCGCTCTTGATTGTCCTGGGCACGTGGCTTTTGCTGACAAAAACGCCCTTGGGCCTTTTGATTCGGGCGGTAATGCAGAATCGCTCAATGGCCGCTTCGTTGGGCGTCCGAACGGCGCGGGTTGACATGATGACGTTTGCCTTCGGTTCGGGCCTGGCTGGATTGGCGGGCGCGTTCCTTTCCCAAATCGGCAATGTCGGGCCGAGCCTTGGGCAAAGTTACATCGTTGATAGTTTTATGACCGTGGTTCTGGGGGGAGTTGGCAGCATTGTGGGAACCGTTTGTTCAGCGTTCGGCATTGGCACGGTGGACCAAATGCTTCAGCAAACAACTGGCTCGCCGGTGACGGGCAAAATCATCGTTCTGGTTGGGATTATCATGTTCCTGCAATGGAAGCCGGGTGGCCTGTTTAGCGCCCGCAGCCGCAGCCTGGACTAATTTCATGGAGCAACCCCGCATAAAGTCAGAAACCCGATGGGTAATCATTGTGGCTTTCATCCTTCTGGTTTTGCTGCCGGGCTTGAACGCTTTCACGCCGGTCAACAGTTTTCTCCACGTGAGCGACTTTCGGATCAATTTATACGGCAAGTATCTGTGCTACGCGATATTGGCCGTCGGCACGGATTTGCTCTGGGGCTACATGGGTTTGCTCAGTCTGGGGCAGGCGTTGTTTTTCGCGCTTGGCGGTTACATGATGGGAATGTATTTGATGCGCATGATCGGCAGCCTCGGCCAGTACCATCAGCCGATTCCCGACTTTCTGGTCTTTCTCGGCTGGAGCCGTCTGCCGGCATTTTGGAAGCCTTTCTCCAGTTTCGTGTTTGCCCTGGTAATGGCGTTTGCGCTTCCCGGCGCGCTGGCGGCGGTTTTTGGTTTCCTGGCGTTTCGGTCGCGTATTCGGGGCGTCTATTTTTCAATTCTAACACAAGCTTTGACGTACGCCGCATGCCTCCTGTTCTTCCGCAACAGCCTGCTCATGGGAGGCAACAACGGTTTCACCGATTTTAAATTCATCGCCGGCCATGACTTGCGAGTGCCAGCCACGCAACGCGCTCTTTATATGATCACTGCTGCGATGCTTCTGGCAACCTACCTGGGCTGCCGGTGGTTAAGCAGAACCAAGTTTGGCCTGGTGCAGCAAGCGATCAAAAACAGCGAAAATCGTGTGCTTTTCAGCGGGTATGCGGCCGGTTATTACAAACTGTTCGTCTTTGTGGTCTGCGCGTTAATTGCCGCGCTGGGCGGGATTCTTTATGTTCCACAAGTCGGCATCATTAATCCCAGCGAGATGGCGCCGGATAAATCTCTCGAGGCCGTGGTTTGGGTGGCTGTGGGTGGACGCGGAACATTGGTCGGGCCGGTTCTTGGAGCAATCGGAGTGAACGCATTGAAAAGCTGGACGACTCGCGCCTTTCCCGACATGTGGCTGCTGTTTCTTGGCGGACTGTTTATCGTCGTCACCGTTTTTATGCCAAAAGGCATTGTAGGGCTGCCCGAACAGCTTCGGGGAGTCTGGTCTCGTTGGAAAAGACCCGCGGCTGCACCGGTTGCGCCACAAACCATTGAGCCAAAAGCGGAAATAACCAATGGACGCAAAGCCTAAAAAATTCATCCTGATGCTGGAAGATGTCAACAAGACATTTGACGGTTTCAAAGCCATTTCCGATTTGACTTTGTACATGGATGAAGGCGAACTTCGTGTCATCATCGGGCCCAATGGCGCCGGCAAAAGCACCATGCTCGATCTCATCACGGGACGCACCCGGCCGGACAGCGGGAAAATCGAATATGGCTGGGACACGGACCTGACTAAGCTCAACGAATACCAAATCAACCGCCTGGGTATCGGCCGCAAATTCCAGACCCCCTCGGTTTACACTGACCATACGGTTTTTGAAAATGTGCTGCTCTCATTGAAGGGACCTCGCGGCGTTTTTTCCTCGCTGTTCCATCGCACGACCGCGGAGGAACGAAATCGTATTGACGAGGTTTTGACGACCGTTGGGCTCGCCGAGCGAACTCATTCAAAGGCGGGGATGCTCAGTCACGGCCAGAAACAATGGCTGGAGATAGGCATGCTGATATCCCAGGACCCCAAATTGCTGCTGGTGGACGAGCCGGCCGCCGGAATGACGGACGAAGAAACGCACAAAACGGGTGAACTCCTCCTCCGGCTCGAAGGCAAACACAGCATCATTGTCATTGAACATGACATGACTTTTGTCCGCCAGATAGCGCGGAAAGTGACGGTGCTACACCAGGGAACCGTTCTGTGCGAGGGGCCGGTCGATGAAGTGCAAAACAACGAGCGCGTCATCGAGGTTTATCTTGGCCGCAAGAAAAAGGCGGAACACTAATGCTGGAGATTTCCCAATTGGCCGTGTCCTACGAGGGTTCGCGCATTCTCCGCGGCGTCAATCTCACAGTGCCGGATCGCAGCCTTGTCTGTTTGATGGGGCGCAACGGCGTGGGCAAAACAACGACCTTAAAATCGATCATGGGCCTGGTGCGGACTGATGCGGGGGGCATTACTCTTGATGGTTCCGAATTGACCGGCTTGAAAACGGAACAACGCGCGCGGTCCGGAATTGCCTATGTTCCGCAGGGAAGGGATATATTTTCCAACCTGACTGTATGGGAAAACCTGAAAATCAGCCTCGTCGTTCATGGGCAGCACGCCAACGGACAGGTGGATCGCGTTCTTCAACTCTTTCCAGTTCTGAAAGAAATGCTCCAACGAAAAGGCGGCGTCCTCAGCGGCGGCCAGCAGCAACAATTGGCCATTGCCCGGGCGCTTTTGACTGACCCAAAAGTCCTTCTTCTGGACGAGCCGACCGAGGGCATCCAGCCCAACATCATCGATCAAATTGGCGAAACTCTGCTCAAGATCAAAGGGGAGGGAAAATTGAGCATTTTGCTCGTCGAGCAATATCTGGATTTTTGCCTCGCAGTCGGCGAAAGTTTTTACATCATGGACCGCGGCGCGATTGTGGCCAATGGCCCCATCAGCCATCTCAATGACGACATTGTCAAACAGCATCTGACGGTATGACAGGAAACGCGGGATTGTCGGTCAACGTAGTCGCCGGCCAGAGCGCCATCACCGAGGCTTGGTGTTACAACCCGATTAAAATACTCGCGCCCCGCCCGCGCGGTCCCAGCGTATGGGCGTATCTCAGCAGTTTTGGCGGCGGATTCGTGGCGGGGGACCAAACGAAGCTGGCCTTGCGGGTGGGAACAGGCGCGCGATGTTTCCTGACAACCCAGGCGTCCACAAAAATTTATCGCAATCCGGCAAACCGGTCGTGCAGCCATGAACTTGCGGCGGAACTGGAGGCTGACTCGTTGTTGGTCGTCGCGCCGGACCCGGTTCAACCCTTCGCAGATTCCAGCTACCGTCAATCGCAGGAGTTTCATCTCCATTCCAGCGCGGGTCTCGTCCTGTTGGATTGGTTTGGTTCCGGGCGCGCCGCCCGAGGGGAACGATGGAATTTCCGCCGACTTCAGAGCCGAAACGAAGTTTTTATTGATGGCCGACGGTGCATTCGGGATTCGATTCTTCTTGACGGCGCGCATGGCCCAATTGGCGGCGACCATCGTCTTGGCCGGTTCAATTGCCTTGGGATGGTTTTGATCCTTGGCAACGCGCTCCGGGAGCAGGCTCAACTACTGTTGAAGGGTGTGGAGTCCGAACCCGTTTCGAAACGGTCCAGCCTGGTTTTTTCCGCCAGCCCGGTGCGTGGAGGCGCTGTGCTTCGCATCGCGGGAGAACAGCAGGAAGAGGTCGCCCGGTATATTTATAAATCGCTTGGTTTCGTGGGCGGCCTGTTGCGCGATGATCCGTGGGTTCGGAAGCTTCAGAATAATTAGAACATGCACCTCTCGCCGCGCGAACTTGATAAACTGACGCTGCATCAGGCGGGCGTCCTGGCCCAAAAACGGCTCGCTCGAGGCCTGCGCTTGAATCATCCCGAAGCCGTCGCGTTGATTGCCACTCAACTGCTGGAATTTATTCGCGACGGGCGAAGCGTCGCCGAGTTGATGAACGTCGGACGCAAGTTTCTTGGACGCAATCAAGTCATGGCGGGAGTGCCGGCGATGATCACCGAAGTCCAGGTCGAGGGCACTTTTCCTGACGGCACCAAACTCGTTACTGTTCATCATCCTATCGCGGGTGAGGACGGTGATCTTGCGCTGGCGCTTTACGGGAGTTTTCTTCCCGTCCCGGAACTTTCGCGCTTCAAAACAGACGCAAACGAGCCTGATTTCGAACCAGGCGCCTGCGTTGTATCAGAGGGTGACCTGGAGCTGAATGCAGATCGCGCCACCGTGTCAATCTCCGTGACGAATATGGGTGACCGCCCAATTCAAGTCGGCAGCCACTATCATTTCATCGAAGTCAATGCCTCGTTGAAGTTCGATCGCGCGCAATCCTACGGACGCCGCCTCGACATTCCCGCCGGCACGGCTGTTCGGTTTGAGCCGGGCGAAATGAAAACGGTGCGGCTTGTGGACATCGCCGGCAACAGGGTGATTCGCGGAGGCAATAACATCGCCAACGGCCCGGTGACCGATGCGGGACGGGAACTCGCGGTGAAGCGGGCCAAAGAGAAGGGTTTTCAATGAGTTACAAAATGCGGCGGCGGCATTACGCGGATATGTTTGGACCGACCACCGGCGATCGGGTGCGACTGGGCGACACGTCGCTGTTCCTCGAGGTGGAGCGCGATTTCACCGTCTATGGCGATGAATGCAAATTCGGCGGCGGCAAAACCATTCGTGAAGGGCAAGGACAGGCGGCTGGCGTGAGCCAGGCCGATGCGCTGGATTGCGTCATCACCAACGCCCTCGTTGTCGATTACACAGGAATTCACAAAGCCGACATCGGCATTAAATCCGGAAAAATCGCCGGGATCGGCAAAGCTGGAAATCCTGATGTCATGGCTGGCGTCACCAAAGAGATGGTCGTTGGCGTGACGACGGAGGTCATTGCCGGCGAGGGGCTGATCCTGACCGCGGGCGGATTGGATACTCACATTCACTTCATTTGTCCGCAGCAGGCTCACGAAGCCATCGCCGCTGGCTTGACGACAATGATTGGCGGCGGAACCGGACCGGCAACTGGCACTTGCGCGACCACCTGCACGCCGGGAGCGCATCATTTGCGGGCCATGTTGCAGGCGACTGATACTTTGCCCTTGAATTTTGGGTTCACCGGCAAAGGCAACACAGCGCTCCCTGAGGGTTTGGCCGAACAAATTCGCGGCGGAGCCATCGGACTCAAATTGCACGAGGATTGGGGAACGACGCCCGCGGCGATTGACTGCTGCCTGCGCATCGCTGACGAATACGATGTTCAGGTGACGATTCATACCGACACGCTCAACGAATCGGGTTTCCTCGAAGCCACAGTCAAAGCCATCGCGGGTCGCGCCATCCACACCTACCATTCTGAAGGCGCTGGCGGCGGGCACGCGCCGGACATCATCCGCATTTGTGGTGAACCGAATGTTTTGCCAAGTTCAACCAATCCCACGCGGCCTTTTACTGTCAATACCATTGACGAGCATTTGGACATGCTAATGGTCTGTCATCATCTGGACCCGAACCTGCCGGAGGACGTCGCGTTTGCCGAAAGCCGCATTCGTGGCGAAACCATCGCTGCCGAAGACATTCTTCACGACCTCGGCGCGATCAGTATGATGAGTTCGGATTCCCAGGCTATGGGGCGCGTTGGAGAGGTCATTACCCGCACCTGGCAAACCGCTGACAAGATGAAGACTCAGCGCGGGCGCCTCCCGGACGAAAACGGGGCCAACGATAACGCGCGCATCAAACGGTACATCTCGAAATACACAATCAATCCGGCCATCGCGCATGGCGTCAGCCATTGTATCGGCTCGGTTGAAGTCGGCAAATGCGCCGATCTTGTGCTATGGCGCCCGGCATTTTTTGGCATAAAACCGGAAATGGTGGTGAAAGGCGGGATTTGCGCATGGTCGCAAATGGGTGACCCGAACGCCTCCATTCCGACCCCCCAGCCGGTTTTCATGCGACCCATGTTCGGCGCCTTTGGAAATGCCCCTGGACCTATTTCCTTTGCTTTCGTCAGCCGCATCTGCGCGGAAGAAGGGATCGCCGCAACGTATGGCTTAAACAAGCGGATTGAAGCAATCCGAGGCTGCCGAAAGATTGGCAAAAAAGACATGAAATGGAACGACGCGCTTCCGAAAATCTCGGTCGATCCGGAAACTTACGAAGTGAAAGCCGACGGCGAGGCACTGGTGTGCGCTCCCGCGGAGAAGCTGCCGCTCGCGCAACGCTATTCTTTGTTTTGAAACACGCCGGCGAACAAAACGAGTGGCTGCTGTGGCAGATTGCCGATTCCGCGTTCCCCACGGGCGGCTTTGCGCATTCAAGCGGATTGGAAACGGCATGGCAGCACGGTGAAATCCGCGACTCCGCAAGTCTGGTTTCCTTTTTGGAGACAAGTTTGTGGCAGGCTGCTTCGAGCATGATTCCCTTTCTCAAAGCGGGACACAACGATCCCGCCCAAATCCTGGAATGGAACCTTCTTTGCGACGCGTTTTTATCCAATCACGTCGCAAATCGCGCGAGCCGCTTGCAGGGACGCGCGTTTCTAAATTCCGCCGTCCGGATTTTCGGCGCGGACGTAAATTTGCGAAACACCTCTGAACCGTGCCATTTCGCGCCGGTGTTTGGCGTTATTACGCGCGGTCTATCGATTGGCCAATCGACAGCGGAACAAGTATTTCTTTTCCAAAGCTTGCGCTCACTTTTGGCGGCGGCTGTTCGGCTTGGAATTGTCGGGCCGATGGAAGCGCAGGCAATTCAATTTCGCTTGTCGCCCCGCGCGCGGGAAATTTTGGGATCGATGGAAGATTGCAACGTTGATGATGTCGCAACGACGGCTCCGCTGCTGGAAATCTGGCAAGGCAGCCACGACCGCCTTTATTCACGTTTATTTCAAACGTAACAAAACGGATATGAGCCACAGTCACGACCACACGCACGAACACCTGGACGGCCCGGGACATTTTCACAGTCGCATCGCTCCTCTCAGCCGTGATTACGCTTCGCGCGCGTTTACGGTTGGCGTGGGCGGCCCTGTGGGGAGCGGAAAGACCGCCCTAATGCTCGCGTTGTGCCAGAAGCTGCGCGAGAAATGGAACATTGCGGCGGTTACTAATGATATTTTTACAAAAGAAGACGGGGAATTTTTGATTCGGCATAACGCCCTCCCCGCCGAGCGGATTCGGGCCGTTGAAACCGGCGGCTGCCCTCATGCGGCGATTCGTGAGGATATTTCCGCCAATCTTTTGGCGCTGGAAGAACTGCACCGCGAATTTCATCCTGACATCCTGCTCATCGAATCCGGTGGGGACAACCTTGCCGCCCACTTCAGCCGCGAACTCGCCGACTACACCGTCTATGTGATCGACGTTGCCGGCGGCGATAAAATCCCGCGCAAGGGCGGGCCGGGAATTACTCAATCCGACCTGCTTGTCATCAATAAAACCGATCTCGCGCTGGCCGTCGGCGCGGACTTGGCCGTGATGGAACGCGACGCCCGCAAAATGCGTGGCGACGGCCCGTTTGTATTCGCCCAAGTCAAACATGGTCCCGGAGTGGACGAAATCATCGGACACGTGCTTCACGCGTTGGATCACGCCCGAGGCGTCGCGCACTGACACATTGTGGACTAAAGCTCCGGACGGCGGCCCGCAAATCATCAATGGAAACGTGGATAGGTTGCTGCGCGAGGACCGTCGCTTCTTGGAGGCGTGCGTGTCGGCGAATTGACGATTTCCCCTCCGTTCAAGGAGTATTTTGCTGAACCGACGAATTTGTTTTCAGGACACCTGCTTTCCGAAGCGCAGTTCACCGGTTGGCGGTATCTCATTCTTCATGGCACCAACGCTATCGCGGCGGCGGAGTTAAGCGACTGTTCGCATTCGGGCAATATAGCCGGTTTGTGCGGCCAAACTTTTACCAGATCGGCGCGACATCCGTGGCTTCGATGACGCCGTGGATTACATCAGGCGCGCTCTCACTTGCGCCGCAATCGACAGTGAGCGTTACGAACTACTCATTTACCTACAGGGTGCCGGCGATGAGTATTGTGACCTTTGCATGATTTGGTAAATTGGCAGGCATTGCTCACGAGCGATTCGCCCCCAACGCCATTCACGTTCGTTGCGACCAACGGCGAGCGCCAAACGAAATTCTATAAGGTGGAAATTGGTCCGTGAAGCGGCGGGCCAGTCGTGCGCGTCAGTAATAATTCGGATAATTGCCGGCGCTGGATGAGCTGTACTGAAACTGGATTTGCCTGGCGTTGTGCAATTCGACGTGCCCTTCGCCATAGAGAAGGTTCACCGACAGCGGCCTGCCATTTTCGCCCAGAGGATGGCCGCCCCCGGCTTCGGCGAGATTGGTCGTCCCAGGCTCGCCGGAACATTGATCCGTCAAGATAGGTTGAAGGCTGACGGTAGGGTCGCTCAACTTCGAGGGCCACGCGTAGTGCGGCGGCGGAGCTTCCGCGGGATCGGGAAAGGAAGGGCCGCTTGGCCCGTGGGTTCGAGGCACCCACAAAGCGTGATACATAACCGCGTACCCGTAGCCTGGAAACGTGACGACGTAGTAATAAAGATCGGACAATGTATTCATGCCGGGCCGGTGGTTTTTCACGCATTGCGCTACGCCGGCGTCGTATTCCCAATACCGAACGGGACAAAACCACATGGGAACCGTCATGCCGTAGGGGGCGACATTCGAAATGATATTTTCACCGGTATCCCAGGCATTTCCGCCCACGCTCCCGGGAAGATTGAAGGACGGGAACCTGCCTTTGGAATCGTCGTTGGCGTACATATTCATTGCGATGCCCCACTGCCGGTAATTTGAAGTGCAATTGGTGACTTTGGCGGAGAATTTGGACCTGGCCAAAGCAGGCAAAAGCAATGCGGCGAGAATTGCGATGATGGCGATAACCACCAAAAGTTCAATCAAAGTAAACGCGAGGCGTTTGTTCGATTCCAATTTGTTAATGACGGGCATGTCTGCATTATATCATGTTCGCGACGCGAACAAATCAGGGAAACCCCTATTAAGACAGATATTTATCAGGGGAACCAAACTCTGAAGTTAACCGCCGATCATGACGGTGGGGCAGCCGAGGACGATGCTTCCTCCGTGCCCGGCGGTGTCGCCCATGCGGGCGGCGGGTTTTCCGCCAATCATAACCGTCATGGAACCCATAGCTATGGTGTCCGGCGGACCGACGCAAGTGCAAAGGTCGCCCACTACTGAGGCGGGCATGTTGCCAATCAAAACGGTGGTAGAGCCGGGACCTGTAATCGGGCCGCCGACGTGTGGGACGGGCGGGACGCCCGGTGTGACCATCGGACAGACGTGCATGTCGGTTAAACGAGCGGCCATCGGCATGGAAAAAACATGGCGGATTTGCGCGTTGTTGTCAACGAGAAATCAAATAATCAGGCGCACGATTCCTTTCCGCTGGCGATAGCGTGGCCTTGGGCGATAAATGGCTGGTGAATTTTGGCTATTTGGGCGCGTTCGGGCAACGTCGGGGGCTTTGGCATCTCAAGTTTGGGAGCTTGAAAGGTCGGAGCTTTGGGCATGGCGGGGGCTTGCAGCGTGGGAGCTTTGGGAGCGGTTGGCGCCGTGGGCGCCTTGAATGTGGGCGGTTTTGGGGCTGAAGGGGGTTTGGGAGCGGACATGGCGGCGGCAAGCATCACTGAACCCGCGACTGCGTGCCCGGTGAGGTTTGGCGGTGTGGGCTTTGGAGGGACGCCGGGCGTCTTGGCCCATGCGGCGCCTTGGGCGGCCCATGCGCCGGGGCCTTGGAAATTTGTCTTCGCCGCTGCTGCTGCCGCTGCTTGTTGAGTGGCGGGAGTTGGATTCTTTGCCCAGGCTTGGGCGGCTTGAAGGGCGGATTTGTCGGCGGGTTCGAGTTTATCGGCGACTTTTGCGGAACTTTTGCACGCCCAACAAACGGATTCCTGCTCAGGCATCCCGTGGGCCAGAAAATGGATGTGGTCCTGTGAAAATTTTCCCTGCTGCAATGCCTGGGCGTATTGGGTGGGAGTGTGGCCTTGCCGTAAAAGGGACTGGGCTTCGGGATGCGGCGTGTATTTACTGACAATATTCGTTGGGGCGGCGGTAATCTTCGTCAAGGTGGGCACGGGCGGAGGCTGCGGATTAAATGGATTTTGAAAGATTGCCATAGAATCACAGTATCGGGAGCAGTTTAGCTCGAACTTTGAGAGCTGCTGCTCGAGGATTGGGGCTGGACCTGGGAGGACTTTTGCGCGGGGGCCTGCTGATTGGAGCTGGCGGTGGAGGTGCTGGCGTCGTCAACACTGCCGGCGACGGCATCGTCGGCATCAGTGGCGAGCGTTGGATCGACTGGTGAATCGGCAGTGCCGGCGTTACCACTTTTTGGACTGGGCATATTCGGATTGGATCTCTTTAGATTAGTTGATCATGACCATGCCGCCTTTGAGAGTGAGCATTCCATCGCCCTTCACGGTGGTCAACGGGGAATCAATTTGAGCTTGCGCGCTCGATTTAATGGACAATCCCGCGCTGTCTTGCATCGAAATGGAGGCGCTGGATTGAATGGTCAATCCCTGGGTGTCCTGCAATGAGATGGTGCCGGTGGTGCCGATGGATATTCCGCCGGATTCGATGGCGATATAGGACTGGCCGACTTTGATGGTGACGTTTGTCGTTCCCTCAATGACAATGTTGGCGGCTTTCAAATAGCAATCGCTGCTAACAACCTCGGAATGGTTGCCCTTGAAGACTTCAATGACGTCGCCTTTCACAGTCAATGAGAGGTTGCCGCCGACGGATTTGGCTTCCTTGCCGACGACGTTGAGATTCCGGTCCGCCCCGATTTTTTCCATGTGGTCGTTATCGACGGTTTCGTGGCGGTTGTTTTTGACATACTCCAAACGATCCTGCGTGACGACCAAATGGCGGTTGTTGCCGATGTTCTCGAAGGCGTCATTTTTGACGCGAGTGTCCATGTTGTGCTCGGCATGAATGAAGACTTGTTCGGAGCCTTTCTTGTCTTCAAAGCGGATTTCGTTGAAGCCCTGGCCACCCTTGCTGGAATTTGACTTGACGGTGCTTTTGGTCATTTCCCCGGGGAGCGCGTACGGAGGCATGGCGTCGCCGTTGTAAACGCGACCGGTGATGATCGGTTGATCGGGATCGCCCTCCAGAAACTCGACGATGACTTCCTGGCCGACGCGGGGAAGGCAGATGGCGCCCCATTTTTTCCCGGCCCATGCCTGGGAGACACGGATAAAACAGGAGGACTTATCGTCCGAGTTGCTGTAACGGTCCCAGTGAAACTTCAGTTTCACCCGGCCATATTGGTCGGTGCAGATTTCGTCGCCCTTGGCTCCGACGATGATGGCCGTTTGCGGGCCTTGAATGAGAGGTTTGGGCGTGATGCGAGCGGGCCGAAAGATTTCGGTGACGGGCAAAGCTGAAAAGGAGCAGCTATAAAACTCCTTTCCGGCGCCTTTCTGGCTTTCAAAGCCGGGGGATTGAATGCTGTGGCTAACGGCCACCGTGACGTATTTTTGGTTTTGATCGGTCCGCGGCAAGTCCTCCAGTGTAAAGGTGGAACCAGGGGCCAAGCCGCGACAATCGGCCTGGCCGTGGACCAGGTGATAACGGGATTGAAGTTCTTGAATGCGGATTTTGGACCACTGCGTGCCGTCGCCCGGCGCTGTGAATTCGCCGGGATAATCAAATATCTCGAATGTTGCGTTGTCGTGTTGACGGGAAATGGTGGCCGGGTCGGTACGAAGGTCTGAGCGGGGTTTTGTGAAGTCGAAGTCGGTGTGAACGAAGCTTCCGCTGTGCAGTTCCTTGTTAAGCGTCCATTCGCGAACGTACTCACCGTCCGGGGCGGCGGCGCTACGCGGACGGAAGGAGATTTGGTCGTAGTTTGGAAAGGATTTGAGCGGATCGAGACTGTCGGTGAGCATCAACGTGTGCTTGCCGTCAACGTGGGCGAAGTAATAGTAAATCCCCTCCTGCTCCATAATGCGGCTCAGGAAATTGAAATCGGTTTCCCTGTATTGGACGCAGAACTCCCAGGGAGTGTAATTGCCGGAAAGTTGGGAATCATCAAAATCCGAAAAACCGCGCGCGCTGAATAACGCCTTGATGATGTCTTTAACGGTCCTTGTGGTATCGGCGCCGGACCAGATGCGGCAATCAGATGTGCGGGTCAGAAGCCAGAGCCAGGGAACAATTGTTGCGTGGTAGGTGGCGTAATTGCTGGAAGATGGATGCTGAGTAAAACGGCTGACAATGCCGTTGAAATAACGGGTGCCTCCTGTGGTGGTTTGGAGGCGAATTGTGACATTTCCGCCGATGATTTTATCGAAGTCGATATTGAAGTTATCGCTGGACATCTCGACCTGAAATTCGAAAAGACGGCCTAATTCCTCGTGACCGCTAAAAGAAGTGATCAGCAGCGTGTCGTTCGTAAGAGGAGTTCCGATAGCGATCTGGCGATTTTGTTGTGTTAGAGCCATAAAAAATTATCCCGGACACATTTGTCAATCAAACGCGAAGGCGAAGTTGCCGTCTTTGGCGGTGACGTGGATGCGGTTGATGGCGATGCCGCTGGCAAGACGCGACAGGAATTCTTTGCCGATTTCGGGAAGCATAGTGTTGGTGATCATCGCGTCCACCATGCGGGCGCCGCGTTCCAGTTCGGTGCAGCGCTGGCCAATGAGCTCCGGCACCGCGTCGTCGTAAGTGAACGGAACTTTGTGGTTCTCTTTCACACGCTTTTCAACCCGGGCCAGATTCAGCGTGATGATTCGGCGCAGGACGTCTTTGCTGATCGGATAGTACGGCACAACGACCAGACGATTCAGAAGGGCGTCGGGAAAGACCTTTGTCAGCGGGAGGCGCATGGCTTTTTCCATGCCTTCGGCGCTGGGCATCAACTCGGGGTCTTTGCACATGTTAATGATTACATCCTGCGCGGCATTGCTTGTCAATATGATAATGGTGTTCTTGAAGTCGATGTAACGGCCCTCGGCGTCTTCCATCCAGCCTTTGTCAAATGCCTGGAAGAAAATCTCGTGGACGTCGGAATGCGCCTTTTCGACTTCATCAAGAAGGACAACGCTGTAGGGACGGCGACGGACGGCTTCGGTGAGGACGCCGCCTTCGCCGTAACCGACATATCCCGGTGGCGAGCCTTTGAGCGTGCTCACGGTGTGAGCTTCCTGATACTCGCTCATGTTGATGGAAATCAGGTTTTGCTCGCCCCCGTAAAGGGCTTCGGCGAGGGAAAGGGCGGTTTCGGTTTTGCCGGTGCCGCTGGGGCCGACAAGCATGAAGACTCCAACGGGACGATTGGGATTATCAAGCCGGGCACGGCTTGTCTGGATTCGGCGGGCGACAAGTTCAAGGGCATGCCGCTGGCCGATGACGCGGCGCTCGAGGGTATCGGCAAGGTAAAGGACCTGGTCGATTTCGTTTTTGACCATCCGCCCAACAGGGATGCCGGTCCAATCGGCAACGACGCTGGCGATTGCGTTGGCATCGACGCTTGGGAAGATCAACGGGGATTCACCCTGGAATTCCTTGAGCTTTTGCTGCTTCTCTTTGAGTTCGGCAAGAAGAGCGTCGCGCTTTTCGGGCGTGATCGCGCTTTTTGGGTCAACCGGCTGCATTTGGTTGGGCTTGTCCTCGATGGTGGAACCGGCGGCGCGGAGTTGGGAGCGCAGGTCGAGGATTTGGGCGATCATGTTTTTCTCGCAATTCCAATGCTCTTCGAGGCCGACAAGGGCGCTTTTATCCTTGGAAAGCTTCTCGTTGATTTCGTTGACGCGGACTAAATGATCCAAGCCGGTGGCGCTTTCGCGCTGGAGGATTTGCAGCTCAGTCTCCAAAGCCTGGATGCGGCGGCGGACGTCATCGACCTCTGGCGGGACGGCGTGCTGGCTGACGGCGACCCGCGCTGCGGCAGTGTCAATCAAACTGACGGCTTTGTCGGGCAATTGGCGTCCGGCAATGTAACGATGAGAAAGGCGGACGGCGGATTCGATGGCTTCGTCAAGGACCTGGACTTTGTGGTGCTTTTCGAAGGGAACCATGACGGCGCGTAACATTTGGATGCACCGGGTTTCGGTAGGCTCCTCGACTTTGACGACCTGGAAACGGCGTGTAAGAGCGGGGTCTTTTTCGATGTGACGTTTGTATTCGTCCCACGTGGTGGCGCCGATGGTGCGGAGCGTGCCGCGGGCCAGGGCGGGTTTAAGAAGATTGGCCGCGTCGCCCGCGCCGCCACCGCCGCCGGCGCCCATCAATGTATGTGCTTCATCGATGAACAGAATGATCGGCTTGGGGGAGGCTTGAATTTCATCAATGACGCTGCGGAGGCGCTGCTCGAATTCCCCTTTCATGCTGGCGCCTGCCTGCAAAAGGCCGAGGTCGAGCGAGCAGACGGAGACCTCGCGCAAGGCGGGAGGGACATCGCCGGCGAGAATGCGATGGACAAAGCCTTCGACGACGGCGGTCTTCCCCACCCCAGCTTCGCCGGTGAGGATCGGATTATTTTGACGGCGGCGCATGAGGATATCGACGCATTGGCGGATTTCCTCATCGCGTCCGACAACGGGATCGATCTCGCCGTTGCGGGCTTTTTCTGTCAAATCGATGGTAAAACGGGCGAGCGCCTGCTGTTTGCCCATGACGGCCGGAGCGACATCGCCGGATTCGCCCCCGCCCGCGGAAGCCAGGGTTGAACCATCACGAGGAGCCAAACCTTCCTCGGCGGAGCCTCCGACGATTTTTGCGAAATTATCGGTCAGCTCTTCGACGCGGATTTTGGCGAATTGATCGGATATTTCGGTGAGGGCGTAAGTGAGGCGTTTGGTTTTTAGAAAAGCGATGACGATATGGCCGGTGCGCACGTGGCCCTCGCCGCAAAGAAGAGTTCCATAGACCCAGCCGCGTTCAATCGCCTCTTCAAGCTCGGGGGCAAAATTCATTTTGTTGGGGCTGCGAGGCAATCTTTCCAGGGCATTGGTGATGCCGGTGGCGATGCGGCCTTGGTCGAGCTTGAAATGATTGATGATCAGGCGAAGGTCGGTGTTGGGGACTTCGAGGACCTGGTGCAGCCAGTGAACGACTTCGACGGCGGGGTTGTCGCGCATCTTGCAGAAGAGAGCGGCGTCGTTGAGGGCTTTGTAGCCGACCGGGTTGAGTTTGCCGAAGAGGGTTGTGCGTTTGATTTCAGCCATAAGTTGAATGAATTAGTTTAATGTCTCTGGAGGAACCAGGATAAGGTCGTCCACTTCGCGGCCTGGAGAGCCTTCAACGGAAGAATCACTTCGCAGCCAGGTTGTCCATCCGAGCCTGCCAGATCGGCCAAGGATGGTGTGCGGGACTTCATCGGCGCGCAAGACAAGTTGAACATCCCAGAACAGTTCAACGCCGCAATAGTCTGTGACCCAGCCTTTGAGAAGGGGAAAGGATTTGCCCGTTGGAAGCAGGCTCAAATAATCGTCGAGGCCCATCGGCCCCATGCGAAGCCTGAAACCGAGGTGGACAGCCCAAGTCCTTGCGCCGACGAAGACGTTGCGGCCGAGTTGACCGGCCGAACCGCGGCCCAATTGGCAGAGGTCTTCGGGAGGCAGTTCAAACCAATGGCCAACGAATTCGCGCACGCTGGTGGGAATGGTGAAGTAATCGGAGAGGATCGCCTCAAGGCCCTCGGCGTTTCGAGACGGACACGCGAGGCGGCCAACATAGTACGCTTTGTCGCGCGCGGGAATGACGTCGTCATCGGCCTGGAGACGATCTTCAGGAACGGAGTTGGACTCGCCCGACAGTGACCCAAGGAAAAAAAGGAACCGCTGGCACTCGCTGCGGTCGAGGTCAATCGTGGGCTGGGAGACGGCCCATGCCCGGAAGAAAAGGCTGATCAAACGATGATGAAAAACATCGAAGAAATCGGAAAAAGAATCGCTCTTAACGTATCCTTGCGTGGCGCCGGGGTTGTCGTGGCCGGTAGGGTCCGCGACGATATGGCCAAGGCGACGGCGGATGGCGTATTCTGTCAAATGCAGCGGGAGCGGGCCGTTCGGGCCAAAGAGGCCCATGAAATTGACGTAGAGCCGGGGCGGTTTGGACGGGTCTTTTTCATCCACGACCAGTTCATCCAATGTGGAGGGAGCGAAGCCCAAAGAGGGCCGCTGACAAAAGCGAATGGGATCGTCATCGGGGGTTTTGGAACAGCCGATGGACGGAAGGCCAGGCCTGGCTCGTTGAAGGAGCCGGACGACTTTGAAGAAATCGTACCCACAACAGTTTTTGCCGCGCAGGGATTCGATCAAAGGATCTGGCGCATGCCTTTGGATATCGGCCATTGAAAGACCTTTCTACCTTGCGCGTTGGAGACGGAGGTTGTGTAAAGTTCCGTCTGCACGAAGGAATTGAGCGTAACGTATCGGGAAAAAAAACGGTCGAGAACCGCGCCCAGGAGAAAAACGCCAGTGTCCTTGAAGGGTGTTTCGTCGATTTCGAGTTCCACACAAAGGCCCCTTGCGTAGGCAATGGGGCCGAGGGTTTCGACCCGCCTGAAGACGGGTTTGGCGGCGGCTTTCTTCAAGGCGCGAATCTGGGAAGTGTCCGCCTCGCGATCCGATGCGACGTAAAGACGCAAAAGTTCCTGGATTGCGGCGGCCCCGGCGCGGCCATCGGCGGAAAGGAGCGCGCGATAGTTCAAGGTCAAATGGCTGATGAGACGCCAGGACAAACGATCCGCCGCATGAGGAGAGCGCGGGGGCGTTTTGGCGACCGTCTTGACCATGTTGACAGGACCAACCGACGGGTCGAATTGAATTTCGGAATGGCGGATCGAGAGATGGCGATTGGTGCAAAGCGCGGTGACATTGAATGAACTGAGCTGGCTCAGGCTGGACTCCAGGGATTCGCCGGAAAGGGCGAGAAAAACATCGGTGCCGAGATAATCGGACACGGGGCTGTGACGGATTTCCAGGACGCCGAGTTTGCGCGGCACACGGCGGGTCGTGAAAAAACCGGCGGGAACAGTTTCTGTTTGCGACGCGAAATAAAAGGGCTGAAATTCAAATTTTGGGTCCGGCTTGCTTTGGCCGTGAGGACGTCCGACAACGCTTTTCACCGAATAGACTTCATATTCGAGCTTTTTGGTGGCGTCCGGCACCACTTCGTGTTCCTCGCGCTCCTCCTTGAGATCGACGATGATGTTCTCTTTCTCGAACAGGTTGATTGCGGGGACGCGGTGGAGCGCGAAGCAATCAAGCTGCAAACGGCGCTCCTCCAAACGATGTTCCTCGCTGTCGAAACACAAAATGAGGTCAAGTTCGGTCCCGGGGCATTTTGCGAAACCTTCGCGCAAGCCGGAAACTTCGATGAAAAAAAAGCGGCCGGGAAAAGCGAAATATTCCTGCAAAATCCGATAGCCGGAAAAGCCTTGGGGGCCGACTGGCAGAAGGGCTTCACTATCCTCAAATCCCATTCCACGAACGGGCGCGGGCTGTTTGACGGAGTAAGTGGTCAGCAGCTTGCCTTTGGGGGCGGACTGGACGACGACGGCGGAGGAATGAGCGAGGAGTTGTTCGTACAGGATTCCGGTGAGGTTCTCGCGCGGGGGCAGATGAATTACGAGTTTATCCGCGGCAATCTGATTGAATGTGAGACCGGCGGTTGCTTCGAGGCGAAGGCGAATGGCGGCTTTGGTTCCCGTGCCGGAGGCCCAGCGATTGTCGATCTCGGAGAGGTCGCGGTCGCGGGTGTAATAGCGGGCGTCGGTGAGCCTTATCGGCAGCAGTTGCAAATCATGGGCGGTCGTGAAGGTGCAACGGACGGCATCCTGGACGGCGCCGGGGAGCCACTTGGAGTCCAGGCGGGTTCCGCGCGCGATGATCGGGCCTTCGGCCAATTCACCGTTGTCGAACTGGGGTTCGAATTCGACGATGGCCATGGCGGGGATTGGGGCAAGGTAATGGGGGTAAACCGTTTGCAACAAGCCCTCGATAAAACGAGGGAACTCAGCGTCGAGTTTTAATTGGACGCGGGCGGCGAGAAAGGCGAAGCCATCGAGAAGTTGCTGGACGTAGGGATCAGGAGGGTCGTGGCCAAGTTGAAGGCGGGCGGCAACCTTGGGGTGAACGGCCTTGAACTCATCGGCCATTCGGCGGACATGCGTGAGCTCCTCCTCAAAGTATTCGACAAACCTACGGTCCATTGCCGGTTCCTTCGATGCGCCATTGCGCGAATGCCGGAGTATAGTACGCCTGGAGCACCAAATCCTGGGAGACGGGTTTCATGCGGACCTGACCCTGGATTTTTATGCTTATAACGGAGGTTGTTGGATCATCCTCATTTCGGTCCTCGGGGCTTTTGATGGTAACGATGACATTGCAGGAGCCGAGCCGGGGTTCGAAGGTCGTGATAATCTCTTTCAACGCGGCCCCCAACTTGAAGGCGGGGGAGCCGGTGGCAATTTCGCCGCGGGAAAAAGGAACGCCAAACGCCAAAACGGAGCGGCTGGCCTCGGGAAAGTCAGCAAGACTCGCCGGAGACGCATCATGGGGAGAGTCTTCGGGGTCTGTCAAAAAAACGTCAACCGCGCGCGAAACATCCGTTTTAAGAAGCCACAAAAGGTCGCGGCGAACGGTGTCCAGGTAGCGGCTGTGGCTCATGTACAAGTCGTCGCCCTGAAAGGACGTCTTGGACTCGGTCAAACGGTCGAACAGGCTTGGCAGTACTGAGTCTGATCTGATTGGGGGCATATCATTGTGGCGTTTAGGTTGACTGTGCCACAGCGGGAGGGGTGGGCGCAAGCTCAATCGCGCGAAGATCAAGAACGGCAAAGTCTTCCGAATCCGTTGCGATCACGCGCTGTCCCACTCCAAAGGAAAGTCCTTCGGCCTTCTCGTGCCATTCAGTTTTGCGCGAAAGGCGAAGCTGTCCATCCGCGGCGGCCTCGGTTCCGGGATAACGAACGAAGATAAAGCCGGACGCTTCGCCGCCGTTGGTCCAGACAAAGCCAGCCGGCAGCCAGACCAAATCTCGAACGTGCTTGGGCGCTTGAACTTGCAGTGTTTTGATGCGGAAGAAAGGCACCCAAAAATATCGGCCGTCGATGACGGCTTCCAGCATAGGCCCGAACCGGAGATCGCTGTCGGCCAGCCAGTTGCATGGCTTTGAATTGATCGAGCCGGGAGTTTCAGGCGCGGCGTCCAAGGCTTCCTGAAGGCATTTGCCCGCTCCCGCATAATCTCCCTTTGCGGCCAATTCGTTGCCATGAAGCAGTTGGGCCATCCAAGGCTCCGGTTCGCCGAAAATGACAGGGGTGGCCTTTCCGGCAACGATGTTGGCGCGGAGACGCTCGGCCTCGACGACGCGCTCGTAAATCGTCGCGATCATGAGCGCCTGCGGGTCGAGGTTCGCGAAGACCTTCAACTGAGTGCTTACGCGATCCCACTGGCCGAGAAGGGCCAGCAGTTGGAAAAGGAAACCGCGCAACCGGATGTCTTCCGGCTTATTACGCACCTGTTCCTGCAATGCTTGAAGGGCTTCATCAACCCTTCCTGCTCGCAAATGGTCTTCAGCTTGCATCGCGGGCGATGGAACCCGGCAGGGCCAGAAGCCCCGCCGTTTACAGCGCAATTCCTAATACCGCCTAGGTGGAGGTCATCGTGTTCAGATCGAAACCAGCGGGAACGGCTGTCCCCAGGGACTGGTCGGCATTCTGTGGCTTGTAGGAAACCTCGATCTTTTTGAACGACATGGAAAATGCTTCCGACGGAACGGTATCCGAGCCATTCGATCCGCCTGTATTGTAGGAGGTTATCATGCAGTCGGACATTGTCCATGTCAAATAAGCCTGTTGAGTACCGCCTGCCTTGCGCGCGGTGAGAATTGCCTTTGGATAATGTTTGCCAGTCGCGCAAGCCACCATGAGCACGGGGCTTGCGGTGTTCATTTTGATCATAAATTGGAAATCGGTCATATTCACTCCGCCGACTCCAGATCCGCCGCCCACAGAGGCCCCGCCTGACTGGGACTCACTCCAGCTAAAAGACTCGATTTCAATTTGTTTTTCGTATCCCTTCTTTCCCGACTCGCCATTGACTCCGTCAATTTTTAGAAAATATTCTGCTGATGCCATAGCTCTGTCCATCCTTCCGGGCGAAACCGTGCCATGTTTCGCTGGTTGTTAGTTTTTTAATAGGAGTGCCGGCACAGCACACCCTTAACCCGCCTGGGTTCAAATCTTTGTCATCAGCCCGCGCCTTGTTTGAGCGTGCCGACAAGTCTCAAGGAGACATTCACGCCTTCCAGTTGGAAGTGCGGGCGAAGCCTGAAAACCGCATTGTAGTATCCAGGATTGTCTTCGTTTTCCGTAACTTCCACCGCCGCGTCAGCGAGAGGCTTCCTGGCCTTTAATTCATCGCCCGCAGTGTCTGGCGTCGGAAGCACGTAATTGTTGATCCAATTTTGGAGAAAAAGTTGCAACTCATTCCTGCTCATCATTTTGCCGACCTTGTCTCGAACCATGCACTTGAGATAATGGGCGAACCGGCACGTGGCGAAAAGGTAAGGCAACCGAGCCGACAATTGGGCGCTCTGGTTGGCTTCCTTGCCGCCCTTCCCTTGATAAACTTTAGGCTGCTGAAGGGATTGGGCGCCGACAAAGACCGCGTCGGGGCTGTTTTTGACGTAGCAAAGCGGAATCAACCCATTATTGCTGAGTTCAGCCTCCCGAGTGTCAGGAATTGCGATTTCAGCGGGGCACTTCACATCGGTGCTGCCGTCTGTGGTGGGAAAGGTATGACAAGGCAAATCGGCCACGGTACCGCCGCTTTCGCGCCCGCGAATCTGGACGCACCAGCCGCTTTCCTTGAAAGCGCGGGTAATGTTGGCTCCCATGGCGTAGGCCGCATTGGACCAGACGTACTTGGAGGAGTCGGCCCCCTCGGTGTCTTCCTCGAAATTAAACTCCTCGACGGGCGTTGTTTTTTGACCGTAGGGCAATCGCGCCAAAAAGCGCGGCATGGTCAAACCGATATAACGGGCGTCTTCGGACTGGCGCAATGATTTCCACGCCAGATATTTTTTGTCGTCGAACACCTTGGAGATGTTCGGCGGATTGATCAGTTCCTGCCAATCCTCAAACCCCATCAAACTGGGAGCGGCGGCTGCCAGGAACGGGGCGTGGGCGGCGGCGCAAACCTGCGCCATTCCGCTCAGAGTGAAGACATCCTCAGCGGAGTGGTCAAAGTTATAATCTCCGACAAAAGCGCCAAAAGGAACGCCGCCGAAAATCCCGTATTCCTCCTGGTAGATTTTCTTGAAGATCGGGCTTTGCTCCCATTTCATTCCGTCGAAACGCTTAAAGGTCTTGGTGAGTTCCTTTTTGGAGACGTTAAACACCTTGATCTTGAGCATGTCGTCGGTTTGGGTGTTGTTTACCATGTGGTAAAGCCCCCGCCACGCGCCCTCCATTTTCTGAAATTTTTGGTGGTGGATGATCTTGTTGATCTGCTCTGTCAACTTGCGATCAATCTCCGCGATGATGCCCGCGATGGTGGCGGAAAGGTTGGTATTATCGACCGCTTCGGAATTCTGGAGGATGGTGCCGATGAGCGTCTTGACCTTACCCTCAAATTCCGGCCGTTCCGATTCGACCAATCTAATAGTATCGCCGGCGCCTTTAATAAAGTCGTCAAGCGTCAGCTCTTTTGCTTCGGCTTGTGATTGGGCTGCCTCTTTTGCTTGTTCTGGCATAGGTGGACCTCTTGATCAGGTGTTCTTGCTTTCGCCGTCGTGAATCTGCGCTTGCAAATGCTTGGCGAGTTCAGGGTTCTTGACGAGGCTCTCCAGCGCCTTTTCAAGCTTGGGTTTGCTGCCGACTGTTGTGAGAAGGGAACTCAGTTCTTCACGAGCCTCGAACAACTGTTTCAAGCCATCGACTTTGCGGGCGACCGCCGCGGGTGAAAAATCGTCCATGCTTTCAAAGTTCATGTCCACTTTGAGTTTCCCTTCGCCTGTCAGGGTATTGTCCACTTCAAAGGTTGCGCGCGGTTTTTGCGATTTGAGGTATTTGTCAAACGTGTAGCCGTCCACCTCGGAAAACTTGCGGTCGGCGATTTCGGGCAACTCGCCCGCATTGTCGCCGGACAAATCGGCCATCACTCCCATCACAAATGGAATTTCTTTCAGCTCTGTCGCGTCGCCCGTGTCCACATCGTAACTGATTTGAACACGCGGTTTGACAGAAATCTTTTTTTGGCCACTCGGTTTGCCCATAGGGTAACTTTCTATTGTTTTAAATCAGAATTCTAATGACGCGATACTACAGGGACGGGTGTATCTGTCAACTGTTATTGCCGATTTATTTGCATTTTTTATCAGGATTGATTTTCGGTTCTTTCCGGTTCCTTGGTGCCAAACATAGGGTGAAATTGGTCCACGGTGCCGGGGGCCAATTCGCGGATGGCCGCCATGAAATCCAGCTTCAACATCCGGCGCGCGCGATCCACCAAATAAGGCACGGGACTCGACGGTTCGTGCCGCCGAAAATAATCGCAAACGGCAGCCAGGGCGGCATCCGCATCCGCTCGGGAACGGATGGCGCCGCCGGACGCAAATCCGGGACCGCCGGCAGGCGCGGAGGCTTGCTCGCCCGATTGATCCGTCGCCCCCGCGTCGCCGCTTGCGGCAGCATCCGGATCTTGTGTTTCGGCGATGACCCTCGCCAGCGTTTCGTTCAGCCTGGCAAAATCCGGCCGATCAACGCTCTCGAATTTCGATGACGCAAAAACTTCGATCGCTTCGACCTGTCCGTTGACTTCGGCAATGAGCGCGCTGGTTTCGCGGAGTTTTTCCGGCGAGGCGTGGAGGGCGGCCTCGATTTGTTCGCGAGTCGCCGGGGGCGTCGCCTCCGGATCGTCAGACGTCTTGCCGCTGTCGGCGCGATCCAGGTCAGCCAGCGAATACTCAGCCCCGGAAGCCGTGCGGCAGAGCGGAGCTTCCCGAAGCAATTTCACAAACTGGTACGGCGTGTTGCTGCCGGGAGGCGCCGCAAGATTGCTCAGGATGTTGCTGCGAATCGGGTCGGTGGCGTCTTCGGGCATTGGATGCAGATGGTCCCAGAATTTTTCCATCACGCCCTGAATAAGCGCGAGGCCGTCGCGAAAACCAACCAATCCACGCGTCTTAAAAAATGCGAGGCAAAGCAGGACGGCGATGCGAAGATCGTGGGTGCGCGTCATCAGCTCGGAGGCGTCGTCGCGAAGCACGGGCCAGTCCGGCTGTTCACCCATTTTGACCGCCTCCTCGATCGGCTGCTGAAGCCGATGGCGGCCTTCCGCCATCCAAAGTTCTTCTCCGCAGGGGAACTCCTCCGAAATGGGTTCGAGCAGCTTGGCTAGTTCTTCGTTTTGAGCGCTTTCGATGTCAGACATAACGTTGGTCCTTGAACATTTTTATTTAATTAGATGGAGCCGGGCGCAATTGCGCAAGGGATTCGCGAATCTGGTCCGACGGTTTCGCGCCAACCCAATCGAAGGCCAGCCGAAAACCAACATCGGCGTAACCGCGCTCCAACTGGTCCTTGGGCACTTGTTGTGGATCGCAGTTATCCGCCGGCAACGAGGCGAACGAGCCGCCCGCGACAAAGTACTCGCCGCCTTCCCGCAAATACTCGGCAACGTTCCCTCGCCAATGCGCCAGGCCGCCCTTTTGGAAGCGCGAGTCGTCCACTTCTGAAAAAAGGGAATCCGCACTGTCAACAGAATCGGAACCGGATTTGGCGGCGGCCGCCGGCGGGACCTTGTAGAAAAAGAGGGGTATCAGTTCTTTGGAGGATCCCAATCCCTGGCTCAAGGCTTGATAGA
Source organism: Verrucomicrobiia bacterium (assembly GCA_036268455.1). GTDB lineage: Bacteria > Verrucomicrobiota > Verrucomicrobiia > Limisphaerales > Palsa-1400 > DATAUD01. The sequence continues at coordinate 67,794 of DATAUD010000049.1, forward strand.
CGTTGTCAAAGCGATTGCTTCGCAGATTCACTTCCGCGTCCCCGGAAAATGAACTGTCGATTGCCCGCCACTCAGTTGGAGTCAACAACCTGCATCCCCACGCCTCCGCGGCCAGTGAAGCGATCTCGGGACTTACAAAGTTGACCGGCTGCGACGGCGTCACCGTGGCGCACCGCTGCAAAACCGGGGAATCCGCGAATTTGCTGTCGAGCGATGTCGTTCGAGGACTTCGTAATTGAAGGCCGATCAGCCTTCCGCCGTCAGTTCGCGGGGCGAGGTTGTTCAGGTAATTGAGCGGATCGAGGAAAAATTGAGGCGTGGCGACGCCCGCGCCATTCAGTGTCTCCTGCAAATTCGTGAACCATTTGACGGTGAAGACGCGCAGGTCGCTTTGATTCGCCAGACGGATAAAGTCCGCGCAGGAAAATTCCGAAACCGAGACAAATACACGGCCATCGTTCGGCAGCTTCATTAATTTGAACGAGTTGCTCACACCCGCTCGCGCCAACCTGGGATTTTCCGCGACCGCATGATCAATGGTAATGCCATGACGGGCGGGAGCCAGACTGTTCCAGTCGGTCCCGTCCGACGGCAGGTTGAGAATCCGTTGGAGGACTTCGCGGTGAACCGCAGGTTTTTCAGCGTTCAGGAATTCGTCCGTGCGCTTTTGAAACGCCAAAACATCGCCGTCGTCGAATGAGTCAATCAGTTTGGCCAATTTGTAATTGTACTCAAGATTTTCCGGCGCGTTATCGGAAATGGCGTTCCTGCATAATTTGATGTCACCGAAACTCGTTATGTGGGGACTTGTTTTCCCCCACTGAGCGGCCAGCCAGGATGCCACGTTGCGGGAAGCGGAGTTCGCGTCGATGCCTGCGGGGTTTTGCGCTATTTCACGCTGTACGGCTCGCGCAACTTCCGCCGCGCTTTTCCAATCGGCAACTCCACCCGGCCAATCGTGGTTTTCGTTAAGGCGCGCCATACCCATCGCCATGTGGAGCGCATCGGGCGGAGGGTCGCGAAGAAGCCCCGCGCTAACGTCGCTGACTTTCAACGACGAATCCCAAATCGTATGATCCAATTCCTGAAGCAAGGTCATTTGAGGAATGTCGGCAACAGCGAAGACACCGTTGCTGTTGACAATATCAAATTTGGCGCGGAACTCATCGACATTCGACGGAATCGCACCCTTGGAGGCGATGCATAATCCGCTCAAAAGTTCACCGAGGGCTGACGCAAAATTGGCAGCGGTCTGATCCAATTCGGCTTTTTTTTGGCCGGCGGCAAACTCCGCAAAGGGTTGGATTATTCCCAAATCCGAATCGAGATTCAGTTTGACAAGCCCAGCGCAATAATCGGCAAAGAGATTGTTTCCTTGGGGAAAAGCCACGAGCCGGGAGAAAATCGGATCGTTCGTAAGTTTTGCAACGCTTTCAATAAATGTGCGCGCCGCCTCGAATTTTTTCCGCCAATCCAGCAACACCTTGCGAGGCAAAGGCTGCGTTTGGGCATGAATCATGTTCTCCGCGTTTCCCAGGTAATCGGTCCAAATCCGTTGCGCAAGCGAATTCTCGAAAGCGGTGTCCCGCTGCTGTTTCATCAATTGGTTAAAATCAAAAATCTTGTCCCATGCCTCCTGGGTTTGCCCAGTTAGCGAGCCAATTTCCGCGTCCACCGCCGTGATTCGTCCATTGAGCGCGGCTTGATTCTTCCGAATCGCGGCGACGTTATTCATTTCCGCAATTTCGGAATTGATATGTCCAGCTTGATTGGTCAACCCGGCAATCGAAGCGGAATTTCCATCATTGGCGGCGAGGACGACGTCGCGCAATTGATTGGTTTCAGTCTGATCGAGCCGGTTACGCAAGGCAGCGCGCGGATCGCTGTCGGTAAAGATTTTCGTATATTCTCCGGCAAGGTTTGTCCATGCTTCGATGGAACTGATATTTGTGCGCGCCAGTTCCGCCAAAAAGCGCGACTGATCCACCCTGGACCATGCGGGCTTCACCCAATCGAGCAAATTCTCCTCATTTTTTCGCAATGCGGCCAATTGGGCGGCGGCTTCATCGACATTGGCAGCCCCCACCCTGCCCTTTTTTTCGTCGAGAAGATAAGCCAGGTAATTCGGATCAAATTGGGCCAGCTCGTTTTGGACTTTTTCCAATTTGTTCCATTCCTCCTTGAGATTAGCGGTCGCGTGTTCAACAACCGTCAAACGAGTGGCTTGCTGGATAAAACTTTCGCCGTCGGGCGGTCGCGCAGAAAGTAAAACGCGAGCCGCCGTTTCCAAAGGGGTGCCCGCCAGCTCATTAACATCGGCGGCGACTTTGGCGGGGTATTGATTTTGGATCAGAGAACGCGCCTGATCGCGCGCAGCGTAGGTCCGCTGCAGGATGTCTTGTTTGGCTTTGAGTTCCTTTGGGTCGGGTTCGGTCAAGTTCAGAGGGTCAGCGCTGCCATAGAGCGCGAGCGGAGCGAAGTTTGCCACGCGCGCGCCGGCAATCAGCCGTTGCAGGTTCGTGGTCAGATAAGGAGAATCGAAACTCGCCGCGCCTCCGCTGTCAACTAATGGCTTCAACCAATTGGTGTAGTCGCGAATGTATTCCGTCCACGCAGCCTGGAGATTTTGCGTGTTATCGTCAGAACTTGCGTTGGTATGCTGCGGAGACGGAGGCGGCGCGGGCGCGGGAGATGGCGCCTTGGGTGAGGAACGAAAAAGATAACAAACCAAAACAATGAGGATGCCGAGCGCCAAAACGCACCCGGCGCCGATCATAATTCGCTTAAGGGTTTTGGCATGATCGGAATCACCCAGGGCATGTTCCGTGGCTTTTGTGTTTTTCTCGCCGGGAAGATTTGGCCGATACTTGGGCGGCACTGGACCAAAGATGGATCGTTTGGCGGGATTCCCCCATTCCAAAGGAGCCGAGGCCAGCGTTTGCCGCGACTGGGCAAGAAAATCGGGATCAAGCGGATACGGCGTGTCCGTGATAAGGGGGGCGTCGCCCAAACCTTGCTGAAGGCGCAACGTATTGCGCTCGGATAATTTGCCATCCGCCGAGATGCCGCCCAAAATCACATCGCACCAACTTGATCCCGAGGAACGAACCAAAAGAAGCGGCGCGTCGTTATCAATTTGCGTTCTGAAAAAGGCGATCCATTTGGCGGCTTCAGCAGGGGCGCCATCAGGGGGATACGGCAGGCGCATTGCGTCAAACTCCTCGGCCTTTTTCCGCGCGATCTCCTTGGCTCCAATCGCCAGGCTCTCGAGCCGCGTATGAATAAAATAAAGCGTTCGCGGCGGCGCCTCCGGGTTGTCGCGAAGCCATTCTTGGTTGAAAAATTTTCCGGCTTGAGCCAGGTAATCAAAACCGCCCGGGGAATCGGCGGTGGACATCACATCGGCGCATTGTTGCTGCGCTTCCTGGACGCATTGAGAAACTTCCGCCTGCGTTTTGACTTCACGGAGTTTTTTCGCCGCGCGCGAAAGGATGGGAAAGAGATGTTCCAAGGCCCAAAAGACATCAACGTCCTGGCAATTGGCGCAAAGGGCCATGGGGAACTTGCGGGCCGATCCGGTTCCGTCCCGCGAGGGCCAGAGCAGGCCGATGAGGAACTCGTTCTTCTCCTGCCAAATCCAGAGCCACTCGCGCGGAAAAAATGCCGTGTCTCCGGGCGCGCCCTGCCATTGGCCCGTCGCCACGAGGTTCCTGATCGTTCCCAGGAAAAAATCCCGTTTCGCGCGAACCATGAAACTCGTTTCGGTCCCGACGTGTTCCATGAAATCGGACCACCCAGGATGCTTTCCGAAGGCGCCGAGGCGTACGCGCCCGGCAGCGGACGTTGGGGCGCTGTCCCTGGCCTTTTCCGATGTTTTTTCTTTCATGGAAGCGCGCGGGCCGCGCAAATTTTTGAAATTATTCCGAATTCCGCCACTCTTCCTTTGTCCTGTAAGGAAGCCTTTTGCCGACAATGCTGAACTTCAAAACGAAAAAGGTGCCATCGGGCGCCTTCAACCGGACAACGTACGTATCAGGCTCGCCTTCGATGGGTTCCATGTTTTCGATCAAAAACTTGAGTGGAGACCATTCACCCCTTTGATTGACAAGCGGTTTCCAGTCGGGAGTGCCTTGAGCGCTGCAATCGAAAATCAGCTCCTGGCCGTTCAGCGGAATTTGCCACGGTTTGCCCTCGGCGAAAACGACCCTGGCTGTCGCATCATCATCGTCGAGCCTGAGCACTGCGTAAAGATCGCGCGCAAGCTTCTGCCCCGGCTTGAGATATTTTTCCGATTGGGAAACTTCGATCCGGAGCGTCGGAGCGGCGGGATCGCCATTGGCTTGTTGCACAATGAAAGAATCGGCCGCCGCCAAACGGGTCTTCATCCGCTTGCGAACGGTGTCGATCGACGGCACGTCCTCCCCGAAAATCGAGGCGGCACGATTGCTCAATTGCTGCAAAGAGTCCCGGGTTTCGACTAGTTTGTCGAAGGAGAGCGGAGTGTTTGGGCCTCCAGTCTCGTAAAAATAGGGAAACGCCAGATTATCTTTCATGTAGCCGGCGCAATACGCGGCGAATTGGCGCGCGTAATAATTGGTCTGGTAAGACAAAGCGCTGGCGGCGAGCGTTTCCAGGCTGGCCTTAAACTTGGCATCGAGGGTGATTGTGGCGCTGGGAGGAGCGGGCCATTTTTCCACATCTTGCTCGAACGCCGTTTCCTTGTGCAGGGCGTCGGAAAGAGGATTTCCGCGCGCGGTCCAATCCGGCTTCGTTGTTTTATAGAGCATCAAGGCTTGCCAGTATTTTTGAAAGCGCTCGTCCAGTTTTGGAGTTCCGCCGGGGCCGGGCGAATAATAGTCCTTGTCGAATGGGCGGATTTGATTGATGAGCTGATCGATGTGTCCGCTCAAATCTTTCATGGAACTGGTGATGGTGCCTTGAATCTCGTCGATCGCATTCTGATACATCACGACGCCTCGGAGTGATTGATGGAGGCGGGTCAGTTCCGATTGCAACCGTTGGAACGGTTGATTGATTTCGCTCTGGCCGTGGTCGAGCATGGTTTTTAGCTTTGGCTCCAATTCGCCATTTGAACCGGCCCCGTCCATTCGCTGATGCTCCTGGGTGACTTTTTGATAGTTGCCCAGATAATCCTCATACTGTGTGCCTAGATTAGAATAGTATGTGGCGGCGGCGTCAGTGGAGGATTGGTTGGCGGGGTCGGCTGAATCCTGAAATGAACCGAGCAATGAACCTTCGCTTTTTTTCAGCGCGATGAGGCTCGTAACGACATTCGAGAACGAGTCGGCGCTCTCCATAATCTCTTTTCGACTCGTTTGGGCCTTTTTCAAAGAATTGGCAAGCGCGTTTCCAACCGGGCCGCCCGGACTATCCACAGTCAACACTTCGTTAAAGGTGACCGATTGAAGGTTGGTGAGATCGCCCCGGGCGGGGTCCTGTTCCAGAGAGTCAAAAAGCATGTCGTTAAGGCGAAGTTGCTCGTTCTCGGCGATGTTGGTCGCGGAAAGAAAATTGATCATATGCCCGAGGAAAAAATCGCTGGTTGGATTGGGAGCGAGCATTTCCGGTTTGAATTGAGGTCCTTGTTGGACGGCGCCTTCCCATCGCAACATGGAGAACAGAGCATCCTCCTCCGGCGCGCCCTGCCAATTCGGAAGGGTGGTTAACTTTTCGCCTGTGTAAGCCACGACAGGTTGCAGAATTCCGGTCTTGAAAGCGATTCGCCATGCTTGTTTTCGGCGATCGGTTCCGGTTTCAACTTTGGAGGCGAATATGCGGAAGACTGGAGAAATCGGGATTTGTTGGCTGGAAAATTTGGAGAGGCGCCAATAATAGTCCAAATAATTCGTCGCATCGGGTTTAAGCCCGGCCTCTTCTCCAAGCGGATGCTCTCCGCGATACGGATAGACGCCGTCGGTGCCAGGCGCGACCAACTTGATGCCGTTCAACGAGTCTCCGCCGGTGGCAATGCGTTGAGCAAAGTACTGCCAATGAACGCTTTCCGCGAGAATATCGTGTTTAAGTTGATTGTGCGCAAACCAAGCCCAACCGACCATCGCGATGACTCCCAGCGCCACTCCGCCCACCAAAAGCCATTGCCGCACCCTCAACGACGACATTGCCTTGGACGCGCGCGTCACCAGATTCTTTTCTACGAATAATTTTTTTGCCAGGCTGTCGCGAAGGAAATAGGCCTTGTCGCGGGAAAAACCGCCGCCCTGTTTGTTGTATTCGGCAACGCTCATCCCCATCGCTTCGGCAATTTGTTTGTCAACTTCCTTGCCTTCCGTCACCGCCGAATTGAAATAAATGCCCCGCAGGAATGGCGGTTTGCGCGACCCGACAAAAATAAGCTCCAGGTAACGCTGCAACGGCGACATGATTTTGTTGAATTCATCGGGGAAGGCGAAGAGGCTGTCCACGGCGTCGAGGGGGCGGGCGTTTCCGCGAGGTTTCTGCTGATCAAGGAGCGTCCATCGTCGCTCCCTCAACTCATTGATCACTCCCACCATGTGCTGGGCAACCTGGTCGGGGTGAAAAGGCGTGTCCAAATCTTCGGGATTGGACCATCCCAACATCTGGTGCTGTCGATCCGGATTGGAAATGCTCTCAAAGTAGGTGCGGAAGCCCGGCACCATGTCGGTCTTGGTGACCCAGACAATAATGGGAAACCGCACGTCCAGGTCGCGTTGGACGCGGTGAATGGTCCTTGCCAATCGCTTGGCGGTAAGTTCGATTTCTTCGGCGGAGTCACTGAGGAGGCTCTCGGCCGAGATGACTAAAATCATGCCGTTGATCGGGCAATTGCGCCGGTGTTTGCGCAACAGCCGCAACAATTCGGACAGCTCGGAAGCATCCCCTTCGGTTGTCGCCTCCTCCATTGCGAACCGTCCGGCGGTGTCCAGCAAAACCGCCTCGCGGGTGAACCACCAATCCATCGTGTAAGTGCCGCCGCCCCCTTGCAATTCGTTTTGAAGACCCGGGAGAAATCCGATGTTGCTTTTTCTTAGAGCGTAGGATTTTCCCGACCCCGGCTCGCCCATGATCAGAAACCAGGGCATTTCATAGATGTCGTAGCCTTCCTTCCGGTACTTGGCCATGCCATCCACAAATTGCTTGCGCAAATGCTCCATCTTCGCGATTTCCTGGGCGTCCTTGGCGGTCCCCTGGCGCGGCTTGCCGAAGTCCTCTCCAAATTCCTTGGCGCGTTTGCGGCGGCGCGATAACAGGATGAAGGCGTAAATCACCAGAACGACCGCGCAAATAATGAGCGCCAATCCGATCAGCAGCAGGGTTGACTTTACTCCCCCGGTCGTCGCGAGCATTCCGACTCCGCCGACCACCGTACCGCCGCCGGCAATGAACGCCGCTGCTTTTATTGGCGGAGGCATTTCTGAAAATGAAGGCATAGCTGGACGATTTACTTTTTGCTAATGGAGTCCCGGTGTGTGGTTGCCATATTCGATAATACTTTGAATCGCGGCTTCCAGGCTCCGCGCCGAATCCTTGTAAAGCCAGCCTGTGGCGATGAAAAAGAAAAGCAATATGACCACCGTCACAATGACCACACCCCAAAGGAGGGGTTGCGGTTCAAGGTTCAGGCGCGCGGGGTTCACATGCTCGTAAGCGTGGGGAGTGAATTGATCGTCCGCCCCTTTTGTCAACAAATGCGGGACCCGGCCGGTGACATCCTGCTTGCAGGCGTTCAATCCCGCCGCATCGTCCTGAAACGGACCCACAAATCCCAACCCGAGACAGGCATAGTAGAATTCCAACCGTTCGCGCGCGTCCACATCGTTTTCACGGCGGTCAAGGTCGCCCTGCAAGTATTTGACAAAGGCGGTGTTGCCCGCGACGATGTCAAATCTCTCCGCCAGGCGCTGATCCGCCCATTCGACGGCTGCCGGAAGCGGCTCATCCTCTCCAGGCCGCTGGCCGAGAATTTCCTCGACCATGTAATCAATAAAACAATAGAACGGGCGCTCAATATCCTTCCATTGTTGCTCAAGGTGATTGGAAGTCCTCGCGGACTCCACGCATTGGGCCAGGAGGCTTTCTATGCGATGGCGCACGACGCCGAATTTCACGGCGCTTGAAGTTGCCGGTATTCCCTCGCGGCGCAACCGGTTCAACTCGCAAATATAAAGGAAAACCGGTTCGCACACCTGAACGATGCGCATTTCTTTAGCCATGACAAATCATCCGGACTTAATTATGAAAAAGGAAATATTGTCGATCTTCGTTGTTTCTTTGGCGCCCCAATAGACCGCCACCTTCTGCTCCTCCAGAATGCGTTTCCAGAGCCTCGCGGCGTCGGCATCCAGCGTCCGTTCCACACGAAAATAGTGAAGGTTCTGCATCGCCGGAAGTCCGCGGGGCGTGTTGACTTCCTTGACTGGGATCCCCTGGTTCGCTTTCAAATCCAAACTCCGGGGTTGCAACTGGAACCTGAACGCGTCGGCGACAAGCCCCGTCACCTCTTCCCGGGTTTCCGGCGAATCGACGCACAAATACACATCCGCCGCGGCTTCGAGCAACCGTCCGTCCGTTTCCGCGCGCCAGCGGCGCTCACCGAGTTGGGTGAACTTGATTTCAACATAGGTCCGCCGGGATTTAGGCTCCACATATTCCCTGATCTTTTGATCAAGGCGGGCGAACTGTTCATACGGAGCTTCGTGCAGGAAGCCTTTGCCGGCCACGGGTTCACTCGCCGGGTCAAGGGCCGTTAGTTCCCCGCACATGGAGGCCAATTCGCAATAAAGTTCAAATGGCGCCGCCTGATCGGCTTCCACCAACGCCTCAAGGCGCGGCAAAAACTGGTTGACTGTCCGCAAACGAAGCAGCAGGTCCAATTGATTTCCGTGCAGACTTTCCAGATTGAAGCCGCCTTCCTGAATCTGAGACCGCAGACTTGTCCTCGCGAGGCCGATTTGATTGACGAGCTTTTGCACAAGGTCAAACAATTCCCCGCACCCCTTGAGGCGCAGCAACGGCGGGGCAAACTGCTCGTCGATGGTCGGCAGTTGGGCGCCGGGTGAAGGCGCGACCCGCGCCAGAGGAATTATCTCCAAGCCGGATGCCTGGTCGCTCTCGCTTTCCAACATGAGCCGGGCATTGAATTGCCGCACCCATACCGGCTTTTTATCTCCGCCCTCATTCTCATCCGCGACCGTCTCCTCTCGCAGCAGGTATCGCCGCTTGCGCAACGGATTGTTGTCTTCGCCGATCTTAAACGCGTTTGCCTGGTTTTCGCTCCACAACGGCAGCGCCAGACTCACCTTGAATCCGCGACCGCCCGTGCGGGCAATCTCCGCGGCAACGCCCTCCGCGCGGGCGATGGAAACATTATTGGGATAATCCAGGAAAACTCCACTGCGGGTGACTGCCTTGAGGCGGCGGACTGAAATCGCCTCCCCTGTCAAATTCAAATCAAGGTCCACCACGCCCCAACCGAACCGGTGCATGAACGGACGTTCCGCAGCCAGCCTGTCGAGGACAAATTTTTGCTGCAACTGCAAATGTTGGGGCAGCAGGAACAACCCCTCATGCCAATGGACCATCATAGTTTCGTCTTACCGAAGGAGAATGGGCCATTACCGCCGTCGCGTAAAGAATTTTAGTTCGGCGCATTTTGCCCTTCGACAATTGCCACCACATCCTTGGCAAAATCGACGTCCCAATACATGCTGTTCTGGGTTTGCCCCAAACCGCGATCATTCCACAGACGCTCGTATTTTTCCCAACATCGGACTTTGGGATCTTTTACCAAAGCCGCCAACCGCCCTTCCCTCTCCACCATTCTGGTGATGGCGTCGGGATGGACCAATTTAACGAGCCGCTCGCTCATCTTCCCCGGCAGCTTGGCGGGAAGCAGCAACATTGCCGCCGTTCGGCTCCGCACTTTTTGCACGGCTTGCCGCATTTGTTCCGACGAAGCGCCCGACTCGCCTTTCAAATATCGGCTGACCGCCGCTCGCAATTGCGAGTCATCTTCCCGGTCTCGTGGGGGCGTCATCTCTCCGCGCCGGTACATTTCCTCGACCGCCGCGCGGGCCGCCGTTGCCAGCGTCATGGTGCAATCCAACAATTCGTGCAGCACGTTGAAAACTTGTGTGGGATAAGTTCTGACTTGCCCCTTCTCGCCCAGTTTCCGCGCGGTCTGCTCGGGCAGAAATTCCATCTCTTGCGCGGCAGCGGCGGCCGGAGTGGGCGCCGGACTCGTGGATGGGGCGGAGGGAATGGTCTTTGTAATTGCAAACCCGGCTTCGAGAAGTCGTTTCGAAAAAGCTTGCCGGTCTTTATCTGTCAACCGCGGCGCGGCGGCAACCAATTGGTCCAACAATTCCTGAGGCGACAACGCGCGGGGCGGAGCTTCCTTTTCCACCGTGATGACTTCGCCCCCGTTTTGGTCCCACACCGGAAAATGAAGTTTCAGGGCCTCCAGGCGTTCGGAGCGATCAGAACCGGAGAAGCTGTCAAGCGAGCGCCGCAATTCCTGTCGAACCGTCTCCTGGCGGGAAACCTTGTCATCGTCCGCCCAGGAGGCCTGGATCATCTTGACGCGGTTGGCGGTTTCCAATGCCCATACCTTTAAAGTGCCGTTGGCCATACTGACATCAGATTAACATCGAGCCGCGCTAGGGTCCATCCAAACTCAGGCGATAAAAGCCATTCGTGGATCCGGCGGTTGAATTTGTCCAGTAATTCGTCGCGTCCAGGACGCTGTTCGTCCCCACCACGGTCCAAACCGTGTTGGAGTAAGGTGATGCGAAGTCGGCCGTCCATTCGAGGCTCGACGGAGCGGCGGCAAACCATGACACAACTACATTTGTATCCTGCGGCATCACTGTCAGCCAGGGCACCCAGACAGTTACGGTGTTTGTAGTCGCCGGCGCTGTAATGTCACAGGTATCGCCGGAGCCGGCGGTGAGACTCGTAATGTAATAATAATAATTCGTGGAAACATTTGAACTGATCGCCCTTACTTGAACCGAGTTGGAAAAACTCGTCATCAATGAATACAGATTCGTCGGCGTTACCGAATGTTGAATGGTGACCGGCCCATTAGTGCCGCTAACATTTGTGCTCGATCCGTCGGACCAATCCACTGTCCAGGGACCGTATCCCGTCAGCACCACTTGATTCGTCACGGTAGTGCCGGAATAGATATTGGTCTGACCACTCGCGGCTCCGAGCAATGTCACCGTCGCGGTGGGAACCGGGTAAATGGTTAGAGTGTTGGTCCCCATAATATTGGTGGCCGGGCAGGTATTTCCAGTCGTCGTGTCCAGCGCCGTTATCCAAAAAGAAACATTGCTGGTGGAATTTGGACTTGAATCAGTCAACGGCGCTGTGACGTGAGCGGCAACAAAAGGGCCTGGACCAGACCCAACCGTTTCATTTGTGCCGTCATTCCATTGAACAACCCACGGCCCGACGCCAGTCAGCGTAGCCGATACGACCGCCGGCTGCCCGCCGCAAACATTCGTACCGCCAGCCGCCGTGACAGTCGCGGTCGGAATCGGATAAACGGTGACGGTCTCGGTCTCAAGGAGATTTGTGGCGGGGCAAGTATTGCCCGTTGTTGTGTAAAGGTTCGTTATCGAAAACAAAGCGCTGCTGGTATGATTTGAGTCCGAATTATTCAACGGCGCGGTGACATGGTTGACCAAAAATGGGCCAGGCCCCGCCCCCACAGTTTGGTTGGTGCCATCGTTCCATTGGACAACCCACGGCCCGATGCCCGTTAGCGTCGCCGAGATAAGCGCTGATTCGCCGCTGCAAATATTTGTGCCGGCGTCGGTCAGGGTTGCGGTCGGAATCGGGTAAATGGTAACCATGTCTGTGCCGAGGAGATTCGTAGCCGGGCAGGTATTCCCGGTCGTTGTATAAAGGTTCGTTATCGAAAACAAAGCGCTGCTGGTAGCATTTGAGTTCGGATCATTCAACGGCGCGGTGAGATGCTTGACCACAAACGGGCCTGGCCCCGCCCCCACCGTTTGGCTGGCGCCATCGCTCCATTGGACAACCCACGGCCCGACGCCTGTCAACTGCGCCGAGAGGAGGACCGATTCACCGCCGCAAACATTCGTGCTGTCGGAATTGGTCAACATTGCGGTTGGAATTGGATAAATGGTTACCGTATTGGTGCCCGCCATGTTCGTGGCGGGGCAGGTATTTCCGGTGGTCGTGTACAGATTCGTTATCCAGAAACTGGCGCTGTTGGTGAGATTTGCATTCGGGTCATTCAACGGCGCAGTTGTGTGGCTGGTCTTAAACGGGCCGGGTCCCGAACCAACTGTAGCGGTGGTTCCATCGTTCCACGTCACCACCCACGGGCCAAAACCGGTCAAGTTCGCGGAGACAACCGCCGGTTCGCCGCTGCAAACATTCGTATCGCCATCCGTGGTCAGCGTTGAGATTGGTATCGGATAGACGGTAACGGTGACACTGCCGCTCAAGTCGATGGAATCGGCGGAGCAATTCGCGTCGCTCAGTGATGAAACCGTAAAACTGTTCGTTAGTGGAATGTTGGGATCGGAGTTAGTCAAATTTACAGTCTTAAGCCCCGGGCTGGTGGTGTAATTGCTGATCGTATTGTCGGACCACCCCACCGTCCAGGGGCCAGTCCCCGTGAGTTCGACGGAAAGCGTGGCTTCCTCTCCATTGCAAACGTTCGTCGTTCCACTCGCCGTCACATTCGCCGTGGGGCGTTGAAAAACGGTCAAACTGACCGGGGTTCGGTTTGTGCTGACTAACTCCGTTCGGGTATCCCGGGACTCGGCGTAAAAAGTATAAGTGGCGTCCACGTCGGGATAATTGGTTTCCGGCGTAAAACTGTTTGTCGCAATGGCAATCGGAGCGCCCCCTGAAGCGGAGCTGTACCAGTCCACAGTGATCCAGTTCGATACACTTCCGCTATTTGCAAGGTTTACGCTCAAGGTGGGATTCGCGGACCCGGCGCAAATCGTTTCACTGGAGATAAACGCCGGCGCAATCGGATTCGACCCGCAGAGCATGACAGTTCCGTTTGCCCCCACCAAAACGCCGACACCTTGAAGCGGGCCATTGGTAGAAAACGAGATCGCATAGATGTTGTTCGTGACAATGACCGAGCCGCTCGAGGAGTTATATGCGATTTGATTCGTTGTCCAGGTAACGCCGTCGGGACTTGAAAGAAAAGCGCCTTTATTACCGACTGCCACAAACTCAGCCCCCGTATAGGCAACCTTATTAAGTCCGATGGAACCAAAATTCTTTGCCGTCCACGATCCCGCCTGGGTTGGGTTTGCGGAGGAAATTGCCGTTCCCGTAGCAGCCGTCTCGTCGCCAACGCAAACCAATGTGCCGCCTCCAACAACCGCGCCGCTAAGATTGTAGGTGCCGCTGGGAGCGGGCGCGGCGGGCCACGTCAGCCCGTCAGAGGAAATGAGGACAGCCCTGGTGTTGCCGCAAGCGGCGAAACCATTGGCATACGCGGTCATCCCATAAAAGAGTTCCGAAGAGCTGGTCAGTTTGAGCTGCCAACCCGTCGCGGGATTGGCGGTGGAATAAATATACGGACCGGCGGCCACCGCATAGGTGTTATTTGCGGATGGATTGTAAGAGATTCCCCAAAGTTCAAGCCCGGATCCTCCGGTGATTGATTTGGCTGAAGTCCAACTGGTCCCCGAGCCGGTGAAAACATTTCCCACCGAAGCGTCCGCAACGTACGTGCCCGATCCGTAAGTAATGCCTTCCAAATTCAGATTGGCAACGGGAACACTGCCGGTCGTCCATTGGAAAGTGTTGGATCCATTTGCGGTTGCCGTATAAATTCCACTGAAGACCGTCGATTTCGCTCCCACCGCCACGAGGTCTGAACCGCCCGACGTGGCGATTGCGTAGAGGGCATTGCCGCCAGCCGCGCCGGCGGGTATTGAATTGGTCGTAAAAACCAAGCCGCTTTGCGAGTGAGCGCTCATTGCCCCCGCCAAAATTGCCGCTGAGAGGAACTTTCGATTCATAAACAGGTTGCGCTAATGGTTAGAAAGAAACTCGGAGGCCGACTTTCACGTAAGGCCCGTAAAGCAGTTCGTCTGGATCGCCGAACCCGTATTTGGAATAACCAACCGTTGTATAAGTTCCCAACATCCCCCCTTCCAGGAATACCCGCGCCAATCGCGCCCTGCCCAGATAGTACTGCAATCGCAGGGCGACCAGCGCCGTCCCGCCCCACAGCGTGTTATTAATGGTTGTCGATTCCGTCGGATGCGCCACGGAGGCGGGTTGGCCGAGAACGACGACGGTCGAGGGAACGCTCGCGGATTCCGTGTCGCTTTGGTTGCGCTCTCCGTAGAAACCCTCTCCTTCCAGTTGAAGGCCCAACGTAAAGCGGGACTTGCGAATGAGAGAATACGCGACGCCAAACCCAATGTTTCCCGTTACATCATCGTACCTGTCATGTTCGGAATAGTTGAGTGCGGCCAGTTGATTGGGCGAAACGTCAAGAGTCGTCGGAACATAGCTAACGCCCGCCCGCACATAAGCCGCGATGCGTTTGCCGCGCAACGATGGAAATCCGTAACGCACATACGCTTGATACCAGTCCTCATCAATAATGTAGTGCGTTGAAATTATTTGAGGAATTCCAGGAAAGGTGAGCGGTGGAACGTCCACATTCCCATTGTAGCGCGCCATCGCGTACGAAACATCAAAGAACCAGGCGTCGCCATAGGAGTACGACATGCTGCCGCCGAAGTAATTGCCCGTGAAATTGGGGCTTTCAATCACGGGACGCGCGGCGAAACCGTGGGAATTCAACGCGAATCCTATCGGGATGGTCACATGCCCTTCGCCCAATAAGTAGTCGCCGGAAATGGCCAGCTCGTTCTTCGCTTCCTTCGCCAAAAGGCTGGAAATATCGATGCCCGACATATTTGTTCCCGTTGAGGCCGCGTTTGTGGACGGCGACTGTTCAACGCCCGGAAAAGTTTGCCCAAAAAGCGGGCCGGGCAGAGTAAGCGCGAGCAACAACAGGCCGATTACACGGCGCCGCGTCGCAACGAGGCAAAAAGGATCTTTCGAGCGATTGGTTGACGCGATTTTCATAGGTAAAATCGGAGGCTTAGAACCGCCAGCATCTGTTTTTAGAGTCGCCCGGCAGCGACGTGGTTTGCTTATTCATAAAATCAACAGGCCGTTACGCCAGAGGATTTTGCATAAACAGAAACCCGTGTCAACGAAATTTAAGCAGTTTTTTCCGCCCCATTACAGTCCGCCACCGTAGGTTTGGTTGTGTTCCTGGATGTCTGCTTTCAATTTGTTCAATCGTGCATCGACTTCGGGTGTCAACGCGCCCAAGGCCTGGTATTTCCCGCGATCGTCTTCCACTTTTTTGAGCAGCAAATCGATCACTGTCCCAGGAAATAGGGCTTTCCTCTGGTTTGTAACGCGGATTTGTGTTTCGTCATCCTGAACATTTTTCAACTTTTGACGCTTGTCGGCTTCCGCCTGCAACGGTTGCAGAACTTTGTCCGCCTCAAAAAAGAAGTTCGTCCAGGGCGGTTTATTGGTGTTTCTATATGTCGCCAACCCGTTGACGAAAGTGATAAAATCCGGGTCTCGGGCGGCCAATCTTCGATTCGCGTCGTCCAACATGGCCTTCTCAGTGGTCGCGGATTTGGAAAGGTTGACGAAGGAGTCGTCCTGTGGATACGAGGCGGACAACTTCAACGCATCGTCGTATTTTCCGAGGTCGAAATCCGCCTGGGCTGTCTTCAGGTCTTCCTGGGCTTTTCGGGCGGCGAGCAATTGCCGCACTTTCGCTTTGGCTTCATCCAGAAGAACTTTAAAGGGCCCTTTTGAAGCGACAGCGCTGTTCGCAGGATCATTGATGAAGTCGATTGTTGCTTGTGGATTGTCGTTTAATCTGGCGGTCCAGTTAGCCCACGAATTGCTTTCGTTATTTGCGCTTTGCATTACGGAAGCGAAGCCGCTCTTGTTCTTGAATCCGCCCCAATCCCGGATGAAGGCGTAATTTGTATAGTGTCCCTCCTCAAATTCCTTGTTTGCGGCATTGCGTTCCGCGGTTTCTTGCCGGGCCTTTTCAAAAATCTGGCTGAACTCCGGGTTATTCGGAAGGTTTGTATTTAAGATCGGTTGGTAATTCCCGTCGTTGAAATCCTGGTGAAGCTGGGTGAGCAGGTTTTTCTCCTCCAGGTTTCTTTGCTCGATTTGTCTTGCGGCCTCGACCTGGCGCGCCTTTGCGTCCTCGTCGGCTTTCCTTCGCCTTTCCTCCGCTTCCAACGCCGCCTGGCGTTTGCCGTTGTCCGCCGCCTCTTTCCAAGTCCGCAGCGACTCTTTTACGCCGTTCAAATCGTTATTGAGCGCGCTCCAATTCTTTAAAAAGAGACCCCCCTCGTCCTTCAATTCCTGGCTGTTCGCGCAATCTCCTTTGGCTTTGTTTTCGAGGTCTTCTGCTTGACTTTTCAACGAATCGAAATCCGTCAGAAGTTTGCCGACCCGGGGCGCGAGGTCGTGGAATTGCGCCAAAGATGAGTCCTCATTCACCGAGGCAATGTCCCTCCTCAATCGCGAACGCTCCTTCGCGCCGGGCCACTCCGGCAGCAACTGGGCCATCTCAAAATGTTGCGGCGCCGTGGCACTGTCCACTTTCCATTGGGCATAGGTGGTTTGGTCCTGGCCATTGGCCATTTTCGTTAATCTGGCGAGCGCGTTCGATTTGAGGCAATCGGCCATGTTGCGCCAATTCTTTGGCGGCGCGTAATCGCCGGAATCGAGGATCCGGCCGGCGGCGTCGGCGCCGGAATTGAAATCGTCCAGCGTCGCGCCCTTGATTTGCGGCGCAAGGACTTCCTTGAACAGGATGGCCTTGATGACGGAGTTGCTTGCTTCAGGAGCTTCCAAAGCCCACTTCTCGAGAATGCTGTCATATATGGTCGCCAATTTATTGGTCAGGTCGGAGAAATTTTTTGAGAGATCCTTTTTCCTTTGCTGTTGCGCGACGAGACTTGCGACCAGGTTCGACGAAAAATTCAGTTCCGGCGGACGTTTCAAGTCGTCCACCAAAACCGCGTTCAAACGATCCGCAAATCCGAGGACATTGCTTGAAATTGTGACTTCGGGATTCGTCCACCAAGCCTGTATCTTTGCATCCAAGGTGTTCTCGTCATCCGCCGAAAATGCGGCCCGCAGATCCGCGTCGCCCTGCAGGTCCGGGTTTGTTCTAAATTCTGATTTCAACGCCTCCAACCTGCTGGGAGCGCTTGGTGGTGGTGGTGATGACTGCGGCCCTTTGTGAGACGACATCAGATAAACCCCCGCTCCCGCCAGAATCAAAATCGCCACGCCTGCGACCGCCGCTACCATCCACTTCCCCTTCGATTCCCCCATCAGCCGTTTGCAATCGCGCAAGACCGATTCGAGGGAACCGTTGTCGTATTCCCCCTTCATCAGACCCTCGACGAACTTGCGCCATTCGGCGTCCCGCTTCTCTTCCCGAACAGGCCAAAGCGGACGATCGTCGGGGATTGATTGCATCTGAGGCCGCGCCCGCGGAACGGCCCTGATGAATTGATACAACAAAACGCCCAGGGCGCGCTGATCCGACCTGGGAGGCGCAGGCCCGGAGGGATTCAACGGCAACAGGTCTGTCAATAAAACGTGGCCATAATCGGCTTCCCCTGCCGCTGTGGAACGAAGCAAGACATTGGACAGCTTCAAATTTCCATGAGGCCGGCCGTTGGCTTCTTTTTTCAGCCGAATGAGCGCCTCAAGAATGGCTTTGCAAACCTGGCCGACCACCTGTGGCGGCGGCTCGAACGCGCCGTCGATGTCGTTGACCAATTGCGGCTCGGCCGTCTCGAACACGGCGTAACATTCTGTCGGTGTCTCTCCAAATTCGAGGATGGACAGCCAGCCGGTTCCGCCGTGCGCCGCGGCCAGTTCCTGCTGTATCTTGAAGGCGGCGAGGATGCCCTCCCGCTTGCTTGCCGTTGCGGCAACGACTTTTAGAACGCCCGCCTGCCTCGATTCGACATGGACAGCGCGAAAGGTTCTGACACCCGTGTCCGCCCCCCGCTCCAACTCGGCTTCTGTTTGAAATGATCCATATCTTTCCATGAACTGCGCACCGGGGCGTTACGGTCCACTGTTAATCCATCCCGGGTCGGGTTGCCATCCAAGCGAACGGGTGATCGTGACTGTAATTTGGTTTTTCTTGCCGGGCCATTCCTTGGGCCATTTGTTCGGATCCAGCGGAAGCATGATAATTCTCGGATCGCCATTGGGGCCGGCCGTCACCTGGCCCGGCGGATAACCGATTAACGCAACGTCAGTATAGCTGGGATAACGCACATTTTGAAATTCAGGATCGGCCAGATTGATGGTTTCACTCTGGCCCGCCTTCAAAATAAGGCGTTTGATAACGGGCGCGGAATTGCGGATGGGACTGTCCAATTTGAAGTAATCGTCCACGGAGACTTTCTCAATGACTGGCCGCGTCTGGACGTTTAATTTCAACACGTCCACCTGGAAACTGGCGCCGGCCAGGGAATTTGAATCGGCCTCGATCACGTAGGTGTAGGGCGGCCCGGTCTTCGGGCGGGACGGACTTTTTGTGCCGCAGCCTGTCGATAAAACGATTAGCGCAAGCGTCGCCAACCATACTCGTGTCACAATTTTATTCATAATAATTATTTTGGCCAGGCCCGCCGAACCTGCTTCGGGCTAGCCGGAAAA
This sequence comes from Verrucomicrobiia bacterium, assembly GCA_036268455.1. Lineage (GTDB taxonomy): Bacteria > Verrucomicrobiota > Verrucomicrobiia > Limisphaerales > Palsa-1400 > DATAUD01. The sequence goes on from DATAUD010000049.1 coordinate 86,556, forward strand.
TTCGTCGAGAATATTGCGCGTTTCCCGGTTGGATGTCCAGTCAAGAAACAACAGGCTTCGCGTCCGCTCCACCAAGCCGTCCAATTCTTTCATGGCTTCAGGAAAACAGCTTTCCAGCGCGAACGGGTTCACGTCCCCAAGGTCCCTGGCCCAGCCGGCTGGGTCCGCCCCCGGAAACATGCGGATCAATACATCGAAACAACCCCACCACAACTCAGGAGGTATCAGCGCGCAAGCTTCCTCGCGGGTCAACGATTCCTGGCAAATATTCTGCGGCCCCAGCGAATCCCAAAATCGCGGTTCTTCTTCGAGGGCCTTCGCGCGCCTGCTCGCAATTGGAAGACCCGCGCCCTGCCGGGCAACTTCGCGCGCGAGACTGAAACATTCGTCCAGCGCCACGGCGAGTGAAACTTTTTCCGTATCAATCAAAATTTCCAGCGCGATCACCGCCAGCGAGTAAAGATCGCACGGCGAACTTGTCACCGGTTGCGCCTTGTATGCCACGCCCTCCAGCGGCATTCCTTTCAAGGCGGTCAGCGCCTCGCGCATTGGGGCGCTTATTATACGCGACAGGGTTTCGAAACGGATTTCCTTGGCGGCAAGATTTTGCTCGGACAACGGCCGCGCGTGAAAAGCAAGCCTCTCCCCTCTCGCCGGCAGTTCAATCCACAACAAATCACTCGGCCCCATCGCAAAAACCTCGACGTCCGCCAGTGTTCCCTCGCAAACCACCGATCCATCGTCGCCGGCCCGGACGTTTCTGAGACGGACGCTTCCGTGCCCGGATCTCGCGGAGGATATTTGTTTGGGCTGATAAATCGATGCCGGCTGTCCGCCAAGCGGTTTGAAAAAGCGAAATCCTTTTCCCGCGATGTCCGTCGCCATCGACTCCGAGGTTCGGCAGAGGCTTAATTCAAATCCCCAGCAGGACGGCAGTCGCCACGCGGCAACCGGCAGACGGACCCGAAAATCATCCGCATGAAGATTGAGAAACGGACGGCCTTCAGATTTAATGACGGCCGCAACTTGAGCGACGGCTTCCTGAAAGAGCACCAGCTTGAGAAGAAAGCATTCCAACACGCGGCCTTCGCGCCCTCGCCTTCCAGAAAAGATTAAACCATGATTGTTTTGAAAGTAAGCGTCTTCACGAAATGGCTCGTAAGCCGCGGTGGGAGAAATTTTTTCGGCAGCCTGTCCGGAGCCTTGCCAGCCGTAGCCTTCCAAAATTCTTTTGAACGCCCTCAAGCGCAACGGCGAATGTTTGCGAATGAACAGCAAGCCGGCATGGCGATTGAACGGTATCAAGCCCTCGACAAACCCCGACTCCGCGTCCGCCGCGATGACGCGCTGATTCCGGGGCGCCGCCTCATCCAGTGCCACAAACATGGAATTGCCGGCTTGCGAGGAATTGTAAAGATAACGGAACGTGGATTCGCTATACGCGGGCAGCTTGGCGCCTTTGAGAACAGCGTCTTCCCGGCACAACTCCCAGGCAGCGTGATCTCCGAGCCGGGGATTTGACGGCGCAACGGGTTTCCACCTTTCGCTGGTAAAATAGACGGGCAACGGATGTTCTTCCTGCCATGGCCCGGCGAACACGGAATCCGGCGCCAATTGTTCCAACGCCGCCGCCCGTTGACGCCATTTTTGGTCGAGGTACGCATTGTTTAATTGGGCATCCGCCGGCCCGTTGGCGTGCTCGGTCCGCAAGACCGTCTGGACCCAGATTTCGAGCCACTCCTTGACCAATCCTCGCGAATCACAAAGGCAGCCCAGGAAAACGGTCGCATCGACAAGTTGGTAGAGCGCCACGAACCAGCCTGAGGCCGGATCGTGTTTTCGCCGAACCACAAGGGAAATGCTTACCGGAGCGCCGTCCGACTCCGCAAATAATGGCGCCAATGAATAATTATCCTGATCCATAAGACCGGTTTGAACGAACCGCGAATTGACCGCCCTTGCCGGAGCCGTCATTCGCAAGGCCGCGTTTATTTGGCGAAAGTATGCTTTCCATTCCTACCCATTTCGGTTGCGCTTAGCGGGCGTTTTACCAACAGATTAAGGTTAACATTGTTCGAAAATATCCCCGAACCGGAATTCAGAATCAATCTTGGGCTATCGTGCTTTTTGTCAAATGAATACGTGGCCTGGCCTTCTCCCGCGGCGTCGATTTTTACGTGTATCGCCCCGCCTTGGTTTTCACTGGTCCAATTCGCGCGGGACACTGAATCGAAATCCACCACGCGCGTGCCCGACCGAAAGCTGCGGATATAAATCTGCACCGTTCCTTTATCGTCTTTTCCGTTGTCCGTATTGAACTTCAGGTCAAACGCTCCGTCCTCCTGGTCCGCCCCCCAAAAGTCCTCCGACAAACCCGTTTTTTCGGGCGCAACGGGCGACGGACTGGCGGCCGCCTGCGGTGTGGCGCTTGGAGCCGAGGGTTTCGCGACGGCAGCGGGCGCTGACCGCTCGGCGCCGCTGGCGTCCGTCGCCAATCGGACGAGATTTTGCACGGCCTGGTCCAAGCCGTCCCCGGCGTCACCACGGCACGAAATTCCAATCCCAAAAATCACGGTGGCAAGCAGCGGAATGTGAATTCGACAGTTCATGATCGTTAAATTCTTTCGATTTTGGCCGAGTCAAACGGACGGATTTTTAACGACGCTTCCTGCGGATAAATCGTATAGCGAACCTTCAACACGAACTCACCCGGAAGACGTTGCCCGGAGGTGACACGAATGCGCCCCTCGGCTCCCCTTTCAAGCCGCTTGTTGCCCGGTATTTCACAGCGCAACTCAGGCTCGGTGCGGGCCTCGATCAAGTCCACCTCCGCCCCGTCGTTCACGAAATTCAGGACGACTTCCTGTTCCTTGAAAAAATTAATTTTCCAAACGAAATGGCGAGCCATCTCGTGCCGGGGTTCGCCGCGCGTTTGGCGGCATTCGTCCTGCAATTGCTCTATGATGGAATCCGTGCGCGCAAGCTGGGCCGTTAATTCCGGCAGCTTCGCGCTGACTTCGCTTTTTTCCTGCTCCAACAATGCGCCGCGTTCGATCGCGGCATCCCGCTGGCGTGTCAAATCATCTATCTGCTCACACAACCGTCCGATCTCCGCCCGGCGTGACGCCAATTCCTCTTGCAAGGCGGTGTTGGCTTTTAGATTTCGCAACTCGCGGTCGGAAGTTTCCACGCGAGCCTCCAACTCCGCCACTTGCGATTTCAATTTCGATTCGCGCAAACCGGTATTCGAATGCTGCATCCCCAGCGTCTCCACTTCCCGCTTGAGACGCGCGACATCAGCGGTGGCGCTTTCCCGTTCAGTTTGAATTTTTTTCAGGTCGTTCTGCAGTTGGTCCAACTCCGTCAATGTGCGGCGTTGCTGTTCGGATTTTTCGAGGTGGATCGCGCGTATTTCATTCGCCGTTTTTTCCAATTCAAAATACTGGTTCTGCAAACTTTGCCGGCGGCTGATCGCATCGGCCCGCTGATCGGCCATGCCCGCGTTCTCGCGATTCAGGCGGGCGACGGTTGCCTCAAATTCCTCAACCTTTCTTTGGTTTGAATCGGCGCGGCTTGTTTCTTCCAAAAGAGTGGCGGCGATTTTGGATTTTTCCTTTTCGAATTCCAGCAGGCGGACTGCTTCTTCTCGTTTTGCCTCGGCCAGGACGCGCTCGCTTTCGTTGAGGCGGCGCTCCAAACCTTGTTGGTCTCTCTCCAAACTTTCAACGTGCCTGGCAAACGACTCGCGCATTACATCAACAATAACCACCTGACGCCAGAGCAGCGCAAGAATTGCGACATAGGCTACCGCCGCCAGAAACCAGGAAATTAACCCGCCGTGGTCCAAAACCACCGGAACAAATGCCAGCGCCGAGACGCACGCAATGACAACGGCGGAGATTCGACTGGCGCGCGCGTTTTGCACTTCAGTAGTTTGGGTAACTGAGGTCCATCGTGGGATATGCTCCCATGCCAAATGCGTGGAATCAATCAAAAACGTTTTTTACATTAGGCAAAAAATTGAACGGATCGGATTTCATGGCGTCCATATACTTTGTAATACAAAGTGAATGGCAATATTGAACCAAATCGCGGGAGGTTTTTATGAACCATGCAAAATGGATCGCGCGCTTTTCACGAAATCGCGGCAACCGGCTGGAACCGGATTGGACGGAGCCAATGACAGTCTCCCCGGAAGTCCTCGCCCCGTTGACCAAGTCGATTGAGCAGTTCCGCCTGGGCGACGGCGGAGGTCCGGCCGCGTTGATCGCCTATGACGCGGAAGGGTTTAGGAATAGCAGCCAGGAAATGCGCGCGATCGTGGATATGTGGTTTGCGGAAGAGGCGGAACACGCCCGATTGCTCGGTTGCGCCGTGAAACGGTTCAACGGCCGATACATTTCTTCGCACTGGAGTTTTACGGCATTTTGCATGTGCCGCCGAATCATTGGGGTCCGTTTTGAATTGCAGGTTTTGCTGCTCACTGAACTGGTCAGCACGGCTTATTACAAACTACTCCGCAATCATTCCCCGGACGCGGCTTTGACGGCGATGTGCGAACTTATCCTGCGGGATGAGGCGGGCCATGTCGCATTCCATCGGGATCGATTGATGGACTCTTCGGCCACCGGACTGCGAGGCATGTTGTGGGAGGCGCAATTCTGTTTGCTCGGATATGCGGCGGGAACGATGCTCTGGGTAAATCACGGTCCGGCGCTAAAAGCAATTGGAGGTTCTGGCGTGGAATATTTCAGAGAGGTTGGCCGGCAATTGCGCCGGTTCATTTTTTCGTTGCGCCGCTCCCCCGCCCCGGTCGGAATCAAAGCGAAATGGGCGGTGGCAAGATGACAGAAACACCGAGTGCGCTATTGCGAAGAATTCGCATCGTGATCGGGCTGGTCATGGTCTGCCTGGTTGTGAGCGGTTTGACCGCATTTCCTCTGGAGCGCGAGCTGGATATGCTGGTGTCGGCTCGCGGTCTTGATCAGGGGACCGCGCCGAGCGCCGACAATGGATTGAACGCCTGGATTTCGACCGTGCGCACAGGCTGAGATTGTGGCCCAAAATTGGGAGTGGTAAGTAAAAACCTTCGCCGCGGGTATTAAATTTTCATCAAAACGAACGCGCGCGGCGCTTTTTGCAAACTGCACATTACAGAAAGGCCCGATGGCATTATGCAACAGAATCCCGCGCACTTGAATGGACCTCCTCACTGATAGACCGCTGGCACGCCATTAGCTAAATTATCCCAATGCGCAAGGCGATTGTTTTGTCTCAATCGCCGTTACAAGGAATAACAAACTGAAAGGAAATACATATGCCAACGCAAACACATCGCCGCCAGGAACACCGTGGAACACGCGAACGCGATGAGCACGGGCGTTTCAAACAGGAACAAGGGAGCCACACCCAAAGCCGCAGCCGCGGTCACAGCGGAACTGGAAACGGAAATCAGGCCCGCGACCGAAGCCAACAAAACCAGGAAACTCGCGGCCAACAAAGCTGGAGCGGCGAGGAGAATCGCCGGGGACAGCAGTATCGAGGCGGGGAAGAAAACTGGGGTAATGAGGAAAATCGCCGCGGCCAACAATACAGGGGTGGCGAACAGAATTGGGGCAACGACGAAAACCGACGCGGCCAGCAATTCCGGGGAAATGAGGAGAATTGGGGGAATGAGGAGCGCCGACGCGGCCAGCAATACCAGGGTGAAGAACAGAACTGGGGCAACCAGGAAAATCGGCGCGGCCAACAGTATCGCGGCGAACAGGAAAACGGGGGCAGCCGCCAGCAGAACTGGGGAGACCAAGATGAAAACTACGGCCAGCAATCGCAAAGCGAACGCAGCCGCCGGGGGACTTACTCCCAACAAGATGAAAACGAAGGCGCCAGCTATCGGGAGCGTTCGGGCCAAGGCTTCCGGGGCGGCCAGTCTGACTACAATGAAGAAGGGCAGCAGTCTCCACGCAGCCGCCGACATTATGAACAGCAGGGCTATGAACCGTATCAAGGCGGGCGGAGCCAGGAGGCTTTCACGCAAAACCGCCGGGGTTCATCCGAAGGGCAGTGGCAACACGAAGATGATCAGCGGGAAAACCGCGGTCAGGGAAGCAATGCTGGTTACGCCGGTTATCGAAGCTCGGAACAGGACTATGACGAGGAAGATTATGATTCTTCTCGCCGCGAACGCGAAACGGCTTCTCGCGGAGGACGTGTCCGCCGAAGCGAATATTAATTAGTCTCGCCTCGCGAAGACGCGAATGGTGAACGGCGATTTGCGTCGCCATTCACCATTTCCAATCTCCAACCTAATCCAGGCCGCAGGCCAGACGCGCGCGGGCGAGAACTTTCCGAGCTAGTGTGCGGGCTTTTTCGGCGCTGTCCGCCAAAATGCCGTTGACATAGTCGGGGTTGGCGGCCAACTCGGCCCGCTTTGTGCGCGCGGTCGCAAAATAGTTCCAGTACTGTTCAAAGAGAGCTTTCTTTAAATCGCCGTATCCCAATCCGCCCCGGCGCAGGCGTTCCTCATAATCAGCGGCAACTTCAATGGGCGCGACCAGTTTCAGAAGTTGAATGGCGAGATTTTTGTCGGAGTCGGGCTTCGGTTCATCGGGAGTTCGACTGTCCATGACCAAGCCCATGATTTTTTTGCGGAGCGGTTTTTCGTCGCCGAAAATCTCAATGGTGTTGCCATAGCTCTTGCTCATTTTTTGTCCGTCAAGGCCAGGGACGACGGCGGTGTCCTCGCGAATCCGTGGTTCGGGCACAACAAATGTCTCTCCGTAGGCTTCGTTGAACTTGATGGCGATGTCGCGTGTGACTTCCACGTGCTGCTTTTGATCGCGACCGACCGGAACCACGTTCGAGTCGTAGATCAAAATGTCGGCGGCCATCAACACTGGATATGCGAACACACCGTGATTGGCGGGAATTCCGCGCGCGATTTTGTCCTTATAACTGTGGCAGCGCTCGAGCAGGCCCATCGGCGTCAACGTGGTGAGCATCCAGGCCAGCTCGGTGACTTCGGGGACGTCGGACTGGCGGAAGAAGAGCGCCTTCTTTGGGTCGAGTCCGCAGGCAAGGAAATCGAGTGCGACATCCAGGGTATTGCGGCGCCGTTCGGCGGCGTCGTAAAGGGAGGTCATGGAATGGTAATTGGCGATGAAGTAAAGGGCCTCCCCCTGCTCCTGCAATTCGATTGCGGGCTTCATCATCCCGAAAAAATTACCCAGGTGCAACGCGCCCGAGGGCTGGATGCCGGACAAAATACGCATGGCGGCAGATTAAACGCGCTCCGGGATTGGCAAGCAATCCCGGAAATTGCGCGCGAGCGTTCCGTTTTCCCGTCTTGCGAGGGAATTGATCGTTACATCAAATATGGATTGCTTGTGAGCACTTGCGAGGAGTGGATGTACCGATAACGGAAGAATTGCTGGCCCACCCCCGGAACAATCGTGTATGGGGAAACAGCGCCCGGCAAATCCGTCCAGGGACCGTCGAGGGTCGGAGCCGATTGGAGCACCGCCGTCCCTTCCAGCCAGGTCAACGAAACACCGCTGCCTGGAGCGGACGGGAAGTTGAGGCGGAGTTGGAGATCGTTGGTGTCCACAATGGCGCCTGAACTGTAAATCGAGCCGACCTGGCTTGCGGTCAACTGGGCGCTGTAATAACGGAAGTCGCTCAACAGCCCGTTGTAGTTTCGCCATATCGGGTCGGAGGTGTAACCGATTTCAATCGGATATTCGTTTGACCAACTTGCGCCGTTGTTGTTGGTAAACTGCAATGAACCATCAATGTACAGGCTGACCCCGCTGTCGTCCGAGGTGCCAAAGGTAAGCGCGATGAAATGCCATAGGTTGTCGGACACTCCTTTGGTGGAGGTGTCACCGTTGTTGTTCGGATCGGTGTAGTATAGGGTGCCTGGCGAACCATCTTCCTGCAACAGTTTGAAATCGAAGCCGGCGGTACTTGCAGTGCGGCAAAACAGCGACGCTCCCAGTGAGCCGCTTGCGCTCTGATCCGTCCCAGCGGAGCGCATCCAGAATGTGATGGTCCCGTTGGTGCTATCAAGGGACGAATTATCCGCAACGGTAATGCCGTTGGTTTCCTCGGCGTCAAAAGACATCACTCCGGTCCGAGTAGTCGTGCCATCCGAACTGGAAGCTTCCCATGTAGCCCCCATATTTACGCCGCTGTGTTGCGGGTTGGCAGGATTGGAATCCGCGACGACGTTGCTGGCACTCCCCTGCTGAATGAGGTCCCCGATAGTGACAGAACGGCTCGTGGCGGAGCCGTAAACGTTGGTGACGACGAGTTCGTAAGCCCCAGCATTTGCAAAGGTCACATTAGTTATCGTGTAAGAGATGTTAGTGGCGCCTGGAACCGCAGTGCCATTGCGGAGCCACTGGAAGGAGAGCGGCGGCACGCCAATCGCATACGGGTTCAGCGTGACGGTGTCCCCCAACCCAGCAAGGACTGGTTGAGGCGACATAGTAATGACCGGTTTGTCCGTTATGATGAAGCCGGCAATAGTGCCGGCATTGTCAAAGCCGTTCGGCGGCACACCGACACCACCATGTTGAGGATGGTTGCTTGTAATTTGAATATGGTCTGTGTTCAAAGCTGGACTTACGGTGCTCAATCCGCCTCCGTGCCCACGAAGCCATTGGCTACAAGTTCCGCCCTCGTCAAAAGGAGTGGGCGTGCTGGGATACTCCACCGAATTCGTGGTCAAAGTGGTCGCGTCAATGACGAATGCATTGGTGAGGGTCTGCATGGAATCGGCCGACCCGACCAATTCAACGACAAAAGGGCCGTTCGTGAAAAGGCTTTTCAGGCCGGTAACATCGACGAGGTAAACCGGCTGGTCATTGTTGCCGCAGGGAGATGCAGACCCACCGCCATTAGGCCCATCGGCGCCAAAATTAAGTCCATCGCGCAAAAATGATGAATAGACCTCTTCTTCGCCGGAAGCTTGAATTCCGGCTCCCGGATAATGTCCGTCGTACGCGTAAGAAGGCGGCTTTCCCGCGTACCCGGCGAAGCCGCTAAAATTCGCCCCATTAGCGCTCCATGTTACATTAAGTGATCCGTTGGGAAGAGGATTCAACCCATTAGTGGAAGTGTCCGTGCTAATCACCTCATTCAGCGTGAAGATATACGGGGCCGTCGCATTTGTGAACGGACAGCCGTAGCCGGTTGCCATTGGCAGCAAATTCTGCCATCCGTTCGATTCAATTCCGAAAGCCTGCATTGTAACCACAAAGCCGGAATAAGACGCCGACCCGCAATAATCGTCCTGGAAGTGCAAGCCAATCGTCGCCGCGGAACTGACCCCGAGCATAAGGGCGGCGGCCGATACTGTGCAGGCGATTTTCTTATTGCGGGAGGCACGAGAGGATGAACGCAGTTTTTTCATAGCTTTTGACTTCTATCAGGCTTCGCTTTTTGCGAGCCGTTCACTGACATCCGAGTACAAACACAAAATCACAGGACCTCTGGGCTTTGTGCTGGCGCAATCAAAGACATAGCGGAAGAAGTTGTCAAGTTCTTTTGGCGGAGGCACCTTGGGCCTGTCTATGGCCCACGCCCAAAGCGATCTCACCAAAGCCCGCGAATTTTTGCTTTATGGCGATTACCCGCACGCCCTGGCGCTCTATCAGAAGCTGACCCGCCAATCCTCCGTCCCGGCGGTCGTATGGTACGAATATGGCAATGCGGCGTTTAAATCGCGCCAAATGGAACTCGCGGACCGCGCGTGGAGCAAGGCGATTGAACTGGAACCGCGGAATGCCGAACTCGTCGGCATGATTGGACATCAATACGAGGCCTCGCGCCGGACGGACAAGGCGCGCGCTTGTTTTATCAAGGCGGCGGCGGCGGAGCCGCGCGGCATCAACCCGCGCATCAGCCTCGCGGTGCTTTTGGAGAAAACGCACCGTCTTGGGGAGGCGCGCGCGGCGGTCGATGAATGCCTTGCAATCGACCCGAAAGACGACCAGGCGCGATATTTTTTGGCGGTGCTGGATCGGCGCGAAGGCAGGTTGGAGGCTGCTGAACGCGGGCTGCGGGATTTGATCGCCTCGAACCCGCGCCACCCGTATGTCTCTTACGCCGCGCGCTATGAATTGGCGCAGGTGCTGGATCGCACCGAACGATTCGATAAGGCGATGCTTCAACTGACGGCGGCAAAGGAAATTGTCCACGGTTTGGCTGACGCAAAGTTGCTCAGGCAGGGATACGACCAAAGCTCGGAGAGCATCCGGCGCTTCACGGCGAGCCAGCCGAAGGACATACTTCGGACGTGGGCGAAATTTTTCCCGGAACGAAAGCGGGAGGCGATCCCGCCGCTGGCATTCCTTGGAGGCCATCCCCGCAGCGGCACGACATTGCTGGAACAGATTCTTGACGCGCATCCCAGTGTTGCGGCGGTGGATGAATCGGCCGCGTTTCTGGAAGTTCTCCAACCGGAGTTTCACAAGTCGAACTCTCTTTCCAGCGCGCGCGTGAATGTGCTGCGCCGCCTCTACATCCAGGCGCTTCTTGGAGACGCGTCCGGGGAGGCGGCGGGGAAATTTTTAATTGACAAAAATCCGTCGCCGACGTCGCGGCTGCCGTTGTGGCTGCGGGTTTTTCCGGAGTTGCGCGTCTTGATCGCTTTGAGGGATCCGCGCGACGTGGTGCTCAGTTGCTATTTCCAGAACATCGCCCTAAACTCGGCCAACGTGAACTTTCTTTCACTCGAACGGCTTGCCAAGCATTACGGCGACCTGATGGGCATCTGGCTGATGGTGCGGGAATGGCCTGGGTTTGCCTGGATGGAAACGCGCTACGAAGACGTTGTTGCGGACATGAGCAAGGAAGGCCGGCGGGTGACGGAGTTTCTCGGATTGCAATGGCACGCGGACCAGGAGCGCTTTCACGAAAAGAGCGGCGCCAAACAGCTTTATTCCCCCACTTACCAGGATGTGACGCTTCCGGTTTACAAACGTTCGGTGGCGCGATGGCGCGCCTACGAGAAGCATCTGGCGCCAATCCTGCCCGCGTTGGAACCGTTTTGCCGGGCGTTTGGTTATTGCGCGCTGATGATGCTGTTGTTGACAATCGGGGCCTTGAGGTGCGGCGCGGGCGAAGCCGATGATTGGCGCAACAAAATGGCAACCATCATTCCGCGCGGCTATGTTTGCCGTTACACGGCGACACCGATTGTCGTGGATGGAAAACTGGATGACGCCGCGTGGGCCGATGCGCCGTGGACGGATGATTTTGTGGACATTCAAGATCACGGAATGCCGAAGCCCCGCTTTGGCACGCGAGCAAAAATGCTCTGGGGCGATCAGTATCTTTACATCGGCGCCCAGATCGAGGAACCGCACGTCTGGGCGACTTTGACGGAGCACGACTCGGTCATTTTTCAGGACCCGGATTTCGAGGTATTCATGGACCCGGATGGCGACACGCACGCTTACTATGAATTCGAGATGAACGCGCTCGACACCACTTGGGACCTAATGCTTGATAAGCCTTACATGGACAAGGGCACGCCGAACAATGCGTGGGAAATCCCCGGCGACAAAACCGCCGTCCATGTCAACGGCACGCTCAACAACCCCGCTGACACCGACCAAGGCTGGACGGTGGAGATTGCGTTTCCGTGGAAGGTCCTTGGCGAACATGCCCGCCATCCTGGCCCTCCAACCGAAGGCGAGCAGTGGCGTATCGATTTCTCACGCGTCGAATGGCACATCACCACCAATGGCGGCGCCTACCAAAAAGTTCCGCGCACGCCGGAGGACAATTGGGTTTGGTCCCCGACCGGGGTCATCGATATGCACCGTCCTGAAATGTGGGGTTTGCTGCAATTCACGCGCAAGCCCGCTGACGAGAAAGTTTCCGTCGCGCCAATCCCCGGCAAACACGCGCGGGATATTGCCATCGAAATTTATTACGCTGAACGCGATTTCCAAAAAGCCAACGACCGCTGGGCTACCAATCTGGTGGAACTGGCGTGGAACAGCGACCAACTTGGCGCCGGCATCGCGGCCCCTGTTCTGGATATGATTCCAGACGGCTTCGTTTGCTCCGTTGGCTACAAAGACGGCGAAAGCCGTCACGTCTGGAGGATTCGGCAGGACCGGTTGCTAAAGTTTGACGAAGCGATGCCGGGCAATTGAATCGTTACGGTTAAGGTAACAGTACCACGCGGAAGAAGCGTGAAGGAAGCGCCCCAATCGTCTCGGTCAATGACAGGGTCGTGGAGGGGGCGATATTCGAAGACCCAACATTGTTCCAATTAGGCTGTGTCAAATTCGCTTTGGTCTGCAATTGATAGGCTCGGCCCGGAATCGTGTTCCACGAAAGTAGCGCCAACCCGTCCGATGATCCTATCGAGACCAGCGGCCCAATGTTTGCCGCCACGAACTGGAAAATCGCCCCAAAGCCTTCCACTCCTCCCAGGATGGTGGATCCATAAAATGTGCCCGGCGCCGGCTGCTCAAGCGTGACGGCGGGATAAGCACCATCGCCCTGGCCATCAAAATCGTAAATCGACTCCATGTCGCCCGTTGTGGTGCACTCAAAGAGAGAGCCAAAACCATTGGTGCCGCCAAAGCTGGCGACGCCATAAAGATTTCCATCCGCGGCATAAACCACGCCGCCGGACGGATTGGAACCAAGATTGTCCCCCGATGCGTTATACAACGTGGCAAATGCGCCGTTGGTGGTCATCGTGAAGATTGAGCCAAAGCCCGTCCCGCCGTATGTGGTTGTCCCGTATAATATGTGATTGGGCGTTTGAACCAAAGCCGATTGAGGGATCGCCCCATTCGCGCCGGTGAAGCTGAAAATCGATTGAAATAGCAATTGCGGTTCTCCCGGCGCGATGATTTGAAAAATAGTTCCCTGGTTATCGGATCCGCCGTATTGGGTCACGCCCCAAACAGAGCCGTCAGAAAGGACAGTCAGCGCCGCGCCGGGGTTGTCCCCATCCGCGCCGATGAAACTGTGGAGGACCGTGAAGATGCCATTGGTGGTAATCTGAAACACCGTTCCGCAACCCCCTGCCCCTCCCCTGCTCGCCGTTCCATAAAGCGCGCCATTCGCTCCGGCCACAAGTGGAGCGATCGGTTCGGAGCCATCCGTAGCGCCATTCAACCGATACAGCACTCCCAGATCGCCGTTGGTCGAGACCCTAAAGACGATCCCGGCGTTATTCGTCCCCCCATACTGCGTCGTTCCATAAAGATAACCATCGGTGTTGGCGAACAACGCGGCGGCCGGGTTCGCGCCAATATCCCCGCCTGAAAATTGGAAAATTCCCTGGTCGTTACCCCCGGCTATGCGAACAATGGTTCCCAAGTCCTCATGGCCTCCGTAATACGTCGTTCCATAAAGATTCCCATCCGAGCCTTCCACAAGGGCGGAAACGGCATTTGAAGGCGAATTGATGACTTGAAAAGATTCTCCATGCGCAAATGCGCCGCCAAACAAAATCAACAATAGACCCGCCAGGCCGCGAAGCCAGCAGGCCCGGCGCAATGAAAATTCCACCCTCATCGATAAGGTAATGATCCGGTGGGAGCGCCGTCCGGGGTGTTCCCGGAAATCCTGTTGTTGTGATAGGTGCTGATGGACCCGCCGCCCGAAGCGGAGAGCCCCGCCCCAGTGTTGCCAGTGACCGTGACGCCTGAAATCGTGACTGTCCCGGCCGAGCTGATGCCCGCCCCATTCTGGGTGATTTGCGAATCTTCGATATTCACCACGCCCCCAGCGACAGCTTGCACCCCCGCTCCCGCGTTCTGGGCAATTGAACATTTGTGGATCAGGACAGTGGAATTGGCGTCCGCGTGGACTCCCAGCGCACACCGCTCGATCTGTGAGTTGTCGATCACAACGGAAGCCGCGACACCCGCGGCGGGTTGGACATAGACGCCCGATCCCGCACAGTTGTAAATATGACAGTTGTGAAGAAACAATTTCGGCGCGCTCGACGCGGTCGGCGAAAAATTGACACCTGCCGTGGTAAATCCAAATATCTCGCAATTCTCGAGAACAACCTGCCCCGCCGATATTATATTAATTCCATACGTCCCGGCGCCGGCGGTTGGGTAAAGTCCGTTTAGAGAGAAATTGCGTATCGTAACTACGTCATTGCTGCCGGCTTCTATGAAGAAAGCCGGAGTTCCGGCAACAAGCACCGAGGCCAACTCCCCCAAGCCATCAATTGTCATGGCCTTTGTAATGGTTAGGCTCCCAAATCCGCCGGAATCAAGAGTGTCGATCTCGCCGCTTGCGGCTGTCTTGGAGATCGCCCCCGCCAGTGTTTTACAAGGCGCGGTGCGCGAGCCGGGATTGGCATCGTCTCCCACGCCTGAAACCCAGGTGCGAGTCGATTGCGCGCTGGCCGGCAACTCCAGCCCAAGAAATGCCAACGCGAGCGCGATGCTCACTGTCAATAAACCGCTTAATTTCATTTTCATATGTCGTTTCGGCGCTCGCGGGCAGATTAGAAGACTCGCCCGGAATAGCGCAAGCTCATTCCAAAAATCCGTCATTGTGGGGAATATATCCCAATGAGCGTCCCCAGAAGTACAAGAGATTGGGTGATATTCCCCAATTCGGTTGACTTCGCGCTAAGGTCGGTGGCGCGATAGTTTCCCAACTAACTTCAAATCAACAAGATAGAATCACAGCCCAATCTATGGCACATCCGTTGCTAATGGACTGCTGCGGTAGAGTTTACCGCATAACTGGAGTTGATCTGGCGGCGTCGCCAAGGAACTGCCCGGCGGTCAATTCCGGTTTTTAAAGAACAAAGCCGGACGAAATAAAAAAACAAAACGACATGAATACAAAGAAACGCATAGTCATCGTGACGGCCAGCCTTGCCGCCGCCGCCCTTGCCGCTTACGCCACAGCGGTCGCTCCCAAAATCTTTCGCACGACCGGATACTTCACCGGTCTGACCCAGGGCGTTGATCCGCTGAACGGACATCTGCGATACGAAGACGCGAATTTCGCGGGCCACAATCTTGTCAATCTCGCAATGGGCCGCGACGCCAGCGCCACCACCGTGAAAAGCCAGGTTATGGCCATGACATTTACGTGCGACTTGAGCGCGGCCAATTTGGTTGTCTATGACCTGTCCACCTCGAACGTCGTCGCCACCATCGCCTCGAGTACAAGCGTCGATTCCGTTCGCCAGCAGGATGCCGGCTTCAGCGGACCCAACCGCGCTCATTTTGTCGCGGTATTGCAGGTCCGGGCAAACGGCAATGGAACCAATGGCTTGCTTGGCGGATTCCTCACTGTTGAGGGGCGCGTCAATCTCAATCCCACCACAGGCTGCCCTCAGCCAGTGCCTGTAATCCTGGATCGCGATCCTCTTGACAAGGTGGATGATGACGTTGAATTGCCGAACAGCGACGACCCGGATTCAGTGCCGCTCACTGTGCGAACCGGTTTGGCCCATGCGATTGGCGTGCTTGACGCCGTCGTCAACAGCTCGACAAACACGATTCTAATTCCCGAAGCCCATCTGAGCATTCGCCGCGAACTGTCGCAAGGCGTTTCCATCACGCCCGCCGACTAAAGTTGAATTGCCTGGTTGCTGTGCGGAACGGCCCTAAGCCTTCCACACAGCAACGGCTCGCACATGAAACCCACGAGACTGGCAATTACCCTGCTCGCCGCCTGCTTCACGCTGTCGGTGAACATTTCTCTAATGGCCCAAAACTGGACTTTGACTGGGGTGTCAGTCTATGCCAATTGGCTGTCCATCGCCTGTTCATCGGACGGAAATAAGCTCGCGGCTGTGGCCTATGATGACGGTTATGGGGACGGCGGCTTCGTCTATACTTCCACAAACTTTGGAGACCTTTGGACTCTCGCCGAAGCTCCCACAAACTTGTCATGGCAAACAATCGCTTCCTCGACAAATGGATCAATATTGCTGCTCGCGGATTACGAGGACACAAATGCCAACCCCGGCGTTCTTTACGTCTCAACAAACTCGGGCAAGACTTGGAAAGCAGCGGCCACGCCGAGCAACTATTGGAATTGCGTCGCTTCATCGGCCACCGGCTCGAAATTATACGCGGCGGATTCCGGCATGGGCGACGGTTTCATCTACGCCTCCACTAACTCTGGAAAAACCTGGACCCGCACCGGCGCGCCAACCGACTTTTGGGCCTCGATAAGTTCGTCAGCGGACGGAACAAAACTGATCGCGGCGGACTCCGGCTACGGCGACGGCTTGATCTATACTTCGACCAATTCGGGCCGTTCCTGGACCCCGACCCTGTCGCCCGTCAATCAGTGGACCTCAGTCGCCTCCTCCTCAAATGGCATGAAGCTGCTCGCCTCAAATTCCGGCTATGGCGATTGCTTGATCTACAGTTCGACCAACGGCGGATTGACCTGGCTGCCGACGGGCGCCCCGAGCAATCAATGGGCTTCCGTCGCTTCGTCGGCGGACGGCACGCAACTGGTGGCCGCCGACTCCGGCTACGGCGATGGCTTGATTTATCTCTCCGCTGATTCGGGCTCCGCCTGGACTTCCAATGCGGCGGTCGTTGGATATTGGACCTCTGTTACATGTTCGGCGGACGGAAGCAAGGCCGCCGCCGCGTCCTCTCCCGGCGGAATCTACACATGGCAATCAATTCCGGTGTTGAACCTTGTGCCTTCGGGCCGAAAAATCATTATCTCGTGGCAGGCGCTCTCTTCGGCAACCGGTTTCGTGCCGCAAAATAATTCCGACCTGACGATGACCAATTGGAACATCATGACCAACCGTCCCATCCTGACAAATGGGCTGAATCAAATCACCATTCCTCTTCCATCCAGCGGCAATGAATTTTACCGCCTTGTGAATCCCAACCCGTAGATTTTTGGATCAGCAAATCCTCGGCAATTGTTCCCCCGACAACATATCAACCACGCGATTCCCCCCAATGCGCGTCCGCATCGTCACAAAGCCGGGATGATTCTCCACAACTTCCCCAATGATCGCCGCCTCCCCGCCCCGCGGATTCCCGCGCATCGCCTCTAAAACAATCCCCGCCTTTTCCCTTGCCACAATCGCCAGCAACTTCCCTTCGTTCGCGACATACAGCGGATCAAACCCAAGGATTTCGCAGGCGCCCTTCACCTCTTCGCTGATCGGAATCGCCGCCTCGTCAAGATGAATACCCACGTTCGCCTGCTCCGCGATTTCGCTCATCGCGCTCGCAATCCCTCCGCGGGTCGGATCGCGCAGCACGTGAATGTCCGGGCAAACCTTCAACATCGCCGCGACCAGCCCATTGAGCGGCGCGCAGTCGCTTATAATTTCCGTCTCAAACGCAAGCCCCTCGCGCACGGACATGATCGCGATCCCGTGCACGGCCATCGGACCGTTAATAATAATCTTGTCGCCAACCCGCGCGCGCGACGGCGCAATTCGAATTCCCGGTTCGATGATTCCAATTCCCGACGTGTTGATGAAAATTTTGTCCCCCTTGCCGCGATCCACCACTTTCGTATCGCCGGTAACAAGCATGACACCCGCCTCCTCCGCCGTTTTCTTCATGGACTCCACGACGCGCCAAAATTCGTCCATGCGAAATCCCTCCTCCAGAATAAATCCAGCCGAAAGATACATCGGCTTCGCGCCGCACATCGCAAGGTCGTTGACGGTTCCGCAAATGGCCAACTTGCCAATGTCGCCGCCGGGGAAAAAAATCGGATTGACGACAAACGAATCCGTGCTGAACGCCAGGTTCACGCCATTCACCGAGAAAACCGCGCCGTCGTGCAACGGTTCGAGCAGCTCGTTGCGAAATTGCGGAAGCAACATCCGCTGGATCAACTGGTGCGACAATTTGCCGCCGCTGCCGTGCGCCAGCACAATTTCTTTATGATCGGAAATCGGAATCGGACACGCGCCGTTTCCGCTCACGCTGGCTGTCGTTTCAGATAACATCTTCCTCGCCCAGTGCAATGTGGATCAAGTCCCACGCCACGTGCACAAACGTCGCATGGACTTCCTGTATCCGATGAATGCTATACGACGGCACCACAAAACTGTAGTCCACCATTTCGGCCAGCCGCCCGCCATCCTTCCCGATCCACGCGATGGTGAGCATCCCCCGCTCGCGCGCCGCCTCGACCGCGTAAATCAAGTTCGGCGATTTCCCGCTGGTGCTCACGGCGAGCGCCATGTCGCCCGGTTGCCCATGAAGCCGAATTTGATTTATAAACACGCGCGAATAATCAAGATCGTTTCCAATCGCGGTCATCGTCGCAATGTCCGTCATCAATGGAATCACCGGAAACGCCGCGCGTTTTTCGATGATCGGATGCGTGAATTCAACGCCAAAGTGCAGCGCGTCGCACAAGCTGCCGCCGTTGCCCATCACCAGCAATTTCTTTCCGTCCTTGAATCGCGCGGCCATCTCCCTCGACATCGCCTCGATTTGCTCCGCGTATTTGGAAAAAAACTTCTCCTTCATCTCCACGCTTTCGCCGCACTTTCGGAGAATTTTCTCGCGGAACGTTTCCGCGCTTCGATCGGCGATCGCGCTTTCACTCATACGTGCACCGCCTCCGTTTGCGGCGCCAGGGCGCGCTTCGGCGCTTCGAGATGCCGCCCGTAAGCGTAATAAGCCGCGCACGCGCCCTCGGCCGAAACCATTGTCGCACCCAGCGGATGGTCCGGCGTGCACTGCTTCCCAAAAGCCGGGCAATCGTGCGGTTTTTTGACGCCCCTCAAAACCAGCCCGCTGATGCAAATGGCCGGCTCCTGCGTGTCGATTTCCTTCACCTCAAAAATCTTCTCCGCATCGTGATCGCGGAATTCCCACCGTAATTTGTAACCGCTCTTCGGAATGGAACCGACGCCCCGCCACTTGCGGTCGCACACCTCGAAAACTTTGTTGACAAGCTGCTGCGCCGCCCGGTTCCCCTCGCGGCTGACGACGCGCGGATATTGATTTTCAACCTCCGCCCGCCCCTGCTCAAGCTGCCGCACGGTCATCAACGTTCCTTGCAGCAAATCCAGCGGCTCGAATCCCGTGATCACAATCGGCACGTGAAACCTCGCGGCGAGCGGCTCGTATTCCCGGTATCCCATCACCGTGCAAACGTGCCCCGGGCCGAGGAAGCCCTGCACCCGGTTCATCGGCGATTGTAAAATCGACGCAATCGAAGGCGGCACCAGCACGTGCGAGACAAGTATGGAAAAATTCCCGATTCCCTGCCGCCGCGCCTGCCAGACGGACATCGCGTTTGCGGGCGCGGTGGTTTCAAAACCAATCGCGAAAAACACCACTTTTTTGTCCGGATTCGCCCTCGCGATTTTGAGGCAATCCAACGGCGAATAAACAATCCGAACGTCCGCCCCGCGCGATTTTAAAATCAGCAAATCCGCCTCGGAACCCGGCACGCGAAGCATGTCTCCAAACGAACAAAAGATCACGTCTTCCCTCCGCGCGATGGCGTGGGCCTTGTCAATCATTTCCAAAGAAGTCACGCAGACGGGGCAACCCGGCCCATGCACAAGTTCAAGGCCATCGGGCAGCAGATGGTCGATGCCATACTTGACAATCGAATGGGTCTGCCCTCCGCAGACTTCCATCAGCACCCAAGGCCGGGTGACCGTGCGGCGGATTTCCTCCAACACTTTTTGCGCCAGCGTTTCGTTGCGATATTCATCCAGGTATTTCATGGCGGGCTTTCAAAGGGCGACGGCGAGTCCACTTCGGGCACATCCAATTCGCCCAATTGTTTGAGTTCCTCCAGCGCCTGGTACGTCCGTGCCGCTTCTTCTTCGTCCACTTTGTTCAGCGCGAAGCCGACATGCACGAGAACGTAATCCCCGGTTTTGACTTCCGGCGTATATTCAAGGCAAACTTGTTTGACAACGCCGCCAAAATTGGCGCGCCCCATGCGCACGCCTTCGTCGTTGGTGGCGATCTCGATTACTTTTCCTGGAATGGCGAGGCACATGTTTGATTAGTAGCGTTGAGTGTGATGCTCGGAATGAAACTCCGCGTGCGCGCCCGCCGCGACCAACGCGACGCCGCCGACAATATTGCCGAGAACAACCGGCAGAAAAAAACCCGTCACGCTTCCAGCAAGCGAAATTTCGCCTGTCAATAAATGATAAAAAGCCGGCGTTGCTCCCGCGACGATATGCGGAAATTCCCCCAACCCGACCATGTACGCCAGCAGCGCGATGACTCCCACGCGCGCGGTTTCGGCGAACGGCAGAAGCCAGATCATCAGCGCGATCAGCCATCCGGCGAGTGTCGCCCGCAAAAACATGCTCCAGAACGTGTGCGCGAATTCCCGCTGCGCGATTGCCGCAAAACTCGCGCGCACGGGGCTGTCAAACACACTCGTATGGCTGATGAACAGCGCGAAAAGAAACGCCCCGAGGATGTTCGAGAAAAAAACAAGCGCCCAAAGCCGCGCGACATCCACGACCTTCGTTTTTGCCTTCGGATTCAACAACGGCAAAATTACCGTCAGTGTGTTTTTGGAAAAAAGCTGCTGCCGCCCCAAAATCACAATGACAAACCCGATGGCGTAACCGAGCTTGGAAATGATCGGAAC
The DNA here is from genome assembly GCA_036268455.1 of Verrucomicrobiia bacterium. GTDB lineage: Bacteria > Verrucomicrobiota > Verrucomicrobiia > Limisphaerales > Palsa-1400 > DATAUD01. The sequence goes on from DATAUD010000049.1 coordinate 107,148, forward strand.
CCACGGCGCATCCGGCAAACGCGAACGCAGCAACGCCTCCGCCACAAACGAAAAGCCCATGGACAATCCCGCCGCCAGCCCCGACCACGCAAGCGCCCTGTTGCTGCGCTGCAACTCATGTTCGCCCTCTCGATACACAGCTCCGTAAACAACCTCCCCCGGGGGCGAAGTGCGTTCCTGTATTTCTTTTTCCCGCGCCTCGCTCACCCCTGAATTGCGGCTTCTCGCCAGGCTCACGCGCAACACTCCTCTCTCACTTCGCGCCGCGAAACAATCGCCCGCGCCGCTCCGATGACTTGGCCAAGCGCAATTCCCCCGTCATTCGGCGGCACGCGCTGGTGCCAGTATGGCCGGAATCCGTTTTCCCGCAGTCTCGCCACGGCCCGTTCCGTCAAGTATTTGTTTTGAAAGCACCCTCCTGTCAAAACAACTTTTGCAATCCCGGCGGACCGCGCCACCGCAACCACCATTTCCGCCAGCGTATTGTGAAACGCCGCCGCAATCCGTCCGACGGATTCGCCCCGCTGCTGTTCTTCGAGAATTTGACAAATCATCGACTGCCAGTCGATGACGCCCTCGCTCTCCGCAAATCGAAACGGATACGTTTTTGTCACCCCTCGCTCGACTGAAAATTCCAGTTCCATCGCCCCCTGCCCTTCAAACCGCGCCCGGTGCCGCAATCCGAGTATGGACGCCACCGCGTCAAACAATCGCCCCGCGCTGGAAGTCACCGGCGCGTTGACGCCGTTGGCCAGCATTTGCCGTAGCATGTTGGATTCAGACTGCGAAAACTGCTGAAGCGGCAGCAGCTCGCTATGCTCGAAAAGATCACGTCCAAAAATCTCCCATAGCAACCCCAGGGCCGAGCGCCGCGGCTGTTTGATCGCCGCCTCGCTCCCGGGAAGACGGAATGTGCGCAGATGCGCGAAGCGGACGAATGCCGGCTGCGGCGATTCGTTGACAACAAGAAATTCCCCGCCCCAAATCGTCCCGTCCAAACCCAGCCCCGTCCCATCCCACGACACCCCCATCGTCGCGCCATCCAATTCATTTTCCGCCATGCACGCCAGGACGTGCGCGTAATGGTGCTGCACCGTTTCAACCGGCAGGCCCATGGTTTTCGCGCGCTTCGTCGAAAGATATTCCGGGTGCGAATCACACGCGACCGCCTCCGGCTGGACTTCATAAAGCGTTTGCAAATCGGTCGAAACGCGGCGGAACGCCGAGAACGCTTCCGGCGTCTCCAGGTCGCCGATGTGCTGGCTTATAAAAACGTCAGTTTCAACGGCCAGCGCCACGGTGTTTTTGAGATGCGCTCCGACGGCAAGAATCGGCGGCAGCGCACCTGTCACATGAATAGGCAATGGCGCGTAGCCGCGCGCCCGTCGCAAAATTTGTTCGCGTCCCAGCAAAATCCGCGCGACGGAGTCATCGACATGCCGCACGATGGGTCGATTGTGAACAAGGAAAAGGTCCGCGATGCCGCGCAGCCGCGCCAGCGCCGCCTGTTCGTCAGTGCAAATCGGCTCGTCGCTCAAGTTGCCGCTCGTGGCAACTACTGCGCAACCTAACTCGCGCAAGAAAATATGGTGCAGCGGCGAGTAAGGCAGCATCGCCCCTAAATACGGATTGCCCGGCGCGACCGCGCTCGTTTCGATTCGCCGATCCAGCAAAACAATCGGAGATTCGGGCGACGTCAGCAAACGCTCCTCCAAGTCACTCACACGGCAAGCGATTCGGATGTCGTCGATCGACGGAAACATCAACGCGAACGGCTTCTCTTCCCGCCGTTTCCTTTCTCGAAGCCGCGCGATGGCCTCTTCATTTCGCGCATCAACGATCAACTGAAATCCGCCGACCCCTTTCAAAGCCAAAATCTGTCCGCTCCGCACCGCGCTGACCACCCCCGACAAAGCATCGCCCCCTTCCGCAAGCACCGCGCCGTCACAATCCCAAAGCTCCAACCGCGGCCCGCAAACCGAACAAGCATTAGGCTGCGCGTGAAAACGGCGGTCGGCCGGATCGTGATATTCCTGCTTGCATTCAGGGCACATCTCGAATTTTTTCATCGAGGTATTCGCCCTGTCGTAAGGCAGCGACTCAATGATGCTGAAGCGCGGCCCGCAATTCGTGCAGTTGGTAAACGGATAAAGATAACGGCGGTCGTGCGGATCAAAAATTTCCCGCAGGCAATCGCCGCAGGTCGCGATATCGGGCAAAATCAACGCGCGTTTTTCGCCGACGCCGTCGCTTTCTCGAATTTCAAATCGCGAATAGCCCGCCGGGTCCAGGAAAGTTGACTCCAAACTTTGAATGATCGCCAGCGGTGGCTTTTCTTTCGTGAGCCGCAGCGTAAATTCACGCAACCGCGCCGATTCCCCTTCCGCCTCGATGAACACGCCCCGCGCCGAATTAAGGACCCATCCCTTCAAACCTATTGATGTAGCGAGTCGATAAACAAAAGGCCGAAAACCGACACCTTGCACGGCGCCGCGCACGACAACCTTGACCCGCTCGGCATTCATTTTAAAAACAGCCCTTGCACGCAGCCGATTTCGTAAATCATGAACGCGCCAAAGCCCAGGCTCAGAAAACCCGACGCAAGACAAAGCCGCCGATGCAATGGTCCCGGTTGATGCGACGTGTACGAAAACGGCAACGCAATGGCCGCCGTGATTACCATCATCCCGGCAATCGTGCCGACGCCAAACACCGCCAGATACCCCACCGCGTAATACGGATTCCGAATCATCGGCAATACCATCAACGCCACCGCCGCGGAGCCGGCAAGCCCATGTACTATTCCCACCAGAAACGGACGCAGCGAACGGTAAATGTGCCATCTCTCAAATCGCGAATCCAAGCGCGCCTGCGCCGTCTGATCTTCGGCGTGGCCGTGATCCTCGGAACCGTGCCCGTGCCGATGTGTGTGAACATAATCGCCGTGTTGATGAGGGTGCGAATGCCCTCCCGCGCCGGAGTGGAACAACGGAACCAGCCAGCGGTTGAACGATTTTAAATTCCACACTCCCAAAAAAACCAGCATCAGCGCGACGCAAAATTCCATGCTCATTCCCAGCTTCGGCGGGATCACAAGGCCGAACAGGATGATCGCCCCGCCGACAACCATCAGCGTCGCCGTATGTCCGATTCCCCACACAACTCCCACAAGCGCCGCCTTCCACGTGGACCTCTCCCGGCTGACGATGGTGGTGACGGCGATGACGTGGTCGGGGTCTGTCGCGTGCCGCATTCCGAGAAAAAACCCCACGCAAATGATTGACAGTAATGGCATCATAAATTTAAGCGGTGGCGAGGCATGGACCCGGCGCCGCTTGCTCCGCCGCCGGCGTGACCCCTTCCACTTCAAATCCCGCCAAATCCGGGCACGCTTCTTCAATCACCTGCCGGACGGCCAGTTCCAGCGTCACTGCGGACGAAGGACAGCTTTTGCACGTCCCCTGCAATCGCAACCGCGCAACATCATCTTGCAGGCCCAGAAGCTCGACGTTTCCGCCGTGGCTCTGCAGGTAGGGCCGTATTTTGCCCAAAGCCTCGAGCAACCGCGCTTCCAAACTGACGGGGTGCAGTCCATGAATCAATAATAATCCGCGCACCAACTTGTCCCGAAGCAGCACGTCGCGGACTTTTCCCCCCTCGGCCCCCATATTATTGACAAGTTGCAAAATCCGCCCCAGGCCGCCGCCGTAAAGGGCGAGCAACGAACGAACGCATTCATGGAGCATCTCGCGCGCTCCGATGTCCGGCAGCGCTTCGATTTTTTGCATCAACTCCTGAATGCGTTTTCCGTCCCGGTTCAAATCGTTGTTCATGGCGGCTTATACCGATGCCTCGGAAGGCGAATTGACGAATTGCACGGATTTGATTTCACATTCGTGCCCGCTTAACGCTTCGGCCCCGCGTGTGCATCTGGGGCATTGCAAAGTGGGAATCGAAGTCCCGGCGATGGCTCCCTCCCAGTATTTCGGCGGCCCTTGATAATTGCAGTGCAGACAGTGGACCGTCGCCGCAAATGGCTCGATCTCCAATACCGCTTTTTCCAGCGGCGTTTCGCGCGTTATGGAATGAAAACAAAACCGCAATTGCTCCGCCTCCACGCACGCCAGTTCGCCGACCCGAAGGCGCACTTTCGTGACTTCGGCGGCCCCATGCGCCTGCGCGAATTCCAGGACGCTTTCCATGATTTGTGTCGCAAGCGAAAATTCGTGCATTGCCAACCCTCTCTTACACGGCCAGCAACGCCGAAGCGACTTCCTCCACCCCGGCGCATGTCTTGCAACTCGCCGGGATCACCTTAATGGCGGGGTTGAGCGTGTGAACATCCCGCGCCAACTCCTCGATGCTCACACCCATCGCTTCAGCAAGGTCGGACTTATTAATAACGACGATCTGCGCGCCCAAAAACATGTGCGGATGTTTCTTTACCATGTAAGGCCCTTCGGTGACGCTGACGACCACGACCCGCGCCTTCGATCCCAACGGAAATTCCGCCGGGCAAATCAGGTTGCCGATGTTCTCGATGAAAATCAGCCCGGTCTTGTCAAGATCGATCTTCTTGAGCGCCTTGCCGACGAGGTTCGCGTCCAGGTGGCATCCGTTGACGGTGGCGATCTGCACCACCGGCACCCCTTGCGCCGCGACTTTGTCAAAGTCCGTGCTGACCGAAGCGTCCCCGTTAAAAACGGCCAAGCCGATCTTCGGCTTCAATTTTTCCACAAGCCGCGTGATCAGGGTGGTCTTCCCTGAACCGATCGCGCCCATGAAATCGATGGCGGTGATGCCGTGCCGATCAAGCTCGGCGCGATTTTCCCGGGCAAGTTTGCCGTTGGCTTCGAGCAAACTGTGCTCAAGCTCGATGTCGTAGATTTCCTCCGGGGAGGCTTTGATGGTCGGAATTGTAGTAGTCATGGATTTCTATTGGATTGTTTTTTTGGCGAGACCGAGCAAGGCCGTTGGCGTGTGCGTTTGTTCGAGCGTTTTTCCGTCACCCAAATACATGTGCACGCCGCACGGCAGGCATGGATCAAAACTGCGGACCGCCCGCATAATGTCGATCCCCTTAAATTTATCCGGGCCGTTTTCCTCAAAGATGGGCGTGTTTTGAATCGCGTCCTCATAAGGCCCCGGCGTGCCGTAAATGTCGCGTGGATTCGCGTTCCACGGCGTCGGCGGATACGGATGATAATTGGCGACTTTTTTGTTGCGAATGACCAGATGATGCGAAAGCACCCCGCGCACCGCTTCGTGAAAACCGCAGCCGATGGCTTCTTCCGGCACCTTGAATGGCGTAAACGTCTCTGTCTTCCCCGCATGCACCAACTTGAGCGCCTGTTCCACGCAATACAGGGCGACGGCTGCCGCGTATGCCTGGAAATAGGTTCGCGCGCGATCCCGTTCAATGGCGTTGCTCCATTTCGGAATCTTCCATTCCAATTCAACCTCCGGTTTTAGCGACGTCTTTGGCAGGCGAATCTTCACGCTGTTGCCGGTGGCTTTGACGTAGCCAATATCGACCAACCCCGCAAGCGCCGTCGCCCAAAGCCGCGCGATCGGGCCGCCTCCGGTGTCAAGCGCAAGATGGGCGTCCGTCCGTTTGTCGTACCAGCGCGGCGACATCACCCATGTGTAATTTCCTTTGAAGTCGCGCTTCTGAGGTTTTGGAATCGTCGTTTGATTCCACGGATGCCGCTTGTCCACCGGATTTCCCAACGGGTCGTTCTTCACAAAAACTTCGCCATTGTCCGCCCAATCCTCGTAATACGACGAGCCAAGCAGAATCCGGATGCCGAGGTTGATGTCCACCAAATTGGTCGTCACCAATTTCCCGTCCACAACGATCCCTGGCGTAACGAACATTTTCTTCCCCCAGCTATCCATGTTTTTGTACGTGTAATCACACGCGTTCGGGTCCTGGAACGATCCCCAGCAACCCAGCAAAACACGGCGCTGGCCGACTTGTTCGTAACCCGGAAGCGCCTCGTAAAAGAAATCAAAAAGATCGTCGTGCAAGGGCACCACCCGCTTCATGAACTCGATGTATTTCATCAGGCGCACCAAATAATCGGTGAAAACCTGGATCGAGGGAACCGTGCCGACTCCGCCCGGATAGAGCGTCGAAGGATGCACGTGGCGTCCTTCCATCAGGCAGAACATTTCCCGCGTCATTCGGCTCACTTGCAGCGTTTCTCGATAAAACTCTCCCTCGAACGGGTTGAGCGACTTCATAATGTCGCCAATCGTTCGATATCCGTGTTCCGCGGCATGGGGCGCGGGCGTTCTCTGAGCTTTTTCCCAAACGCCGGGGTTCGTCTCCTTCACCATTAATTCGCAGAAATCCACCCCCACCAGGTTGTCCTGGAAAATATTGTGGTCGAACATGTATTCCGCCGCTTCGCCGAGGTTGACAATCCATTCCCCAAGCGGCGGCGGTTTGATTCCATACGCCATGTTCTGCGCGTAAACCGAACACGTCGCGTGATTATCCCCGCAAATGCCGCAAATGCGGCTGGTGATGAAATGGGTGTCGCGTGGGTCCTTGTTTTGCATGAAAATACTGTAGCCGCGAAAAATCGACGACGTGCTGTAGCACTCGACGACTTTCTTGGCCGCAAAATCAATCTTCGTGTAAATTCCGAGGCTCCCGACAATGCGGGTGATTGGGTCCCACGACATTTCAACCAGGTTGGAAGAGGGCGTTTGCGTCGCGCGTTTGGGTGCGGTTTCGAGTAGAGCCGGCATAGTTTAGTTCTCCAGTTAATGTTTACCGTTGTGTCCGTTGGCGTAGTATTTCGGCTCGTAACCTGTGTCCAGGTCTGGCTTCCGATGCCGCCACTTCGGTTCTTTGTTGACGGTGTGATTGGTGATGGCGCGCAGTGAGCGAATCAGCCCCCCGTAAATATTGCTGGCAAAAGACGAAACCGCCGACCCCGGCGGAGCGTCCATGAACGGCATGAATTTGTCCGGAAATCCCGGCATCGTGCAACCAATGCAAATCCCGCCAACGTTCGGGCATCCCCCGATTCCGTCCATCCAGCCGCGCTTCGTGACGTTGCAATTCACCACCGGCCCCCAGCAGCCAATCTTGACCAGACACTTGGGTGAACCGTATTCGTGCGCAAAATCCCCCTGCTCATAATACCCCGCGCGATCGCACCCTTCGTGCACCGTTTTTCCGAACAGCCACGTCGGCCGCAATTGTTCGTCCAGCGGAATCGTCGGCGCCAAACCCGCCACCTGATAAAGCAGGTAAAGCAACGTTTCCATCATGTTATCCGGCTGCACCGGACAGCCAGGGACATTGACAATCGGCAACCCCGCCTTGGATTTCCAATTCCAACCCAGGTAATCCGCCAACCCCATCGCTCCAGTGGGATTCCCCTCCATCGCATGAATTCCCCCGAATGTCGCGCATGTGCCCGCGCAAACAATTGCCGTGGCCTTCGGCGCCAGGCGGTCGATCCATTCGTTCGTCGTGATCGGCTGCCCCGTTTTGGCGTCCGTCCCCATCGCCGCCCAATACCCTTCCGACTTAAGGCTTTCGTTCGGCACCGATCCCTCAAGGACCAGCACAAACGGTTCAAGCCTTCCCTCCGCCGCCATATGCCACCATTTCATGAAATCATCGCCGACTTCATACGCGAGCACCGGATTGTGCAGATGCACCTTGGGTAATCCGGGAATCGCGCCCATGACAACATCTTCAATGCTCGGCAGCGTTGCCGCCGTCACGGAGACCGAATCGCCGTCGCAACTCAACCCCGTGGTCATCCAAATGACGTGAATTTCCTTAACCGCTGGCGGACGATCGGCTCCGACAGGTACTTTTGAATTCATCATAACTTCCTCCTTCCGGTTTACATTTTACGAATTCGCATATACCGCCGAAGCTCCGGCAGCATTATTAGGGTCGCGATGATCAGTATCCCGACGATCACCGCCGCGATGATCACTATTACCTCCACTGTTGTGCTCATAGTTTTCCTTTCCTTTGACGAGCGATTCGATCATTGCGATCGCCTGGGGAAGCGCCGCGTTGACTTCCGCGCTCAATCCCATTTCACCGTTGTCGCTTTCCAAAACCTTCGGCTCGCAGCCTATCAAGTATAACTTCGCCTTCACCCCGCCCAGCGCCCGAGCCATCTGGATCGCCGCAACCGGGTTCATGCTATGCGCGTCCACCGCCCCGCTTCCCTCCACGGTCGGCTCGATCAAATACAAGGTTCCCGCCGGCTGCCCCCGTCCCACCGCATCGACGAGAATCACCGTCTCGTAAGGGTCCGTCAGCGCATACGCCAAATCGTAACTCCGGATGCCAAAGTCCATCAGGGCGACCTCGTCGGAAAACGTGTCCGGATTTAATTGCCTAAGCACCTCGCAGCCAAAGGCATCGTCGCCTTGGAAAATATTTCCGATCCCGGCTACGAGGATCTTTTTCATACCGACTCCACCTCCTCCACTCCGTAAAAGAACCGATGCCCCGGCTGCCGCAACATCCCAAGGTCCCTTCCCGGATCATCCTCCAGCACCAACGCCAGATGGACGCGGTCTTCCGCATCCTGTTCAATCGCCTCAATAATCCCGATTTTTCCGGAAAGCATCATATCCATCGCGTCCGCCCTGTTTTTCGGACAAATCCGCACCCGATCACCCTTCCTCAATTCCTTTTTGGAATGGCGCATCATCCCATGCATCTTCATCAGATTTTCTGCGCCCGCCGTTTCCGTTCTGTCCAAAAGCCTCCTCGCAAAATCATCCACGTTCCGCATCTCCAGCTTTTCGCTGTCTGTCATCGTCAGCACCCGCAGCGTGAGCATTTCGTCAATTTCCGTCCCATCGAAGAAATTCCCCACGCTTTCCGGAGCGATTCGCGGGTAATCATACAGAATGATGGGCGAAGAGAGCATCGTGTGTCGTTCCTGCTTTTCCTCATCCCCCACAAGCACCGGAAAAGTCCCGATGCTTCGGCATTGTTCCGCGCCTTGTTCCATTGCGGAAACGAATTCCCCATTCGTACAACGCAAAATCGTGTGCGTCGAAGCGAATGTCCGCATGATGACCGCATCCTGGTCGTTGCACAAAGCCTCGCTAACCGGCGTCCGGTTCAAAACCTTCACTGTGATTTTGAAAATTCCCGGACGCACCTCTACCGCCTGCGCTTCAACCACCCCCTTCAGCATTTCCTGCCTCCTCAAAATCGCCGCCGTCGAAGAAAGCTCCTCCGTCGTGCGACTCGCCGGAAACGAAAAGTGCGAACTCGTCCCCAGTGAAACCGTAACTTCCCGCTCCGTTGCCTCCTGCCACGATTGATAAAGTTGCCCGTCCACCGTCAACTCCCGCGCCGCACGAAACGCTCCATCCTCGGAAACCTCACCCACCTCCCGCCACATTGGATGCAAAAAACGCACCGTCACCTCCACCTCGGGCTTTGCGTCTTTCGTTTCCAACAGGCATTCCGTCTGGATCAAACAAGGCTCCGCCCCTTTTTGCGAATCGCTGTAATCCTTCGGATACACCCGCCCAAACGTAAACCGTTCCCGGCAATTCTTTTTCGACGACGCCCGGTAGGGATACAGAATGTAACCCTCGTAAAGCACGGCGTTGACGATTTGCTCCAGCGTCGTGCTCATACCGCCGCCCTCGCCTTCTCCTCATCGCCGAGCAGGCAGGAAATGGTCTCGTCCCAATTCGTAAAACCCTGGCTGCGTTTGTAAGCGCACAGCCGCTCAAAAACGTCACGATTCACGTAAAACCACGCGCTGTTCGGAAAGTGATGCTCCATTAGGTCCCGCCACGCCTGCAACGGCATTCGATAAGCGCACTCCTTGTTCCACGAGATTTGTTCCACCTGCAATTGCCCGCCCTTCGACTCATAAAATACGGAGCCGCTGAACAAAAACAAAACCGGCGCGTCCCCCTCCTCCAATCCCTGGAAATACTTTGTCGCCGCGACGTTCAAATCAAAAGTACAAGGCATCGCCAGCACCGTCTCAACCTTCCCCGCGAAAGCCCCCACCGTCGTATTGCAAAATCCCCAAAGCCGGTTGCGCAACGTTTGTCCCCAGCGTTCCGGCGCCCCAAACAACTCCACCAGCTTCTCTTTTTCGTCCGCGTTATAGGCCCGTTGGGGTGTCTGAATCTGCACTTGCGCGTGAAGCATCACCGCCTGGATCGTTTCTTTTTCCGGCTTGTTGCTAATTTCCAGCTTGAAGTGCAACAACGGAGTCAGCCCGCGGGTGGCGGCTTCCACCCCCGTCACTTGAAATTCAAGATCAGGCATGAACCTCCTCCCTTGGTTGCGTCTTTTCCCTCAATTTCCCAAAAAAACCCTCTACTTCCTGCCAGACTTTTTCGCCTCCCGACAAACCGCGCCAATGCATTCGGATCAGGCCCACCAACTCGTAGCACGCATCTATCGGAATGATGAAATATTCCCGCGCCCCACTAATTCGGTTCACGAGCAGCGCCTCAACGTCCGCTTCAATTCCCCCCAAAACGGATTCCCAATTCTTTGTCGGCACCAACGATTCAACAGCCCCCGCCGGACTCGGATAAAAGCACGTGATTTTCTCACTCGGAGTGTCTTTGTAAAAAAACGCCAGGTTGATGGGCAGCGCCAGCTCCTCCCATTGGCTATTCTCAAGATGAAAATCGGTCACCCGTCGCGCCTCCCGTGGAACCAGCTTGAATCTCCCTCCCACGACCGCCTCAAATCTCAGGGCGCACGGATCGCAAACGCAAAGGATGCGCCGCTTCCCAACTTCAAGCAGATGCCGGTGCTCCGGCGCAATCCCCACGCTGCAAAACTCGCACTGCTCCTCGGCGACACGCGGCTGGCTCATCCGCCGCAGCATTGCGACGGTATTCTCGATTCGGCTGCCCCCCCCGGAGTTCATCGCTCCTCACGCGGGGGGAATGTGTGGCATGGAGGGATCGATTGGCTCCTCGGCCTTCGCGTTGATTCCTGTGGAATCCCGGGCTGATCGGTAATCGCGGCCTTGCCCGCGCCCAGGTTCTTTCCCCTTGTCGAGCGCCAGTTGTTCGCCACGATTGTTACCGGCAATGTGAACGGGTTCCGGAGGAGCGTGTTTATTTGGCATATAAAACAGTTCTAGCAGAAGGGATACCGCTTTTTTCCCTCTAATGGTCGGCGGTTGCCCAAGATCAGGGCGTGCCACTATGCAGGTTGCAAAGAACAACCATTGCAAATTGCCCTAACTTAACCGCAAATCCTATTGACCATTAAATCCCGAAATCCGTCCAAATCGCTCCATTCCATTGCGACATTCATTTGCTTGGCTTGCGGATCATTAACGGTAAAGCCGTCGTCAGTGACGCGTACGCCTAACCGCTCCATCTTGCAAAACTCTTGCGAGAAAGCGAGGTACACCGCAACAGGATCGAAAAGCGTGGACGAGTGATTCGGCGTCACGCCCTTGCTCCATATCCGGTAATTTTCCATAATGGTGGTGGCGATTGGATTCTGCGCCCGCGGAACCCTTTGGTAACGGTCGCCGTCCAACACGACCAGCCCGCACGTATCCAGCGGGGTAATCGTTATATCCCAAGACGCGGAAAGCCCCTTTTTGGCCGCGGCGGCGTCCGCCTTCACGTTCCATTCCGCGCAAGGCGTCTTCGCCCCGCCATATCCCACTCGAATGCTGCCATCCATTCCCACAAATCGGGCTCGTTGCGCAATTCGCGGCTCCCGGGTCAGCGCCGCCGCGACATTCGGAATCGGCCCAATGCAAATCAACGTCACCGTCTCGTGCGAACCCATGATCACATCCACCATGGCTCCGACACCATCGGTATGGACGCGCCCCGGATACGAACCCAGATCATAATCCCGCACCCATTCCGCCAGCGGCCCAACGCCTCGCGGTTCCACATCCGGCCCCACTGCGATTGGGATCCGGGAATGTCCAGACTTTTCCAGAAATTTCCCCAGAAGCTTTGCGCGATAAGGCGCCTTCCCGTATTCCGTGGCCACGAGCTTCAAGTCCAATTCCGGGCATTTCAGCAAAAACCCCAAAGCCCACGTATCGTCGATGTCATCGCCAATATCCGTTGCCAGGATGACCGGCTGCGCCCGGGGCGAACGCGCGGTGCTGCAACCCGCCGTCAGCGCGGCGCAACAGGCGGATTTTATAAATTTGCGGCGATTCACCCTTCAATCCTTACCGCAGAATCTCCAGTGTCAAACAGTAATCCTTGAAACCCATCGTCCGCCAAAACTTCAATCCCGCCTCATTGTGTGTCAGCACCGAAACAATCAGGCGCGGGGCGCTCGGCCAGACGCTGCCCCGCAATAAACCCATCGCTTCGCGCCCGATCCCCTGCCGGCGCAGATGCCGCGCGACAAAAAAGTGCCGCAAATAAATCTCTTCGGAATCGACGCGATAAAGCGCATAAGCCGTGACCTCCACATCACGCTCAAAAAGGACCGCGTCGTAACCCTCTTCGAGCCAATTTCGCATCCGCGTTTCCAACTGCGGTATCGTCATCGGATTTCGGTGGCCCTCGTCCGCGATGAGTTGCTGATTCAATTCCGCCAAAAGCCGGCAGTCACGCCGCCGCGCCATACGCCACGTCATAAGAAATGGTGAGATCAAATTTGGATCTCATAAAATTAGAAATTCCTTTTCTTGATTTTCTGAGTTCCAGATTGAGTTTTCAATTCGCGTCCCGCTATTTGACATCCATGGATTGCGCCAGCGTCACCGCCCGGTTTTCCAACCATTGGTCCCGCTCTTTTTGCGACTGTTCGTCATTTTGCGCAAGCAGCGCGACTCCGGGCAGCATGTCCGTTTCCACCGCGAAAACTCGTTCGCCGTGAATGAACATCGCAACGCCCGTTTTCGGGCCAACTGGGCGGAGGAAAATAAAGCTGATCGCTCCTTGGCGCGCATCCGCATGGTAATGGACGATAGTGTCGCCGCCGTAAATCGTTTTGGCAAATTCCGTCAACGCCTTCTCGCGGCCCTGCGATTGCATAACGGTCATCATGGAGCTTTGCGCGTTAAAGGGATGCGACGAAAAGGTGATACGGCTTCCCCAATTATCGTGAAACGTGACGCTTTGTGGCGTGTCGCTCACCACTCGTCCTCCCACTTCCGCGCTCACCGGAAATGGAACCGAAAAGTCTCCCTGCGACGATACGTAACTGGCCCCGCGAATGCTCCCGGACAACGACGGTGCCGTCGCGCAACCCCACAGCAAGAGTCCGGCTGCCAGCAAGCTCTCCATCAGTGCTATTCTTCGCATTATTTCAGTTCCTGACCCGGCATATCCGAAGTCCATCCCCGACCGATAGCAACACCGAATCCACTCTTTTGTCGCGCGCCAATTTGCGATTTAATCGGTCAATCGCCTGGCCGGCCGGTTTGGTGATGGGTTTGCCGCCGCCCAGACGCCCGCCCCAGAGCATATTGTCAAACAGGATCAAGCCATTCGGACGCATCCTCGGCAATACCAATTCGTAATAATCCTCATACTCCGTTTTCTGCGCGTCGATGAACGCGAAGTCGAACTTGCGGCCTTTTTCAAGGTCCTTCAACCCTTCAATTGCCGGCCCGAGCCGCAGTTCAATTTTATCTTTGACCTTCGCCCGTTGCCAATACTTCCGGGCGATTGCCGTCCACTCCTCGCTGGCATCCAGGCAAAGGAGCCGTCCTTTGGGCGCCAAACCCCGCGCGATGCAAATGGAACTGTAGCCGGTGAACGTTCCCACCTCTAGGGCGTCCAGCACTCCAATGGCCGCAACCAGAAGCGTCATAAACGCCCCCTGGTCCGGGCCGATTTGCATCACGGAGATTTCACCCAGCGAAGCCGTTTCGGCCCGCAACGCGTCCAGAACGGGATCGCGCGCGCCGCCGCGGCAGTCGCAAAGGTAACTGAAAAGTCGGTCGTTAAGCGGAGTATACTTGTGCATTTGTCTTGAAATTATGGGCCGGAAACCGTGGCGCGGTAAAATCGGCGCGTTGAGTTGACAGAATTGGAATCCGTAAATTCAAACGAGCCGGAACCTGATGGGTTGGTGTAAATCGGCGTCCACTGGAGCAAATTGGTGGAAGTGGCAATGATCACAGGACCTTGGTTGTCCAGTCCCGTTATTTGAAACGAAAGATGGTCATTTGTCGCGTGGATGCTGCCCGGCACAAACGAGACTGATGGCGGCGCAACCGTGGTCGTCAGCGACAGCGAAGAAACGCTCACATCATCCAGCAAAATCCCGTATGTTCCGAAAATCTCGAATTCCAGCGTCGAATTCGCCAGCGGCGCCGTGACTATAAATTGCAGATTGGTGTAATCAAACGGCTGCGTATTGCTGACGTCCTCTAAAACCGTTCCGTCCCAGATAATTTGAAAGTCCTGCCTGATCTGGAAGTAATAATTCGCGACCCACAGGGAAATTAAATACGGACCGTTGACCACCGTCGGGACGTTCTGTGAAAGATACTCCTCGGGCAAGGCGTTGTTCCCCACCAGCGCCGCGTACTTGCCTGAATGAACAGCCGACGCCGACTGCGTGATGTACATATTGTTTGTATCTCCCGCAATGGTCCAATCGGCGTAACTTCCGAGTTCAAATCCGCCGTTTTGGATCAGATTGGTGCCGGTCGGCGACGGCGCATAAGGAATCAAAAGAGCGGGCGCGCTGGCCACGGCAGTGCTGGCATTGGACACAACAACATAATACGTCCCCGCGCTTCCCGCCTGCGCGTTGGAGATCGTCAGAATGTTGCTTTGCGAGCCGATGATGGAAGCGCTGTCGGTCAAATTGGTTCCGTTCTGCATCCATTGAAAATAAAGTTGCGGCGAACCGCCCGCAATCACGCTGAAAACCGCTGTCCCCTGTTGTACCACCAATTGGTTGGTTGGCTCGGTGTTCTGTATGAAATATGGCGGAATGTTCGTGACCACCAGCACGATCCGCGTGTTGGTCGTCGAATTTCCGCTCGGATCTGTCGCGGTATAAGTGATGGTATAAGCGCCCGGGACATCCACATTCACGCTACCGTTGGTGCAAACCGGCAGATCCCCGGCGCAACCGTCAAACGCCGTCGCCCCCGCGTCCACGTAATCGGAATTGGTCAGCGCATAAGTCGGGTTCATTCCAAAAACCGTGATGGCCGGCGGAATCGTATCCACCACATTCACGATGCGGCTCGCGAATGCGGGGATTCCGGAGGAATCGTCCGCTTCAAAAATGTTGGTGTAAGTCCCCGGAGTATTCGTGTCCACGTCGTTCTGGTAAAAAAACGTCGCCAGCGTTCCGGCGCACTGAGAGTAGCCGACAGCGCCGGGATCACTCCACATCGTATGGCATTGAACATTCGTAACGGCATTGCCATAGAGTGTCACAATCGGCGGATTGGTATTGACCACATCGACGGTTCGCGTCGCGACCGCGGTATTTCCACTCGCATCAGACGCCTCGTACATAATGGTGTAAGTCCCCGGCGAATTGGTGTTGTAGCCGCCAAGGACCGTCACCGGCAGTGCGCCGATGCCGCTTTCACTCGCCGTCGCGCCCGGATCGACGAAGCCCTCGCTGTGGCACTCCACGTTCGTTTCCGCGTTGCCATTAAGAACCACAACCGGCCCATTGGTCGATTGGGTGCCGACAAAAAGCTGCCATGAAAGAATCTCCTGCTGGTCAACGGACCCACCCGTTCCGCCGGTAAATCCAAAATACGCCGAGTCCGTCCCGAGGTTGGTCAGAATATTGATCGTGGCGCTATAAACCGGCGTCGCCGGCCGTGTCGGCGATTCCGATGCCCGCACTTCCAGGTCCCCCGTCGCGCCGTCATAATCAATCCACGAATACCAAATGTTTCCGTTGCTAAGTTGGTTAGTGGGCGTCCCGTAAACTTGCTCCTGAATGTTCCCGCCCCAAACCAGGCCGATATAGTTCCCGCTCGGGTCGCCCCCGTCCTGGTAGGTATCGAAGTCGATCGCCACGCTGTTGTCGATTCCCCCGTAACCCATGTCGCCTCCCGCCTGCCCCAACGCGCCGGGGCCTCCCGACTGCAAAGTAAAGGTGATCCCGTCCGCCCCGTTCGAAATAATCCGGAACGAAAACTCCGTGCTGAACGACGTCCCGTCCGCCAACGAGATCGGATTATTGAGAAACACCGACCCAGCCTGATAGCCGATGGCCTGTGTCAAGCGAATGTAATTCCCGTTGGTGCTGTCGTTCGTCGCCACCGCCGATCCATTGAACGTCAAATTGGAAACACTCGCAAAATTCGTGAAGCTCAACGCGCCGACCGCCAGGTTCACCACCACCGTGTTGGTTGAGCCGTAAGCGTTGCTGATAAAAAGCTGGTAAGCCCCGTCGTCATTGGTCAATGCCGAAGTAATCGTCAATATGTTGCTCTGTGAACCGATGATCCGCCCATTGTCGGACAGCGGCGTCCCGTTCCGACGCCAGCCATAAGTCATCGGCGCCGACCCGTCCACTCCGGCCGCCAGCACGACCCGCGCTCTCGTCGTCACATAATCGAACACCGGCCCCGGTTCGGTCACAATGGTCGGCCCCGCGGGTGTCACCGTCACCGTCGCCACCATGCTTGTCGCCGTCCCAAACGCATTGGACGCAATCAATTGATAACTCCCCGCGTTCGCCGTTTGCACGTTGGTCAAGTTCAGCGGGTTGGAGTCTGACCCGTCGAGCGCTTCTCCGTTGAAAAGCCACTCGTAGCTCGTCGCATTGTCCACCTCGACCGAAAGCGACACCGTGCTCCCCGCCGGCTGACTGAAACTCTCCGGAAAATCCACCATCGTTGGAATATTCTGCGGCAGAAAGTTGACAGTTTGGCTATTGCCAATCATCTCACTCACTGTCGCCGCGTTGGCCGAGCCGGCGTTGAAATCGTAATCGTTATAAGTGACATCCGTAAAGTTGACGGAATCGCTGAAAAACTGTCCGCTCAATGAGTTGCTGAACACTTGCAATACCTGCAGGTTAGGCATCGCGCCGATTTGAGGGGCAACGGTCCCAGTCAGATCATTCCCATCGAGATCCAGGATAACCAAATTGTTCAAATTGGTCAGCGCCAGCGGAATCCCGCCGGAAAGGTTGTTCGCCCCAAGGTAAAGGCTGGTCAGGTTGCTCAAGCTGTACAAAGTGGCGGGCAGCGTCCCGGTAAAATCGTTGTGGCTCAGGTCCAGTTGATTCAACTGTCCTAGGCCCGAAAACACATTCGGAATCCCGCCGCTCAACTCGTTCGAACTCAAAAGAAGGGTCCCAAGGTTTCCCAAACTTCCAACGTCAGCCGGAATCGACCCTCTCAGCGGATTCATCGAAAGGTTAATATATAGCGCCGACGCCATATTCCCCAAGCCCGACGGAATCCCACCCGTAAGTTGATTCTGATGAAAATCCAGATAGGTCAATTGCGTCATGTTCGTCACGCCCCCCGAAATTGGCCCCGAAAAATTGTTCCGGCTCAAAACAAACGAAATCATCTGCGTCAACGTGTTGAACGACGATATGCCTCCCGAGAGCATGTTGTCATCCAGACTCAGCCAGTGAAGGCTGGTCAGCCCCGGCAACGTGCTCGGAAGATTTCCGCTGAGATAGTTGACGCTGAGATTGAGATTGTACAGTTGCCCCAGATTTCCCAATCCATCCGGAATGCTCCCCGTCAAATTGTTATTATTCAGGTAAAGGCCGCCCAATTGCGTCAGGTTCGTCAGGCCGGCCGGTATGCCGTTGGTTAGCTGGTTGTTGCTCAAGTCCATATAGTTGACATTGCTGCAATATTGCAGGCTCTTTGGAATGTTGCCGGTCAGATTGTTATTGTTAAGCTGCAGCGTCGTTAATTGCCAAAGGTCGCCGATCTCCCCAGGGATTCTGCCCGTCAGTTGATTCTGGCCCAGGTTGAGATTTTGCAATTGAATCAGATTGGTAAGCCCGGTCGGAATGCCATTGGTCAAGCCATTATTATTCGCGTTGAATGTCATCAGATTGGTCAGGGCGCCGATCCCTTTCGGCAATTCGCCTGTGAAAATATTTTGACCGAAGTCCAACGACTGCGCCCAAACCATGTTGGTAATCCAGTCCGACAGCGTCCCCGTCAGGGCGTTGCCATTGCAAGAGAAATTGTTCAGGTTGGTGAGATTTCCGAGGCTGTCGGGCAGATCTCCGCTCAGGTCGTTTTGATTGAGGTAAAGGTTTTGCAGGAAGGCAAGGTTTCCGATCCCGTCCGGGACTTCATCTGTCAAAATGTTGGCGGAAAGGTCGAGGTACACCATCTGCGTGAGCGCTCCGATGCCCGCCGGTATGCTTCCGGTCAGGGTATTTGCATTGAGGGACAGGTTCTGCAATTGAACCAGGTTCGTAAGGCTGTCCGGAATTGTCGCGGTCAGCGAATCCGCGCTAAAGTAAAGGTCCTGCAACTGATTCAGGTTGCCCAGACTCGACGGAATAGACCCTGCGAGCGGATTGTAGGAGAGGTCCAACTGCTGGAGTTGTGGCATCGCGCTCAATGCCGCCGGAATGCCGCCGCTCAACGTGTTCGCTCTCAATAGGAGTTGTTGCATCCCGGTCAATGCGCTGAAACTGGATGGAAAGGTTCCGACAAGATTGTTGAACCCCAGGTTCAGTTCGATGATGGGCGCCGGCGCGATCACCCCCCAACTCGAATTATAGTGAACAAGGCCAACGGTCACGCCGTACCAGTACTGAGCCGATCCGTCGAGCCAGTTGTCTTGATGGAACCAGCCCGAGCCGGTTGTGAAGTTGTAGAAATCAGTTAACGCGCTGTATTCCGCCGGAGAAATTTGCGCCTGCAATCCCGGCTGTTCGACAGACGAGGAGAATTGGAAGATCGCTCCGGCGTTGTTCGAGGCGCCGTTCACGGTAAAGCCATAGAAATTGAGGTCTGCGCCTTCCACCAAGGGGGTCGGTGCGCTTCCACTCGTTGTGTTGTTGAAACTGACAACGTTTGTCAGCGTGCCCGAAAGCGTCAATTCGAAGGTTGTTCCGCCCAGGAACGGGCCAGCGAATAAGGTTGTCCCATAAAGATTCCCATTGTTCCCAACGGTAAGCGGACCGCTAGGAGTGCTGCCGTCGTTCCCTCCAGTGAACGCATACAGCGGCGTCAGCGAACCGGACGGCGTCATCGAGAATACGGTGCCATTTGGGTTTCCCAGGACAGGCGAACCGCCTTGGGACGTTGTGCCGTAAAACTTCCCGGCCAATTCCACAAGGCCGGCGCCCGGCTGGTTGCCATCGGCGCCATTTGTGAAAGTGTATAGGACGGTGTAGTCGCCCCCGGTCGTTATTTTGAAAATTGTTCCATTTCCGGTTGCGCCGCCGTAACTGCTGGTTCCATACAATCCCCCATCCGTCCCCTGCAAAAGCACCGTCGAAACATTCACGCCATCAACGCCATTCGTAAACGAATAGAGTTCCGTCAAAGTCCCATCGAGAGTCGCGCTATAGATTCCACCAAAGCCGTTGGTGCCCCCGTAATATGTCGTCCCGTACAAGAGGCCATCGGAAGCTTGCATTAAGCCCGCGTTTGGAAGACTACCCTCGTTGCCGCCGTCGAACGAACCAACCGAAGCAAAAATCCCGGTCCTGGGCGAAATGCGAAAAATTGCCCCCGCGCCGTTCGCTCCTCCGAATTGCGTGGTTCCATAAAAATTGCCGTCGCTTGCGAGCGCCAACCCACCAATTGGACTTGCCCCATCCACTCCATTGGTAAAAGAATATAATTCCGTCCATTGGCCGGAAGGCGTTATCTCAAAAATGTCTCCCGATCCGTTCGTCCCGCCGCCACGCGTTGTCCCATAGAGACTTCCATCTAACCCAAAGGCGAGCGGACTATTGCCGGCTGGAAGTGAATTTGTCGGAAGTTCCGCCAACACCTGCCAGGCAAGGTCCGCGCGGACATTCATTTGAACCAATAACCAAAACGCCGCCGCAGCGACGATTTGTATGCAAGTCTTTGATTTTAAACGGTATGAGGAGTGCATGGGAGCCAGCTTTCAGTTTTCTCGCAATTGGCGGCTGCTGGCGCGATAGTTCTATCGTCATGCCTGTTTGTCAAGCTTATGCGCGCGATATTTTAGGGAAAGTGTGGCTTTGCGCTTGCGTCGCGTCAAAACCCGCATTATTCACCGCTGCATGAGTAAGACGCCTATTCGTATTGTGGTGACCGGCGCGGCCGGCGCCATCGGTTATTCCATTCTGTTTCGCATCGCTTCGGGAGAACTTTTCGGCGCAGATCAACCCGTCATTCTTCATCTCGTCGATATTCCCGACGCTGTTCCCGCCCTCCAGGGCGTGATGATGGAACTCGAAGATTGCGCCTCGCCCGCACTGCAAAAAATGATCGCAACATCCGACCTCGCCGAAGGCTTCGGCGGCATCAATTGGGCATTGCTCATCGGCAGCGTATCCCGCAAACCCGGCATGGAGCGCAAGGACCTCCTCGCCATCAACGGGAAAATCTTCACCGGCCAGGGCCAGGCCCTTCAAAAACACGCCGCCAAAGACGTCCGCATCCTCGTTGTCGGCAATCCATGCAACACCAACTGTCTCATCGCCAAGCACAGCGCCCCCGAAATCCCCGCCAACCGCTGGTTCGCCATGACGCGCCTGGACGAAAACCGCGCCAAAGCCCAGCTCGCGAAAAAGGCCGATGTCGATATTTCCGCCGTCTCCAATCTCGCCGTCTGGGGCAATCATAGCCCCACAATGTTCCCGGATTTTTACCACGCCAAAATCAACGGTCAACCGGTGACGGAATCCATTCGCGACGACCACTGGCTCAAGACCGATTTTGTGACAACCGTCGCCCAGCGCGGCACCTCCGTGCTCAACGCCCGCAAAGCCGGCAGCGCGGCCAGCGCCGCCAACGCCGCGATCGACAGTGTCAAATCCATCGTGACGCCCACTCGCGCGGGCGATTGGCACAGCGTCTGCGTTTGTTCGGATGGCAGTTATGGGATTGAAAAGGGCATCATTTGCTCCTTCCCCATCCGCAGCGATGGCCAAACCCTCCAAATCGTCCAAGGCTTGGAAATCAATGAGTTTACCCGCGGAAAAATCGACGCATCTGTGAACGAATTAAAAAGCGAGAAAACGATGGCCACGGAATTGGGCCTCGTGAGTTAGCTAAGAACGCACTCGCGGCTCCGGCACACTTGGAGTTGGATTCTTGCGCTGTTGTTCGAATTCCGTGATGTATTTTTTGGTCGCGGCGGGCAGTTCACGCCAAATGGTTAGGGACAGGATTATCCCGATCACTGAAAACGGCATCAGAAACAGCGGCCACCAGATCCATCCGTAAGCAGTCAATTGGCCGACGCCAAACGATTGCAGGCTGCTGCCGAGATACACGAATCCATCCACGATTCCGCTGCAGGTCGCCGTGGCTTTGCGTCCTCCGAAATCCGGCGCGGCCGTCCCCGCCATGAGCGAATGCACGGCAATCACCGCCATTGAAATGAGGACCGCGCTCCAACCCACGATGTAAGGCGATTTCACCAGAAAAATCGCCATTACAATTGTCAGAACAAACATCAGGCCCGACGCAATCGCGGCAGGCGGCCCGCGTCGCGAATGGAAGAACCGGTCGGAAACCCATCCGCCCGCGAACCCTCCGATAATCCCAAAGACGCAAACCAAAAACCCCCAGTTCTTCACGAAAAATTGCGCGCCCACGCCTCCGGTTTCCTTCGCGAAAATGGAATACCAGTTCATCACCCCGTTGCGAAGCACCCCCACCGTCAAGCCGATAAACGCCACAATGAGCATGAGTTTGCTTGCGAAAACCTTTTTCAAAAGGTCCATCGTGGACAACTGGATGTCCATTTGGCCAGACGAGGCGTCATACGTGTCGAACGGCGGGAAACCGGCTTCTTCCGGCGTGTCCAATATTAGCCAGACATCCATGATCGCCCAAAACAGCATGATCGCCGCAGGAATATAAAAAAGCGCCCACGTTGCATCCATCGATGAACCTTGCGCCGCGAACAGGCGCTGCAGCAGATGATGGAACCATCCCATTTGCCCTTGCGGGTTCGCCTTGGTCATGTCGGCTATCGACTGTCCCCAATCAAACGCAAAATAAACCCCCAACGAAATCAACGTCCCAAACACCGCTCCAAAAACCCCGCGCTCACGAACGTGGAACCAATATGCCTTGACCTTAATGATCGAAACCGCGCCGTAACTCTGAAAATACATGTTCACCGCATAGACAAACGAGAAGGGCCAAAGCATGTTAACCCTCAGCCGGTGTGTCTCCAGCAAATACGTCAGCACACCCAGCACGACATTGGCGGCGGACGCCCCGATGGCGCCGATGATGATCCCCTTTTTGCCGCCGATTTTGTCCACCAACGGCCCGTTGACCAAAAACGCAATCGCATAGATAAACGCGCCGATCCCAAAAATAACGCCGATGTCCTTATCGGTCATCAGGCTGCCGAGGGAATTTTTGGCGACATTGAGGTTGTATCGCGCCATGTACATGAACGCGTAGGTCATCCCCAAGGGAAACCAGTTGATGAACCTGCGCATCATAAACCAGCGGCCGTGACGCAGGGGGTTGTTCCGGAAGTAGATAAAAATAATGCCCGCCAAAAACAGTAAAACTATGAAGGCAGGCATAACTCGCGCAAACAGTCAGCATCCCAACCACTTCTGTCAAGGCGAAATGATTTTGAAAAATGCTTGCAAAAGTTCAAAAGTCGAACGACAAATTTAGTGGATGGAGAAACCGTTGGACTTTCGATTCGAATTGCCACGGCCGCCCGGGGGGCCGCTCGTGGAGGTTTCGCCCCAGGAAATGGAAAAACTTCTCCTCAAGCAACTTGAGGATGCCGCCGACGAACCCCGGCAGGCTCTCTGGCAATTGGCCCAGTTCTACAAACAAACCCGCCAGAATGACAAAGCCATGGTCCGCCTCCGCCAATTGATCCAAATACTGGCCGACCCCGAGGACCGCGCAAAATGCGTCCTCACGATGGGCCAGGCCATGGAGCAAAACGGGGATTTCGCCGCCGCCGCCGGATGTTACAAGGAAGCGCTCGCCCTGGAACCGATGAATACCTGGACCTGGTATTTCATCAACAACAACCTCGGCTTTTGCTTAATTTCGCTGCACCGGTTCGCCGAGGCGGAGGCTTACTGCCGCAAGGCGATCGAAACCGACCCCAACCGGCCCCATGCCTACAAAAACCTTGGCCAATCACTCGTCGGCCAGGGGCAATTCCGCGAGGCGGCCCAGTGCTTTATCGCCGCCACGCAAGTCAATGCCGCCGATGGCAGCGCCTATCAATTATTGCAAGACCTGCTCGGCGAACATCCCGAACTCGAATACGAGTTTGAGGACGCCGCCGTTTCCTGCAAAAAAGCCGTCGAGACCGCCGCTCAAAAAGTGGAGGAAATGAAACCCGTCGTCCATCGCGGATGGCGAAAGCAGTTCATTCTTCTTCGGGTCAGGCTGCGCGCGATGCTGCGTCAGTTATGGACCGGCTCCAAGTGAGTTGGCTCCGCGAGCTGGAGCGCAGCATCACCGGCCGAAGACTCCTTTCCGACGGCCAAAAAATTCTAGTCGCCGTCTCCGGCGGGCTTGACTCCATGACGCTCCTCCATGCCTTACGTCAATTGGCCCCGGCGCATCGATGGCAATTGACCGTCGCGCACTTCAACCATCAATTGCGCGGGCGCGCCGCAAACGGCGACGAACGATTGGTTCGCAAAACCGCGCTTGCCCTAAAACTCCCGTTCGTCACCGGTCAAGCCGATGTTCGGGCGGAAGCGCGACGCGAGGGGATTTCCCTCGAAATGGCCGGGCGCAAATTGCGGCACGCATTCCTCGCCAAAACCGCCCGCGCGCGCGGGGTCCCCGTCATTGCGTTGGCGCATCACGCCGATGACCAGGTGGAATTATTTTTTTTGCGTCTCTTGCGCGGCACTGGCGGCCAGGGTCTCGGCGGCATGAAGTGGGCAAGCCCCTCCCCCGCCGACGCCTCGATTTGGCTCGTCCGTCCCCTGCTCGGCCAATCCAAAACCGCCCTGCGCGAAGCTGCCCGCGCCGCCGGAATCCGATTTTCCGAAGACGCCACCAACGCGCAAATCGAAATCGAGCGCAACCGCATCCGGCACGTCTTGATTCCGTCGCTGCAAAAATATTGCCCCGCGCTCACGGAAACCGTCCCGCGCCTGATGGAATTGGCTGGCGCTGACGCCAATGTTGTAACCGACCTTGCGGAGCGATGGCTTAAAGCAAAGCGCCGAACTCGCTTCACATCATTGCCGGTGGCGGTTCAGCGTCGCGTCATTCAGCTCCAATTATTCGCCCTAAAAGAAACGCCGACCTTCGACCTCGTCGAACGTCTGCGCGCAAACCCAGGCGCGCCGTTCTCCCTGGCGGACAAACGCATCATTTTGCGCGATCCCGCGGGAATGATCCATGCCCGCCAGACCGAGATCACCGCCTTCAACCCCGCCCGGCAAACACTTCTCTTGAAAGGCGTCAAAGGCCGCGCGCAAATCGAGAGTTTGACGATCCACTGGCAAATCGAGAGAAAAAGCGGCGCAACGTTCAGAGCCGAACCAAACGCCGAATACTTCGATGCCGACAAGGTCGGCCCGCAAATCTGCCTGCGCCACTGGCAAGCCGGTGACTGCTTCCAGCCAATCGGCGCGTCCAGCCCGCGCAAATTGCAGGACTTATTTACAAACACAAAAGTCCCGCGCTCCGAACGGCATTGCCGCGTTGTCGCCACCACCAACCGCGACGAACCTTTCTGGGTCGAGGGACTGCGCATTGCCGACCCCTTCAAGCTAGCGCCTTCAACAACCCGCCGCCTCAAATGGCAGTGGGCTCGCGATTAGGCGAACTTAGTTTCGCGCCGCTCGGAAAAATTCATTTGGCGCGGCAACCGCGTTGGTCAGTGTGAATGCAAAGGGCGCAATGTTGGTTTCAACCGAAACCCAGTTCCGCAAATTTGTTGAAGATTCGATCACGTATTCAAATCCCGGCACACCAGTCAAGTTGAAACTAAACTGCCCGCCGCTCAACGCCGTTGCGCTCAATTCCGGCCGTGGGAACGGACTCAATTCCGGCGCGAATTTCACCGCGCGGAACAATTCGTTATTCGCGCACGCCGCCAGCGTCACAGCGCCAGCCTCCGCCCCGGTATCCGTGATCGCTATGAGCCGGTTGGTTGTCGTCTCCGCGGTAACCGCATAAATCACCGGGTTCGCCCCGCCGAAATCCACCGTCAGACTGCGCGCCCCAATTCCAGCCGCGCCGGTGCCCAACGTATAAATATTTGTCCACACACCGGCGGCAAGCTCCCATCGCTGAACGCCCCCGGTGCTGGAATCATCGGCCACGTACGCCAGATTCGTGGCGGCGTTGATGGCGAAATCCTCCGGGCTGGAAGAATTGCCCGTCGCAAAAAGCAGGTTGGTGACAGCCGCCGTCACCGGCAAACCGGACAGATAATAAAGCCCGTTGGTCCCGCTTTGCGTTGAGAAAACCAGATTGCCATTGACCACATTGATGACCCGGCAATTATCCACCGAATCCTGCACCGGTCCCGGCCCAGCCGTATTTCCGAAATACCACGTTCCATCGCCCGAACCCGCGCCCCAGAAATTATTGCTCCCATCGGTCGCGCCGGCGCGAAGGTTATCAGCGCTGTAGGCATTCGTCGTTGTGGCCGCCAGAATATAATTGCCGGCGCCGTCAATCGTTCCAATTGCCCTCGGCACCTGCAGCGAGGTCGTGGAAGAAAGCGAATGCGTCAAAACCCCGATATTGGTGTTGTATCCGCCAATCGCCAGCAGCCGCCCGTCCCCGGAAAGCGTCATATAACCCTCCGACGTCGCCACCCCGCTGATCAGCAAGGCCGAGGCCCCACTGTCCGGCAGCGCCATCGTGCTAACGTAAGCTCCGCTGGAGGAATACTGATCGAGAAACAGCGTATTCCCCGAGTTTGTCAATACTTCAACTCCATCCCCCTGGCGCAACATCACGAGGTTCGTCGGGAAAAATGTCGTTTGCGGCGGCGCGACAATCACCGCCGCCGCGCTCGTCACCGCCCCGTAAGTTCCCGTAACCACCACCGTGTAACTGCCCGAATTCGCCGCGACCGCGTTGCTCGAAAGGAATACACTGTTCGTGGCGCCCGCGAGATTCGCGCCGTTCAAAGCCCACTGATACGCCAGCCCCGTGCCAATTGCGCCCACCGACAAATCAATCGTTTGTCCGGCCAAATAAGTCCGGCCCACCGGTTGCGAATTGATCCACGGGTCCACAACCGTCAGGGTCGCCACCATTGAATTCGTCGAGCCGCCCACGTTGGTAATCGTCACCATATAACTCCCATCATCCGCGCCGAAAACATTTGACAGCGTCAAAGTCGAAGTCGTGGAGCCGGTAATCAATGGTCCATCGGTCAAATTGGTCCCGTCGAAATCCCATTGGTAGGAAAGGTCCGTTCCGGTTGCCGTGACAGAAAATTCCACCGTGCTGCCCGCGTTGACCGTGAGACTTTCCGGCTCCTGAACAATCACCGGAACCGGCGGCAGCGTGTTGGACGCGGTGATCGTCAAAGTCGCGCTGGACGTCGCTGTTCCCCACGAATTGCTGATCAAAACCTCCACCGGAAAACTCCCCGTCGCGTCATTGGTTGTCACGAATGTGAAACTCGAATTGGTTTCCCAATCAGTGAGAGCAGTCGAATTGGACTCCCACAAATAATACAGCGTCCCGCTTCCGGTCGCGCCGATGGTGAACGTCGCGCTTTGCCCTTGTGGCACCGTTTCGGGCTGCAACGCGCTCGCAATCGCCGGCGCGCTGCCCTGCGGCGTAAATTGCACCCCGCGAAATATTTCATTCGTCGCCGCCGTCGCAAGCACAGTCACCGCCGCGCCGCTGCCGGTATCCGTAATCGTAATCAACCGGTTCGACGCCGTTTCCGCCGTTGTCGCATAAATGACCGGCGTCGCTCCGAAACTCACCGTCACCCCACGCGCCCCAACCGTCGAACCAGTGCCGGTCCCAAACGTATAAGCCAGCCCCCACGAACCATTGTTCGTATATTTTAGAATCCCGCCGCCCGAAGAAACCGCCCGGTCATCCGCCACATAAGCCACCGTATTATCCGGGCTGACGGCGAATCCGTAAATACTCGACGAACTGCCCGTGGAAAAAATCAGGTTCGTGACGCCGCTGGTCGTCGGCAAACCCGGAATTGTATAAACTCCCAGCGGAGATGATTTCTGCGACGACAAATAAAGGCTCCCGTTAAAAATATTGATGACTTCACAGTTCGCCAGCGTGCTCTCAATCGTGGCCGGCGGCGAAGCCGTTCCCATATAAACCACCCCCGACGTTGCGCCGACCGCCCAAAAATTATTCGACCCGTCCGACGCCCCGCTCCGAATATTGTTCCCGCTAAACGCCGTCTTGGTATTCGTGATAAAGGTGTAATTCCCGTTAAAATCAATCGTCGCAATCCCCCGCGGCGCCGCTGACGACGAGGCATTCGCCAGCGAACCGGTGTAAGGATAATCCGTATTATATCCCACCATCACAATAAAATTGCTGTTTGCCGAGCGGCTGATCGCCCCTTCAGAAGTCGCCGACCCAATAATCAGCGCCGTCGGCCCCGAATCCGGTATGGACACCGAATTCGTGAAAGTTCCGTTCGTGGTATATTCGTCCAGATAAACAGGATCTCCCGAACTGGCAGGCGGCGTATTCGCATTGCCGACGCGGAGCACAATAAGATTTCCCGGTTCAAAACCGGGTGTGATTTGAGCATGGGCCACAGCAGCCGAAAGGCACAAAGCCAGAACAACGATTTGTTTCGTTTTCATTGGGTTTTTATCCTTGGCCCGAATGCTAAGGCTGTTGTATGGTCACGCAAAGCGAAAAAAGTGAAAGGAGAAGTTAACATTCCAGAGCCAGACCTCGCAGAGATTGAGCCACAAGTGAAACCCTCACGAAGAAATCATGAAAGCAACCTGCCGTTGAGTCAATGGACACCCATTGCCATCAAGTATCTGAGTTCCAGCGGCAATTTCAGCCTGACAATCAAGAACACAGTCACTGCCGTCCTCCCGCTTCAATTCTACATTCTTCAGACGCAATAAAGTCGAAGCAGGGAAGCTGAGAGTATCTGTTCTACGGACGCAGGCACACTACGGCGGCACTGGCGTGGGGAATGATCAGACTCGCTGCGCCGCTGCTTACCGTGAGATTCTCCCGAGGATCCCCGGCCCATTTCCCGTCTTCTGAAACTTCCGTCCCGGCGAAGGTCACTCGGTCCTTGCTCTCCATTGAAGGCGCCAGCAGCCGGAAAACATCTCCTGTCGCGAACTCACCCGGCAGAATCACCCGCACCACGGCGTCCCGCGAAAAATCCTTGTTCACCAACGTAAGGCAAAGAAAGCCTCGCTCGTTTTTGGTCGCATAGGCCGTCAAGTTAACACCCGCATTGTCCACATCGACTCTCACCATATCGCCGTTGGCGGCGGTGCTGAAAGCAAGCATGCCATAGTATTCAGGACGAACGCTGCAATGACCTGCCGAATCATGAATGATTGGAGAATAGTGACTAACAAAACCAAGCTGATTAACGTCCGTCTCCATGTTGACCCCGTCGCACTCGTACGAAGCGAGCCGGAACATGAAATCCAAACACCAAAGAGCCGAACCGAACGTGTCGCTCACGCCGGGTTTTCCGCCGCCGGAGAAAGAGTTTACCTCGTTAATTCGGAAAGGCAGATTGTGTTCCCGGCTGACGGCGCGCATGGCGTTAAGCCTGTTCTCCAATCCTTCATCATCCGCAAGCAGTTTTTCCAGAGTAGATTTGGGATCTCCGGCCCCGCCGCGATAATAGTGAATAGTCAGAAGTTTGACGTCCGCGCTTTCGGTCGAAGCGAAATTGGTGATCCACCTCAGATTCCCGATTGAATCCGGACCCGAAAACGGAGCATCAGGGAGCGCCGCGCGAATAGCGGCTTTGTAATCAAGATAAGCGGCGTGGTAAGCGTCATAACGTGTATTGAAACGGCGCAACGCTTCGACTTCATTGCCGATCTCAAACGATTGCAATCCGCTCCCCAGCGCCGCATTGACCGCCAGCGCCTCCTGCGCGGCTTCCTCTTTGAACCCGGTGCCAAGGTTAAGACCCCACATCACCTTCCACCCGGACGCCCGGGCGAAACCGCCTAACTCCACCAAATTGTCGCGATTGATTATGGTTGTATGGCTTTGCGAACGGCCCATAGGCTCGCCATCAGGGATGTATTTGGTGTGGTCCGATATGATCCCGCCAATGCGGATCAAGCCGTTGGTGCTAAGGTTGCGGTATAGTCGCACCATCGTCGCATTGCGTGGAGTAAAAAAATTGGACTGGGCCACCGCCGCAGTCTCATATCCAAGCCCAATGAAGTTGGGCGAGATATGGGCGATGATTGTCTCAGGATCGACCTGAATCTTCACCTGCGCGGGAGCGTGATCCTGGGCTTTAACTGAAGTTCCCAGGAGCAGTGCGCAGACCATCAATATGTTGCTAAGATTCAGAGCCTTACCCTCACTGTAGCTGGCGCAAGACCGTAAAATTCTTGATCCTCAAACCAAAGATAATTGCGTTGGCGCGCGTTGACTAAGACTTCTTGCGGGCGACATGAACCCTTCCACCTCGCGCCCCGCTCGCCGAACGAAAGCCTTCACCGTCCCGCAACGCCCTTCCCGCGATTTCCCCATCGGCTGGATGACGTAAGTCCCAACGTCCGCCGGCACAATAAACGTCTCCGCGTAATGGACCGTGAAAGGATCGAAAGCATGGTCCGGGCTGGTGATGATCGCTTCCTCCCCTTCGACCAAATTGAGGACGTTCACTCCGCCGTGCGTATCGTGCGTCACCGGTTTTGAAAACCAATGCCGCCGTGTTTCAATAAATTCCCGCTCGTGCAATCCCGTTCGCTCCTCGCGCCAACCGTCGCCCGAATCCACCTGCATCACGCGATTGAGCAGGTTCTTTTTGACCCAGCAAGCCGTGCGGTCCCACTGAATATTCGCAAAACCGTGCGCCAGATGAATCGGCCGCGGCTTCCCGTCCAATCCCAGCCGCCCCCAATCCCACAATTTGAATGTGAAAATGTACGGGGTCGCGCTGATTTCCAGGACCATCGAATTCGCCCCCGAACAATGGACCGTCCCCGCGGGAATGAGAAAATGATCGTGTTTTTTCGCGGGCCATTTGTTCGCGTATTTATCCGTTGCAAACGGTTCTCCACCCGCCTGCGCCTTTTCCAAAGCCCGTCTCATCGCGGCGGGATTGACCCGTTCCCGCAGCCCAAGATAAACGCTCGCGTCCGACCCGGCGTCCAGCAGGTAATAGCTCTCGTCCTGCGTGTAGTGCATTCCAAAATGGTGCTGAATGTATTCCGTCAGCGGATGCACCTGGAACGAGAGATTGCCGCCGCCCATCGTATCGAGAAAATCGAACCGGATTGGAAACTCATCGCCAAAGCGCGCGTGGACTTCCTCGCCCAGCAATGCGCGCGGCTGGTCGAACACGAGGTTCACCGCCGGAATCTCAAAGCGCGCGCCGCCAAAACCAAGAAGCAAACTGTTTTCCTCCGGCACACAATCGAAGCCCCATCCGAAATTCGCGACGCTCCGGTCCAGGTCGCACACTTCCTTCATCCATTGCCCGCCCCATGGCGCAGGATCGAAAAAAGGCGCCACGCGAAAAGGCCGCGTGACAGCGTGGCGGAAGCCTCGTCGCACCGCCTCGCCATCCGCCAGTTTGGGCTGCGCGGGATTATTGGCGTCAAACACAAAATCCCATTTCGCGATTAGCGGCCGTTTCCATCGGTCGGCCACTCTCCAATCCACGAAAAACGCGCGTTTGTAAAGAAGACTGGCTGCGAGCTGCCGATTATTGACACCCAGATTGCCGGCGTCATGGCGGCGGAAACGCTTCTGCGCCTCCCAACGGCTCAAATCCGCATAGACAAATATGTCTCCATCGGACACGAGCCGGGCGCCGGTCCCGACCACCAGCGCCAAACCCTCCTTCAGACCGGCTAATTGGCTGCGCAAGCGCTCTACTTTTTTCGCGTCAAAAAACTGGGGCAACGTCAGCCCGCACAGAAAACCAAACACCGGGTCTTCGCCGCCAAGAAACGGCGCTGTCAAACTATCGATCTGGCTGGCGGGCAGAAGAGCGTCGGTGGATTTCAAAATCAGGGCGGGAGCAAGCCTTCGTTGAAGCTGGCAGAGCATGTCCTCTTCGTCCACGCCGGGGTAACATTCGACGACCAAAACTGTCCGGCGCGAATCCCGGATCCCAACCTCATGACGCAATCGTTGAGCGATGGCCCCCCATCCGATCGCGCAAGCGTCCTCGCTGTCCGGCACTGCAACTACTGGCGACTTATCGTACATTGACTAAATGTATAAACAAATAATGTCCAATGTCAACGTAAAACTTTCCTCACGGCGACTCTCGCACCATCGACAGCCCTTTGGGACCTGAGTTGATGATGATTAGCGCATTCCCCCAACGGACATGGAGCAGCTTCCCCGAAAATCCCCGTGGCTCATTCGCCTTCCACAACGGTTTCTCGCTGTCCAAGTTAAGGCTCGGGTGAAATCCGAAGAAAGCCCGAATGACGACATCCGTAAAATCCGCGCCGCACAGAGCTTCGCGGCAGATCGTCCCGGCGTTGGCGATGCGGACGGGCGCGTCATAATCCCGCTTCTTCGGACCGTAGAATTCCGCCCCTTGAGAGAAAGCCCCTTCGTGAGTCGCCGCTTCGCACCGCCGATAAAAATCCAGCGCATCCTGCCAATAACCAAGATGGCAAAGCCCGTCCGTCGTTTCGGTCGGCCAGCCGGAGTAAGCGCCCATCGGTCCGTGGTCAGGACGGTCGGAAACGGCCGCCGCCGGGTCTTGCAGGGACTGCGCGCGCATCCAATTTTTCATCAACAACTCCCTGTCAACAAACCCGCGCATTTCCTGGCGGACACCCGCCGGAAGATCATTACCGATGCCTTGGGCGACGAATTGAAAATCAAGACAGTGGCGCATATCGAATTGCCTGCCATCGGGATAGCGGCTTTGCCAGAAGCCCTTGCCGGCCACATACAATTGCGGATAGATGGCGCGTACCAACTTTTCCGCTGCGGCCCGACGCTCATCACCGCGTTTGTCGCCGAGGAAGTCATAGAGATCGCCCATATCGCGCAACATGCCCACGTAGGCCGCGTTGAATCCGGCGGTGGCGTGAATGTACGTCGGCACGCATTCGAGAAAATGGTACGGGTCGCCGCCAAAATCGGCCAATCCGCCGTCCGGCATCAGGTATTTTTCGTAATTGGTGGCGAGCCGGTCCAATTGCTCCAGCACAGTCTTGCCGCCAACGTCTTGATTCAGAAAATCGCGGTCGCGCGTCACCCGCAAATAACTCGCCGCGATTCGAAAAAGCATCGAATAATTGGCCACGTAACGAGACCCAAAGGCGCGATTCCCGTAGTAATCGAACGCAAAGTATTTTTCCAAATCCCATTGCAGCGTTTTGACGACGTAGACCCGCATCACCGTCGGTTCCAATTGCGCGAACAGCGTGTCCATCATGCCAGTGTCCCAAATGAACTCGACCGACGCCCCGTAACGCGGCCCGCCGGCGACAAACACGCGCGGACTGTAAGGAAGTTGGTCGCGGAGCATCAGCAGCATCGTCACCACGCCCATGTAATAATTGCGGCGCAACGCGGGGTCATCGGTTTGGAGCACGGGCAGGTTCCCCTCGAAAAATCCATTGTGCGGCGTGAAAACTTCCGCGTAGCGCCGTTCCCATAGTCGTTTGGCATCGTCGAAAGTGGTGCTGAACTGCTCGGCCCATCGCCTGGCATCAGCATCCACTTTCTTGCTGTCGCCAAAAGCCATGACATATTCGATCGTTTTCGATTCGCCCGGGCCAAGGTGCAATTGCCACCTTGCCACGCCTTGATGGCCGTCGGAATCCAAACCGTCGGGCTTCGCCGCGAAAGCAAACACAGTCTGTGCGGGGGTTGTGGAGTCGCGCACAACCAGCGCCGTCTTCGATTCAACAGCAGCGCGATAATCATTGTTGTTGCCGGGAATCTCCGATGGAAGTTTGTTCACGTCCGCGCGTATCGCTTCTGTTTCGTCGTAACGGCGCGCTGGCCCGCCGGCGCCCGGTTGAGCGAACGCCCAATCCCACGCGCCGGGCGCGGTTAATTCGCTGATGTCCCCGATAAGATCAATGGAAGCGGTCGCCGTCACCGCGGCGGGCTGCGTGTTGAAAATTGTGATGCGCCAAAGCACGCCGCGATCGTCGAAGACCATGCGGTTGACTGTTTCAATCGCCAGTCCGGCCGCCGAACCACTGCGGATCGCTTGATACGGATACCACCGGAATTTTTCGACGACCGGCACTTTGCCGTTTAATTTGAAAACGCCGCTGTGGAATCCCTGTGAAAACGGCGGCGAGGCCAGCCAGCTAATGCTGGAAAAATCTTTGTTGACCAGCAATTCGGCGTCGAAGTTGTGAATGGAAGGAAATTGTTCAAGGTCGCTCCGGTCCTTCCAGTCGCCGGCCATTTCATCCAGCGTTGGCACGCCCTCGGGCAGCGGACATTCGGGCAATTTCGCGGCGGTTGGGGGCTTCGCGGAGGTCTGTATTGACGCTGCGCGAACGACGAAATCCACCGGCGCCGGTTGCGCCGTCGAACGTTCAAGCGCGGCCAGTGAATCCTCGATGGACACTGATTTGCGCCGAAGCGACGGCAGGCGTGGATTGGACGTGAGCGTCTGGTCCATCTCATGGCGCGTCGAGGCCAGATTGTTCCGTGATTCCGTGAAAACCTTCAATGCGCTCGCCTGCGCTTCCCACAGCCCGCCGGGCTGCCACGGGTCAGCCGTCGCGGAGGCGATGTTGATTCCATCCGCCAGCCCATCGGAACTCCACTTCCCCAACGCTCGCCCACCGGCGGTCACTTCGTATTGGCCGTCCGGCAGATTTTTCACCGTGAGCATGTAACGGTTCAATTCGTCTCCGAAGGGGATGTAAGCTTGATCAAGCGTCCAGAGCAGGCCGAAATTAAACGGAAATCGTTCATCGATTCGCGTGAACGTGACGCCGTCTCGAGTGTGCCGAACATTCGAAACCCGGCAATTTTCACTGGCAATCACCCGCCCCTGTCGCGCGTCAATGGTGGCCGCTGAAACATCGGCGGGCGCGTCCAAGCCTTTGAGAATGGCGAACGCCATCGCCATTTGCCCGAGGTCATTCAAATGAACTCCGTCGGCAACGTGCAACAGCATCGCCTTTTCCCTCGTGGTTTTGGTGGCGTTGGCCGCCCAGGCCCGGCGCTGAATTTCCCGCATCATGCGCTGGACATCAATTGTTCCCGCGCCTTTGGCTTTCGCGATGGCGAGACCTTCATCGCACATCTTTTGCAGGTACCCCTGCTCCGCGGTGTCCGGGTTTTCCGCGGTTATCGCGGCGGAACAGATGAACGCCCGCGCGCCGTGTTTCGCGCATCGCTCCACAACTTCGCCGATTGCATCCAGGTAATCCTTCTTATGCCCTTCATCGGCCTTGAAACCCCAGCCAATATCATTGATCCCGTAAGCCACCGTGACCAGCGTCGCGCCCTGCCCGAACACGTCCTTGTCCAATCGCGAAAGACTCTGCTTGGCGGTCTCACCGCCCTTTCCGGCATTGATGAATTTGACCTTCCAGCGCGGGAATCTCAGCAGCGTGTAGTCCTCGATGATTTCCCCGTATTGGCGCGCGGCGGTGATGCTGTCGCCCAGGAACACAACCGTGTCGCCGTCGTGGATGGCAAAGTCGGCGCGGGCGAGAGGAACGCAAACCAGGACGACCAAAAAGGCGAAGCACCGGAACCCGCTCTTTACGGCCTTTTCCATGACAGTTCGATTTCTTCGAGTGTGCGCCCCTTGGTTTCCGGAAGACAAAATAAAACGAAGAGAAACGTCGCCGCGGAACACCCCGCGTAAATCCAGAATGTCCCCGCCGCGCCAATTTCTTTCAATAAAAGTGGAAACGTCTGCGCGACAATCAGGCAGGCGACCCAAATAAACAATGTTGATAGAGACATGGCGCGCCCCCGCAACTTGGCCGGGAAAATTTCGGAGCAAACCACCCACGGCAACGGTCCTGCGGCGATGGCAAACGCTGAAATGTAAACAAGGACAAACCATAGCAGCGCGGACGAGTGCGGATTGTGGCGAAAGATCAAACCAACGCTGAGCAAGCCGACAACCTGGATTGCATTGCCGAGCAACAGCAGCGGTTTGCGCCCGGCTTTGTCAACAAGCAGAATCGCGCCAAAAGTGGCCAGGAAGTTGACAAGTCCAATCCAAACCGAAGAACTAAACGCGGCGTTGGCGCTTCCTGTGGCGGTTTTAAAGATTTCCGTCGAGTAATACATGATGGAATTGATGCCGCTGAATTGCCCGCCCACCATCAGCACGAACGCGATCAGAACCGGCAGCCTGTAATGCCGGGAGAAAAGCTCGGCCAGCGACCCTTCCTCCTGTTGCAGCACATTTTTGACGGCGGCTATTTCGGCCCTGGCGTGTTCCGCGCCTCCAACCCGGTCGAGAATGCGGCGCGCCTCCTCTTCGCGTCCCGCCTGAATGAGCCATCGCGGGCTTTCGGGAGTGGCAAAGAGAAGCACGAGAAATATGAACGCCGGCGCCGCCTCCGCCGCGAGCATCCACCGCCAGCCGTGCTCCGTGTTCCACGCCGCGTCACCCGATTGCTGAATCCATCGGTTGATGAACAGCGTGAAGAAAATCCCTGAAACAATTCCCAGTTGAAACAACGTCCCCAAACGCCCGCGCCATTTTGCCGGGGCTATTTCTGCAATGTAAACCGGGCAGATCATGGACGAAACTCCAATGGCGATGCCGCTGAGAACCCGCGCCGCAATGAATTCGACGAACGATCGCGGTATGGCCGAGAGAATGGCGGAGACAGCGTAAAGAATGGCGCAGAAAAACAGGACGCGCCTCCGTCCAAACCGGTCGCTGATAAATCCGGCGGCCATCGCGCCGGGAATGCAACCGATAATGGCCGACGCCGTCGCAAGGCCGATCAAAAGGGTGTCCCGGCCCGGGTCAAGGGCGAAATGGCTTTGCAAATAAGTATTGGCGCCGTTGATGACCGCCGTGTCGTACCCGAAAAGAAACCCGCCGATCGCCGTGACAGACGACGCAAACACGACGAACAGAAGAGAGCCTTGGGACCGGTCCGTCGAGCGTTCGGGAGTTAGAGTATCCATAACGGCTAGCGGCGCCCGAAGCTCGCTCTCCGAGCGCCTGCCAAGACAGGGTCGCGAAAACCAACCCTCAAGGATACACCACCCGATAGAACGTCCCCGTTCCTGCGGGCGGTACGGTGAACGGAGAGGTGACGACGGAATTGGAGATCCACGGTCCGGCCAGATTAGTCGCCTGCAAGAGAGTTCCGGCGGCCCATGTCAAATTAATGTTAGGGCCGACAAGCGAAATTTGCGGGCTCGGCGGAACGCCTAGGGCCGCGTCGTAAAGCGTCCAAATTTGATTCGATGTCATGGTCTGAGGAAACACCGCGACGCTGTCAATAATGCCATTGAAGTTCTGGCTGCCGGAAGGACCCCCGTTCGGGTCGCTCCCAATGTACTCGGGGTTGTTAAATGGCATCACCTGATTGGTGGACCCGTTCGGGTCAAAAAACCCGTTGGGGCTTGAACTATCATCGGTCACCGAATTTGTCCCCTCGGCATTGAACACATAGAGCGTCGCATTGCTGGAGGTGACAGCCAGCGCGACCATCGACCATTCGTTGGTCGGCGGCACAAGACCCGACCCAAAAAAGATATCTTCGTCATTCCCCGGCCCCTCGTCCCATTGATAACCAAGTTGAAAGTCTCCCGCGCTATTGGTCTCGAAGTAAAACTCCATTCCGGCAAATGTTTCGTTGGTGGTGCCAGTCATGACAATACCCGCCTGGGCCAGAGGAGAAGTGGGAAGATACACCCACGCCGTGAACGTGACGTTGTTCGCATTTAAGTTCCAGGCGGGTAGAGTTATCCAGGAATTGGTGTCGTTCGGATTGAATTGCGCCGCTGTGTTATTGGTTGGAAATCCGGGATAACCGTTCGAAGGAGTCGGCCCTTCGACGCCGGAGTAACCGTTAGTCACATCAATGCCATAGGCTCCATTAAAGCCGCCCGCATTATCGTAGGCCACGAGGTTGCTGGTCGCGGGATTTCCGGTTTCGTTTAACCGGTAGTACACACTGGGATTATCTGCGATCACTGCCGCGTCATAAAGGCTTTCCTGGGAACGAGGCAAGACTGTCAACACGGAAACAGTGCTCACCGCCGGTGCCGAGCCGAAGGTCATGACGAGGTCATAACTTCCTGCGTCTGAGGTTAGCAGGTTATTGATCTGCAAATCACCGGTCGTCGCGCCGGAGATACGATCGCCATTAGGCAAATTCGTCCCGTTCTTTTGCCATTGATAAGTGGGAGTTAATCCCCCCGTAATCGAAACTTTGAAGTTGGCCGTCACACCCGCGAGCAACGTTGGAGCCGGGGGAGTCACTGCCGGAGGAACTACAGTCAGAGCCGCCGGCGCGCTGGTGACTGAGCCGAGAGAATTGCTTATCACTACCACGTAATTAGTTTGATTGGCAGGGGTGACGCCGTTGAGGGTCAATGTTGAATTTGTGGAACCGGATACGACGCCGCTGTCGGTAAGAGGTGTGTAAGGCCCGGTGCCGGTGGCTGGCCCCACCTCCCATTGGAAAGTGGGGGCAGGATTGGCTAACATGACCACACTCAATTGAACAGCCGCTCCTACTCCATTGGTTTGGGATTGGGGCTGGACATAAATGTCGGGCGCGCCTACCTCATTGGTCGCCCCGGCAATGATCCCCTCGAAAGGGGTCGTTTCGTAACCGTAATCCACGAGGGTAAGTGTCGTTGGCGAATCCACGCAATCGTAAATAATGCGGGCCCAGCCATAATTATTGGTAGTCTCCGTTGCATCCCACAACTCCAATCCCACGTAACCCTCAGTGATTGCACCGGTCTGCCAGTCGCCGGTATAATGTCCATTTCCGTCCTGGTCAAAATACGCGTAGTAACCCGCAGGGGTTGGCGCGAGATAGTTTGAGTCAATCATCGATCCGAATAACGTGACCGGCAAGCCGTAGGTCCCATAACTTGAATTGAAACGAGAAAGCACGGTTGAGCCAGGAGCGGAGGAAGGATAGCCTGAGATATATGGCTTTTGGTAATTTGGCGTCTCGGCACCATCGAAACCAAGGTAAAAATCATAAATGCCATCGCTATTCACATCGAATTGGTCGCCTTGAGCCGGCAAACTGACCGGCATGGAGAAACTGCTGTTAAGGATGCCGGAATAAAGAACAGCGCCGTGGGCCATTCCTGATGCTAGAGCAGAACCGGAGACAATGGTAAGAATTTGCTTACGTTTCATAGAGAGTATGGGTCCATTTGGCTGTTTATATGTATGGACATGCCGGGACATTCTCAGCAAAGAAATGCCATTGCAAGAAAAAAAAGCTAAAAATCGAAAATTTATCAAGGATAGACTCGCACTCGGTAAAACATCTGCCCCGCGAGCGTCACGTTAAAGCTCGGCGGGGCGGCGCCGGTTACGGGTGTCCAGGGGCCGGCAAGGTTCGTCGCCTTCACCAGCGTACAGTGTGTCCAACTTAGCACCAGGTTCGTGCCGGCAGACTGGCAGTTGACGGTGACGAGAGCGCCAGCAAGAGCCGTGGTGTAAAGGGCATTCACCTGCGCGGGCGTGAGCGTGTAGTTGAACACCGCCACTTCATCCATCTTCCCGTTGAAAACTGTGCCGGGGAAACTCAGGCTGTCGGGCCATCCCAAGGCTCGGCGTCGTGGGCGATAACGTTGGTGGCGGAAAGCAAAACACCGTTAGTGCCCAGACAAGGAACGGCTTGGGTTGGCGCCGGTGTAAATGCAATTCTTCAATCTTCCACCGTTTGGAGAGAGTAGTTTGAGGCTTGACCACGGCCCTCAAGCGCTTCACGAGTATATGAGATTAGGTGATGGGCGACTATAGTGATGTGGAATATTGTTTCCACTTGCCCTCGCCAAATTAAGCTCCAAAACATCTTCCAAAAATGCCGACGGTAATCGCTGCGCAAACCAACGTGCCAGATAATCCTGCTAAAAATCCGAACGCCGCGCCGGGCGTTGCGCCAAGTCAATTGTTGGAGGGGTTTTTCCGGCGCAGGCCGATTTGCATAAGTCTTGCGGCTTTGTGCCAAAAAACGGGCATAGATATTGCCCGGTCACGGATAAACTCGCACACGGTAGAACATCTGTCCCGCGGGCGTCACGTTAAAGCTCGGCGGGGCGGCGCCGGTTACGGGTGTCCAGGGGCCGGCAAGGTTCGTCGCCTGCATCAGCGTGCCGTGCGTCCAACTGAGCACCAGGTTCGCGCCGGAGGACTGACAGTTGACGGTGACCGGAGCGCCGGCAAGGGCCGTGGTGTAAAGGGAATTCACTTGTGCTGGCGAGAGCGTGTAGTTGAACACTGCCACTTCATCCATCTTCCCATTGAAAACCGTGCCGGGGACACTCAGGCTGTCGGCGCCGATGGCGGTGGGGCCATCCCATGGCTCGGCGTCATGGGCGATGGCGTTGGTGGCGGAAAGCAAAACGCCATTCGTCCCCAGATAAAGAATGGCTTCGGTTGGAGAAATAGCTAATGCCACGAATGACCATTGGCCGGGCGGCACAAACAGTTTGCTCGGCCAGTAGTACGTATCGGAATTGTACTTGTTCCAAGTGTAACCGATTTCATCCTGCGGGAAGCGCGCGCCAAGGTAACCCAGCCCAACCGGGTAAGTGCTGTTGCGAGAAAAAACCAAGCCCTCAGCATTGGCGATGTGCGCGAAAGGATAAAGCCAGGCGAGGATAGTAACTGTGTTGCTGTTCAGGTTCAAGGGCGGCGCAGTCACATAGCCCGCGCCCGAGCTGGAAACGGTATGGTTCATTGCGACTCCGGTGTTGGTCGTTTCAAATCCATTGAACGGCGGGTCTGGCACGCCGGAGACACCGTTGGTCGTGTTGGTTCCGTAAGTGGCGTCAAGGCGGCCGTAATATTCGTGCGCGATCGGGCTGCCGTTGGTCTCATTGAAACGCCAATAGTAAAGCGGCGAGTCAGCCATGACCTGGGTTGCATATTGTGTGATGGAGTAAGGGGCGACCGAGATGTTGATCGCGGCCGAGGTCGTCTTGACCTCCGCTGTATCGTAAGCTTCAGCGTAAAGCGAATGGGCGCCGGGCTGGACGTTGTTGACAGTACAGGTGAACGGCGCGGTTCCGGTGGATGCCGCAAGGACGCCGTCCAGAAACACATTGACCAGCATGATGGAATCGTTCACATCCGGATCGCTGGCAGTGACGTTGACTCTTATATTGGCCGGCCCCTGAAAACTTTGTCCATTCGTCGGGGACGTGATGGCGCACATATTCGGCGGGTGATCCACATTGGAGGGGCCGAGCTGCACCCAGATCGGGATGGGGTCGTAAATGCTGTTGTTTGTGAGGACGTTGTTGTTGTCGGTGGAATTATCGACGTAAGTCAGAAGGGCCTGCCCCGTCACCGGCGAATAAAATTCGATGTGTTCCTTGGCCGCATAATAGAAAACCGGCCACGGCATATAGTTGGGCTGGTCCGCCAGCGTGACGAGCGTCGTGGCGTCGCTCCCACTCTGCCATCCGCTCGTGGGCGAACTGGAAGTCCGCTCCCATATGTAGGAAGCCGGAAACCCGGAGTCCACCTGCACGTCCACATATTTTTCCAGGCCCGGATGATAACGAATGGAAAAATCCGGCGCGCCGTCGTTCATAATGGCCAAAGCATCGGAAAGCGTAAAACCGGAAACATTGGTCCAGACGTTGTTGGTGGTGTAATATTGCAGGTTCGCGGCCGCGCTCTCCAAACCGGCCAGCGGAATTCGGAAGAGCAGGAAGCTGCGATAGTTGAACCCGCTCACCACCGTATCATCGTCGCCCCATAGATAAGCGTAGCCTCCAACCGGATCGATGTAAGTGGAAATGCCAATTGTGATATTCGTGCTGTCGATCAGGTCCATTTGGAACGACAGCGGCCAGAGCAACGGATTGGCTTCGGTATCGACGTTGTCCATCACCGCCATATCGACGGCAAATTGCTCGAACCCACTCAAGGCTCCCGGGGCTGCGCCGGTGTTCCGGAATCGCGGGAGGAAGATGTAGAGTTTCCCGTTGTATTTGAACCCATCCTGCATCCAGTACCACCACGAACCATTGGCGTCGGAACCGGGATTTGGGAAAATGGAAGTCATCGCGTTTTGGTCGCGCCCACGAATAAAATATTGGATATTGGTCGAGTAACCATTCCACGTAGTGATGGCGAGGGAATTATGGACCAGGGCCGCCCCGCTGCGATTGGTGCTGCTGTCTTGCCGGACAAGAGTATCGCTGAAAAGCCAGAGGATCGTGTGCCGGCCATCCAACGAAATTGAAGCGGCGGTGTCAGCGCCGAGCCATCCATCCTTAAGCGGAAAACTAGGCGTGAAAGCGCCAAACGCGGTCGCAGCCCAAAACAGTCCGAAGATTCCCAAACATTCCCCAAACAAGCGGCAAAACATTGTTTTGTATGAATGTCTAGTCATATTCGATTAACTAACTATCATCGCAACGCGCCGCATTATCAACAAAAAACGCGGGTTTATGGGATAAGTTGACAAGAAGCGCTTCATTTGTATATACATTGAGCCATGTTGAAGTTGGATCACCAAAGTTCGATCCCGCTTCGCGCACAGGTCGAGCAACTTTTGCGCGAACTGGTTCGGCAGCCCAATTATAAAAAGGGCGAGTTGTTGCCGGACGAGATGAAGCTCGCCGCGCAGCTTGGAGTCAGCCGCGGAACGGTCCGTTCCGGCATCAGCAAGCTCGTCTTCGAGGGCGTGCTCGAACGCAAAGCCGGGGTCGGCACTCGAGCCGCTGAACGCCATTACGACTCCGGCATCCGGGCGTGGCGGAGCTTCACGCGGGAAATGGCCGCGAACGGCATCACGGTGAAAAACTTCCGGCTTGATTACAGTTCCGTTGAACCCAGCGCCGAGGCCGCCCATGCGTTGCAAGTGAACGAGAACTCGCTTGTCTGGCGGTTGGACCGGGTGCGCGGCTGGAACGGAAAGCCGGTTTTGCAAAGCACGTCATGGTTCCATCCGCGGCTGAACCTCAAAGGCGCCGAGGATTTTACCGCCCCGCTTTATGAAACTTTGGAATCGTCAACCGGCGTCCGCCCGCATCGCGCCCGGGAGGAATTTCTTGCAATCGTCGCCGCCTCCTACACCGCGCGTCTCCTGAACGTCGATGAAGGAACCCCGCTTCTACTCAGGCGTCACACAGTCTTCGACGCAGGCAACCGCCCATTTGAATTTGCCGAGGTCCGCTACGTGAGTTCCCGCTTTACCCTGACGATGGACATGCGGCAGGAGGGGGCAGATTAGACATCAAGCTTCACCACGTCCACGTACTTTAACCAGACGCGAAATCCGGTCGCTCAAGGATAGCGGTCGCTTTGCCGATAATCATGGTTACGAATGTGTGTTGCGCATTGGATTTTTATTCTCCGACGCAGAGGCTCCTTTCTCTTATTCCTGTTCGTTGCGATGTCTGTATTCGGGCAGGATTTTACCCGTGGCGTGTTGACTATGGGGTTCGGCGATGTGGCGGAAATTAAGAGCGTGTTTGAAAAGTCATTATTTCCCAGGCGAGACGTTTGAGCATAAGGCGAATCATAGCCAGATAGACCATGGTTTCGCCGGTTTTGGCTTGTCGTTCGTAGTCGCGATTGAGCCGGCGGTAGCGTCCCAACCAACCAAAGGTGCGTTCCACGACCCAGCGGCGG
>DATAUD010000050.1:0-98586 GCA_036268455.1 Verrucomicrobiia bacterium
AACCATTCGTTTGGACGGCGACTGTCGAATCCATTCAGCAAAAGCTCGCTCGTTGCCGGCAAACCCTCGAACAAATCCAGCCCGGCTGCACCCTGCCGCGCAAAAGAAAAACCAAGAAACCACTGTCCAGTTAATTCTTGGGCACTACACTAGTGTAGTGTCCCTTAAATGACTAGACTTATTATTGTTTTCCTCGCTTTTTCTGTTTTTTCTTTTGTGACCATCCCGGTTGGATCGTTTCCAGCGAAGCCCGGCCCCGGCTGATTTTGTCCATGCTTTTTTGAACCGTCGCCGTCCACAGGATGCCCGGAGGAACGTGGACATACATCAGCAAAGAAGTATATCCTACGTATACACCGTGAAAAGAATCATCACCCTTTTGGCTCTGCTTCAAGCTGGGTGTTTGACGAGTCCCAGCCAAAACGCGTCTTGGAAGAATAGGTTAATGCCAATTCCAGCGCGGCCCGATTTAAACGCGCGTTGGGAGGCCCCACTGAATGGGCTGCCGGCGCGAGTTGCAGTTTATCGGGAGTTGCCCAATAAATTTTCAAGTGAAGCGAATCGCTAACCTAATGAATCTGTGTTCCTTCAAGGATCAAGACAAGAAGGAGACGGCGGAGGGGCTGGGTTTTCAAACTGCCGACGGATCGCGAAAATTGCTGATCTCATTTCCATCTGGCAAAATCCATTATGAAATTAAGTCGCCTCGATATGGGCCGACTAACTTGACACTAGGGGTTCCCCTCACAATCGAGGTTCCAAAGCTCGCAGAGGATTTTCTGAAAAAAGTTGGCATTAACCTATTTGAAATTACCAATCCATTTGTGGAAGGAGTTGGCATGAAAGGAACCCCCAGGTTTCATCTGTCCGAACCGCTTCAGATTTACTTTGTCGGCAAAACACAGATCACCAATATCGAGTATAGGACAGCGAGTTTTTGGAGATTGGTAGATCAAATCCCTGTGTTCGTTGGCGAAGGCGGTCAGGTTTCCTTTGGCGAGCATGGAAGAATTCGCGGGTTTTCGATAACGTGGCCAAAACTACAATTAGACAAATGGCATCCCACGCTGACACCAGCAATGATGATCGAGTCTATCCGCACGGGTGGGGCGGTTCAAGGATTTCTCCCGATGGATTCGTCACCCATAAATTGGAGAAACGCAAAAGCCTTGATTGTGAAGAACGCAAGTCCCCGTTATTATGCCGAAATTGGCGGTAATTCGTCGTCAGGTCGGCTCGTGCCTTTCGCCGCACTGAATGCTAAAGTGGATGCAGGATACGGAATGATGCCCGTAGAAATCCATTGTCCTATAATCGAGGAAGGCGGAGAATGATAGCGGATAGGTTTATGGCTCTGAGTTTGTGGTCCAAAAGCTTTTATTTTTACACTTCCCCGCCGCTTCGGTATGTACAAAATCTGATTTGAGCCTTCGGCCCAGACGTCGTTTCTTTCGATTACTTTAAGATCGATGCAAGGATCGCTTGCGCGGCCGCGAGCGGGTCTTTCTCGGCGTAAATTGGGCGGCCTATAACCAGCCAGCTTGCGCCCGCATCCATTGCCTCGCGCGGTGTGAGAGTTCTTTTTTGGTCGTCCTTGCCTTCCACTCCAGTCCGAATTCCCGGCGTCACCAATTGCGTTTCGGCGGAAACGATTTGCCGCAAGTCCGCGAGTTCCAAAGGCGAACAGACCAAGCCGCGCAACCCGGCTTGAACCGCCATGCTCGCCAGCCTTTCGACTTGATGCCCAACATTGGGCGCCACGCCAACCGCGCTTAATTCATTGCTGTCCATGCTGGTGAGCACGGTGACGCCAAGAACCAACGGCGGCGCATGACCGAGCGTTCGCGCTGCCTCTTGCGCGGCGGATTCGGC
This sequence comes from Verrucomicrobiia bacterium, assembly GCA_036268455.1. Taxonomy (GTDB): domain Bacteria; phylum Verrucomicrobiota; class Verrucomicrobiia; order Limisphaerales; family Palsa-1400; genus DATAUD01. Next base: position 1,873 of record DATAUD010000050.1, read on the forward strand.
CGCGCGCAACATCGCTGGGCCGCCTCCGGCATGGACGGTCAGCATTTGCGCATCCAGCCTCACGGCCGCCGCGACAGCTTTTGCGACTGTGTTCGGGATGTCGTGAAACTTCAAATCAAGGAAAACTCCCGCGCCGGTGGCGCGAATTTTTCTGACGATGTCCGGCCCAGCCGAGGTAAACAATTCCGAGCCAATTTTGAAAGCACCCACCGCCGGCGCAATTTTGCCCGCCAGCTCAAGCGCCGCCGCTTCCGTGGGCACGTCAAGCGCGGCAATGATGGGATTGCGCATGGGCGGTTCGGGCGCGATCAATATTTTTTTGTAAACTTCTTTTTCGACTCCGCTTCCGCTGGCGGTTGAGGCGGCGTCTTTTCGCCGGGCAGCGCCGGTTCTACAATCGGCGTTTCCTGTTCGTCCGTCTCGGGCGCGGCAGGCGATTCTGGCGCGTTGTCGGACGGCGCGCCCGGCCCGCCGGCGGACGGCGCCTGCGGTTGTTCGACAGCCTCGACAAAAGCCAGGCGGAGACTTGTCAGGCTTTGTTTCAAAACAACTTCCTCCTGTTTGTTCAAGTTGCCCTTGGTCTTCACCTCAAGCATCTCCAACAGATCGATAAAATACCTCGCGTTGTCGAGTTCCTGGACGACCTTGCCGGTTTGTGGATTGGGGGCTTGCCCGAGAAAAATCATGGCCATGTTCGCGTTTTGAATGACCAGACTGGCGAACATCGCCGAAATCATATGTTCGCGCTCGTCGCCGCCGCTGGAATCAGAAGTTGGGTTGCTCATGTGATTTTACTTTTCCGTTGCCGGCTGATTTCCGCCATCAAAAAATGAATCAAGTGGCGCAGCCGCTCTTCAATTTCGATTGTCTCCAAAATGGTCTGCCGCTCCGCCGCTCCACGCAAAAGCGACCACGTGACCAAGTCCGCGACGCGATCAGGATCATTGAGGCGTTCCAGGCTGGCAATGACTTCCTTGATGGACACGGTCTTGGAAACGTTCTTCATCGTCGGCAATTCCTGCTTGATGCGTTCGCTGACCAAATCCCGCACCTTTGCCATTAAGGCGTCGATGGCCACGCTGTCGCGAGCCGGCGTTTGAATGGCCCGAAACCGGCTAACTCTAAATGGTCTGTGCCGAACGGTTTCGATCAATTCCACCCGGCTCACTCCTTCCAGAATCAAGTGAGACGTCCCGTCGGCGTTCTGAACACAAACGCGGACCATGCCCAGCCCCGCAACGCTGCACGGCACTTCGCGCGAGCTTCCCGCCTTGCGCATTGCAATGATCAACATGCGGTGTGAGTGGAGCGATTCCTCAAGCATCCGGCGGTAGCGCGGCTCAAAAATGTAAATCGGCAATAACGCGCGGGGAAACAAAGTTGCGTTGGGCAGCGTCATCACCGGCGCCTCTTTCGGAATTTCCATGAACATATTGTATGCGCGCGCGTCTATTACATCAAGAGGACATGCAGGCTTGCCAAAAATGTTTTTGCGAGCATCCTCCCCCCTTTATGAAAGAGAAGGCGCCAATTATTGTCCTGATTATCGTCGCGGCCGGCCTTGCCGTCGGGCTGATCGTCGTTAACAACAAGGCCCGCCAGGAAACACAGGATCTTTCGGATGCCCTCAGTGTTCAATCCAACACCGTCACCTCGATCAAGACGTCCCTGGCGGAACAGGTCGCCGTCAATCAAACGCTGGAAACCAATTTGTCCGCGACTCGCGCCGATTTATCCAACAAACTCGCGTTGAGCGACGCCAACCTCCGCAGCACCGAGGCAAACCTCGAAAAAGTCCAGGCGGAATCCAAGGCGCAAACGGACGCCGACAACGCTGAAATCGCCAGGCGCGACAAGAAAATTTCCGACCTGGAAAACCAGAACCAGGATATGGACAAACAAGCCACTGAGTTGCACGACCACATTACCGGGCTTGAAACTCAAATTGCCGACACAAAGGACAAATTATCCAGGTCGGAGGGCGACCGGCAAGTTTTGCTGGGCGAATTGAAACGGTTGCAGGCGGAAAAGCTCGTTTGGGAAAATCGGTTCAACGATTTGGCTGCGCTTAAAACGCAGGTGCATAAACTCAAGGAAGACCTGAAACTGGCGCGAAATCTGGATTGGATCCGCCGCGGGATTTACGAAGCGTTCAACGAAAAGGGCGGCGAGCGGCTTATCCATCCTCCCGTCACTTCCGAGCCGGCCACGAACCTCACGGTGAACGTCGAACTGCGGCAGAGCGGCCAAACCACAATCGGCGCTCCGATTCCGGGCACAGAGCCGGCCAGGTAAATTGAAGGCCAAAACGTTAGTGGATTCGCATGGGCGCACCTTGCGCGATATGCGTGTGAGCGTGACTGATCGCTGCAATTTCCGGTGTCTCTATTGCCTGCCGGAGACGGAGGAAGCCGCCAACTTTTACCAATCCCGCTTCGGCCAGAAGCCTGAAGCCGCAAGCCGAATTGTCCGTCATTGGCAGCCCCCGGCCGATCTTCTTACTTTCGAGGAAATTGCGCGGGTTGTCACCATCGCCGCCGCTCTTGGCATCAACAAAATCCGGTTGACGGGCGGCGAACCGCTCCTGCGCCAGCAAATCGAGAAGCTCGTGGAAATGATCGCCCGCATTCCCGGCATCCTCGACCTTGCGCTGACGAGCAACGGCTTTCTCTTTCCGAGCAAAGCTGCGGCGTTGCGCGATGCCGGGCTGCGCCGCATCAGTTTTAGCCTCGATTCCCTCGATGCCGCGAATTTTAAAAAAATCACCGGCCGCGACGGCCTGGGCGCGGTTCTGGAAAGCATCGACCTGGCGCTCGAATTGGGGCTTCATCCGGTAAAAATCAACGCCGTTGTGATCCGGGGCATCAACGATCACGAGATCGAAACGCTGGCCGATTTCGCGGTTAAAAAGGATCTTTCATTGCGCTTCATCGAATTCATGCCTTTGGATTCCGGCCGGGCATGGCACAAGGAATTGGTGGTGCCGGGTGGCGAAATTCTCAGCCGCCTCCGCAGGCATTTTCCTCTCGATCCGTTGGCCGCGCGCAACCCCGCCGAAACGGCCACCCGATGGGCCTTGCCCGGTGGTCGCGGGGAGATTGGCATTATCGCTCCTGTCAGCGAGCCTTTTTGCGGCCATTGTAACCGCATCCGGCTGACCGCCGACGGGAAGATTCGGACTTGTCTCTTCAGCATTGTCGAGCACGACTTGCGAAGCCTCCTTCGCAACGGAGCGACGGACGAGGACCTCGCCGATTTTCTGCGGAACGCGGCGTGGCAGAAAGAAGCCCGTCATCACATAGGAGAATCCGATTTCGTGCAACCACAACGGACAATGAGCTGCATCGGCGGGTGAGCCGGAATCAGGCGGCGCGGGCGGCAGGCAGAGGCGTGACTGTCGCGACCGGACGTTGCCAGCTCGCCTTGGCGACAGGGAGAACCACCGCGAATTCCGATCCCGCGCCACTGCTGCTGTTGACAGAAACGGAACCTCCGTGCGCCTGCACCACAGCTTTGACCACACTCAAGCCCAGGCCGAGGCCGCGTTGCGAACGGCTTTTGTCTCCGCGATACAGCCGGTCCCAAATGCGGCTTTGTTCCTCTGCGGGAATTCCGATGCCTGTGTCCTTAAAGCGCACCGTCGCCTGATCATTGGCCAGGCTCGCCGTGATGGTCACAGAGCCGCCTTCCGGGGTGTATTTAATCGCGTTGTCCAGCAGGTTTCCAAACGCCTGCCTCATGCGGGTTGCGTCCACCGGCGCTTCACAACTCGGCGGCAAATCCGTCGTTACCTGAATTTTCTTTTCCTCCGCCACGTACTCGTAAAGCTCCACGACCTCGCGGATGAGCTGGCACAAATCCACCGTCCGCCGTTCGAGCGGCATGGTTCCCGCCTCCGCCTCGGCAATATCCATCAGCGTTTTGACCATGCTCAAAACGCGCTCGGATTCTTCCACGCAATCGGCCAACGCATCCCGCAAGCCAGCCGCATCGGTTTGCCGCAACGCCATTTCAGCCGAGCCGCGCATCCGGGTCAACGGAGTCCGCAGATCGTGCGCCACATTGTCCATCGATTCCCGCATCGCTCGGATGAGCGCTTGATTTTTGTCCAGCATCGCGTTGAACAGCCTGACCATTTCGTCCAATTCGTCGCGTGAAGGCCGGGTCGGAACGCGCGCATCGAGGTTGCCTGTGGAAATAATGCTTCGCGCCGTCGCCACGATTTGCCGGACCGGAAGCAAGGCCCGATGCGCCAAAAACCATCCGATGCCAACACCCAGCAGCACGATAATGAGAACGGTCGTCAAAGCAATCTCGCGCGCGGGCTGCCACAGCAAATCACGATTGTTGGTGCTGCGTCCGACGACGAGGACCGCGCCGTCCGGCATGCGGGCGGGAATGAAGCTATAGTCGCGCTCCCCGTTTTTTGGAATGCGATTGATCTCAAACTCCCGGCGGATCATGTAAGGGACGATTTTAAAATTCATCCAGCCCTGTGGCACAAGAATCGGAGTCGAAACCCAGGGGGTGACCAAATCCACATAAAATGAGCGTTCATCGTTGGGATTATTTTCCTGGGTGGCGACTTTTTTGAGGGCGTCGGCGCCGCCCCCCTGGTAAACGGCGGCATATTCGTTGAGCCTGGCACGGATGACTTCCTCGTCCTTCCGTTGTAGCGCGTTAATGACGAGATAATAAACCAACAGCAGCAACACTCCCGCGCTAATGGCAAAAATCATCGCATACCACACGCTCAACCGGAACGCAAAAGACCGGAAGATCTTCATACTCTCACCAAAACTTAACCCACTGCGATTCCCTGGGCAACAAAACCAAGTATCCCTTCATCGCAACTCCGCAATCGCGCAATGCCACGTTACCGGGCAAATGTTGCCGGATTTTATTCAGAAACCCAGTTGAAAAAAATTTTGATTGGGTCATCGGAGGATCCGCTTTAATTGGCTAAAAGGCGTGCATAGCCCCGCCATTCTTTTTACAGTGGTACAAAGTCAAAGGCTTGTATGAACATTAAGAATACTGTTGGCCTGTGTCTCGTTGCGGCGGTCGTGATGGAGGCCGCAATCGCAATTCCAAGTGTTCATGCGCAGGGAACGGCGTTCACATATCAGGGACAATTGATGAACAACGGTCAGCCTGCGAATGGGAATTACGACATAACGTTCACTCTGTTTGGATACAGCCAATATGGTTTTCCTGTCGGGTCGCCTGTGACAAATCTCGACACTTCGGTAAGTGCCGGGCTTTTTACCGCAACACTAGACTTCGGCTCGGTGTTTGGCGGCTCGAATTATTGGCTGGAAATAGCCGTCCGGACCAACGGAAACGGAGCCTTCACCACGCTCTTGCCCCGTCAACCCATAACGCCGGTGCCGTATGCTATTTTTTCCTCCAATGCTTTGACTGCCAATATGGCGGTGACTGCGACTTTTGTCCCGGCAGAGGGAATCACGGGAACGATCCCGACCGCGAATCTTGGCAGCAATGTTGCGCTCCTAACCACAAATGGCACGCTACCGACAAACGTTCTGCCCGCTAATCTTGCATTGGGAAGCGGAATTGCGTGGCAATCGCCGTCCGGGACTTCGGTGCAAGCTCAGCCCAACACGAGTTATGTTTTGACTAATTCACAGCAGGTAACGATCACGCTGCCTGCTGCCCCGAACGTCGGTGACCGTGTCGAGGTAACCGGAGCGGGTCTCGGCGGTTGGGTTCTGGCACAGAATGCCGGCCAGACTATAGCCGCATCCTTCACGCCCCTAAATATCCCAGGAGATGCAAGCGGAAACTGGTATTCCATTGCAGCGTCGTCGGACGGTACGAAAGTGGTGGCGGCAAGCGCAACGTCGTACAGCAGTGGGGGAATTGTAATATCTTCCGATTCCGGGGCGAGTTGGCGAGCAACCAGTGCGCCTGTCGGAGAATGGGCGTCCGTGGCTTCATCATCAAATGGGCTAAAGCTTGCCGCAGTGGCTGAGGGGGTAGAAATCAGCAATTCGGGGTATCCAGGCGGAATTTGGACGTCAAGTGACGGAGGTACAAACTGGACCGAAGTGAGTGGGCCGCCGAGCGGATATGAGGGAGGGCCGCCTCATATTGTTTCATCGTCAGACGGAACAAAGCTAGCGTTGGCGTATGCAATCGGGGTCGAGGGCAGCGGCGCAGTTGGAGAAATACTGGCTTCGAGCGGTTCCGGTTCTAATTGGGTAAAAACAAGTGCGCCAACCAATGCTTACTGGACGGCAATTACCTCGTCGTCCGACGGCACGAAGTTGGCGGCGACGAGTCAAGGCAACTTTGGCGGCGGAATTTGGATTTCCAGCAATACTGGGGCAAGTTGGGCCCAAGCTACCGATTTGCCCGTTGCGGACTGGCAGTCCATCGGGTCCTCGTTAGACGGAACAAAGCTCGTGGCCGCTGCATCTGCCGTGTATATTGGCACGAACCAGTTCCCGGGCGGAATTTGGATTTCGAGCGACGAAGGGGCGACTTGGGTACAGACCAGTGCGCCAGGCCTTTACTGGGCTGCTATCGCTTCTTCATCAGACGGAACGAAGCTGGCGGCGGTGGCTGCGGGCGGTGGTTCCGGCGGAATTTGGACTTCAAGCAATTCAGGGACGAACTGGGCGCAAATCAGTGCTCCTGCGATAGATTGGGTTTCTACACTCTCTTCGTCAGCGTGGAATTGTATCGTCTCCTCATCGGACGGAACTACGCTGGCGGCAGGGATCAATGGCGGCGGAATTTGGACGGTTATGGATGGCGTCGTTACTCACCAAAGCGCGTCCGTTTCAGGTTCAACAATGCTCGGCGCCGCTGGTTTCTTGGAAGGTAATTTTGGGACGGTCCTTGAATTGGTTTATACTGGGGGCGGGCAGTTTGTAGCACTTTACCAAACGGGCACGCTCTCGGGGCACTGACAGGCATCTCACTTGTTAACGCGCTCTCCTTTATGGTCCATCGACGGATATTGAAAAATTGGCGGAAGATAGACTTCGCCCACGTCAAACTCGGCGTTTGGAACGATGTTAATGTATCCATAATCCGTGGAACTGATTGCTGATCCTTGGAACACGATAGTTCCCTGCATCCAGATTACATTCGTAGTTTTCCATTGCTCGCGAAAAACGACGCGGCGTTGATCGTCAACAATTTCAAGGGCCGTTTTGTCACAATTCCAGTCCCATCCTTTTGGGAGAATTTCTGTTTCACCATATTCAAGCTTTATGTGTTTTGAGCCTGTTGGAATTTCTACGTCAAAAAACACGCTGTTATGCTTGCAGCGGGCCGTAATAGCTGGGTACTCCTTTGCGTATCTATCTTTTAGTTTGACAATATCCAATCCGGCGCTTCTCAGTTGATAAATGTCGAACCTAAATGGTTGCCCTTCCTGGTTGGAAGTTCCGCCGAAAACGAGCCAGAATTCCTGTCGTGTCCAATTAATGCTTGGAGGTGTCCAGCAAACGCCTTCTGATCCATATTTTGCGAGAGTGTTTTTGTAAACGCCATATGGAGCGAAGACAAACATTCCCACAAGAAGCGTGACAATAAAGCCCCATTTGCCAATTCGCCTCAGGGAATCCTCACACTGGCTAAACTGTGTAGCGCGGTGCCTACATTGACAATAGCCCCACACAAATCCCATTGCTCCTTCAGCCCATACATAAAAACCTTTCCAAAACCCAAGTGCCAAGGAACCGCAATCTAGCCAAAATCGGAGAAAACCGTGCATCTTGAGTCAGGCTGATTTGAGATTTGGCAATCGTCCAGCGTATTCTTTGGTCGTTTTCGTGATACAATTTAATCACCTAGGATCGAACTGTTTCCCTGGTGGTGCTGGCGTTGACGCCGGGGTTCCGTGGGCAGAAAGGGCGCAATCTCGGTGACAATGACGACACGACCATGCACTTCTCGGGGCGGAGTGTTCGCGTTTTGGCATTCGCCTTGGCCTTCAATTTCAGTAAGACGGATAATCCGCCTTCGTCTTGTTACGGTGGATTTAGTCGACACCAGCATAACTCCAGTTCAGCGCTTGTCCGGCGCCTTTACTGACACTCTTGCTGGATCGCTTTTTCTCGACACCCGTTGGTCTTCCCGCCATTTTTTAAAACTGCATGTATAAAACAATCCTCAGTGTTGCCTTTTTGGCGGCAACCGTTTCCGCAAATGCCCAAAGCCTTTCGGAGTTCTCCTGGATAACCAACGCCAGCCGCACGATCACCATTACAGGGTTTTCCGGCCAGGATTTTACCGTTAACATTCCCAGTCAAATAAACAGCATGGCCGTGACGGCCATTGGAGCAGGCGCCTTTCAAAATAATAATGATTTCCTGACCCTCACGATTCCTTCCAGCGTCACCTCCATCGGAGCCGGCGCGTTCGAAAACTGCACGAGCTTGGCCAGCCTTGCCATTCCCGACGGCGTGACTACCATAGGAGACTATGCGTTTAGTGGCTGCGGCGACTTGGGCGGAACGATCACCATTCCCAGCAGCCTGACCACCCTGGGCCAGACAGTGTTTCAGGGCGATTTCTTCGTGAGCGCGTTCGACGTCAGCTCAGGCAATCCCGATTACGCCAGTTCTGGCGGCGTTTTGTTTAACAAGAGCATGACGACGCTCATTGCATTCCCCCCATACCATAACCCGGCCGCCTATACTGTTCCCAATGGCATTACAAAAATTGCCCCCGATGCGTTTTTTGGCTGTTCCGGCCTTGTCACCGTTACGAATCCGGCCACCCTCGCCAGTATTGGAGATTCGGCTTTCGTCGGATGCGTCGGCCTGACAGGCGTTTACTTCGAGGGCAACGAACCCAAGGCCGACTCGAGCGCCTTCGTCGGTGAACATCCGACAGCTTACTACTATTCAGGCGCGAAAGGGTGGGGCGCCACTTTTGCCGGCCTCCATACCGTCAAGTTGAATCGCCCGGTTGTCACGGCCATTCTTACGGTGGCCACCAACGGAATCGGATCTATAATGCCGGTGGACAATGGAAAAGCATTGGTTGTCGGCAACAATTATATTCTGACCGCTTCGCCGGGCAGGAATTGGCTTTTCAACGGCTGGACGGCGACTGGCAGCGAGAATTTCACGTCCAACTCCCCGGTTCTGAAGTTCATCATGGAATCGAACCTGGCGTTAACGGCCAACTTTGCCACCAATAACTTCGTGGGCGGGCACGGAACCTATAACGGCCTGTTCGCCCCGATTTCCACTTCCCCACGCGAGCAGACGGATTCCGGGGCCATCACTTTTTCGGTGACCAGCGCCGGACGAGTATCAGGCAAACTCACGACGGGAACCAACGCGGCGTCGTGGAGCGGCCAATTGGATGCCTCCGGTTCCAACACCTTCGTGATCCCGCGCAAGGGATTGACCACAGTTACCGCGGCTTTGCAACTCGATTTTGCCGACCAATCTGTGTCTGGGACGATTACGGATGGATCGTTCGTCGCTATTATCGACGGGAACCGGCAAGTCTTCAGCGCGGGGCATCCGGCCAATCAATACAAGGGCCGATACAGCTTGGTTATTGCCGGAAACGACAACCCTGACCTTGGACCTTCCGGCTATGGCTTTGGGAACGTGACCGTCAACGCCGCGGGCGTCATCACCTTCAAGGGGTCGTTGGCGGACGGCACGAGTGTCAACCAAAGCAGTTTCGTTTCGAAGGACGGCTACTGGCCCCTCTATCTGCCCCTCTACAAGGGCGCCGGCTCTCTATACGGTTTTTGTTCTCTTTCCACCAACGGGAATAATTTCAACTCGTCCGCCAGTTGGATCAACGCAACCAATGCGAGCAAAACAGCGCTCTACCGCTCCGGATTCACCAACGAATCCGTGAACGTCAATATCACTCATTATGTTCCCGCCCAGACGCTGCCCGCCGTAATGAATATCGGCTTAATGGGAGGCAACTTGCCGATGAATGTGGTTGTCCCGGTCGATATTTCATCCGGCGACGTGGTTAAGCCGGCCAATCCCGCGGACGAAACCAACAAACTGTCCATGACCATCACCAAGTCCACCGGCGCGATCAGCGGCCACTTTGTCAACCCGGCCAACCCGAAAGAGACCATTCATTTTGGCGGCGTCGTCGTTCAGCAACCCCTTCCTGTTATCTTCTACGGCTGTTTTCTGGGAACCACCGCCAGTGGCGCGCTCACCGCGGAGGCGCCGTGAAAATATGGCAATTGTCCCTCCATTTGAGTCGGAGGCTGTGCATCCATTTACGGCGACCGCTAGTGTATCTTCTTGACATTAACATTATTCTCCGGCTCTGTTTCATGCCGCTCGAAGGACATATCCGACTCCGCGAATGGTGGAAAGGCGCGTTTTGTCCGGGTCCATTTTCGCGCGCAAACGGTGGATCAGCACATCGACCACATTCGTCTGGGGGTCAAAACTGTAATCGAAAATGTGCTCCAGGATCATCGTTTTCGTCACGGTCCGCCCCGCGTTTCGCATCAGGTAATCAAGGAGCGCGAACTCCCGCGTTTGCAATTCAATTTTTTGCCCATTCCGCGATGCCTCGCGCGTCAAAAGATCGAGCGTTAAATCCCCAACGGTTAGGCGCGTCGGTTCGACGGCCTGTGTGGACCGGCGGATCAGCGCTTGCAACCGGGCAAGCAATTCGGAGAAGGCAAACGGCTTCGTCAAATAATCATCGCCTCCCGCTTGCAGCCCTTTGATTCGGTCGTCCACCGATGCTTTGGCACTGAGGATAATAACCGGGATTTGGATTTTTTCGCCGCGCAGGCGTTGAATGACGCTCAAGCCGTCGAGTTTGGGGAGCATGACATCGATGATCGCGGCGTCGTAGCGGGTGGTTTCGGCCAGAACCAGGGCCTCCTCCCCGTCCGCGCAACGATCCACCGCGTAGCCCGCCTGTTTGAGTCCCTTAACCAGAAAGGACGCAATCTTGTTGTCATCCTCAACCACTAAAACACGCATGTCATAGATTCATCCCTCTGAACCAGCTTCGCACCTTTGCCAGAATCGCGCAACGCTGCCATTGACCCTTTACTTTCCTGGATTTCATTATAAAGCAATTATCGCCGAATGAAATAATGCGCCATACCTCTTTCATCATAATCGCCGCCCTCTTTGCCCAAGCGGCCCTGTGCCAATCCATAAACGAAACCGTCACAGTCCCAAAAGCCGGTCTTTATCCTGTGACCGTCAACGTCACTGTTGGCGATGACCGTTCGTTCCGGGTGAACGTTAACGATGAAGCCATTCCGCGTTGGTTTACGTTTTACAACACCGGGGGCCGCGATCGAACCGGGTCGAGAACGTTCCTCGCTCCCCTCCGCGCAGGCTCCAATACAATCCGCTTTGACAACCCTCACGAACCCGGTCCTGATTCTTTGGACAATATCGTCGTCGCCCCCGAACCGGTGGAATCCTTCCGTATCGCCGGCGCCGTCTCTGCGCCGGGCGTTGAAGTGGACCTCAGCGGCGACTTGGACAGGGTGACGTTCGCTGACAGCCACGGTAACTACGAATTCCCCTTCCTCCACCAGGGGCATTACTACGTCTCCCCTGCTCGCGCTGAAATGGGCTTTTCCCCGTACGCCCGAGAGTGCAACTCTTTGACTAACAACCTGGAGCACCAAAATTTCTCGCGGCTGCCTCCAGATAGCGGCAGCCCTGTCGTCGTAAATCACAGCCATTGGCGCCTTGAATACAGTCCTCGCGGTCTGGCGACGATTTGGCGCGATGGCGCAATCGTTCTTTCAAACGTCTATTCCGAGATTCGCCTCCCCGAATCGATCACCAGCATGGATTTCACCTCACACAAGGCCAAAGAAACCGGAGATCAATTCATCGTCGAATCAAGCGGCGGTCCCGATGTCTCAATGCTGCAAACCTTTTCTCTTTATCCTGATTACATTCTCTTCAAAGTCAAAGTCTCCGCCCATCACCGCATCAGTTCCAACTACATCGCCCCGTTGGTCACACATGCTCCGCTTTCCGGTTACGATCGCAGGTTGTGGGTGCCTTTTGATAACGACAAATGGGTCCGCTATAATGCCGAACCATTCAACGTCTATTCCGTAAGCCACGAACTGTCAGCTTTTTACAACTCAAAGACCGACGCCGGATTAGTCGTCGGCTCCATCGAACACGACACATGGAAGACCGGTGTGAAATCCTCAACCTCTGGCATTTGCATGTTAAACGGTTACACATCCGTTGGAACTCGGGACACACTGCCGCACGGCAAGGTCTCCGGCGAAACTATCACCTCGTCAGAAACATTCTTGGGATCTTTCGATAATTTTCAGGTCGGCCTCGAAACCTACGCCCAAGCCACCACAAAATTGACCCCTCCCGCGCCTTGGACCAACGGCGTCCCGTTTGGTTGGAACAGTTGGGGCAAACTTCAATTTCACATCAACTATCAGAAGGCCATAAAAGTTTCTGACTTCTTCGCCACCGAACTCCAGCCAAACCACTTTCAGGACGACGGCATCGTTTATATCGGCCTCGATTCCGGCTGGGACCACTTCACCGACGAACAACTCAAAAACTTCGTCGATCATTGCCAGTCTAACCATCAGCGAGCCGGAATTTATTGCGGTCCGTTCGCCCAATGGGGCGGTAACGATGGTCCCTTCCTTCTCGCCAATGGCCATCCCCAGCGTGTCGATGGCGGCACCGCGCTTGACCCGACTGATCCCCGCACCCGCAAACGTCTCCGTAACTGGATTGAGAAATTCAAGCGCCTCGGCTTCACTTACCTCAAGATTGATTTCCTGGTCCATGGCTCCCTCGAAGCCGACCATTATTACGACCCCTCCGTGACAACCGGCATGCAAGCCTTCAACAGCGGCATGAAATATCTCCGCCAAATCGCCGGCGACGGCATGTATTTGGACGAGGCCATTTCCCCGCTTTTTCCTGGCTGCTACGCCCAATCCCGCCGGGTCGCGTGCGACTCCTTCGGCGCGATCGACCAAACCGAATACACCCTCAACGCCCTGACCTACGGCTGGTGGCTCAACAAAGTCTATGATTTCCTCGACCCCGATCACATGGTGCTTCAAGGTTTTGACGAGGGAGAAAATCGCGCCCGAGTCACCTCCGCGGTTATCACGGGTCTGATGATTTCTGGCGACGATTTCAGTTCCGAAGGCGAACGCGCAAAAAAATTCCTGACGAACGAAGCCGTCGATCAGATCGCCCGGCAGCGGAAATCCCTCCATCCAGTTGGAGCCGGCACCGGCTCGGGGGCGGCAAATGTGTTTGCGGGCTGGAGTGGAAAAGATTTTTGCGTCGCCGTCTTTAATTATTCATCAAGCCCCGCCGCCTTCTCCGTTGATTTGCGTAAAGCCGGCTGGCCCGGCGACGGCCCCGTCACCGCGCGAGAACTTTGGTCCGCCTCGACCACAAACGTGGACAAAACCCTCTCCGTCCATCTAGCCCCTGCCGACGCCGCCCTTTATCGCCTCGAAAAAGCTCGTTGATCTCACCAAACTTCTACAGGCCCCTGCGGCACAGGTATTTCCGTTCGGCTGGCCACCGCTGGCTCACGCATGAAAGACGCCACCATTGGCGGCGGCCGGTAATTCGGCTTCAACTGCCCGTTGCCGTCCAGGAATTGTGATCGCCACGTGCGGTAATCGTCGAGAATTTGATAAAACTCCGCGAGGCTGCTCAGTTTGACTATCTTTTTGTTAAAGTCATTTGCCGGCCCAAACCTCTTCGAATACCACGGCCCGATCTTGCGAAACATCCGACATCCGTGCTCTTCACCGAAAATTTCCGCCATTAAACCGATATGCCGGCGCATCACCCCAGCGCGCTCCTCAAAATCCGGCTCCGGCGGCAATTCGCCCGTGCTCAAGTAGTGCGCGGTGTGGCGGAAAATCCATGAATTATAAAACGCCCCGCGTCCAATGCTGACTCCGGCGCACCCCGTTTCCTCGAACATCATCCGGGCCGCCTGCGGCGTCGTGACATCTCCGTTTCCGATAACCGGAATGTTTCGCACCGCTTGAGCAACCGCACGAATCCCCGCCAGGTTCACTGTCCCCCCGAAACCCTGCTCGCGCGTGCGCCCATGAACGAAAATCGCCGCCGCCCCCGCGTCTTCGAGCACTCGTGCCAAGTCTGGCGCGGTAAGGTTCTGGTCGTCCCAGCCGAGCCGCATTTTCGCCGTCACGGGAATCTTCACCGCTTCGGCCATCCCGCGCACCAACTCTGCCGTCTTGTGCATTTCAGTCATCATCGCCGACCCTCCGCCGACACGGCAGACCTTCCGCACTGGGCAGCCCATGTTAATATCGACCGACGAAACGCCGACCGATTCCAGGTAAACCGCAGCATCCCGCATTTCTTCCGGGACTGACCCAAACAGTTGAACGGCCAGAGGACGGTCCGCTGGCGATGTTTCGATCAATTTTAGGGCCTTGGGATTCTTTTCCAGAAGCGAGCGCGCGTTCACAAGGTCTGTCGTCGCAAGGTCCAGCCCGCCGAGTTCCCGCAAGGTCAGCCGGAACGGCAGGTTGGTGTAACCCGCCAGCGGCGACAAAAACAGATTCGACTTTAATTGGAGCGGCCCAATTTGCATCCCCTCACTTAACCACAAACTTGCCGCGCTGTCAGTTTTTGTGTGGCGGTCTTCACTGTGCGCTCTTAATGTTATTGGAGATTTAAAATGGACGTTACTCGAACAGCTTTTGGCGCCTGGAACGGCGGCCGCTTTATGAACTACGGCGAACCGCTCCCCGATGAACAATGGATTTCGCTCGTGCGGCGCGCCTTTGACCAGGGCATTCGCACGTTCGTCACCGCCGACGTCTATGGCTCGGGCGGCGGGGATGAATTGCTTGGTTCGGCCCTGGCCGGGCTTCCGCGTCAGGAATATTGCCTGGTTGGCGCGGTCGGCCATGATTTTTACAAGGGACAGCGACAGGGTTCCCGCGGTTTTCCTCGTTTCACGGATCCCGGACTTCGCCCGCCCCGCGATTACGCCGATTACCTCCGAATGGCGGCCGAAAAATCCCTCGCTCGCTGCCGGGCCGAAAAATTCGACCTTCTGCTTCTTCACAATCCGGATTCAATCGGCTATTCGAGTGACCACGTCTGGAGCGGCATGGACAAACTCATCGACGCCAAATTGACTGACCGCATCGGAATCGCTCCCGGCCCCGCCAACGGTTTCACGCTCGACCTTCTTCTTTGCTTCGAAAGGTTCGGCCCGCTGCTGGATTGGGCAATGATCATTCTCAATCCTTTGGAACCGTGGCCCGGCCGGTTGGTTCTTCCGGCTGCCGCCAAGAACGATATTCAGTTGCTCACGCGCGTGGTCGATTACGGCGGACTCTTTCACGACGATGTGAAAGCGGGCCACAAGTTCGGCGCGCACGACCATCGTTCTTTTCGTCCCGCTGGCTGGGTTGAGGCGGGAAACGGCAAACTCGGTCAAATCCGTTCCGTCGCCGAAAAACATAATTTGACCCTGTTGCAATTAGCGTGCGTCTGGAACCTTTCCCAGCCGCCGGTCAAATCGGTCGTTCCGACGCTCATTCAGGAAGTCGGAAATTCCAAACCCATTGAATCGAAGCTCGATGAACTGGCTTCTTTGCCGGATGTTTCGCTAAACGAAGAGGAACTCGAATTGATTGGGCGCATCGGTAATAATCGCGGTTGCATGGCGTTAAAGGGCGCGAGCCGAAGTCACACCACCGCGCCCGAAGCCGATCGCTGGAGCATCACGGCTGATTTGGAGGCGGTCGGAAAAAGGTGGGGCATCGATCCAGACCAGGACCTGGCATTTTCCCATGCCGGTCAGCAGTGAAAACGATCTACTTTGATTTCAACGCCACAACGCCTTTAGACCCAGGCGTTCGCGCCGCGATGGCGCCGTTTCTCGACGAGATTTACGGAAACCCTTCCAGCGTCCACCATGTCGGACTCCGGGCGCGGGCTCTTCTGGATGATGCCCGGGACCGCGTGGCCGCCGTCTGGCGTTGCAAGCCCAGCGAGATTGTTTTCACCAGCGGCGGTACCGAGAGCAGTAACATGGCCATCTTCGGCGCCGCACGCGCGCTTGCCGGCAAAGGCCGTCATTTAATCACCTCGACAATCGAGCATCACGCTGTTTTGCACTGCTTTCAATATTTGGAAAAGAAAGAAAGGTTTGAAGTCACTTATCTCCGGGCTAATTCCGAAGGTCTGGTTTCCCCGGACGACTTGGCAAAAGCCATCCGACCGGACACCGCATTCGTTTCCATCATGGCCGCCAACAATGAAACCGGCGCTGTCCAACCCGTGGCAAAGTTTGGGGAGATTTGCCGTTCTCGTGGTATTGTTTTTCATACGGACGCCGTTCAATGGTTTGGAAAAGAGACTTTCGACGGCATCGAAAAATTCAACGCCGACCTGTTTTCTTTTTGCGCCCATAAACTTCACGGTCCAAAAGGCGCGGGCGCCCTCTACATAAAATCACCGCTTCATATTGACCCTTTGATTTTCGGCGGGTCGCACGAAAATGAACGCCGCGCTGGAACCGAAAATGTCGCGGCTGTGATCGGCTTGGCGGAAACCGCCGAGCGCTTTGTGCGTCCTCCCGTATTTTCCCCCGAACCGCTGATGGCGCTAACCTCTCATCTTATCTCGTTCATCGATAACCTCGAAGGGGTTCAATTTCGAGGTTCGCGTGTCTCGCGACTTCCAAACACAGTTGCCTGCACCGTCGCCGGAGCGGACAGCATTACGCTTTTGGCCGGTTTGGATTTGGACGGCATTTGCGCGTCGAGCGGTTCGGCTTGTTCCGCCGGTTCGCTGGAACCATCGCACGTCATGCTGGCTATGGGGGCGCCGAAAGAACTTGCCAATTCGCTGGTCCGCTTTTCGCTTGGCAGAAGTTCAACCCTCGATGAAGTCTTGGCCGTTGAAGCGTCTTTTGAAAATGTTATTAAACGCGCTCGCCGCCTCTGAATTGCCTGTGAATGACTTGTTAAAAGGTTTAATAACTTTCGCTTAACCCGTTTTCCAATTCCGCCGATTACAATTGTTCACCAGAAAAAATCTTCGTAAGTGATTGAGTCGCCCTTGACACCAGCGATTCCTTCAATTATTCACACCCCTTACTAATAGTGTTTCTTTGTACAAAGAAAAATAGTATTAAAAGGCCCGCATGAATCTGAGCATCGCAAAAGATCAATTGATTCACGGTTTGCAGTCCGTGCAGAACATCGTCACGACGCGAACCACCCTGCCCATTCTCTCCAACGTCCTGTTGCGGGCCGGCGACAACAAGCTGGAATTCACCGCCACAGACCTGGATGTGAGCATCGCCTGCTCCGTGGAGGCCAATGTTAAGAAAAAGGGCGCGAGCACGATTCCGGTGAAAAGGTTTTTCGGCATTGTTCGTGAATTGGCCAGCCCGGAGATCGAACTGGAAGTGGATGAGAAAAACGCCTGCAACATTCGCGCCGGCGCTTCCTTTTACAAAATTCATGGGTTGAGCGCCGAGGAATTTCCTCCCATTCAGACGCTCAAGGACGAAAAGAAAATAACCATACCCCAGGAAAAATTCAGGGGCATGCTTCGAAAAACCTCCTTCGCGATTTCCACCGATGAGTCGCGCTACGTGCTCAACGGCATTTTTCTAAGCCTTAAGGAGCACAAAATCACAATGGTCGCCACGGATGGACGGCGCCTGGCTTTGGTGGATGAAGAAGTCGATATTCCCGAAAGCAGTCAGGGCGAATTTATTATTCCAACCAAAACCGTAAATGAATTGACGCGGCTCCTGGGGGATAAAGGCGATTTGGAAATTCGATTCGGCGAAAACCAGGCCGCTTTCACCTTGAGCGACGACAAGGGTTTTACCGTCCTGATTATTTCAAAATTGGTCGAAGGCAATTATCCCAACTATCGCCAAGTGATTCCGAGCGAAACCAAGGAACGGATTGCTTTGCCGCGCGAGGAGTTGCTCGCCGCGGTGCGTCGCGCGCAAATCATGACCAGCGACAAGGCCAATTCGATAAAAATGGCCGTTTCGCGAAACAATCTCGCGATCACCGCGAACTCGCCGGAAGTCGGTGAGGCCCGTGAAAGTCTAGCCATCAATTACAAAGGCAAGGACATGGCCATAGCGTTCAATCCGGCGTATTTGATCGAACCACTGAACGCGCTCTCTGAAGACGAAGTTTTCCTCGAATTGATCGACGAATTAAGCCCCGGGGTTTTCAAAATCAACGGCCCGTTCCTCTATGTTGTCATGCCGATGCGGCTGAGTTGATTTGATTTTGATTCGCCTGTGAATATCCGGTGAGCAACGATTAATAAGATTGTCGTGCGAGGCGTAAAGCCGCCGCTAAAATCGGCGGTCGATGAATGATTACCTCCGCGTCCTCGATATAGCCGAACAACATTTGACGGCCCTTAAGGCCTCCGGAGTTCGCTTTCTCAGCGTTGAGCAAAACACCCTCACGGCATTGGCTGAACCGCCCGATCTAGCGGTTGAGGCTAATGGGTCTGTCCCAGAGGTTTTAGCCATCCGGCCCGCCACCGAAATAGCGACTGTCAGCTTTGAAAGCGAACCATCACCGGGCGATATGAATGAGCTGCGCCAGCGAGCGCACGCCTGCCTGAAATGTCCGCACTTGGTAAAAAGCCGGAAGAACGTCGTTTTCGGGGTCGGCGACATTCATGCCAAATTGATGTTCGTCGGTGAAGCTCCAGGAGCCGACGAAGATGATCAAGGCGAGCCATTCGTGGGCGCGGCGGGCCAGCTCCTCACGCGAATCATCAAGACGATGGGATTGAACCGCGAGACTGTTTACATTGCCAACATCCTCAAGTGCCGACCCGACACCCCCGGCCAACATTCCGGCAATCGCAAGCCGACTCCCGACGAGATGAAAACCTGCCTGCCGTATTTGCTGGCGCAGATTGATTTGATTCGCCCCAAAGTGATGGTGGCGCTGGGTGCGACGGCGATTGAGGGATTGCTGGGAAAAGCCGACGGAATCGGAAAGTTGCGCGGCAAGTTTCAAACATTCCGCGACATCCCCCTGATGCCGACATTTCATCCCGCCTATTTGTTGCGCAACCAGGCGTTGACGGAAAAGCGCAAAGTCTGGGAAGATATGCTGCAAGTGATGGACAAGCTGGAAATGCCGATTAGCGAAAAGCAACGCGGCTACTTTTTGAACGCATGAACCTGGGCCGCTGGATCGCAATTCTAATTCTGATTTTGTTGGGCGCGCCGATGGTCCACGCGGCGGATTACTTTCCTCCGCCGGATAGCGAAGGAGGCTGGCCCGAATTGCACGACAGGGCGCAAATCAGAACGAGGGCGGGCCTTGATCTTGATCAATTGGAGTTGGCATTTGACTTCACCCAGCGGTGCAGCCAAAACGGCGGTTTGCTGGTGGTGCGGCATGGGTATCTTGCGTACGAAAAGTATTTTGGTCGCGCCCTTCGCGATTCAAACCCGGACATGGCGTCCACAGGCAAGGCCGTGACGAGCATTGCATGCGGGATCATGCTGAAGGAGTTTCATGATAAAATTCCAGAGGGCCTTAACCAAAAAGTTTTTACCGAGACGTATTTGCCGGAAGCGTTCCCGTTGGATGACGTCAGAAAAGCGGACATCACCCTGGGACAATTGCTTTGCATGTCGGCCGGTTATCACGGTGAAGGGTCCAGTCCGGGGGTAGTCTTTGGCAAGGTGGTTCCGCTCACGCCGGTTCGCGGCCAGGACATTCACGATCTGGACATGTCGTCCATTCGCACGGTTCTGTGGACAAATCCCGGCGCGGGTTATTCCTACTCCTCGCCGTCGCCACACATCGCGTCGATTGTGCTGCGGCACATTACGGGAATGGAATTGCAGGACTACATCAGCGAGCGCCTAGCCAAGCCGATGGGGTGGGGACCTTGGGGATATTGTTTGCACCGTGGAGATTTTGTCATGCCACACGCCAACGGAGCGGGGAGCATCGCGCTACACGCCACGGACGCGCTTCGATTTGGTTATTGCCTGTTGCACCAAGGCAGTTGGCGTGGCAAACAACTTGTCCCGGCGGATTACGTCGCGCTGTGCGGGAAGCCTTCGCCGTTTAATCCGCACAGTCCTTTCAGCCTGATGTTCGAGAATAATTCGGATAGTCATGTCGTGGGAGCGCCGCGCGACGCATTTTTCAAATCGGGCGCGGGCGGTTTTGGAATATTCATCGTGCCCTCGTTAGACTTGGTGATCTACAAACTGGGAGGCAACGACTCGCAGTATAATCCAGCATTGACGGGCCTGCCTCAACCGACCAGCACTGACCGCTCGCGAGACAATTGGCATCCGATTCCCAAAACGCCATTCAACGAAGGCAGCATGGGTGGCGACGACGGCTTGAGACGTGTGCTGGAAATGGTCGCCGCGGCGGTGAGGGATTGACGCTCAAGCCTAAAAATGGAACGGCCTTCGGCAAGACTACTGAAGGGCGCGGGGCTGGCTAGCGGGCGCTCCCGATTCACCCCGGCGCCGGCTAAAACGAGAGTTGCACGCGTGTGAAGAACACTTCCTCGGGTTGTTTGGTCACGGTGGCTTTTGGCCCGTTGCCGCCTTCGAAGGTTGTTCTCTCGAAACTCGTGTTGATCCGAACATTGCGGTTGAGGTACCAATTCAACCCCACACCCCATGCCGCGGCTTGGGACGCCGAAGCCTTGGGATCGGCGAAACCTTTGAAGGAGTTTTTGTCCACGTCCAATTCGGAGTAACGGCCCACCAGTTGCAACGCGCCCCAACGACCGTTGAACGGGGAGAATGGATGTTTTGGAGTGACGCCGTTGTAGGAATCGTCTTCGCCGGTGAGGACGTAACCGCCGGAGATTTCCCACGCGGTATTGTTGAGGTTGGCGGCGGTTATTTTTTTGGCGAAGTTGCTGACGTGATCTTCGGTACTGACGTACTCACCCATTAGCCCAAATGGGCCCCAGTAATAATATCCCTGGGGCGTGATCCGGGTGT
Organism: Verrucomicrobiia bacterium; assembly: GCA_036268455.1. Lineage (GTDB taxonomy): Bacteria > Verrucomicrobiota > Verrucomicrobiia > Limisphaerales > Palsa-1400 > DATAUD01. Next base: position 22,879 of record DATAUD010000050.1, read on the forward strand.
GAACGCCGGTGCTGGCGACGCTGTTGGAATAGGTGAAAAACTTTTCCTGGCCCGGCGTGATGAATCCCTGGGTTAAACCTGTGGTGTTGCCGTTGTTGGTCGAACCGGAATCAACTTGGTAAGTACCGGCCACACCAAGCCCCAGCTTTTGCAACGGGGTGATTGAGGTCTTTCGGAATGGCTGCACGAAAAGCCGCCCGTCGAAAGATTTGTTATTGTCAAAATCGTAATTTGTTGTGGTGGTAACGTTGTCCGGAACGCCGTTGAAAACTCCGGCCGCATAGCTGACCACGCCGTCGAAGAGATCGCCGTGCAACTCCACTCCAATATCGCGGTAGGGCAGCAAATCGGTTGCCAGCGTGCGTTCGTTAAAGAAGGTGTATTGCTCCTGTTGCTGGGCTTCCAGGCCGACCGGCGGTTTCATTTTCCCGAGTTGCAACTGGAACTGCGGGTCGAGGTGATAATTGATCAGCGCGTCAACAACTTGCACGGTGTTGCCGCCAAACTCGGGGGTGATCAGGTAATCAAAATCGTGATAGACCGTTCCTGAAATAATTGGCCGCGCGCGGCGAAGGAGGAAACTGTCGTTTCCCTTGGCTTTGTCGTCGGTAAAGAAGGTGCGGCTGTCCATTTGGACAAGCCCGTGCAATTGCATCACGAAGTTGGAGTCCCGCGATTGGAAGCCAAAACCTTCCGGGCCAGCCGTGAAAACGACGGGCGACTTTGCAGGCGGCACGGAGGCGGATTGACCCACAGGCGGTTGAGTGGGCGATTGAGCAGGCGGCGCTGATTGTTGCTGTTGAACCTGGCTTTGGAGTTGTTTGAGCTGCTGTTCCAGGCTGTTAATGCGCTGGAGCAACTCCTCCGTCGTGGGTTGAGCCTCCGCCGCGCGCAAAGAGGCTGTCGGGGTTGTGGTTGATATCGCTAAAAAGAGCGCGACGCTGGCGATACGACGCAGCGAAGGCTGGTTTTTAAGAATTGATCTCATGGTCGAGTCTTTGATTTATAAACGACTTATGTAGTCGTTATTTATGCCAAATAAAGTCTGTTTCACTACTGGCCAAATTGATAATAACGATTAACACAGTCGTCATTCTGACAGAGAACAAGATTCTGTCAAATTTTTTTGTGATATTTTTATTGGAGTGCCGAAATTCCCGCGCAAAACCCTTGCGCGGAGTGACTTGTGGATAAAACAGGACTCTTTTGCGCCCAAATGTCCACACCCGTGCTGATGTTGTTCGGACAGAACCAGCATTCTACGAAAAACTGCGGATTCAAGGTCGCCAATGGCGACGCGTGGGAATTTTTCGATATGGTTTGAGGGTACTTAATCGAATCTGTAAGGAGGAGGATTCTGTGCGCTTACCGGGAATTCCGTCCGCCTGACCAAGCTTTTTTTCGAGCTTGCCGTTTATCACCCGATTGTTTCTTAGGGTGGGGCCGGCGGATAGGCTCGATGGTTTTTTCACGGTCGCGCGACGCCAAAATTATCGGGCAGCCTTCGTATCCGAACGCTTTGCGCATCTCGTCTCCGAGGTATTTTTTGTATTTGTCCGAAAATAAATCCGCGCGATTGACGAAGAGCAGGAACATCGGCGGCGACAACTTGATTTGCGTGGCGTAGAAGAATTTTAACCGATGCCCGGCGGAACTGACTGGCTGGCGGCGCTCGATGGCGTCGTGCAGGGTGCGGTTGAGAATGGCGGTAGGGATGCGCTGGCGCAATTGCGAGGCGACATAACGGACCGATTCGAGCAAACGCTCCAGATGGAAGCCCGAAAGGGCCGAAGTGAAAATCACCGGGGCGTAATCGAGGAAAAAAAGGCGCTCGCGCACCCAATCACCAAATTCCCCCAGGGAGGAGAGGGGTTTGGCTTGTCCTTCGCGATGCACGTGCGGGTCCCGCTCGTTTAATTTCCTGCGGCCGCTCTCAAGCCCGGGCGCCACCAAATCCCATTTGTTGATAACCAGAATGCAGGCTTTTCGCTGCTCGATGATTTTGTCCGCCACTTTTTTGTCCTGCGACAATATGCCGGCTTCCGCGTCCAGGACAAAAATCACAATGTCGCACCGGGCAATCGAGTCTTCCGTCCGTTTGACACTGAAGAATTCCACCGAATCGTCCACCCGCCGCTTTTGCCGGACCCCCGCCGTATCGATCAAAATGTAGTTCTGCCGAACCCCCTCCGTTTCGACGACAAATGGAACATCCACAGCGTCGCGCGTCGTTCCCGGGATTGCGGTAACGATCACCCGTTTCGACTGGGTCAGGGCGTTGATGAGGGATGACTTGCCGACATTCGGCCGCCCAACGACGGCCAGTTTGAGAGGGGCATTCCCCTCGGGGGTGGCGGCTGGGCTCGTTTCGGCGGGGAGCTGTGCCAGGGCGGCGTCCATGAGGGAATCGATCCCGCGTTGGTGAATGGCGCTGACGGGAAAGATTGACTGAAAGCCGAGTTCTGAAAATTCCCCCGAGCCGATATCATCGCGGTCATTATCCGTCTTATTAACAGCCACCAGCACCTGTTTTCCCGATCGTTTCAGTCGTAGGGCGACTTCGCGATCCAGCGGCACGACGCCTTCCTGAACGTTGACGACAAGAATGATTACGTTGGCGGCCTCGATGGCGAGTTCGACCTGCTGGAAGGCGGCTTCGGTGATGACATCGGCCGCCTTTTCGCCGCGGACGAGGCCGATGCCGCCGGTATCGACCAAGGTAAACGGACGACCGTGCCACTCGACTTCCGCCGTTACGCGGTCGCGGGTGACGCCTGGCTGGTCGTGGACAATGGCGATCCGTTTGCCGGCGATGCGGTTAAACAAGGCGGACTTTCCGACATTAGGGCGACCGACGATGGCAATAAGACCTGGCACAGAGGCATGATAGAGGGTTTTTCTGGATTATCCCGATTATTTCCAATTTTTCTATTTGTGTCATTGTCTATCTTTTACTATCATATTCTCTATGAATGAAAAACCTGCGGAGAACCCGGAAAAGCGGCATTGGTACTCGATCAAAGAGGCGGCGGAATATCTCGATATTGGCGAGCCGACCCTTTACCGCTGGATGCGCGAGAACAAGATCACGTTCCGAAAAGTGGGCGATTCCACCCGGTTCTGGCGTGAGGACCTGGACGCCGTCATGCAGGTTTTTCCCAGCGAGCGCGATATGGAGACGGTGCGCAAGGTTTGCCCGGCGTGCCATACGGGAAGCATGGTCAAAGGGGCCTTCCGCACCACCGGACTAAACTACTTTCAGCCCACCAAAACGAAATTCTGGACGCTTAAAGCCAGTAGCGTGGCCACTGATGCTTACATGTGCGATCGCTGCGGATGGATTTCCCTTTTCGGCGACGCCGGAAAACTTGGATCGCTGCTGGATAAGCAAAAGGAAGCCCCGGAAAGCGCCCCAGAAGCGGACTAGGGTTGGTCCAAAACGGGTTTCAGCACTTTCCAAACATTTTCGGCGACTATTTTTTGTCCCTCGGGCGTCGGATGGATTCCATCGGCCTGGTTCAGCGTGACTTCACCGCCAACACCCGCCAATAAAAAGGGGACGAGAGCGGCGTGATTTTTCGTGGCAACTTCCGGAAAAACTTTCGCGTACGCATCCACGTAATCGGGTCCGAGGTTTGCGGGCATTCTCATTCCGGCGATGATGATCTTGATGTCCGGATATTTTTTTTGCGCATGATCGATGATTGCCTGGAGGTTGGATCGAATCACAGCCACTGGGATGCCGCGCAATCCGTCGTTGCCGCCAAGCTCGACAATCAGGACATCCACCTTGCGTTTCAGCAGCCAATCCAGGCGGCTTAATCCATCCGCCGTCGTGTCCCCACTGACGCCTGCGGGGACGATTTTGAACGGCAGGGCCGCCGCGTTGATTTTTTCCTGCAACAAGGCCGGATACGCTTCCTCCTGCTCGACGCCATACCCGGCGGCAAGGCTATCGCCCAGGACGACGACTGTTTTCCGCGCCGCCGCGGCTGTGACCTGCTGCGTCACTACGAGCAGCGACAGCGCCAAAAATATCGCTTTCCCCAAAATCTCTCTGGCATCATTCACAAGTAATGGTGAACCAGTTATCAGACCCGCGCAAGGAGGCCGGCGCAAAGACAATCCTCGAAGTCCGCCATCTGACCAAAACCTACGGTGATCTCACGGTGGTCAAAGACATCAATTTCGCCGTTCCGTCCGGTTCGACGTGCGCGATTGTGGGGCCTTCCGGCAGCGGGAAAACGACGTTGCTCGGATTGTGCGCGGGACTGGACCAGCCGAGCGAAGGGAATGTGTTTTTGGACGGGACAGATATTGGCGCGCTGGACGAAAATGGGCGGGCACGGGAGCGCGCTGAAAACATCGGGTTCGTCTTTCAAAGTTTCCAATTGATCCCCACCTTGACCGCGCTGGAAAATGTCATGGTGCCGATGGAGTTGCGCGGCAAGGGCGGCGCGAGCACGGCCACGAAAGCCCGCGAATTGCTGGAGCGGGTCGGCCTCGGCGGGCGGTTGGCGCATTATCCGTCGCAGTTGTCCGGCGGCGAACAACAACGAACCGCGCTCGCACGCGCCTTCATCAACCAGCCAAAAATACTTTTCGCCGACGAACCGACTGGCAACCTCGACACGGAAACGGGGCGGCTGGTGATCGATAATTTGTTTGCGCTCAACGCGTCCTTCGGCACGACGCTTGTGATCGTGACGCATGACTCTGAATTGGCGGGCCGCACCGGGCGCGTCATTCGGCTCAAGGCAGGCGTGATCGTGCCGGACACATGATCGAGGTCATCCAACATTTGTTCCGACCGTGGACGTGGCGGATGTGCTGGCGCGATTGCCGAACGAACCGGGGGCGGCTGCTTTTGTTTTCGCTATCCATCGTCCTGGGCGTGGCCGCGCTTGCGGCGATTGGTTCGCTAGGCGTGAATTTGAACCGCGCCGTGGAGGAACAGGCCAAAACGCTGCTCGGCGCCGATCTTTCCATTTCCTCACGCCAGTCGTTCTCAACGAATGAAGAGCGCCTTTTCACGCAACTTGGCGGCGAACAGGCGCGGCAAATCGCCTTCAACTCGATGGTGTATTTTCCGTCCGGCGATGGCACGCGGCTGGCGCAGGTGCGGGCGTTGAGCGGCGGATTTCCTTTCTACGGTAGATTTGAAACCGAGCCGGCATCGGCCGTCGAGGAATTCGAGAAAGGGTTGGGTGCGCTGGTGGAGGAAAACCTGTTGATCCAGTTCGACGCGAAGCCCGGCGGCATCGTGCGAATCGGGCGGCTGTCGGTCCCGATTGCGGGCGCGCTGCGAAAAGTTCCCGGAGAAAGCGCGGCGCTGGCGTTGATCTCGCCGCGGGTTTATCTGCCGATGAAGGATGTCCCTGCCACCGAATTGCTCGGGAAAGGAACCTTGGCGCGTTACACTGTTTTCTTCAAGTTCCCCGTCGGCACGGACGTCGGAAAGCTTGTCAAGTCGATTGAGTCGCAATTGGACAAATTCCGGCTTTCGAGCGAAACCGTCGAAAAACGAAAACAGGATTTGGGCCGGGCGATGGAAAATCTCTATCACTTTTTGAACCTAGCCGGATTGATCGCGCTGCTGCTGGGCGGCATCGGCGTGGCCGGGGCGATCCACACGCACGTCAAACAAAAACTCCCAACGGCCGCGATTTTGCGATGCCTCGGCGCGCCGGTTTCGCAGACTTTCGCGGTTTATTTGGCCCAGGGGATTGCGCTCGGCCTAGCCGGGGCGATTTTGGGCGCGCTGCTGGGAGCGATCATTCAAAGCGCGCTCCCGCAAGCGCTGAAATCGTTCATTCCGTTTGATTTTGAATTCAGGATTTCCTGGCTGGCGGTCGGACGGGCCGGGGCGATTGGGTTTTGCACCTGTCTGTTGTTCGCATTGCTGCCATTGCTGGCGATACGCCGGGTTTCGCCGCTGGCGGCGTTGAGAGTGGCGTGGGAACCGGCGCGCGCCGCGCGGGACCCGTTGCGATGGCTCGTCGTCGGAATTCTTTTTGTGGCCTTCTTCGCTTTCGGCCTCGGCCAGGAGCGCGACTGGCGCATGGCGCTCGGCTTCGCAGGGGCGTTGGGGTTTGTGTTTGCGACGCTGGCGGGAACGGCGGTGCTGCTCATGCGTTTGGTGAGAAAATTGGTCCTGCCCGGGCTGCCGTTCGTTTTTCGGCAAGGGCTGGCGGGACTGCACCGGCCCAACAACCGCACGAACCTCTTGATTTTTTCGCTCGGTATCGGGACTTTTTTGCTGACGTCGATTGCGTTTATCGAACACATGCTCGCGGGCGACATGCTGATCTCGACGGGAAGCGGGCAGGCGAACGCGATCCTATTCGACATCCAGCGCGGTCAACTGTCCGGTGTCTCGAACCTCGTCGCGGGCCTGCAATTGCCGGTGCTGGACGAATTGCCGCTCGTCAACATGCGGATTTCATCGATTAAAGGGCGCGATGTGGAATCCTTGCTGGCCGACAAAGAAAGCCATATTCCATCGTGGCCGTTGCGCCGCGAGTATCGCAGCACCTACACCGATCATTTGCGCGACGCCGAACATGTCATCGCCGGCCAATGGATAGGACGCACAACCAACAGCGACAACGTGCCGATTTCTGTCGAGGAGGACATTGCGAAGGACCTGCGGGTTGGCGTTGGGGACAAAATTGTGTTTGACGTTCAGGGATTGCCGATAACGACGCGCGTGGCGAGCCTGCGGAAAATCGATTGGCGGCGAATGGAGCCGAACTTTTTCATGCTGTTTCCGGCGGGCGTATTAGAAGAGGCGCCGGCGATGGACGTTTTGGTGACGCGCGTGACGACGAGCGCGCAATCCGCGCAATTGCAGCGGGCGATGGTGAAAGCCTTTCCAAACGTCTCGGTAATCGACTTGACTATGATCGTGCAAACGCTCGACGCGATTGTGAACAAGGTCTTTTTCGTAATCCGGTTCATGGCGCTTTTCACGGTGCTGACGGGAATTCTCGTCCTGATCAGCGCCCTGGTGACGGGACATTTCCAGCGCGTGCGCGAGAGCGTGCTGTTGCGGACGCTGGGCGCGTCGAGCGGCCAGGTATTTGGAATCCTCCTGGTGGAATACCTCTCGCTGGGCGTGGTCGCCGCGCTGACAGGCGTCATTCTGGCGTTGGGAGGGGCGTGGGCGCTCGGGCAATTCGTTTTCCACGTTCACTTCGCGCCGGAAGCCGCGCCGATTGTTTTGGCATTTGTAATTGTCCCGCTGCTGACCGGCGGCGTTGGGCTTTTTATGAGCCGCCGGATTCTTCGGTATCCCCCGCTGGAACTGTTGCGCGCCGAGGCTGGCTAGCGTTTTCGGGCAATCGGGCGTAACATGCTGGCTCAAATGACGCCAGGCGCACATCTCGAACGAAAACAGCACAAGCCGGAATTGCTTGCGCCGGCCGGTGATTGGGGGTGCGCCAAGGCTGCCGTCGAAAATGGCGCGGATGCCATTTATTTTGGGCTTGATCGCTTCAATGCCCGAATGCGCGCCCATAATTTCACCGAGGCGGACCTGCCACGGCTTATGGATTTTCTGCACCGGCGCGGCGTCAAGGGTTACGTGACATTCAATACGCTCGTCTTCGCGGATGAAATGGCCGACGCCGAACAATATCTGCGCGCCTTGATTGCCTCGGGGGTTGATGCCGCTATCGTCCAGGATGTGGGGATTTGCCGGCTGATTCGCCGATTGTCGCCGGATTTTCCCATTCACGCATCGACACAGATGACCGTTACCAGCGCGGCGGGTGTGGAATTTGTTCGTGATCTCGGTTGCAGTCTTGTGGTGCTCGCGCGCGAATGTTCGCTCAAGGAAATCGAAAAAATTCCGCCCGCCACGTTGCCGCTGGAAGTTTTTGTTCACGGTGCGCTCTGCGTGGCTTATTCCGGCCAATGCCTGACCAGCGAATCTCTCGGCGGCCGTTCCGCCAATCGCGGCGAGTGCGCCCAGGCTTGCCGGATGCCTTACGAACTCATTTCCGATGGCAAGACCGTCGAGCTTGGCGACCGCCGTTATCTTCTCAGCCCGCAGGATTTGGCGGGGCTGGAGCTTTTGCCGGAAATCATCCGCGCCGGTGTTGTTTCATTGAAAATCGAGGGCCGTCTCAAGTCGCCGGAATACGTCGCCAACATCACGCGAATTTACCGGCGGGCGTTGGACGAGGCTTCCGCTCCGCGCGAGGAGAGCCGGTACGATCTCGAGATGGCTTTTTCGCGCGGTCTTCATACGGGATGGTTTGGCGGCATCGACAATCAGCGGCTTGTTCACGCGCGATTTGGAAAAAAGCGCGGGGTCTATTTGGGCGAGGTCCGGCGCGTTGCGAATAGCGCGGTGTATGCGCGCCTGCAAGCTCCTCTCAAAGCCGGCGACGGGATCGTTTTCGACGCCGGGCGTCCCGATGAAAAGGAAGAGGGTGGGCGCGTCTCCAGACTTTCCAACAGCAACGAATCGGAAATCCGCATCTTCGGGGAAATCGACCTCAACCGCGTCCACCCCGGCGACAAAATCTGGAAAACCAGCGACCCCGAGCTGGACCGCAGGCTCCGCCAAAGTTATGCGGGCGACGCGCCGCGCTTCCGCCGTCCGCTTGACTGCGAAGTCCACGGGCACGCGGGCGCGCCACTGACGCTCATTGGCCGCGACGGTCAGGGGCACACCGTTCAACTCTCTTCGTCCGTCCCCCTCGCCGCCGCGACACAACATCCGCTGACTGCGGAAAAGTTGCGCGAACAAATTGGGCGGATGGGTGGAACGCCGTTTCAATTAGGAAAGCTGGAGAACCGCCTTGAAGGCGAAGTCATCCTGCCGGTGAGCGAACTCAACTCTGTGCGTCGCGAATTGGTCAGTCAAATCGAACAACTCCGCGCCCGATCGCTTCGCTGGACGCTGCTGGAGAATCCCCGATGGACGGCGCCGGATGCCGGTGGTTTGCGCGGCGAATCGCGCCTGATCGTCCTTGTGCGAAATATCGAGCAATTGGCCGCCGCGCTCTCCTTCGATTTGGCGGCCATCTATTGCGAATTTGAAGACCCCAAAAAATATCGCGACGCTGTCGCCCAATTTCGCGCCGCCAAAACCAGATCGGAAATTTTCGTTGCGCCACCGCGCATTTTTAAGGCGGGAGAGGAATGGATACTAAAACAAGTCCGTTCCTCTGAAGCTGACGGCTACCTCGTCCGCAACTACGACCATCTCAAATTTTTCGCCGACTGCCGCCGCATCGGCGATTTTTCGCTCAACATCGCGAATGGGCTGGCCGCCGATTATTTTAAAAACCGCTTCGGCCTCGAACGTCTGACGGCCTCTTACGATCTAAACATGCGCCAGCTTGAAGCGCTGTTGCAATCCACCCCGCCGCAATGGTTCGAGATCACGATTCATCAGCACATGCCGATGTTCCACATGGAGCACTGTGTTTTTTGCGCCTTTCTCAGCAGCGGGACCGATTACACGAACTGCGGACGCCCGTGCGACAAACACAATGTGCAAATCCGCGACCGCGTCGGTCTGGATCATCCTTTAAAAGCCGACGCCGGCTGCCGCAACACCGTCTTCAACGCGCGAGCGCAAACCGGCGCCGAATACGTTGCGCGGTTATTGACCCTCGGAGCGCGGGATTTTCGGATTGAGTTTGTCAACGAGAATGCGGCGGAAACGGCGCGTGTCATTGGCAGGTATCAGGCGTTATTGAAAGGCGAAGTGACCGGCGCGCAATTGTGGCGTGAACTAAAACTGCAAAACCAACTTGGCGTCACGCGCGGCGCCGTTTGATTCGCATTCCGCGGTCCGTCAAGGATTCACGGTGATGGCGTCCCACCGCATTTTGTGGCGTTCGGCGTACGCGGCGAGCACTTTTTCATGTTCGATCAAAACTGTGCGCACCACTGCTGAATCATCGGCGTGGCCAAATTCGGGAATCGAATCCGGGATCAAGTCGAATTGCTTGTCCGCGTATAAAAGCGCAAAAACGGCCGCCGCCAGCGTGGCAAAAGGAAGGTCGTCCTCGACGCCTTCCGCGAAATCCTCCACCAGGTTGGCCAGGAATTCCAACTGGTCGGACAGGTGCGGAAACGCCGGGTCGTCCAGTTCGTTGAATTTCAGTTTCAGGAACGGAAGTTTCTTATGCACGCCTTTGAGGACATTAGGCGTGACCGCCCCCGCTCCACGATGCACAAACTTCGCTGTTTCCGACATGCCGCTGACTTTGGCCTATTCAGTCCCGCCTGACAAGCCATTATTGACTCTCGGGGCATCCCGTTCTTGACATCGGCCCCCGCTCCGCCAACGCTTTTCCGGTGAAGCAGACGATCTCCCTGGATTTTTGCAATTTCTGGCCTGGATTTGTGAAGACTTCCAACTTTTTCTTCAATCTCCTTAGCGAGCGTTTCGACGTGCGAATTTGCGACCAGCCGGATTTTCTTATTTACTCGGATGGCGCGACCCATTTGCACCGGCTTCAAAACTGCGTCCGCATTTATTTTTCCACGGAATCCTTCCTGCCTGATTTTCGCCAATGCGATTACGCCTTCACCTCCCGTTATGTCGATGACCCGCGGCATTTCCGGCTTCCCTATTACGTGCTCACCGCCGCCGCCGCCCTCCTTATCAAACGCGACGGCGATCCCCCGGCGCTATGCGCGTCGCGCCCGAAGTTTTGCGCTTTTGTTGTTTCCAACGTCCACTCAAAAAAAACAAAAAAGCGGATCGATTTCTTTCATCGCCTCTCCAAGTACAAAAAAGTGGACTCGGCCGGGACCGCATTGAATAATGTCGGTTCGGTTCTCCCGCGGGGTCCGCTGTCCAAATTGACCTTCCTGAAGGAGTATAAATTTAACATCGCCTTCGAAAATGCCGCCATTCCCGGCTACACGACGGAAAAGCTGATCGAGCCGATGCTCGTCCGCTGCCTGCCCATTTACTGGGGCAATCCGCGCGTCGCGGAGGAATTCAATCCGAAGAGCTTTCTCAATTATCCCGATTTTCCCAACGAGGATGCGTTGATCGAAAAGATCATTGAACTGGACCGTGACGACGCCAAGTACATGGAATACCAGCGCCAGCCTTATTTTCACAACAACACCCCGAACCCCTGCTTCGACCGCAACCGCCTGCTCGACCATTTCGAGCGCATCTTCACCACAAAAATCCGCCCGGTTTCGGCGCGGCGCGGCTGGATTCAAATTGGACGCTGGATTCCAGCCAAGAAAAACAGACCTCATTGAGGTTGCTTGTAGCGCCGAAGCAGCACCCGCTTTTTGATCGAATCGTAAAAGTTTATAAACGGCTTGGTGATGCGGTATTGAATGTAATAAGCCAAATAGGTAAGCCATCCCCATTTGCCGAGGCGGTTGACCAATTGCAGTTCGAGTTCCCTCAGTTCCGCCGCGTTCGCCCCTGGATTTTTGCGCAGCTTGCGGCGCAAGTGAAGAAGATAGGGAAGGGCGGCCCGGCGCGGAAGCCACGGCTGCGTCGCGTAATTGGTAAAGAAGACGATGTGCTCCCGTGAGGCGACTCCGCTCGCCGTGTTGACTTCCGTTTGCTGCTTTGCGTGGCAGCGAAACGCGCAGAGCGGCTCCCGCGTGTAAATCAGGTTCCCCTTCTCCAGCAAATGGAACCACATCTCGACATCCACGATCTGCCGATACGCGGTATTGAAACCGCGCCGGGCGTCCGCCTTGCGAAACAGCACCACCGACGGTTCGCCCACCAGGTTCTGCCCGTTTTTCATCAGGCACGCCTTGATGATTTTCCGGCCGTCGTGCGAGCCTTCCGGGAGATTCCGCCATAAATTGACGACCTCCGAGTTTTCGTCAAGTATAACGCGGGCGGACGCCGCCAAAGTCGCCGCGGGGTCCGACTTCAGCATCGCCAGCATCCTGCCCAACGCATTGGGCCCGCAAAGTTTGTCGTCGCCAAAGATGAATTTGATGTATTCGCCCCGCGCCCGTTCCAGGCAGTAGTTCCAATTGTTGACCATCCCCATGTTCGCGGGATGGGCGATGAATTGCACCCGGGAATCCCGAAGACAATACGGTTTGACCACCTCCGCCGTGTCATCGCTGGAACAATCGTCCGCGATGACAAGTTCAAAATCCGGAAAATCCTGCGACAGCACCGACTCGATTGCCTCCGGCAAATACCGGCCGTAATTGAACGTCGGAATCAGCACGCTGATGGCGGGCGCGTTCACGCGATTTCATCTCCGGCCTATGCGGCCGCAAAGTCCCGCAAATGCCATCCGCGCAAGAAACTGAACGTTTTTAGGGGCTGATCCATCCCAGCCGTGATTTTGGCCGCTTATTGGCTTGCGTCAAGGGAGATCATCACGGATGTTCGTGCGGTCCATGGATATTCTTTGCTTCTTGCGCAAAAAGGAAGAAAACGGAGCGGATTACTACAGCCTGCTGCCCCGCATTCACTCCTTTTTGAAGCCCGCCGCTTATGCGGAAATAGGAATCCGTGACGGCGTTTCGTTGCGCATGGCCACCACCGCGAAGGCGGTTGTTGGAATTGACCCGGCGCCGCAAATCGAAGGCCGGCTGGCGGCGTCCACACGTATTTTCACAATGACGAGCGACGATTTTTTCGCGTCGCGCAGCTTAACAACGGAATTGAGAGGCAAACCTTTCGATCTGGCGTTCATTGATGGAATGCACTTGTTTGAATTCGCCCTGCGCGATTTCATCAACCTCGAACGCGCCTCCGCCCCGCGCTCCACCATCCTGGTCCATGATTGTTATCCGGTGGACCGAACCACCGCCGAACGCGAACGGACCACACAAATCTGGAGCGGTGACGTTTGGAAATTAATCATCTGCCTTAAAAAATACCGCCCGGATCTGCGCATCTCGACCGTCGATGTTCCTCCGACCGGACTGGGTGTGATTCGCGGGCTGGACGCCAATTCGGAAGTCCTTTCCTCGCGGCTTGATGATTTGTGCGAGGAATTTATTCCGTGCGGTTACGACCTTTTGGAAAGCGACAAGCCGGCGCAACTCAACCGCGTTGCCAATCGTTGGAATGAAATTAAAGCTATCCTCACTGATTAGGCAATGGAAGGGGAAGCCCTCCGGAGTTTCGGAATGGCGGACGATTTCCAGACCCAAAGCTCTCGGAGTTTTATTGTGTTACAACGACGCCGATATTTTGCCCGACGCCATCGAAGCGTTGCTCCAGAGTAACCACGACCTGATCGTGTGGGACCACGGCTCCAACGACGGCACCGCGCAAGTCCTTGATCGTTATGCCGGCCATTTCGTCGAACGCAGACTCGTGCCGCGCGAGTTTGATTTTTACAAACTCTACGGCGCGATGTCGGATCGTTTGCGCAAAAAGTACGTCCAAAAGTACGACTGGATTTCATGGCCGGACCAGGACGAGATCCTCGAAGGCCCCGCGCGCGACAAATCGTATTATGATTATCTCACTGAAGTGGTGAACTCGGAATTCAACTGGGTGCAATTCCGCAACTTTAATTTTTGGTTCACCAGCGAAGACGATCCGAATGTTGCGTCACCCGTCCAGCGCATCCGCCGCTACAGTCTGTTTCCCGATTGCTCCCCGCGAATCCGGGCATGGCGCGCGTCGGTCACCAACGAGCGCGAATTCAATCATAACCCATTGGAGGGCCAGCGCGAGCCGCGGTTTTTTAATTTACGCCATTATCCTATGCGCAGCCACGCTCGGATGCTCAAGCGAATCACCCGCGATCGCGCCGGCATACAACGCCCCGGCGCCAACTGGCATTATGACTACATGAAAACCTGTCAGGAACGCCTTCTGGTGCCACCAGAGTCATTGCACCGGGATGACGGGCGCTCTGAACTGAACCTGAAGCCTATTTTTGATTGGCACCCCATTTATGGCTATCACCTAAAGCCATCCGCCGCCATCCAACCCTCCGAAAAAGTCAATTAGTGAACACGTCTTCCGAAGATTCTGGACCAACGCCGCGCCCCGAGTTGCGTCCCGATCCTGTATTTATTATTGGCATGCATCGCAGCGGCACCTCCGCTGTCAGCGGCGCCTTGGAAAAGCTCGGCCTGAGCGTTGGCAAAACCGTCATGCCGCCGCACGCGGAAAATCCCAAAGGCTACTTCGAAAACCTCGCCCTGACGCTCGTCCACGACCATTTTCTCAACGATTGCAAATACGCCTGGCTGGACGCGCGCCCGGTGCGGGCGAAATATTTTCGTGGCCGCCGCGCCCGGCGCTATCAAAAGCAATTGCTGGAGACCGTGATCCAGGAATTCGGATCGGCGCGCCCCCTCGTCAAAGACCCGCGCCTCTGCGCAATCCTGCCGTTATGGCGTCCGTTGATAAAACGGCATTTCCCGCAAGCCTCCTTTGTCCTTCCAATTCGGTCCCCGCTGGAAGTCGCTTCCTCCCTGCGGCAGCGCGATAACATGACCCTCAGTCACGGCCTTGCGCTTTGGGCCGTTCACGTATTGGAAGGCGAGCGGGCGACTCGCGGGCTAACCCGAGCATTCACCACCTACGAAGAACTGCTCCAAACGCCCTACGAAACCATGGAAAAACTCGCCCGCCAGCTTCATCTTCCCACCGAAAACATAGCTGCCGCCCTCGACCAGCGAATCGACCCCAAGTTACGGCATCACGCCGAAATCCCGTGGCCGGAGACCGAGCCAGACCGCGAAATAATCACCGCCGTCCACCAAACCCTATCCACCCACGGCCCGGGAATGGAACTGGCACTGGACCGTCTGCGGCGTCAATACTACCTCCAAAAGCAATTCCCCGGCGCAAGAATGGAAGCTCTTTGGGCGCGCCTAACCGGCGCGTAGGCGTCGAACGAAGATCATTTATGCGGAGACGCGAGCAAAACGAACGCGTTTTAGAATCAGCAATGAGCCAAAGCAAATTGTCATTCCAGCAAAGGTTGACCATGCGTCGGGAACAGCAGTCTCCGTGGCGGCGAGGTCGCTCCAGGCGGTGGTGTAACTGCCTGTGGCAGGCATGGCGCCTTGATCGTAGAAGTTGTAATCGTCCAAGCGAACGAACTCGAGTTGGCCAAGGTCAACGTCATTAACGTTCAGACCGGTTTCGGTAAAGATGTCCACGCCGTTGAGGTAATAATTAACGGTGCCATCAGGATTGGCGGAAATGTCGAAGGAATTGTAAGCATCGGCTTTAATGCCAGTGTCGCTAACGTAATCCCATGAGGCGGTTACCTCATTCCAGATAGCCATTTCGCTGGTGGCGCTGGGTACGGCTGTGATGGCGCCATTATTGTTGCCGCTGGCGCCGCTGAGAAACTGCATGATATAATAACCATTCTGAGTGCCTGGACCGTAGCCGGTGCTACCCCACAATTCAGCCCCAAGCGGACCCGCTGTGCCGGCCAACATGGCAGAGGTAACGTAAAGATCTCCGCTAACTGCCCACGCGCCTTGAACCTGGCTTGGGTTGACCTGGTATTTATAGCCTTGGGTTGCGTCGAACGTGGTAGTAGGCTGCGCTTCAGCGCTACTGACGCCGAGTTGGAGAGCGGTTTGGCCACCTACCGTAGTGGAAGTAAACGAATCAGTTGGGGTGCGGTCAACCGTCCATCCAGAGGTGGTCGTGGCTGGTATCGATTGGGCCAGGACGGCTACTGAGCTCAAAGCAAACGCCCCAGCGACTGCTGCGTGAAATCGGATCATATGAATTTCCTTTAATTTTGGTTTAGAACAATGCCGGGGGGCAAGCCGCTTGGGGGGAGCTTGTCCAATTTTCAAGTAATACCCATACCAGTAAGTTAAAACAAAAGGTTTAAATAAGCTTAGGGTTCGTTACGCAATAAGTGTTACAACTTAAGCGACTGTTGGCGCGGAGAAATCGTATAATTCCATTCTCCGTGGAAATCGTCGCGTTGGAGGTTGACTTGCGCCAATGCCTCATCGCTGACTTTCTGGCCCGAAGGATAAATGTTGGTATCCAATTGGCAGTCCACCTTTAATCCTTGGGCGGTGGTGGTTGATTTTATTAACTGGACGATGACTTCATGGCTGACGAGCGGTTGCCCCTTCCAGTTCATCGTGATAAAGCAAAAGAGCCGGTGCTCGATTTTGTTCCACTTGCTGGTCGCCGGAGGCAAATGACAGACGCCAATGGGAAAGCCAAGCTCTTCGGCCAGCTTTTGCAGTTCCACTTTCCAAAGCCGCACCCGTGTTCCATTGCTGCCTCCGCCATCGGCCGTGATAAGCAAACGCTCCGCTTTTGGATAAAGGATGCCCCCCATCGATTTCCACCAGCGCCGGATGCTTTCGACCGCGAAAGCGGAAGTGTCGTGATCCGTGCCGACATTGACCCAACCCAGGTTCTTGCCGATGTCGTAAACTCCGTAGGGATTGGCTCGCCCCAATTCAGGAATGATAAAATCATGCACGCGCACCTTTTCCGGATCGCCCTTGGGCCGGTATTGGCGACCGGCATTCTTGAAATCCCCCACTAATTCCTTCTTCTTTGTGTCCACGGAAATAACGGGCTGGCCCGAGGCCAGTTCCTCGGTGACGCGGCGGTTAAGGTGTTCAAACTGGGCATTGCGATCGGGATGGCTCATCCCTTCGGTGGTTTTGCGGTTGGCTTGCAAACTGTAGCCGATTTGTTCCAGGACTTCTCCCAGCACACGATAGCTGACCCTGTGTCCTTGGGCTTTTAATTCGGCGGCCAGCTTGCGCAAGCTTTTGCAAGTCCAGCGCAAGGGCGATTGAGGATCCCCGCGCGTGACCGGCTCGATGAGCTTTTCCAAATCCCTTTGCAAGGTTGGATCCTTGTGCGTTGCCTTCTTGCGTCCACCGCCTGCCTTGCGCACGCGACCGGTCGAACCGGACAGCGGCGCGGCGAGTTTGATCTCATTCATTCCAATCGCAATGGCCCGACGGGAAACTCCCGTTTGCCGAGCCACCGCGGAAGCGCCGCCGTAACCCAGAACCTGCGCTTCGGCAGCGGCCACCAACCGGCGCATCCGTTCATCCAGCATCGGGCCAATCAAAGAAAAGCGGCGTTCAACCATGGTGTCCTTACGCATTCACCTCTTTTATATCAAAGCCGAAACACTTGCAATACTTATTTCGTAACAATGCCTAAGATCAGACAGGCGGTGTTCCGGCATTTTCAGGCGAGACGGCGTCTGTCGCGCCAGTGGCCTCTTCGGCAACCGGTCCGGGTTCTGTTACAGGATCCGGTGCGGAAACCGCGACTGGCTGGTCTGCGCCTTCCTCGACGGCCCCCGCTGCCCGAGCTTCGACGGGCGGCGAAGTAGCCGGAGCCGCGGTGGCATCGGGAACGTCTTGTTTCTTTTCCGGTTTGGGCGGACGAGGCAGGGGCTTCTTAGCGGTCTCGAGAACACCATTGGCAAATTCGATGACATGGCCCTGATGTATCAACCAATGCAAATCGCTGGCCAACGCGGTTTGCTCAGGGGTGGCTTCCTGAGCGAGCGCTCCAGCGACCGGCGCGACCGCACCCGGGGCAGGAGTCGGCGCGGGCGTGGGAACAAGGGCATCGACCAGTTTGCGGCGGGTGCACTTGGGATTGGCATTAATGAAATCAACAATGCGTTTGACCCCTTCGGAAACCGGCGTCGCTTCCATGTCGAGATAATGAGGACGCGCCACTGAGACGTGGGTGACGGTGCGGTTGACTTTGAAGAATTGCAGGCCGTGCGCCGCAAACTGCTGGCTCAAGGTGGTGGCAAGCTTCAACGGGAACCGCCGTTGCTCCTCGGCCGCCACGCGCAACGAACGCTGCAATCCCGGCGAACGAATTTGCCGCGCCGCAGTTCCGGAAACCACGTGTGATTCGACGCTTTTGATCAAATTGGGCAAGTGAATTTCGCGGAAATGCTTTTCGACATTTTCGCGGCTGCCGAGCTTGGTGGCTTCTGGAACGTTCAGGCAGGTGTATTCCGTCTTGAAACTGTGGTCTTCGATCCATTTTTTGACCACGGCTTCGTCCTTGACGATTTTTACGCGGGCCTTGAACGCTTCGAAGGGCATGCGCGCGAAGCGTTCGGTGTGCAACTTGCGCAGTTGATTTTGATAATCGTGATAATTGGGCGGACCGAGGACCGCACCGCTCATTCCGCATTGGGCAACAAACGTATAGGTTCCCTTGGGCGGCTCGGTGGCGGTCCGTTCCGCCTGATAGAATGTCGCAAAATGCCTGTTCAAAACGTGTTGCACGGCCTCGTCCTCGGAAAGCCAAAGGGTATCGTCCAGGGCGCATAGAAAAAGCGGTTGAACAGGTTTGCCTTCGGCGTTCTTTTTCACTTCAAAACGGACTTGCTGGCGTTCCGGTTTCTGCAAAATGAGCTGCGCGATGTCAAATAACGGATAGGCGCGCCCTGTTATGCGGATTTGACGGGCCAGGGATTCCACGCCTTTGTCGTCCGGCAAGAAAGAGACGAGAATCTCCGGCGGAGGTTGCGGCGCGGGCATTTCGCGCCTGGGTTCGGCGAAGCCTCGGTCGCGCGGGCCGGAGCCGGGGCGATGCTTTCGATCATGATCACCTTTTGGGCCGGGTCCGCGCGGTTGGTCGCGACGGGGCGGGCGCGGCCTCTGGCGATCGTCGAATTTGCGTTCGCGCCGTTCTTCGCCGGCGAAATTGGCGTACCGATTCACCGCCGGCGGATCTTGTGCCCACGCCGGCAGGAAAAGTTTTTCCAAATCAAGTTCGGATTCTGGTGCTGTACTCATCTAGGCCTGTCTGGTTGAGGATGGGATGTGTTCTGGTAGATTGCAAGCGTTCACTTGTGAGGCAAAATAAGGGGATCGTCCTTGTTTTTCATGATCAATCCCCAAGTCACCGACGCTTCGGGAGTCGCGGCGATGTGCAAGGACCGCTCAACCCACTCTTTGGCTTTGTCGTACTCGCCAAGTGAGACATAATGCCGTCCCATCTCCAGCGCGATGTAGTAGTTATTGGTGTCCGATCGCTCCGCGAGGGCAAAATACGGCGAGGCTCCCTTGGCGTGACCAATCCAATCCAGAGACATACCGATGCGCAATGGCAAGCGAGCATCATATGGATCGATTTTCATACCCTTGGCAAACCATTGGATGGCTTCTTTTGCCTCGTCCTCATAACCGGGGTTGGCGTCTTTGCTTATGACGCGCAGTTCTTCTCCCAACAAATAGTCGGTTTCTTCATTGGACGGATCGATCTCGTGGGCATTCTTCAAAAAAAGCACGGTCTGCTGCCAGGGAACATTTTCAGTTTCCGCGCGACGCAACCAGAATGTTTCCCGGCCTTTACGAACTCCTTGCGCCGCAAAATAAGACACCGCCCCACCGGCCAGAACCGTTAAAATGATTTTGCCCACAAAGCCCGGATTCTTCCAGTATCGCTCTGAAACGAAACGCGCCTGCGCCGCGATCAGAGCCATCAATAGGATCGCCGTGATGGCGTCGGCGGGAATCTGCATGTTGAAATCGACAATGCAGTGCAACATTATCGCGATCAGGCCAATGGATGCGCCGAGGATAAAAGCCTTTCGGTCGCTCCTTTTTGATGACAAATCGCCGGCGGACTTGCGAACGGAGAACCAGGCTTGAATAGCCACCCATGCCAGCAAACCACAAAATGCCGCCACAATTCCCATACCCACAGCGCCCCATTCACAAAGAGTGTTTAGATAATCGTTGTGAACGAGGTCGGGACGGTTTTGTACCTCCGGGGGCCGCACGCTCGGAAATTGGACGCCGAAATGCCCGGGACCAATGCCCCAGATAACATTTCGCGCATAGAGTTTCTCGGCGGCCTGCCAGTAATAGTCACGGCTATTGGTGTTCACCTTTTCGCTTTCAAATGCTTGCGCGAAGCGCCGTTGCAAGGAGTCAAATTGACCGGCGAATATGAAACCAACAATCAAAAGCACGGAGAGCGTGATGAGGGCCGGAAGCCAGAAGTCCTTCTGCGCCAGTAATATCAGACAAAATAACACCAGCGTCGCAATCATGGCGAGGATCCCGCCGCGGGAGAGCGAAACGACGATGCCCGCCAGCATCGCCAAAACCGCGTAGGCCAACACCACCTTGATCGTCGCCGAAAAACGGCCCATAACGGTATAAGCAAGCGCCAGGGGAACGATCATTTCCAGGTAAGCGGCGAAACTGTTCGGATTGATAAAGGTGCCGCTGCCGCGCGCCAGATATTGGCCCGGTTTTGCCGTGCCCCAGATGTTCGCAGTACCTTTGACAAATTGCACCACCGCAAAAAACGCGAGGCAAAAACCGACGATGACCATGGTCATCGCAACGATGTTGGCGGAGTCTTTGCGGTTAAGATTATTCAGAGTGACAAAGAACAGCGCCACATAAACGACAACATGCATCAACTGATCGCGCCCGATGTAACTGATGTCCACTAACTGGCAGCGGAGCAGCGCATACAAAAGGAATACCAGCACCGCCCAGCAAACAGGCGGCCAGCAAAGGCGAAACGGGCGCTGCACCCACCATCGCACCGCCCAGAGCGCCACCGCAAGGGCTGTCACTCCTTGAATTACCAGGAACGCGGCCGGGCCTGTGGAACCCAGAGCCAGGGGCGCCCAGACGAGGATGAAGAGAATGCACGCCAGTATGGCTCGTTGACAAAATGCCTCCAGCCGGCCCTGCGCCAAATCCTGGCCCGGCGACTCCACATTTGCTTGTTGCAGGGATGACAAGAAGCCTGTCAACTCAGGAATTCGCGCGGGTCCGTAATGTGTCCGGTCAAGGCGCTGGCCGCCACGGTTGCCGGCGAGGCGAGGAACACCTGGGATTCCTTATGGCCCATTCGGCCGGGGAAATTGCGGTTGGTCGCGCTGATGCACTTCAACGGCGTGTTCATCCGCCCGAAGGTATCGACGGGACCGCCCAGGCACGCCGCGCAACCGGCGTTTTCAGTCATTTGCACACCGGCGTCAACCAGAATGTCCCAAACGGTTCTGCCTTCCCAACGGGCGGTTTGCAAGTCATGCACAATCTCCGGGGTTGCGGGAACGCCAAACGTGTCGATGACCACTTTCCTGCCTCGGAGCACGCGGGCGAACTCGAGGAAATCGCTCGTTTTGCCGCCGGTGCAGGAACCGACGTACGCGCGGTCGAGGTTTGTCGCTCCCATGTCGCGCGCCAACTTGCGCTGGCCGGGGTCGGGATGACAGGCGACCGTTGGTTCGAGCTTGGACATATCGACAACCAACTCATAGATGAATTTTTCGTCCCGGTCGCGTTCGACCGGTTCGTAGGTGGATTTGGTGCCGTTGAGCTTGCACCGCTGGTCCACAAAAGCTTGTGTCTGCGCGTCGAACTCGAAAATTCCGTTTTTACCACCTGCCTCGATCGCCATGTTGGCAATTGTCATACGGTCGTCGAGCGACAAATTGCGGACGCCCTCACCGTCGAATTGCATGGCGCGATAGGTTGCGCCGTCGAAACCGATTTCTCCGATGCAGTGAAGGATGATGTCTTTAGCCATGACGCCCGGCGACAATTTGCCTTCGAGGCGGAAGTGCATCGTCTCCGGGACTTTCAGGAGCAATTTGCCGGTGCCCATGACAAAGCCCGCGTCGGTGTTGCCGATGCCGGTGGCGAATTCGTTGAAGGCGCCAGCCATGCAGGTGTGAGAATCGGTTCCGAAGAGGATTTCGCCGGGACGGGTGTGGCCTTTTTGGGGAAGCGCTGTGTGGCAGACGCCGGCATAATGCGAGCCGTATTGACGGCGGAGCATGCCTTTGCCGACATCGAATTTCCACGTCCCGTTGGCGTCGTCAATCACGTCGTAAAAGTAGGGAAGGTTTTGTTCTCGCGCGAAGTCCCGCAGGATATCGACGTTGCGATTGGATTTGGAGTCGGCGGTGAAAATATAATGGTCGGGAATGATGACGACTTTTTTGCTGTCCCAGACTTTGGCGTTGGCGCCGAATTCGCGTTTAAAAACTCCGATGGTTCCCGGACCGCAGACATCGTGGGTCATGAGGATATCGGCCTTGACCCAGATATTGTCGCCGGCTTGGACCTGGCTCTTGCCCGCCGCCCGGGCCAAAATCTTTTCAGTGAGCGTCATAATAGAAGAAGTAAATTACCTGAGCTTGGGAAGGGTCGCAACATGGATTCCGCACAAAAAACGAAACCTCGATTTGCGTGAAATTCACGCGGGCGAACCGTCGTCTCACCTAATGCGGGATCAAAGCCGTTGGGCCAGCTTGATGAAGTTCCGTTTGGGCTTGTGCGCGGCACTCTCAGGGTTCTCACCCGACTGACACGATTTTTAAGCCTTCTGACTTTGCCAAGCGGGCCTGACAGGCGTCCGCCGTAAGGAAGAGTTCGCTTTCGAGGGTGAGAGCGCTGGCTACGTGAATCAGGTCAATCGCGCGCGCACCCAGGCGTTCCGTGTGGAGGGTGGAGAGGGTTGAGGCCCGGAGGATGGCGGCGTCCATGTCCAACGTCACATCAAGCAAGGCACCGCGAGCGAGGAGGTGTTCGATCCGGGCAAGCGCGGCGTCTCGTTCGCGGGCGATGTGCTGGCGTTGGCCGGAGGAAATCGAACGCCGCTGGTGAAATGCGCGCTGGAGGATGGCGTTTCGCACTTCCAATGCGTGCAATGAGACGAAAAAAAGCCCGGGCGAATCGAGGCGGCGATATTCGGCAATGGCGTTGGGTGAACCTGATTCGCCAGTGACCAGGCGGAGGATGAAACTGCTGTCGGCGTAGGTTCTCACCGGCGTGAGTCTTCGAGAAGCCTGGCCGCGCTGATTTTTGACGGTTTTTCGCGCAACACATCGTCCAGGATTTCATCAATCGCCCGGCGGCGTTCCGTCTCGCTGGTTTCTGTGCCGTGGACGGGCTGGAGAATCCAAAGAGGCTGGCCGTTATCAGTGACTTGAACGGGCCTGCCAGCACGCGTAATGCGTTTGACCTTGATCGGCTGGCGGAGCAGAACGCGAAGAGAAATTGTTTTCATGCTGTCAGACACTAGCGTCTGACGGAGATTATGTCAATTGGATGAGAAGGCGTATTTCCGGCTCGCCCTCCCTGGTGTATGCAGTAAACTGGGAAGAATGAAGGATCTCCTTATGACAGCCATCAACTCCCGAGGAGCCATGATTTCATTTCTGGTAATCCTGCTGACGATTTGGATGCCGGGGGCGGTTTTGGCTTTGGCGGACGGGAACACTTTTAAGACGGAGGCGAATGTCATGGTGGAGATGACGTTTGCGGCGAAAAATTCCCACTCCGATCCGTTTAATCAGGTGGTTTTTGATGCGGTTTTCACGGACCCGGCGGGGCATGTATTGCGTGTGCCGGGATTCTGGGACGGGGGCAATGTGTGGAAGGTTCGCTATGCTTCTCCGTTGATCGGATCTCATTCTTTTCGCACCGAGTGTTCGGAGCGCGCGGATGTGGGTTTAAACGGAGTGTCTGGCAAAGTTGAGGTGAACCCTTACCACGGGGACAATCCACTCTATCAACACGGGCCGTTGCGGGTGGCGGCGAATCATCGATACCTGGAACATCTGGATGGGACTCCGTTTTTTTGGCTCGGGGATACGTGGTGGATGGGGCTTTCGCATCGGCTCCATTGGCCGGATGAATTCAAGGAGCTGACGGCGGACCGGAAGGCGAAGGGGTTTGATGTTGTTCAGATTGTCGCGGGGCTTTATCCGGATATGTTTCCATTCGATCCACGTGGCGCGAATGAAGCGGGTTTTCCGTGGGAGACGAATTACTCGAGCATCCGGCCCAGTTACTTCGACGAGGCGGACGAGAGGCTGTTTTATCTGGTAGATCAAGGTTTCGTTCCGTGCATCGTGGGGGCTTGGGGCTATTTCATGCCGTGGATGGGGGTGGAGAAAATGAAGGCGCATTGGCGATATCTCATCGCGCGGTACGGCGCTTTGCCTGTGGTTTGGTGCGCGGCGGGGGAAGCGAACCTGCCTTGGTATCTGGCACCCGGTTTTCCTTACGACGACCGAAACCAAGTCCACCAGTGGACTGAAGCGATGCGGTATATTCGCGCGACCGATCCGTGGCATCGACCTCTGACGGTGCATCCCACGGGGATTGGGCCTTTAACAGCGCGGCACGCGACAGATGACGCGGGGTTGCTGGATTTTGACATCCTGCAAACGCCGCACGGGAAGCAAAATGCCGTTGGCCCGACTGTGAAGACGGCGCGCCACTCTTACAGCGCGGAACCGACGATGCCGGTCATCGACGGTGAAGCGAGTTACGAAATGCTGAATGACAATCTGCCGACGGAGTGGACGAGGCGGATGTTCTGGCTTTGCATGATGAATGGCGCGGCGGGGCACACTTACGGCGCCAATGGCATCTGGCAGTGCAATCGGCCCGGCGATCCGCATGGCGCTTCGCCACACGGGGGCAATTACGGAAAAATCCCGTGGAATGAGGCGATGCGCCTGCCAGGTTCGCAGCAGGTTGGTTTTGGGAAGCGGTTTTTCGAGCAATTCGCGTGGGAGGATTTTTGTCCGCACCCGGAATGGGTGCGTTATTTGAACGGACAGAATGACGACGTTTTCGGACCACAGGCAACGGGCATTCCCGGAGTCACGCGGGTCTTTTACACGCCCAAGGTGGAATCAATTAAAATAAGCGGACTGGAGCGGCTCGGCACGTACTTGGCGGAATATTTTGACGTTACGAGCGGGGCGACGACAGAAATGGGGGAAGTTCGGAGCGATGCCGAGGGGAATTGGGACTGTTCGCCGCCGGCGGGAGTTGATCACGATTGGGTGGTTGTCATCAGAATGAAGAATCGCCAGGTCCGCGGCGTCAATGTGGTGACAAGCAAAAATACTTTGACAGAATAAAATGTTTTACAGGTTTTTCTTGCTTTGGGCGCGGTATTTCGTGAATATCCAGTTCATATGAAACGACCTGCATCCGAGGGTCTTGCCGTCTTTGGATTGGCGGCACTGTTATGTTTCACAACCGGGAAATCCGCGTTCGGCCAGGAAAGTTGCCCGTTGTCCCTCCCCGAATATCCGAGCAATGAATTGAGCTCCTATATTACGGTATATCCCGGATACGACAAGTCGAGCCCGCTCGGTCCTCAACAACCTTTGACGAGCTGGTTTGTAGTGGATGTAACGAACGATGTGTCGGGCGCAACGCCCCCAATTCCTTACGGTCTTTACGCTGGCTGGTGCGCGGACGAATGGAACGTCATCGACCCTACATTTGGCACCGTCCCCGGCGAGTTGTATAGCGGCGTATTGTATTCGACGTGCGACCCCAATTTGAACGATGAACTGCCGCCGGGGCATGCGAACACGTTGGTTTCATCGACAAATTGGCAAATGGTCAATTACATTCTTAATCACCAGGACGACGATTTCTATTGGGATGTGCAAGCGGCCATTAGTACGTTGGTGGGGAGCGCCGTTGGTTCGCCCGATAATTGTGGCGGTGTATATACGACGCCAGCGCCGTCTGGCGGATGTGACGCGTATCCGGTTTATGATCCTAGTACGGTGCTGGCACTGCTGACGGATGCCACTAATAACTACGCCGCGTGGTTTCCCCAGTCAGGCGACGTGGTTGGAGCGATTTATGTAACGACTCCCGCAAGCAACCAGTTCCTTCTTCTGGAGGTCCCTTACATTCCTCCTGTCGCGCAGGGGGATTATGCCGATCTGGCCCTTACGATGACGGGTGCGCCGAATCCAGTGGAAGTCAGCAATCAACTTACCTATACACTGTATGTCACCAATATGGGTCCGACGAATGCTTCCGACGTGGTGTTGACTGATACCTTGCCGGCAAGTGTAACCTTTAGCAGCGCCACCGTCAGCCAGGGGAGTCCGTCTGTGATTCCGGGCGGACTGGAGTGGAATATTGGCGCATTGGGAGTTCATGGCACCGCTTCCGCGACTGTCGTCGTTGTGCCTTTCGCGGTCGGCATGATCACTAATACTGCGACCGTTTCGCTTCTTCCACAGACACCGTTGGTACTCGATACGAATCTGGCCAACAACACCGCGAGTGTTGTCACGCTGGTTATCGCGCCGCCGACCAACGCGGCCAATCTGGCGCTCGGGTATGGCACACCTGTCTTGAACCCGCAGACCGGATTGTTCGACCAGACTGTAACGGTCAGCAATATCAGCGGAGGGACGGCCCTTGGAGTGATCGTCGCGGTGGAAGATTTGGCGTCAAATATCGAGGTTTATAATGCGACGGGCGTAACCAACATTTACAATCCGCGGGGATTAACCAACAACGCGCCCTACGTCGAGTATAACCAACCGCTTCCTGTTGGGAGCAACGTGGTTTTCCTGGTTGAATATTATGAGGCCAATCGCCTGCAGCCACTGGTTTCGACGAATTTTTACGCAACTGCTCTCACACCCCCGACAATCGGCCCATTGCCGACGGGAACCCAGACGAATGCGGTGACGCTGCACTTCGTGAGCCAGGGACAGTTCACGATCGAATTTTCAACGACGCGCGGACACACTTATGTTGTGGAATACAGCAGTTCCTTGACCGGACCATGGTTGACGGCAGGCCCGCCAATCGTGGCGACCAATAATCGCACGCAATGGGTTGACGACGGCCCGCCGGTAACGGCTAGCCCGCCTGGAAACAGCGGCGAGCGTTTTTATCGAATCGTGGAGATAAACTAACAAACCATGCTATGCAACCATCCGTATTCTTGACGCGTCTGATCGGGTTGGGCGCTGTTTTCGTGGCGGTTCCATTATCTGTTCACGCGCAGGTCAACCCCAATGACGATTGGAATCATTTCGGGCTGAATTTTCGCGCGGGTTTTAATATTGGGGCAAAGTTCTCGGAGCCATCGGGCAGTGGCCCATTTGGAGGCGGTGGAGCGATTCCACCGGGGCCGAGCGCAGGCCCGGACGTCAACCGGCGTTACAATGACGGATATGTCAATGTGGACAGCAGCGGCAATGGAGGGGGCCAGACATGGAATTGGGGTTACGACCATCCGTCTCAGGTCAGCGGCCAGGATTTACTGATGCACGCCAACGGCCCGATAGAGGGAGGCGCCACCGGACGCACAACCGATGATCCCAACCTGGGGATTGACTTCAGTTACATTCGTGACATTGGCCACTATAAGTGGGGCCAGTGGGGCATAAAGTTTGCATTTGGATATACGCCGGTGGAGATCAATGACAATGATCCGATTGGCGTCACCGCGGAAAATATCACCGATACGTATCTGTTGGGATCAGTAGTGGCTCCAACACCGCCCTATACGGGAAGTTTCAATGGTCCGGGGCCGCTGCTCGGCAGCCAGCCGATTTCACGCAGCACTTCGATGGGCACGGAAGAGATCACCGGCAACCACAGGCTTGACGCCGCGCTTTACGATTGGCGGGTGGGCCCTTCGTTCAACATTTTACTGGCGAAACGGCTGTCGCTGCAAGCGGGCGGAGGATTTGCACTGGGGTTGGTGGACAGCGATTTTACGTTTAACGAAAATATTTTGACAAGCAGTGGGCGCGTATCGGCCTCGGGAGGCAGCACGAGCACGGGTCTTTTGCCGGGAGCTTACGCGGAGGCCGGCCTGGCGTATCGATTCAGCCACTCGATGTCGGTGTATGGCGGAGCGCAGTTCGAAACTCTGGGGAACTTTCACCAAACCGCCGACGGGCGCACCGCGTGCCTTGATTTTAGCGACATGCTGTTTTTTGAACTGGGGCTGGAATTTCATTTTTGAAGAGTTGCGCGGCAGGCATTCCGCGAGTATCCCGCTTGAGTGCATTTGCGGAGACGATTTGAGCGAAAATCCAAAGAGGATGGGAGCGCCCGGAGCTTCACCTCTGTGGTCTATGCCCTGTTGTGCGTGGTTCTGGTCGGATTTTTTGTGTGGGTATGGTTGCACCCCAGCTCCAGCAACCAGACACAACCGGTTAAGTCGCCCCGCCCCGTCGCAATACCGACCGCGCCGACAAACAAGCCAGCCGTGCCGGCTATGGCGCCGCCCGCCCACCCCGCCGCAAAATTGTCCGATACGCGGCCTGTCGAAACTATCTTTGAGGCGCAAATCGCGCTGGTGCGGCAAGGGATTTCGCCCGGATCCATCGACGGAGTGGCAGGTTCGCAGACCCGCGCCGCGCTGATCGCTTTCCAAACCAAGCGCGGCATCGCGCCAAGTGGTGCGCTGGACAGCCAGACCAAGGCGATGCTCTTGATCGCCGCGCCCGCGACAACAGAATATACGGTGACAAGCGAAGATTTGAGCCGCCTCATGCCTGTTCCTAAAACATGGCTTGAAAAATCGGAGAAGACGCGCCTGGACTTCGAGAATATTTTGGAACTGCTCAGCGAAAAGACATTTTCAAGTCCACAATTGATCCGGGAACTGAACCCGAGTTTGAATTGGAACCAGGTGACTAATGGCGAGCAAGTGACGGTGCCACGGGTCGATTATCCGTCTGCTGATAGGAAGGCGGCATTTATTAAAATTTCGTTGCAGAAGTGCGCGCTGGAAGCATTCGACTCCCAAAGCAATTTGCTTGCGCATTTTCCGTGCAGCATCGGACGCATCGCGGCGAAACGGCCTGTGGGGGAATTGCACGTGACGACGATCGCGATGGATCCCAACTACACTTTCGACCCCGCCGTTTTTCCGGAATCGCCGGAGGCCCAGACCGTTGGGCGGAAGTTAATTATTCCGCCTGGCCCGAACAATCCTGTGGGTGTGGTTTGGATTGGGCTGGACCGCCCCGGCTATGGCATTCATGGGACGCCGGCGCCCGAACAGGTTGGGCGCACGGAGTCACATGGTTGCTTTCGCCTCGCGAACTGGAATGCGAGGTATCTTGCCGATCTTGCGTGGGTCGGAATCAAAGTAATTGTGGAATGAAACAAGCCCCAGTTGCTTAAATAGATTTTTTGAACCAGTGTTGCGGCAACCATGAGCAAGGTCTGGAGCGTCATTTTTGTGTTGCTGGCGCCCGTTGCGTTGTCTGCGCAGGGGAATGACAACACTGTCAGCTTGCCAGATTTGTTGCAGGGCGCGCAACAGTGGGCCCAGGAGAACCTGGACTCCAACGTTCTCAATGCCCTGCCCGACGTGAACGATCCGGCGGCGCAGAAATTTCTGCGCGAAATCCAGCGGCGTTTTCAGGGCGATTATGTGGTGGACCTCGCGGGTTTAAAGGAAACCGCGCGCACGGTGCTGCCCTTGCTGAGAAGCAGCGATGAAACGGAACCTTACGCGGCGTGGCTTGCCGCGCAGATGGATTATCTCGATGTCGCGGACGAAATCCGCCTGACGATTCCGCCGCCCAGCTCCACAACCAACCGGCCAGCGCCGCCGCCGGCCAACCCGACGCCCCAAGTGGAACGCCGAATCTGGGTCAAAGAAACGGCCAGCCGTCCATGGCCGGCCGGCGCGAAGGAATATGTGCCGCGATTGAAACCGATTTTTTCGGAACAGAGTGTCCCTCCGGAATTGGTCTGGCTAGCGGAGGTGGAATCCTCGTTTGACCGGCGCGCCCGGAGTCCAGCGGGAGCGGCGGGATTATTTCAACTGATGCCGGACACGGCGAAACGGTTCGGGCTTTCGCTTTGGCCGCGAGATCAACGTTTCCAAGCCGAACCGAGCGCGACTGCCTCCGCTGAATACCTGAGATATCTTTTCAGACATTTCCATGATTGGCGGTTGACGCTGGCCGCTTACAATTCCGGTGAGGGCACCGTGCAAAAGCTGTTGGATCGCTACAAAACAAAACGATATGACGATATCGCCAGACACCTTCCCGCGGAAACGCAAATGTATGTGCCGCGAGTCGAAGCGATTGTTTTGAGACGAGAAGGAGCGAAATTGGAATCCCTGCCCGCGCCGCGAATTTGAATCGGTGATTCATGCTTTTACAAAACACGAATGAAGGACTTTACTGCGCGGCGGGCAATTTCCACATCGATCCCTGGCGGCCCGTGGACGTTGCCATTATCACGCATGCGCATTCCGACCATGCCCGTCCCGGCTCGAAACGCTACGTGACAGAATCAAGTGGAAAGGAAATCCTGCAATTGCGGCTCGGCCCCGATGCTCCTATTGAAACAATCGGTTACGGCGAGACTGTTTCGCACAACGGCGTAAAAGTATCCTTCCATCCGGCCGGCCATATTCTTGGATCGGCCCAAGTGCGTTTGGAATTTCGCGGCGAAATTAGCGTTGTCAGCGGGGATTACAAATTGGAGAAGGATGGCGTTTCGCAAGAGTTCGAGCCGGTTCCCTGCCACCATTTTGTCACGGAATCCACATTCGGTTTGCCGATTTACCGTTGGCGGCCGCAGACGGAAATCTTTCGCGAGATCCATCAATGGTGGCGTGATAATCAGGCGCTCGGGCGGACGAGTGTTTTATTTTGTTATGCGCTGGGGAAAGCGCAAAGAATCCTCGCGGGATTGGATGCGGCGGTGGGGCCGATTTTTCTGCACGGGGCGATGGAACGTTATCTGCCGGCCTATCAGCGCGCGGGCGTCACATTTCCACCCGCCGCAAAACCAGACGCGCAGAGCCTGAAGAATGCGGAAGGAAAAGGTTTCGTTCTGGCTCCAGGCTCGGCGGACAATTCGCCGTGGCTGCGAAAATTCGGCGAGATTTCCACGGCGCGCGCCTCCGGCTGGATGCAGGTTCGCGGAACCCGCCGCCGCGCGTCGCTGGATCGCGGCTTTGTCCTTTCCGATCATGCGGACTGGAACGGGCTTCGCACGAGTGTCCAGGCGACGGGCGCGGAACACATCTGGGTCACGCACGGCTACACGCAGCAATTTGCGCGCTGGCTGCGCGAAACGGGCCGCGACGCCGACGTGGTGGAAACGCGCTTCGGGGAAGACGCGGCGGAGGAACCGGAGAGCGCGTGAAACGGTTCGCCAAATTATTCCGCGAGCTGGACCAAACCACGCGCACGAATGAAAAACTCGCCGCCCTGGAAAATTATTTTCGCGAGGCGCCGCGTGCGGACGCCGCCTGGGCGCTGCAATTCCTCTGCGGCCGCACTTTGGCGCGTCTGGTGCCCACAAAGAATTTGTGGCAATGGACCGCTGATGAAACCCAGTTGCCGCGTTGGTTGATCGAAGAATGTCATGCCGCGGTTGGCGACATGGCCGAAACCATTGCTCTGCTGATGCCCGACTCCGGCCCAGGAGCCGGGCTGTCTCTCTCGAAAATGGTGGAAGAGAGGCTTTTGCCGCTTCGCATTCTTTCGGAACATGCCCGGCGCGAATTACTGATTCGCACCTGGCGGGAACTCAATGGCAATGAACGCCTCGTTTGGAACAAATTGATTACGGGCAATTTTCGCGTGGGTGTCGCGCGAACGCTCGTGATTCGCGCGCTCGCAACTGTCGCCCACGTCGAGCCGGCGATCATGGCGCACCGGGTCATGGGTTCATGGCAACCGACAACCCCGGATTTCGAGCGTTTGATGAACAGTGATGAAACAAACGCCTCGCAAGTCGGCAAACCGTATCCCTTTTTTCTGGCCTCGCCGTTGGAGGTTAAAATCAAGCCCGGAGAAAACATCGCGGCCCTCGGCGATATCCAGGATTGGATCATCGAATGGAAATGGGATGGCATCCGCGCGCAATTGATTCGACGCACCGGGCAGACGTTGATTTGGTCGCGCGGCGATGAAATGGTGACGGACGCTTTTCCGGAATTGGTGGAAGCCGGGAGTGCCTTGCCAGACGGAACGACACTCGATGGAGAAATTCTTGCATGGCAGGACGGGCGTCCGTTGCAGTTCGGAAAATTGCAACGACGCCTCGGGCGCAAACAAGTCGCCGCAAAAACGCGGTTTGATTTTCCGATTGTTTTTGTCGTTTACGATCTTCTTGAACTGAATAGAACGGACTTCCGCACTCAACCCCTCGCCGTCCGCAGGCGGCAATTGGAAGAAGTCATCACGGATGCCGCGGGTCAATCAGAACATCAAGCGCCTGCCAAATTCAGCGAGCCGTTCGAAACGCCGCTGCTGCCCGGCATGGAAACCCCGGCGAGTTCCCTGGACGAATCGGCGACTGGGGAATTTCCGCTACGCTTGTCGCCATTGGTCGAGGCCGCGTCGTGGGAGCAATTGACCGAATTGCAAAACCAAGCTCGGGGCCGGGGAGTTGAAGGGTTGATGCTCAAAAGGAAAAACTCCGCCTATGGCGCTGGCCGTCAGCGTGGGGATTGGTGGAAATGGAAAATTGACCCGCTCGTCATCGACGCTGTGTTGATCATGGCGCAGCTCGGCCACGGACGCCGCGCCGGTCTGTACACCGACTACACGTTTGGTGTTTGGGACAACGGCCAGCTTGTTCCAGTGGCCAAGGCCTATTCCGGATTGACGGACGAAGAAATTCTGGAAGTGGATGTCTTTGTGCGTCGCAATACGATCGGAAGGTTTGGGCCTGTCCGCGCCGTTGCGCCGTTGCAGGTCTTCGAGATCGCCTTTGAAGGCGTCCAGAAATCCACCCGCCACAAATCCGGCCTGGCCGTGCGCTTTCCGCGGATGACCCGATGGCGCCGCGACAAAAAACCCGAGGAGGCCGACACCCTCGAAAATCTGCGCGCCCTGTCCAATTTCAAATAGGAGGGTAGATCGTATGGAAATATGATTGGCGCGGGCGATGAATTGTGCCAGAATCAAGCATGGCCATTGACCACTACCCGCATTGCAACCGGCGTACTTTTTTGCGTCTCGGCGCGACTTTGGCGGCGGGCGCGCCTCTTGCGGGGTTATCGCGAGCCTTTGGTGAACAGTCCAAAGCCTCGGTCGCCATCGTTTCGTGCAAAACATACGGACCCGAAGTCAAAGGCGTCCTTCGGCAATGTTTTGATCTGGTCGGCGGCGTTGGAAAAATGGTCCGGGGCAAAACCGTCACCGTCAAAGTGAATTTGACCGGGAGTGATTTCACGCGCTTTCTTGGCAAACCGGTGGGGGAGACGTTCATGACCCACAACGCAACGGTATCCGCGTTGCTCGCGCTGTTGTTTGACGCCGGCGCAAAGCGCGTCCGTTTGGTGGAGTCCACGCAGAGCCAGCAAGACCTGAGATCGACCCTCACCACGGCCGGATGGGACGTCAACGCTCTCAGCGCTTTGGGCGAGGTTGAATACGAGAATACGCGCAACCTTGGCAACGGCAAATCCTACAACACCTTGCGCGTGCCCTTTGGCGGTTACATGTTTTCCTCGTTTGATTTTAATCATTCCTATCACGACACCGACGTGATGATTTCGCTCGCGAAGCTTAAACGCCACCTCACTGCCGGGGTGACTCTTTCAATGAAAAACATGTTCGGCCTGACGCCCAATTCTCTTTATGGCTCCGAGGCCGGCAGTGAAAAGGCCATCGAAGGCCGCGTCCCGCTGCATAATCCCGTTGGTTACGAGAAACTCAAATTGCCAGGCCTCAAGCCTGACGTTGCTTCAGTGCGCGATCCTTTTTCGCGCGTGCCGCGGATCGTCGTCGATGTCTGCGCGGCGCGGCCAATCGATCTTGCGATTGTGGATGGGATTTCGGCGATGACCGGCGGCGAAGGACCCTGGTGCGCCAACGCCACCGTGATCAAGCCGACGACGCCTGGCGTCCTGATTGCCGGGCTGAATCCTGTTTCGACTGATGCGGTGGCGACCGCCATCATGGGATACGATCCACGTTCCCCTCGCGGGACAAAGCCGTTTGAATATTGCGACAACCACCTGTTGCTGGCGGAACAGGCGGGCCTGGGAAGCGCGGACCTTACTCGGATCGATGTTCGCGGGATGACCGTCGGGAACGCGCGTTATTCCTATGATTGACTGCAGTGGTGAAGGCAGCGGCCTTTATCTCGGCGTTGAAATCGGCGGCACGAAGCTCCAACTCTTTGCTGGAAACCAAAGCGCCCAGATCGTGGAGCGATTTCGCTTTGATGTCGATCCAACCAGCGGAGCAGAGGGCATTCGCTCCCAAATTGCACACGCCCTCCCCCAACTGACACAACGCCTCAAACCCATTGCAACGGGCGTCGGTTTTGGCGGGCCTGTGGATTGGAAGACTGGGCGGATTTGTTGTTCGCACCAAGTGGAGGGGTGGTCCGACTTTCCGCTCGTCGATTGGCTTTCAGACCTGGCGCGCACGCCTATCTTTGTGGATAACGACGCGAACGTCGGCGCTTTGGGCGAAGCATTGCACGGGGCTGGCGTTGGTTTTGATCCGGTTTTCTACGTGACATTGGGGAGCGGCGTCGGCGGCGGATTGGTGACGGGAAGAAAAATTTACCACGGGGCGCGTCCGGGAGAGTCTGAGATTGGGCATGTTCGGCTGGATCGCGCGGGGAAATTGGTGGAGGATCGATGCTCCGGCCGGGCGGTCGATGCAAAATTGCGCGCCGCCAAAGCACAGCATCCGCAAAGCGCTCTGGCCCGGTGCATCGGTGATGCGACTCGTGGGGAAGCGAAGTTTTTAAGCGCCGCGCTCCTGCAAAATGACCCGTTCGCGAGAGCAATCCTGGAAGAGACGGCGGAGGACCTGGCATTTGGGCTTTCCCATGTTGTGCATTTGTTTCATCCGCAGATCATTGTTCTGAGCGGAGGTTTGGCGCTCGTTGGAGAATCTTTGCGCGCGGCGGTGGAACGCTCATTACGACGCTTTGTCATGGAAGCTTTCGCGCCCGGCCCTAAAATCGTGTTGGCCAGCTTAGGAGAAGACGCGGTGCCGGTGGGAGCTTTGGAGTTGGCGAGTTCGAGCCTTTAACCTTAGAATGCTGGAATGAAACAGTGGATTTCCGATTATGTCGCGGCGCAAAAGGCGGCGCTGGATTCCATTCCGGCGGCGAAGGTCGCCCGGCTGATTGAATTGCTCCGCGATGCGCTTCACCAACATCGGCACATCTTCGTTTTTGGCAATGGCGGCAGTGCGGCTAATGCATCCCATTTCGCAACTGATCTGGGAAAAGGCTCGTCGGACAAAGTCGGCAGGCGGTTTCGTTGCCTGTCCCTGAATGACAACGTGAGTTGGATGACCGCCGTGGGAAACGACTACGCGTACGAGGACATTTTCGTGCGCCAATTGGAAAACTACGGGCAAAAGGGCGATGTGGTCCTGGCCCTGAGCGTCAGCGGCAGTTCGCCCAACGTGGTCAAAGCAATCGAATGGGCCAATCAAAATGGTTTGGAAACCATCGCGCTGGTTGGCGCCAAACGGGGCGGCATCGGCAAGATCGCCCAGCACGTCATCGCCATCGACTCGGTGCACTACGGGCGTGTTGAAGACGCGCAGATGGCCATTTGCCACATGCTCTGTTACGCGTTCATCGAGAACCCGGATTGGGGGAAGGCGTGAGGCGCCAGTCATGCCCGCCACAGAACAGATTCGCAAGAAACTCGGCGAAATGTCGCACAAACCCGGCGTCTATTTGATGAAGGACCGTTTCGGCACGGTCATTTACGTCGGCAAGGCCCGTGATTTGCGAAAGCGCGTCAGCACCTATTTCCATCCGTCCCGGCGAATGGGCTGGGACTTGAAGTTCAACGCCCTCATTGAAGCGGTCCACGATCTGGATACCTACACGGTGCGCAGCGAGCCGGAGGCGCTTTTGCTTGAAGGGAAACTAATCAAGGAATACCAGCCGCGCTATAATATCAGTTTCCGGGATGACAAACGGTTCCTGCTCATCAAAGTCAACCTCAATGACCCAATCCCCCGCTTCATGCTCGCCCGTTTGAGACAAGATGACGGCGCCAGGTATTTTGGACCGTTTGCGCACTCGTCATCCGCGCGGCACACGTTGACGCTGGCGCGGCGCAAATTCAACCTGCGGGGCTGCCGGCCATTCACACCCGGAGAAGACGATTACAAACATTGCCTCTACGGCCATCTCAAATACTGCACCGCGCCGTGCATCGGCAATATTGCGCGCGAGGACTACCGGCAACAAGTCGCGGCCGCCTGTGATTTTTTGGCGGGTCAAACCGGCGAGATGGAGCGCGAGCTGGAAGATCAAATGAAGAAAGCGGCGGCCGCGCAAGACTTTGAAAAAGCCGCGCAGTTCCGCGACGCGCTCAACGATCTCCGGCGCACAACGCTCAAGACCAAGAAATTCCCGCGCGTTCCCTACAACCTGCCACTGGCCATCGATCCCCTTCGCGATGTGGCCGAACTTTCCCAGGCGCTCAACCTTCCCGCGAACCCGGTCCGCATCGAGGGCTTTGACATTTCCAACATCAGTTCCACATTCGCTGTGGCCTCGCTCGTAAGCTTTCACGACGGCAAGCCGGACCGCTCCAATTACCGCCGTTTTCGCATGAAAACCGTGACAGGCCAGGACGATTTTGCCTGCATGGCCGAGGCGGTGCGCCGCCGTTACTCCCGCTTGACACAGGAACACGCCGAGTTGCCGGATTTAATTCTAATTGACGGCGGGAAAGGCCAGCTCAACGCCGCGGTGGCGGAATTGACCAAGCTGGGCCTCGAACGGATTCCCATTATCGGACTGGCCAAGGAATTCGAGGAAATCTACCGTCCGAACGAAAGCGAACCGCTCCGGTTGAGCCACGACATGGGCGCTCTCAAGTTGTTGCAACGCGTGCGAGACGAATCGCACCGGTTCGCCAACACCTACAACGCGCAGCTTCGCCTGAAAAAGATTTCCGAAAGCATCCTGGACGAGTTCCCCGGCATCGGGCAGCTACGTAAGGCGGCCCTCCTCAAAAAATTCGGTTCCGTCCAGCGGCTCCGCATCGCGACGGTTGAAGATATCGCCGCCGTGCCGGGTTTTGGCGGAAAGGCGGCCGGCGAATTGAAGGCGTTTCTTGAAGCGCGCCCCGCGAAGCCCGCATCCACATAATGTAATTGTAATGAAAGTATTGAAAGTATTGCTTCGCGGCCCCGTGTTGGCCGCGGCGGTTGTTCTGTCGGCATCCGCCGGCCGCCAACCGGACACCCGTGTTGTTTTCCCTGTGACCGCCATCAACGGCCGGCCCGCGCATCTACTGTTGGACACCGGTTCCTCTTCCTCGGTGCTCTTCGATGGCGGGGCAAAGCGCCTTGGCCTGAAACCGACTGGCTTCACCGATCCCGTGCCGATAACCGCCGACGGACAAACCTTTACCGCCCCAATTCCCACCTTCCGCTTCCAGACCCCCTGGTATTTTCGGCTCGCTTTCGTCCGGGCGAAAATTTCGGCCGATGGCCTGATCGGCTGGCCGGAAGTCCGCGACAACATCCTGGTGTTCGATGCCGACAAGCGCGTCGTTCGAAGCGTGGACAAACTCCCGCCTGAAACCGCCGGATGGATGAAACTAAAAGTCATCCCCAGCCGCTGGCTGTTGCTGGAAGTGCCAATGGACAACGGCCAAGCCGGCGTGCTGGAAGTGGACACGGGCTCGTTTTGGGCCGTCGAAATGCCGCCGTGGGAATGGAAACAATGGAAAGCGGACCATCCCAAAGCGCCGTTGACCGCGCATTGGGGCGGCATCGCCTCCTTCGGCATCAGCCGGTTTCAAGTGGCGTGGGCGGACAAGGTCAAACTCGGCGCGCTGACGCTTACCGATATTCCAGTGCAGAATATGCCCGCCTCTTTGGGAACATACCTTCGCGACCAGGCGCCGGACGCCAAAGCCGAATGGGCCATCGGAATGTACGCCCTCATGCGCATGAACCTGATCGTAGATGGAAAAAACGGCTGGGCTTACGTTCATCCCAAGCCCGCACCCGGGCCGGCCTATCCTGGCGTCAAACGTCCTAATTTCAAAGGCGGCGGCCCTGATGGCGTCGCGAACTGGACCGTGGCCGACAGTGTGCGGTTGAGCGGCGACAGTCTTTACGTCTCCTCGGGCGAATACAAGTGGGGCAAAAACGACTTCGCCGGCGCGCTGGCCGATTACGACCACGCCCTCGCACTGAATCCCAACAATGCCGAGGCCCGCTCCGACCGCGGTGATCTCAGGGCCTTTCAAGGTGACACGCAAGGCGCAATCGCCGATTGCACCAAATCGATCGAACTCAATCCAACCGATCCCGACACCTATTCCCGCCGTGGCGCGGCCCGGGAAATTCGCGGCGATTTTTCCGACGCCGTTGCCGATTACGAGAAGGTCCTGGAGTTACGGTCTGAGGATTCCGATTACGAGCGTCTCTATCGAGATTCTTTATTATGGCGGCTGGGCCGGAGGCCGGACGATTTATCCAGCGCCTCGACGATCTGGAAAGGGCGCTGGACAAAAAAAATTGGCATGTTTTTGGCCGGCAAAATAGACGAAAGATCGCTGCTGGCCGCCGCAAGAATCAAAGACGCCGAACCAGTGGCCGGTCAGAAATGCGAAGCCTGGTACTACATCGGCATGTTTCATCTGAGCAAAGGCGATAAAGACGACGCGCGCGTCTCGTTTCGAGCATCCCGGGCAGTCGTCCTCAACGACTACGACGAATACCGTTTCGCCGGCGCCGAACTCGCGCGACTGGATGCAGTCGCCCGGCGCTAAGGACGAATTTAATAGGCCGCCGCAACTGATAGACACGTTGCGGCGACCCTTCCGTCGCCTGGATATTTAATTATTTTTCCAGCCTGAAGAACTCGTCCCCTCCCGAGTTCGGCACCACATACGGTGACGTGGCGTCGGGAATGGGCGTCCAAGGGCCAAGGAGGTTGGTCGTCGATTGCAGTATTGCCCCTGGCCAGCTTGGGGGCCATGTCAGCACAGGGACGCCGTTGCTCAATTGCAATTGAAGAGAAACCGGCGGGCTGATGGCCATGGCATAGTGGTTGGACACCTGCAACGGAGTCAGCGCGTAATTATATAGCGCCACCTCGTCCACAGCGCCCTGGAAGTCAAGCCCCTCGCCCACGTTTTTGGCGCCCTGGTTCCGGGAACCGATGGAGACGGAATTGGCGTACCAATAAGCGGGTCCCACATCAGTCGGTTCGTGAATGCCCGTCAGAGGATAAATCACGCCGTTGGTGCCGGTCGAACCGGGGTGGTTCAGGTCCAGCGCGTAAGCCAGGGGCGGAACGACACCGTTGGTGATGATGGGGGCGCCGATAAGGGCGCCATCAACGTAAAGAAGAATATTGCTGTTGGCTTGATCGCACACACCCACCAGGTGGTGCCAATTGCCATCCATCTTCCATCCTGTGGCGCTGCCGCCGACGGTTGGCGCGGCCTGTGCGCCGGCGACAGAAGTGGCGGTGGCCTGGTTGCGCACGTAGAAGCGAAACCCGGTGTGCGCGTCGAGGGCGAATTGCTCGTCAGCATTGCCGACGCCCTTGCCCACAACGGCGCCGCCGCTAAGCTGATTTACATTCGTCGGCCCTTTGACCCATGCTTCGATGGAAAACGCGCCGTTTTGGCCGTTGGGAACGGCGAAATCGACATTCGTGATGGTGCCGCCCAAAAAGGTGTTGGTAACACCGTTGGTGCCGAAATAGGCGGAAGTGTCGGCATCGAAAGACGTCCCGAAAATTCCAGGAACATGGTAAATCTCGGAGGTGTTGCTGTAAGCGCCGTTGTTGCCGCCCACATAATCGTAACCGGTAGGGCTGCCGTTGGTTTCGTCCAAACGATAGTAAGCCACAGGATGATCGGCAACGACCGTCAGCGCGTAAGGGTTGGTTGGAGGCGGCTCTACCGCGAGCACCGCGGTGCTGCTATCAACAAAGCTGATCGAATTGCTGACGCTGACGTAGTAACTCCCTGCGTCGCCGGACGCCAGATCGGCGACCGTGTATGAGGAATTCGTGGCATTCGGCACCGCGCCTCCATTGAACCACCACTGGTAATCCAGCGGAGCGCTGCCTGTGGCGGTCACAGAGTAAGTGATCGACTGGCCCTCATAGATGGAGGCGGAGAGAGGCTTTATATCGGTGACAATCGCGGGCGGACCGGACCCGGCCTGAACCTGCACCAATGTGCCGGCGCTATTGGTTGAGCCATAAGCGTTGGACACCTTCAGGTAATAGGTGTTGGTGCCTCCGGGCAAATTTGTCAAGACTAAAAACAGGTTGGTCTGGCCAGGGATGCTGCTCGAATTGACATACCATTGGTTGGTAATCGGGGCCGAACCGAGAACGGATGCGGAAAGCGTCAGATTTTCTCCCACGTAACCGATTATATTAGTGGCAGGCTGACTGGTGAAGTAAGGCGATTCGGGCGCGGCGTTGTAGTGGGCCTGCACTTGCGCAGACGTCAGGGCATAATTGTAAACGGAAACTTCGTCGATGGTCCCATTAAATTGGTAAGTAAAATCCGAGCCCGTGAATTCCGCGCCCACGGAAATCGGGTTAACGGTTTCGTAAAGTCCTTTCCCGCCAATGGCCGTGATGGAACCCGTGTTCTGACCATCCACATACAAAATCATGATGCCGTCGCTCTCGTCGCACACGGCAACCAGATGATGCCAATTGCCATCCGGCCCAACCGGACTATAGATAGAGGCTGTCCCTCCACTGCCCGCCTCCCGAATATAAAAGCGGAATTTTCCGTTCGGCGCGCTGGCGTCGATTAGGAAAGGGTCGCTGCCGCTGTTTCCTTTTGCGACAATGCACGATCCGGACGAGTTTTGTCCCGGCGAGCCTTTAACCCACGCTTCCACTGAGAAATCCACGTTCGATCCCTGCGGGGCGAAATCAATCTCTGGCATCCCGATACTGGAATTGTTGATTTCCTGCATGTAGCTGTCGGCGGAGTAACCGGCATTGGTCCCGACTTCCATCGCGGTATCCGGGTCGAGCGGGCTATAGCCTGGCGCGCCGAGTTGAACCTGGACATACGTGCCGTCATGGCCGCCGGCGTAATCATTAGCCGTGGAAGCGCCGTTAGGCTCATCCAAACGCCAGTAGGCCACCGGGTCATCCGCGAGGACTGTGGTTGGGTATGGGGTCGTTGGAAGGGGCACACCGGTGAGTGCCGAGGCGCTGCTGGATACGACACTCCCGCCGTTATAGTTATTGCTGATAGTGGCGCTATAGCTGTTTGTGACAAGGACCGCTTCCGCCATATAGCTGGAATTGGTGGCGCCCGAAATGGCCGTTCCATTTTCGAACCATTGATAATAGAAGGGAGCGGTGCCCTGTGCCGCAACCGAATAGGTCATCGAACGGCCCACATAAAGTTCAAGTTGGGGGGGTGCCACATCCATGATAATTTGCGGGGCGCCGTAATTGACATAGAAGGCGGTCCCGGGGCTTTGAATTGAACCGTAGGCATTGGAAACGATGAGAATCAGCGTCGTGGCGTTCAAGCTGGCGGGGACGTTTGTCAATACTAAATCAGCGTTCGTTTCCCCTGCCATCGCCACGCCATTGGTTGTCCATTGATAGGATAGCGGCTGTGTCCCAATCGCGGCCGCGGCGATAGTCACGGAAGATCCCGCGTTGACCGTTACGAGGTTGGTCGGAACCTCGGTAAAAACCGGAGGGATGCCGGCGGCAAGGTAATGGGTTTGCACTTGGGCGGCGCTCAACGCATAGGGATAGATCGCCACCTCGCTAATGTCGGAGGATAATTGTTCGTCGTAGTCGGCCTTCGCGCTTTGGCGGGAGCCGATGTTCATGTAAGGGTTGGTCGTCGTTTGAATGCCGCCGCTGACGGAGTTGCTCGCGATAAGCTGGCTGTCAAGATAAAGATAAAGGGAGCCGTGAATTTCATCGCAAACTCCGACGACGTGGTGCCAATTACCATCCGGCAGCACGGAGCTTGTCGCATTAACGGCGGTGCCGCTGGTGTTGCGGACAAAAAAGCGATACGCGCCGTTCGCTCCGCCGCAGTCGATGTAAAATTCCTCACCGCCACCGCCCCACCCCTTGCCGACGATCGCGCCGCCAGTCGGACCATAGCCATTCACCCAGGCTTCCGCCGAAAATGCCGTATTCGTGGTGGAAGCGAGGTCCAAAGTCATGCCGCCAACATAGCTGTTCTCGCTCACCCCGTACAGGCCGCCAAATCCCGCGGCCAGTTCGGCTGGGTTTGAATTAGTAAAACCCTGTTGAGCCAGAGCCACGTTGGTATAAAACCCGTTATCGCTGCCGGCGGAGTCGTGAGCCACCGTTCCGCTGGTTTCCTGCAAGCGCCAGTAAGCTTCGGGATGATCGGCCAATACCGCAGCCGGATAAGGCTGGGCTTCAACTGTTGCGATTCCTGCCGCCAAAAGGAGGCCAGTCACTATGCCTTGAGATACTACGCGTGTCTTAGTTTTCGTCATAAATTAGGTATTATCTGGTGGGGTAGCGGTCCTAATTGTTCCAAGAGTTTCGTGCGTGACCCGAAATTTGCAAGAATTTTTTTTGAAAGCGCAATAAAACCGAGGAAACCTTTCACTTTTTCCTGCTTGAAGCGGCTCGGCATTGATCGGCGACCCACGCCAAATCGCGCAGAAACTGTTCGCGTTTCCGATCCGTCCAGCCGGCGAGCACCTCGGTCTGCAATGCAACGGCAATCTGCCGGACCCGTTCATATTGTTCCCGCCCGGCGGGGAGAAGGCGCAAACGATAGGCCCGGCCATCGCGCTCGTGACGGGAGCGCTCGATCCAGCCGGCGCTTTCCATACGTTCGACCAACGCGCCGATTGTGTTGGGGTCGCTGGCGATGAGACGAGTCAGATGGCTTTGAGTCAATCCTCCTGGATCGTGCTCATGCAAGGTGCGCATGGCGGTGAATTGATCGGGGGTAACGCCGGTATGTGCCAATCTGCGCCGGAATGTCTGGTTGAGGTTGAACCAGGCATGACGCAGAAGGATCGGCAAGCGCCGCCGCGATGGGGCATCGACGGCTTGCGCTGGAGGAGGCGGCTTTAGAGATTTGCGGCGGGGCATCTGGCTATTTAGTACGTGTAAGTATTATTTGCGTTATTTTGGCAAGAGATGTAGAACAAACCTCACAGTCTTGGAAGCCCATAATCATGAAACTGAAAATTCCGGTTGTCTTGAGCCTTCTCGGTATTTTTCTTGCTAACCACTGCCAGTCCGCGCCCGCGACGGGCTGGTTCAATTGGCGCGGCCCGAATCAAAATGGAACGTCGGCCGAAAAGAACCTCCCAAGCGCTGTGGATGCGGCGCATCCGTTGTGGACGGCGGATTTTCCCGGGATGTCCACCGCGACCGCATTCAACGGGTGCATTTACATCATGGGTTACATGGGCGAAGGTCCGGATTTGGCGGAAGGAATCGCATGCTTTGATTCCGAGACGGGCAAAAAAATTTGGGAGAAGCTTTATGCCGATTTTCTGAGCGACGTCATTTATCTGCGTTACGCAACCTCCAGCCCGGCGATTGATCCGGCGACAGGCAATGTTTACATGCAGGACACGCAGGGGATTTTTGCCGGGTTCACCGCCGACGGCAAAATGCTTTGGGAGCATTCGTTGATGGAGGAGTATGGGCGGTTGACTTTTCCCAACGGAAGAACGGCCTCGCCAGTAGTCGATGGGGACCTGGTCATCACGCGGGGGATCACCGCCAATTGGGGAGCGCAGGGGCCGGCGGCGGACCGCTTTTACGCATTCGATAAAACAACGGGGCAGGCTGTTTGGGCCTCGACGCCGGGAGGGCGTCCGAAAGACAACTCCTATTCGCATCCGGTGCTGGCGTGGCTGGATGGCAGACGGGTTTTTTACTCGGCGACGGGCGACGGATCGGTAGTGTGCGTCAATGCGCGAACCGGACAGCCAATATTCCAAATTCCGA
The DNA here is from genome assembly GCA_036268455.1 of Verrucomicrobiia bacterium. Taxonomy (GTDB): domain Bacteria; phylum Verrucomicrobiota; class Verrucomicrobiia; order Limisphaerales; family Palsa-1400; genus DATAUD01. The sequence continues at coordinate 66,538 of DATAUD010000050.1, forward strand.
TTTTCAAGGCCGGCATCAATTCTTCGTTATTGCTGCACAACAATGACGAGATCATCGCCATTTATGGGACGCCTTACGAGCCGGGGCAAATGGTCGGCATAAAAATCCCACACGTCACGCCGACGAACGCCACAGCCCCGGTGATCGTGGAGCGCAAAGATGTGGAGTTGTGGCACAACGAAATCCGGACGTCGGCAAGTTCGCCGATTCTTGTGGGCGACCGCGTGTATGTGACCAGCGAAATCGGTTATCTGGTGGCTGTAAACGCTTTGAACGGAGAGCTGTTGTGGCGATTCAAACTTGGCACCGAGCAGCGCAATTCCTGCCCGCTGTTCGCCGACGGGAAAATTTACGCGCCGATTCTCAATGACCCGACGCTTTCGGCTTCGGTGGGCGAAGAGAGCGCCGCAGGCGGGCACGGCTGCCTTTACATCATTGATCCCGGTGACACGGACGCAAAAGTCATCTCGCGCACGACGCTGGACGGGCGTTGTTACGGAACGCCCACCGCCTACAATGGCCGGATATATCTGCAAACGACGAAAAAGCTTTACTGCTTCGGCGATTCCCAGCCGGCATCCGCGACATTTGAAACGGCGGACGCCGCGCCCGATGACAAATGGCCGAAGGCAGGGCCCGCCAAAACTTTGCAGGTCGTTCCCTCGGAAGTGTTGCTGCAACCGGGCGAAAGCGTTTCATTTCATGTCCGGGAGCTGGACGGGAACGGATTGACAGCCAAAGAAATTGACGATCCGAAGTCCATCCAATGGGCGACATTCATTCCGCCGACGGCGAAGGTCAAATCCACAATGAAAGCCGCGTTCAATGCGGACGGCCAATTGGTTGCCGAGCCGGCCAAGGTCCCATCCGCCGGGGCGTTTCTCGCGAAATGCGACAACCTCAAGGGCGCCATTCGCGGGCGCGTATTGCCGGGGTTGCCGATTATGCAAGACTTTGAAGGGATCGCGCTGACGGAAACGACCAGTAACAGCGTGGAGCCGCCGACGTCATTTGCTTATCCGCCGCTGCCGTGGATCGGGGCGCGGTTCAAATTTGACGTGCGGGAGAAGGACGGGAACAAATGTCTTGTCAAAACGATAGACAATCCGTTTTTCCAGCGGGCAATGGTTTTCATGGGGACACCGGACTTGAAGAATTACACCATTCAGGCCGACGTCATGAGCGACGGCAACAAACGAAAAATGTCCACCGTTGGAGTGATCAACCAGCGCTACCGCGTTTCGCTCAAGGGCAATGAGCAGGTGCTGGAAACGACATCCAACGAGGAGTTGCTGGACGTCGCGGTGCCGTTCCATTGGAAGCCAAATGAGTGGTATGTTTTGAAGGCGCGGGTGGACGTGGCGCCGGACGGTTCTGGAGTAATCCGAGGGAAAGCGTGGAAGAAGGGCGACACAGAACCGGAAGGGTGGACGAGCGAGGTGCCAATAGCGCGCGCGAACGTCTGCGGCTGCCCGGGATTATTCGCATTTTCGCCGCAAAACATGCGAATCTATATCGATAACGTCGCGGTAACAGCGAATTGAAGCCATGAAAAAAATTCCCACAATTGCCGCGGCGCTTGCGTTGTGCGGCTTGACATCCCAGGCGGCGGATTGGCCGCGCTGGGGCGGACCAAGCCCGGGGCGCGACATGTATTCGCCGGAAACAGGACTGCCTGATCACTTCACCGCGGACACCAACGGCACGGTCAACTTCAAGCCGGGCACGGATGAAGCTGACTTAAAGGATGTTCCAAATGCGAAGTGGGTGGTCAAAGTGGGGTCGCAAAGTTACGGAAACGTTGTGGTGGCGGGCGGCAAGATATTCATCGGCACCAACAATGAAAATCCGCGCGATCCGCAGCATCAGGGTGATCGCAGCATTTTGATGTGTTTTGATGAAAAGACCGGGGCGTTTCTGTGGCAATTGGTTGTGCCGAAACTCGCCTCCGGCAAGGTCAACGACTGGGAGAACCTCGGCATTCTTTCCTCGCCGTGCGTCGAGGCCAATCGCGTTTATCTGGTGACGAGCCGGTGCGAAGTGATGTGTTTGGACGCCGACGGAATGGCCAACGGCAACCAAGGCCCGTTCACGGACGAAGCGCATTACGTCACGGGTCCGGGCAATCCTCCGGCGAAAATCGGCCCGCACGATGCCGACATTCTTTGGAAGTACGACATGATGGACGAATTGGGGGTCTTCCCGCACAACGCGTCCAATTGCTCCCTGCTCATCATCGGCGATTTGATTTATGCCTGCACGTCCAACGGCATGGATTGGACGCATGTGAACATCCCCTCCCCCAATTCGCCCAGCCTCATCGCCATCAACAAGGTTACCGGACAATTGGCCGGCGAGGACAACGCAGGCATTGGCCCACGCATTTTCCACGGCGAATGGAGTTCGCCATCGAGCGGGGTGGTCAACGGGAATACATTGATTTTCTTCGGGGGCGGCGACGGAGTTTGTTACGCGTTCAACGCCGAACCGCAAAAAGGGGACGGATCGCCCATTGTGCCAGTGGTTCCCGGGCCGCCCATCAACCGGACGGAAGACAAAGACACGGATTATTTGAAAAAGGTGTGGTGGTACGATTGCAACCCGCCGGAGCGGCGCGCAAAGGATGAAGCGCACAAATACCCCGCGCCCGACGGCCCGAGCGAAGTGAATGCGACGCCGGTATTCTGGCACGACCGTGTGTATGTGGCCGTCGGCCAGGACCCGGAGCATGGCGAAGGGGTGGGTATTCTCAATTGCATTGACGCGACGAAAACGGGGGACGTCACCAAGACCGCCAAAATCTGGAGCTACGACAAGATTCACCGGAGTCTATCGACGGTCTCGATCACGCCGGACGGGTTGATGTTCATCGGCGATTTCTCGGGATTCGTGCATTGCCTGGATGCGATGACGGGCAAAGTTTATTGGGTACACGACATGAAAGCGCACATGTGGGGATCGACGATGGTGGCGGACGGCAAGGTGTATTGCGGGGATGAAGACGGAGATTTTGTCGTGTTTGCGGCGAGCAAGGAAGAGAAGGTGCTGAGCACAACCAACCTCGGCGGGCCGATTTATTCAACGCCTGTTGTGGCCAACGGGGTGGTTTATGTTCACTCCAACACGCACCTTTTCGCGTTTTACGATTCACAACACAAGCGGATGGCGAGCGACGAAAAACCAAAAGTCGAAATCGACGGAAACAAATAATGAAGAAACTTCTTTTGTTTCTTTTTATCCTGGCGGTTTACGTGGCGCACCAGGACCTTTGGAACTGGACCAAATCCGCGCCGATGCTGTTTGGCTTTCTGCCTCCGGGGTTAAGCTATCACGCGGCCTATTCCGTCGCGACAGCCGTGATGATGGCCGTGCTGGTGAAATTCGCATGGCCCAAACATCTCGAAGAACCGGACGATAAACCGAACCAATGATTCCGGTCATTGTCATCCTCGCTTACCTGGCGCTGATCGCGTTTATCGGCGGCGTCGCGTTCAAGCGGAGCAAAGAGAACACGGAGGATTTTTTCCTGGCCAACCGGTCCATTGGGCCAATGGTTTTCTTCCTGTCGATTTTTGCCACGAACATGACGGCCTTCGCGATCCTCGGCAGCTCCGGGCAGGCGTATCGCCAGGGCATTGGGATTTATGGATTGATGGCGTCCTCCTCGTGCTTCGTCATTCCGCTCACGATTTTTTTTATCGGGACGCGATTGTGGGCGCTGGGGAAAAAATTCGGGCACCAAACGCAGGTGGCGTTTTTTCGGGACCGCTGGGAGTGCAACCACATTGGGACCGCCATCTTCGCGTTGAGCGCGGCGATGCTTGTTCCTTACATGATCATCAGCATCATGGGGGGCGGAACGGTCTTGGCGGAAATTTCAATGTCAGGTGAGACGCACCAGCCGATCATCCCCTACGCGTGGGGCTGCGCGACAGTGGCGCTGGTCGTGACCCTGAACGTGTTCCTCGGCGGGATGCGCGGAACGGTTTGGGTGAACATCCTGCAAACGATTTTGTTTCTCTGTTTCGGCGCGGTGGCGGTGGCGGTCATCAGCCATGCGCTGCCGCACGGGTTCAGCTATTACATGGAGAACCTGGCGTCGAACCCGAAGACGCGGTTTTTGGTGACACGCGAAAAAATGCCGCCGCGGGCTTTCTGGAGTTATACGTTGATTCCGCTCTCCTCGATCATGTTTCCGCACATGGCGATCATGTGTTTCTCGGCGCGTCGCGTGACGGCGTTCAAACAGACGGTGGTGGCTTATCCGCTGGCCATCCTGGCCATCTGGCTGCCATGCGTTTTTCTTGGAGTTCTGGGGGCGGCGGCGCTCGGAAAAATTCCCGATCCGGACGGCGTGCTTCTGCGAATGCTGAACACGTACGCGCCAGCGTGGCTGGCCGGGATTTTGGGGGCGGGGATTATTTCGGCGGTAATGGGTTCGGACGCGCATCAGGTGCTGGCGTTGAGCACGATGTTTACCAAGGACATTTTTGCGCACTACGGCGGGACGGAGAAATTCGGCGAAAAGCGTTCGGTGCACTTCGCGCGGGGATTTATTATTGTTGTCACGTTGATCGCCTACTTTGTCGCGCTGGGGCTGAAAGAAAAACAGGGGATCTTTGAAATTGCGATACGCTACGCCTTCTCCGGTTTCGCGGCGATGGCGCCGGTGATGGTTGCCGCGCTTTTTTGGAAACGGAGCACCAAGTGGGGCGCGCTGGCGGCGACCGTATTTGTCGCGGCGTTTCTCATCTGGACGGCGCTGATGCAAACCAGCCACAAGGCCCTGGCCGTTCTGTGGCAAATGGGCGACGTCAAAGTTTTCTTCATCAATCCCCGGGGCGACGTTGCGTTCTGGAACGGTTTTATGACAGTCGTTCCGATGGTCTTTGGCTCGGGCATCTGCGTAATCCTTTTTTCGCTCATCACGCGAGCCCCGAGCCAGGCCACCATTGCGAAATACTTTTCCTTCAAATGACCGAAGCGGCCCATAATCAACTGGACGCCCACACGCGCGAAATCGCGCAATGGCATTTTTCGCCAGAAACCGGGTCGCCGTTCTGGCTCGAATGGGCGGAAAAAGCCGGTTGGAATCCCGCCGTTGAAATCAAATGCTTTGCGGATCTGCAACGGTTCCCGCACTTTCAGGATGAGTGGCTGCGGGACCTGCAACCGGAAGTCTGGGCGCCGAAAAAATTCAAGGGGCGGCCATTCAACATTTTTGAAACCGGCGGCACCACAGGCATGCCCAAACAACGCATCGGCTGGGACGATTACAAAACGGACTACGAGGAATTTTCCGGCAAACTTTCCGACGCCCATTTTCCGCCGGGGGCATCCTGGCTGATGGTTGGGCCAACCGGGCCGCGGCGACTGCGGTTGGCCATTGAGCACCTCGCCAATTTTCGCGGAAGCTCCTGCTATTTCATCGACCTGGACCCGCGCTGGGTGAAAAGGGCGCTGGCTTCGAAACAATTCGAAGTGGCGCGGGCGTATATGGACCATGTGGTGGACCAGGCGATCACCATTCTCAAAAATCGCAAGGTCGCGGGATTGTTCACCACGCCGAAATTACTCGAGGCGCTGGGAGAAAAGATCGACCTTTGGGAAGCGGGGATTCGCGGCGTCTTTTGCGGCGGAACAACCATGGCGCCGCAATACGTGCGCTATATTGTCGAGGAAGTATTGGAAAACCGCATCGGCTTTTATCCGACTTACGGCAACACATTGATGGGGCTTGCGGCGAGCGTTCCGTTGCGGGCGGAGGATAATTTCTCGGTCACTTACTATGCGCCGCAGCCGCGAGCCGTGCTGCGCGTCGTCAATCCGGCGAAAACCGATCAACTTGTCGAATACGGCCAGTGGGGGCGCGTCGAATTGACAACGTTGACACGGGAATTTTTCATGCCACGCTTTTTGGAGCGGGACGAAGCCATCCGGCGCGAGCCGCGCGCGCCCTACGGGTGGGACGGTGTCGCGGAAGTGCGCCCTTTTGGAGCGATGGAAAAAACCATCGTCGAAGGGGTTTATTGACCGCGAATGGCGCCTCACATTCCAGCTCTGCGGCGCGGACGAGCTTACGAAAGCCTCGACAAAAGCAACATTGTCGATTGGCGCACGGGCCAGACGGTTGCAACCCTCAGCCAGGTCAACGCCGGGATCATTAGCAAAGATTTGACGCGCATTAGCGAGTCCCGGGCGGCGTTGAAGAAACTGAGCGTTGCCCGTTTGATTGAAGTTTGCGCCGAAGCCGGGCGCCAGTTCCTGGAAGGCACCCTGCTCCAGACGCCCGATCAATACATCGAAACCCTTTCGAGCACCAGCGGCCTCCCCTACGTCATGGTGCGGCGGAACATGGCCAAGATTCACCATGCGCTGACCCACATGGAGACGATTTTGCGCGGACTGACGCGCGGGCTTGATCTGGCCGTTTTGGATTCGGGGTTCGGCGAACGGCTCTGTTTTTATCCCGTCTCGAAATGCCTCGGGCTGGTCATGCCGAGTAATTCGCCCGCGGTCAATTCGCTTTGGCTTCCGGCCATCGCGTTGAAGATTCCCGTGATCATCAAGCCGGGCCGGGAAGAACCGTGGACGCCGTACCGTCTCATCCAGGCATTTATCGCGGCGGGCTGCCCGGCGGAGGCGTTCGGATTTTATCCGACCGATCACGAAGGGGCGGGTGAAATTTTGCGGAGCTGCGGACGGGCCTTAGTTTTTGGCGACAAAAGCACGACCTCCGCTTATGCGAACAACCCCGCCATTCAAATTCACGGGCCGGGCTACAGCAAAGTGTTGATTGGCGAGGACGAGATCGAACGCTGGCCCGAATTCATCGATTTGATTGCGGGCGCCATTTCCGACAACGGCGGGCGCAGTTGCATCAATGCCTCGGCAGTTGTCGTGCCGAAATACGCCGCGAAAATTGCGGAAGCCCTTGCGCGGAAGCTGGGGCCAATTGCGCCCCTGCCGGCCAATGACGAAAACGCGAAGCTCGCGGGCTTTGCCAATGTCAAAATGGCCGAATTCATCGACGCCGCCATTGAGGAAGGGTTTCAAACTCCGGGCGCGGTGGACGTGACGGCGCCGTTCCGCAACGGCCCGCGCAAAACGCAATTTGAGGGCGGCACTTACATCCGGCCCACAGTGGTGCATTGCGAGTCATTCGAACATCCGCTGGCGAACCGGGAATTTCTTTGCCCGTTCGCCAGCGTTGTCCAGGCGCCGCAAGCCGCGATGCTGGAAAAAATCGGCCCGTCGCTGGCAGTCTCGGCGATCACGCGGGACAAACAGTTCATCGAACAATTGGTCGAATCGCCGCTGATTGAGCGATTGAACATCGGGGCGATTTCGACGATGACCGTTTCGTGGGACCAGCCGCACGAGGGAAACATGTTTGAATTTCTTTATAAACGCCGGTCGATCGAAATCGCAAAATGAACGGCTTTCCCTCGTTTGACCATCAGCCGCGCACACGAATCGTCTTCGGCAACGGCGCGGCGGACCGCGCGGGCGAACTGGCCCGCCAAATAAATGTCAAAAAAGTCCTGCTCGTGACCGACGCGGGGATTCTCGCGGCGGGACACGCCGAACGCGTGCGAGAATCTTTGGGAGAGGCCAAAGTGCAAGTTGCTTTGTTTGACAGCGTCCAGGAAAATCCAACGACGGCTGACGTTGACGCGTGCCTGGCCGTTGCGCGGGAGGCGGGCATTGACGGCATTGTTGGCCTCGGCGGCGGCAGCAGCATGGACACCGCGAAAGGGTGCAATTTTCTTCTGACTAACGGCGGGCGAATGCAGGACTATTGGGGCGTCGGGAAGGCCACGCGGCCAATGCTGCCGCTCATCGCCATCCCCACCACCGCCGGCACCGGAAGCGAGTGCCAATCGTTTGCGCTCATTGCCGATGCCGACACGCACCAAAAAATGGCCTGCGGAGACCCAAAGGCCGCCGCGCAAATCGCGATTTTGGATCCGTCGCTGACAGTTTCCCAACCCGCGCGGGTGGCCGCTTGCACAGGCATTGACGCTCTTTCCCACGCGTTGGAAACGGCCGTCACGCAAAAACGCAACGCTTTGTCGCTGGCGTATTCCCGCGAATCCTTCCGGCTTTGCAATGGCAGCCTTGGGCGCGTGTTGCAAAAAGGGGGCGACCTGGAAGCGCGGGCGGGAATGCTGATGGGCGCGGCGCTGGCGGGGCTCGCAATCGAAAACAGCATGCTTGGCGCGGCGCACGCGGCGGCAAATCCGCTCACCGCGCATTTTCATCTGGTGCATGGGCAGGCTGTGGGAATGATGCTGGCAGCCGTTATCCGTTTCAATGCGGCGGATCCGGAAACGGCGCGGGTTTACGAGGAACTGGACCCCTCCTTGGCCGAGAAAGTTGACGAGTTGCTGAACCTGGCCGGCATGCCGCGTTCTCTCGCCGATTGTGGCTTGAAACCCTCGGCAATACCTCAGCTTGCCGCGGAAGCCGCAAAGCAATGGACGGCCTCCTTCAATCCGCGCCCTGTCGCCGAAAAGGATTTTGTCGAACTCTTCGAGGCGGCTTTTAATTCGCGCCGCTAAATCCTTATCCTACTTTTTGTCCGTGATCGTCACCGAATACGTTGACGACATTTGACTATCCCAGTGAGGTTTGCCAATCGCGTCCACCATGAAATCGAACTTGTAGCGGAAAAGGGTGAAATTGGTGTCGGCGGAGACCGGAATAAATGCCTCCCAGCGGTCTTCCACCACAGGAACCGGACGCATCGGGTATGTGTTAAAACCGACCATGACCAGAGGCTTGAAAGAATCCGGCACAATGGCGCTGCGCCGGCTTTTCCATTCGGCCTCGACGCGATAATAGCCGGAATTATCACGGGGATACTGAGTGGGCGTGAGATTGGTGATCGAGGTGCAGCCAGCCAGAATCACCGGCAGGAGCAGAAGGTAAAATAGTCTCTTCATTTTAATAATATCAGCCAGCATAGGGAGGATGTCGCGCCAAATTCAAGCGGTTTTCCGTTCTTGCGCAAAGGAAGTTTGAGGATATTATTTAATTTCGCGTTTGACCCCTTGCGCAAGATGCGGTTAGGGTTCGCGCTCTGAATTTTAAAGTTTTAGTATGATTGGCACAATCCGACGCCACCAAAATTGGTTGTGGGCGATAATTATCGCCGCGACAATTATTTCCTTCACCGCGTATCTTTCGCCGACGACCCGGCAATCTTTCGGCGGCGGGGGCGGTTCCTCCGACGCGGACCTCGGCTCCGTCAATGGCGAGGCGGTCACCCGCGATCAATATGCCAACGCCGAACGCGAGGGCGACCTCTTTTTCCGGTTGCGCTACGGCGAATGGCCCACAACGGCGGACCAAAAAAAGGCGGTGGACCGCTGGGCGGAGCAACGCCTGCTCCTCGACGCCGAGATGAAGGAATACAATATCAACGTCACCCCGGAGGCCGCCGCCCGGTTTGCCAAGCAGATTTTCGGCGTTCCCGCCGATCAACCCATGCCTTTGGATAAGTTTGGCGACTTCGTCCAAAACGAACTCGCCCGCAAGGGCGGTTTGACGATGGATGATTTCAACCGCTTCGTTGTCCATCAGGCTGGCCAGGAATATCTGGTCGCTCTTTTTGGAATCAGCGGCAAATTGATCACCTCGCAGGAGGCGGAATTTTTTTATCGCCGGGAAAATACGCCGATGGTGACCGAGCGGGTTTCCTTCACCGCGGCCAACTATTACGCAAAGACCTCGCCCACCGAGAAGGATTTGCAGGATTATTATGACAAACACGAGGCCGATTACCGGCTGCCGGACCGGATTCAAGTCAATTATGTTTTCTTTCCCGCCAGCAATTACTTCGCCTCGGTGGACAAAACCATTAAGACCAATCTCGATGAACGCATCGAACAGGCTTACCTTCAAGCGGGGCCGGAAGCGTTCAAGGACGACGCCGGCAAACAGCTTTCGGCGGATGACGCCAAAGCCGAACTTAAAAAGCGAATTCGCAATTACGACGCCCTCACCGATGCCAGAAAGGATGCCAACACCTTTCTGAACGAATTGTCCGCCAATCACGACGACCAGCATCCCTACACGCGGGACAACCTAAGGCAACTGGCCAAAACCAAGGGCCTCACCGTCAAGACCTCCGAACCGTTTGATGAGAAGGACGGCTCGAAAGAAATATTGGTTCTGCCCAAATCGCTGCACACGCTGTTTTCCCTGCGTGAAAATGACCCGGACGACAAGGAGCAATCGCTCCTTTATGCGCCTTCACCGTTGATTGGTGAAAATGGCGTCTATGTTGTCGGTCTCCAAAAACAAATTCCCAGCCAGTTGCAATCGCTGGCGCAAGTCCGTGACGCGGTGGTCCGCGATTATCGCGAAGAAAAGGCCACGGAATTCGCCAAGGACGCGGGCGAAAAATTCGCCTCCGCCGTTCAAGTAGGATTGGTTGAGGGCAAATCATTTGATTCGGTGTGCGCGTCCGAAAACCTCAAGCCGGATACCCTTCCAGCTTTCACGCTGAACACACCGTCGATTCCCGAGGTCACGAATCGGACGGAATTCGTTCAACTTCAGGAAACGTCGTTCAACCTGCTCACCGGCCGCAGTTCGAAATTCACGCCGACGGACGACGGCGGCTATGTCGTGTATGTGAAGGAGCGGCTCGGAGTGGACGAAGCGAAAATGCGCGAAGAACTTCCGGCGTACCTGGCCAAGATGCGCGAACAGCGGCAGATCGCGGCGTTTGAGGAATGGTTCGGGCACCAGATGCAACTACACCTGGTCCCGCCGGCGAGCGACCGGAACCAGCCTGTCGGCTGACACCGGTGAACGAGGCCGTCAAACTTTCCTCCCCCGCCACGGCTGAATTCTGGAAAATTCCGATCCTTTACGAGGATGACGAACTGCTGGCCCTGAATAAACCGAGCGGCCTGCTGATTTCACCCGACCGTTACGACGCGGCGCGTCCCAACCTGATGAAACTGCTCCATCGCGAGATCGAGCGCGGGGCCGCGTGGACGCGAGACCGGCATCTGACTTACTTGATGAACGCGCATCGACTCGATTTTGAGACGAGCGGCGTCGTATTGCTGGCCAAAAGCAAACCGGCTTTGGTTGCGCTCGCAAGCCAGTTCGGCTCGGAAAAGCCGGTCAAAGTTTACGTTGCGCTGGCGCGTGGTTCCTCCGCGGAATCCACTTTTTCCACCGATGCCCCGCTGGCGCCGCATCCTGTGCGTCCGGGATTTATCCGAGTGGACCCCAAACTTGGAAAGCGGTCGCGCACGGAATTTTCCGTTCGCGAGACTTTTTCCGGGTATCTCCTGCTCGAATGCCGGCCTTTGACGGGGCGCACCCATCAAATTCGCGTGCATCTTCGGCATTTGCGCCTGCCGCTTGTAGGCGATGAAATTTACGGCGGGCCTCCGTTGCTTCTCTCAAGTCTCAAAAACAGTTACCGGCTTAAACCGGGCGAAACCGAACGACCGCTCATGTCGCGCGTCGCTCTCCACGCCGAGCGTCTCGTGGTTCGACATCCGCGAACCGGCGAGAACGTGAACATCGAAGCTCCGTGGCCGAAGGATTTGATGGTGTCGGTCAAATATCTCCGGCGATACGCGCGCGGTGAATTTTCCTCTTGAATTGAGAGGGTTTTGTGACTCATTAGAGTGAGTGCTATTTCCCTGCCAGGGACGCAAAAATTCAGCCACGCCAGTGCTTGTGACCGGTGCCGGCATCATTACCGCGATGGGACAGGGCTGGAACGCCAACGCCGAGGGCTTCCGCGCGGGACGGCGCGAAGTTCGGCCCGTGACGCTGTTCGATGTTTCGCGCCACCGAGTAAAAACGGCGGCGGAAATCACGATGCCGAAGTCGATCCCGACAGGACGCTTGCGGCCCAATGCCGTACGAAGATTGGACCGCGCCACCCAACTGCTGCTCATCGCGGCGGACGAAGCGTGGCAACAGGCGCGATTGGATGGAACGAAGGAAATGCCGGTAGTTTTGGGGACGACCAGCGGCGGCATGAGCCTCGGCGAAACTTACTATCGACAGGCGATTGAACGTCCACGCGCTGCGTCGCGCCAGCCCACTCGCGTTCTGCACTACCTGTCGCAAACGCAGGCGATGGTCATCGAAGAGGCGTTTGGTTTTCAGGGATCGATTACGATTATCGCCAACGCATGCGCTTCAGGCTCCAATGCAATTGGGCACGCGGCGGACCTGATCCGGTCCGGCCAATGCGAAATGGTTTTGACAGGAGGCTACGACGCGTTGAGCGAGCTGGTGTTCACCGGATTTGATTCGTTGCAGGCGCTTTCGCCGACGCAGTGCCGGCCGTTTGACGCGAATCGCGACGGGCTGGCCCTTGGCGAGGGCGCGGCGGTTTTGATTTTGGAATCGGAGGCGCGCGCACGCGGCCGTGGCGCGCCGGTTCTTGCAAGGCTTTCCGGCTATGGCGCGGCGACGGACTGCCATCATTTGACGCAGCCGCAACCGCAGGGGAACGCCGCGCTGCAATCGATGCAACTGGCGTGCGCGGACGCCGGATTGACGCCGCGGCAAATCAATTATGTCAACGCCCACGGCACCGGCACGCCGCTGAACGATTCAGCGGAGGCTGCGGCGATCAATCGCTGGGCCAACGGTGATGCGGGGGGAATTCCCGTCAGTTCCAGCAAAGCTTGCATCGGACACCTGCTGGGCGCGGCGGGAGCGGTTGAAGCGGCGGTTTGCATTATGGCCCTTCAAGGGCAATGGCTCCCCCCGATGAACATCAATGACGCCGATCCCGCCTGCAATTTTCCGCTCGTTCGCGCCGCCGGCAGCGCCCGCCTTGATCATGTTTTAAGCAACTCATTTGGTTTCGGCGGGGCCAATGCGACGTTGATTTTGAGCAGGACTTCGTGAAACGCGTTTTCATTCATGGCATTGGGGCGGTTTCGCCCGCGGGATGGGACGTTCCGTCCTTGCGCCGGGCATTGGATTGCGATTCGCCGATTGCGACAGCGCCGCTGGAACGTCCCGGGTGGAAGGTGCCCCTGCCCGTCCGGCGCGTTCCACAGCCCATCCCAAAACTGCCGTTTCTAGCGCATGCGCGATTGCGCCGAACCAGTCCGATTTCCCTCTACGCGGCGGCCGCGGGAATGGAAGCGTTGCACAACGGGTGTTATAAGCGGACCGAGGGACACCGGCTCGGCGTCATTTTTTGCATCACGGCGGGATGCGTCCAATACTCACGGCGATTTTACGATGAAGCATTGCGAAACCCGGCGACCGCCAGCCCGCTCCTTTTCCCTGAAACGGTTTTCAACGCGCCCGGCAGCCATTTGGGCGCGCTCCTCGAATCCGCCTCAGTCAATTATACATTGGTCGGCGATCCCGGCGCATACTTGCAAGCGCTGGCGCTTGGGGCGGGGTGGCTTTCCGAGGGCAAGGCCGATTCGTGCCTCGTGGTTGGCGCCGAAGAGATCGATTGGCTGATGGCGGACGCCTACCGGCATTTTTCGCGGCGCGTCGTTTGCGGTGAAGGCGCGGGCGCTCTTTACCTTTCAAACACGCCGCCGGCCGAGGGAGCGGGGGTTGAACTGCTTGCCATTACAACGCCACGGCTGTATTTGAATGGGATGTCAAGACTACAGGCCATCCGTCAGGTGCGCGGCGAACTGCCTTGCGCGGGGGCGGACGCTCTTTTGTGCGATAGCGCCGCTGGGTGGCCTGTGCGTGACCGCGCGGAATTGGACGCGTGGTCGGACTGGAACGGCGCGCGTCTTTCGCCCAAACGGGTGTTGGGAGAAGGGTTGATGGCTGCCGGCGCATGGCAATGTGTCGCGGCTGTGGATCGTTTGCGCGAGGGCCGGCATCGCACCGCGTTGGTGAGCATTGCGGGAAGCCATCAGCAGGCCATTGGCGCCTGTTTTTCCACGGGAGACAATGGATAAGCGCGTTGTCTTGATCACGGGAGGAAACGGCCAGCTTGGCTCCGAGATTGGACGTCTTTTCCTCGAAAAATCGCCCGGCGACTTTGTCTGTCTGGCCGTACGCAAGCGGCGCGAACGGGCGCAGGAATTGGCGGCGCGATTTCCCGACCGATGCCGCGCGATTTCGCTGGACGTCACCCGGCAGGACGATTGGAAACAAGCCGCGGAGCGGATCGAATCGGAGTGCGGCCCCATCGGCGTGCTGGTCAACAATGCGGGCAAACATGATGACTCGCTGCTGGCCACGATGCCGCTGGAAACGTGGATCGACGTCGTGCAAACCAACCTGCAATCCGTTTTCATAGGCTGCCAGGCCGTCCTTCCGCAAATGATCTCGCGACGCCGGGGGCGCATTATCAACATCGCGTCGTTGAGCGCGTTGCTGCCGCCGCCGGGCCAGACCAATTACGCCGCGGCAAAAGCCGGAGTTGTCGCTTTGACGCAATCGCTGGCCAAGGAAGTGGCGCGGATCGGCATTACGGTCAATGCGCTTTGCCCCGGTTATCTTGACACGGAAGTTTTCAGCACATTGCCGGAAAACGAATTGGAAGCCATACGGCAGCGCGTGCCGATGCGCCGGTTGGGGCGGCCGGAGGAAGTGGCGGCGGCGGTTTTTTTTCTTGCCAGCGACGAGGCTAGCTACATAACTGGCAGCCTTTTGAAAATTGACGGAGGACTACTGTAATGGATGAGACTGAGTTGAAGAGACGAATCAAAGAAATGATGGTCGAAAACCTGATGCTAAAAGTTGCGCCGGCGGACATCGCCGACGACCAGCCGCTCTTTGGTTCCAACAGCCTCGGGCTGGACTCCGTGGATGCCTTGCAACTGGTCGTCGCGCTGGACAAAAACTTTGGGCTTAAAATCCCCGATCCTGCCTCCGCCAAGAAGACCCTCGAAAGCGTCAATACTATGGCGGCCGCGGTGCGGGACCTTAAGGCGTAACGATTACTCCCCTTTCACCACGTCACCCACGCTGGCGTCGCCGGTGATCAAGTCCCCCACGGTGTCATTGTCGCTCTGCGGACCGGTGATTCGGACTTCGCCGGATTTCAGGCCGAGATGGAAGATGTTCAATTTCTGGCCCGACTGCGGAACAGCGCCGGGAGGAAAGTTGATGACCACAAAACGCGCTTCAGTGTTCACCAGCGCCACACGCCCAAGAGGGCGCAAGTCCGGCGTTACCGAAGGAGGCGGAACAGGCGCGGGCGCGGGTGCGGAACGATGCCTCGGATGGGCACACCCGGCCAGCAACCCCACGGCGCAAAGCAATCCAATTGCGTTTCGCATGAGATGAGTTACTTCAGCGGCGGCCCAATCGTCAAGCCTCTCCCGGTCATCGCTGGGAGGAGGCGTGTTTCCTCCAGCGGTTCAACTTCGTTTCGATGGCCTTCTGGCGTTCGTCCCAATCGTGCCAGGGGCCTTGCCATTTGGGGCCGGTCAAAAGTTTCCGGGCATCGGGAAGGGTCTTCAGGAATTTTTTGTATTCACGGTCCGCTTCGGACATCTGGTTCCACTTGATCTGTGATTCAATCAGATTGAGATGGTTTTCGGGGTACTCCGGGCTTAGTTCGACGGCGCGCATCAGGTGCTGGACGGCGCTCACGCGATCTCCAATGCTCAATGGCGGCCCCGGCGCGTCGCGGTAGAGCATTCCGAGATTGCGGTCAGGCCCGGCATAGTCAACGCGCGCATCAAGATCACGCGCCATGCTCCACTCCGATTCCATCTGACGCACCAGGGAAAGCGCGCCCAGTGTTTTTGTTTGCGCCACCTGGCCGATGTTCATCCCCAGATAATAATGCGCGGCGGCGGATTTTGGCTCCAGTTTCAGCGCGGCGCGCGCGGCGTCAATTCCTTCCCGTCCGTACGCGGCGCGCTCGGAGTTTTTCGTGGAAAGATCCGCGAGGTCAAAACATGTCCGGGCGAATTGCCACGCGGCCTCGGCATCGGAACTGTTGGTTTGATAATGCGACTTGGCGTCGTCATAAGCCTGTTCCGAGACGATCTGAGCCTGTGTCACCTCGTGCACGGGCGCAGCCAGAGCCGCGGTCGCGCAGCACATTAAAATAAAGAATGCCCGAAGCATATCCCGCGCGGAGAAAGGTTACGACATCGCCCGCGCGATTGCGTTCCACCAGGCGTCGTGCAATTCGGCAACAGGACGTTTGATTTCGCCGCCGGGAAATTTAATTGACAACTCACCGCCGCCAACCGTGCCGATCCGCCGCGCCGGGACGCCCAAAATCTTCGCGCGTTCGACAATTTTTACAACGTCCGCCGCAGCCACCGAGATGACAACGCGGCTCTGGGTTTCGCCGAATAACAGCGCCTCGGTTCGCGTTTTCTCGGGAGCGCCTTCGGTCAAATCTATTGTTGCGCCAATCAGCGATGGCGTTTCGCGGGCGATTTGCCGCGAAATGCAGCTTTCAGCCAGAGCCACGCCGAGGCCGCCTTCGCTGCAATCGTGCGCGCTCTTGACCAGGCCGCAATGAATCAAGCCCAGCAGCGTGTGGTGCAGCCGCGATTCCCTTTCCAAATCGCAACGCGGCGGCACGCCTGTTTTTAATCCGTGCAGGCATTGCAAATAAGCGGAGCCACCCAGGCCGCCCAAAGGATCGGCGGCATCGACGGCGTCGCCGAGCAAAACAACGGCGTCGCCTTCGTCTTTGAACCATTGTGTCGTAATGTGCTCCGGTTTTTCAATCAGCCCGACCATCGCGACGGTCGGGGTGGGATCGATTGGGCCGTTGGGACTTTGATTGTACAGGCTGCAATTTCCGCCGGTCACAGGCGCGCCGAACGCACGGCAGGCTTCGGCCAATCCGCGCACCGATTCCGCAAGCTGCCAGAAAAGTTCGGGATTGTGGGGATTCCCAAAATTCAAATTGTCGGTGCTGCCCAGCGGCGCGGCGCCGGAACAGGCAAGGTTTCGCGCGGCTTCGGCGACGGCGATCTTGGCCCCTTCGTAAGGATCGAGATAAACGTAGGCGCCGTTGCAATCGACGCTGAGCGCGATGTACTTCTCGGGCACGGCGGCGGCTTTTTCGCCGTTGGATTCGGGAATGGAATCGGTCTTGATGCGCAGGACGGCGGCGTCCGAACCGGGACAAACCACGGTGCCGTCGCGCACCATGTGATCATATTGGCGGTAAACCCAGTTTTTGGAGGCAATTGTGGGCCACGCGAGCAATCGTTTCAAATCGCCGGCGAGGTCCGCCGAAGAAGGAATCGAATCTATTGAAAAGGCGCGCACGGCTTGCAAATACGCCGGTTCGCGCGATTCCCGATAATAAACGGGGGCTTCGTCCGCCAGTTTTTTGGCGGGAACATTCACGACAACCTCTCCGTTATACTTGACTATCATTTGTCCGGTGTCCGTGACGCGTCCAATTTCGGCCCACGGCAGGTCCCATTTGTCGAAGATGCGTTTGACTTCATGTTCGCGGCCCGCTTTGACGATGATGAGCATCCGTTCCTGCGATTCGCTGAGCATGATTTCGTAGGGGGTCATGTTCGGAACGCGTTGCGGGACTTTCGCGAGTTCAATCTCTATCCCGGTGCCCGCGCGAGCGGCGGTTTCGCAAGTCGAGCAGGTCAACCCCGCCGCTCCCATGTCCTGGATTCCGGCGACAGCGCCGGTCGCGAGCAATTCCAGGCAGGCCTCGCAGACCAGTTTTTCCATGAACGGATCGCCCACCTGCACCGCGCCGCGTTGCCGCTCGGCCGATTCCTGCGTCAAATCCTGCGAGGCAAAAGCCGCACCCGCCAAACCATCGCGTCCCGTCGCCGGCCCGACATAAAAGACCGGGTTGCCAATCCCTTTGGCCGCGCCGCGGGCGATTTGTTCATGGCGCAGGACGCCAAGGCAAAAGGCGTTGACGAGCGGATTGCCTTCGTAACTCTTGTCAAAATAAACTTCGCCGGCGAGTGTCGGTATTCCAAAACAATTTCCGTAATGGGCGATGCCGCTGACCACGCCGCTAAAAAGCCGCCGATTGTTCGCGGCGCTGCCATTCCCCTGGATCGGACCGAAGCGCAACGAATTGATCGCGCAAACCGGACGGGCGCCCATCGTGAAAATATCGCGAATGATTCCACCGACGCCGGTCGCCGCCCCCTGGAACGGTTCCACCGCGCTGGGATGATTGTGCGATTCTATTTTAAACGCGATTGCCAGCCCATCACCAATGTCGATGATCCCGGCGTTTTCCTCGCCCGCGCCGACCAGGATGCGGGGCGATTTTGTCGGGAAAGTCTTTAGCAAGGGGCGGGTATTTTTGTAGGAGCAATGCTCGCTCCACATGACGGAAAAGACGCCCAACTCCGTATAACCCGGGTCCCGGCCGAGGATGCCTTTGATCTTCTGATACTCTTCGTCAGTGAGGTTATGTTTCTTGACAAGTTCGGGCGTGATGACGGGTTCGGTCATGAAATTTATGCCGCTTTGGCAAGGCGGTTTTCCATCCACGAAATCAAACTCTCAAAAATCAGCCGGCCGTCGGAACAGCCCAGCAGAGGTTCGCTGGCGCGTTCCGGATGCGGCATCAGTCCGGCGACATTCCGGGTTTCATTGCAAATCCCGGCAATGTTCCACAACGAACCGTTTGGGTTATTGGCCTCGGCCAATTCGCCGGAGGAATTGCAATATTGCCACAAAATCTGCCCGTTGTTTTTGAGTTTCTCCAGCGTCGCGTCATCCGCAAAATAGCAACCCTCCCCGTGAGCAATCGGAACGCGCAGGATTTTTTCCGGCGGAATCTTATTCGTGAAAGGGGAGTCCGCGGTGGCGGTCTTCAGGAAAATGTGCTCGCAACGAAATTGCAGGGAACGATTGCGAATGAGCGCGCCGGGAAGCATTTGCGCTTCGCAAAGGATTTGGAACCCATTGCAAATTCCAAGCACCGGACCGCCGCTTGCGGCAAATTGCCGGACGGACTGCATGATCGGGCTGAACCGCGCGATGGCGCCAGTTCGCAAATAATCCCCGTAACTGAAGCCACCGGGAACGATCACCGCATCGAAACCCGCGAGCGAATTCTCCTTGTGCCAAACCAACCGGCCCGAATGGCCGAGCACACCCTGGACGGCGTGCAACGCATCCTGATCGCAATTGGAAGCGGGGAACTGGAGCACGGCGAAATTCATATCAAATCAAATCATTCGATCTCAAAACGGTAATCCTCAATGACGGGATTGCTCAGTATTTTATGGCAGGCCTCATCGATTTGTTTGCGCCAGCCCTCCTTATCGGAATCGGGCAGTTCGATTTCGAGGTATTTGCCGACATGGACGGCGCCGATGCCTTTGTAACCCATTTGTTCCAGGGCGCCCTGAACAGTTTTTCCCTGTGGATCAACCACGGCTTTTTTTGGTGTAACGATGATCTTCGCTTTCATTTTTGCGGCGCCCGCGAGCGGCGCAAAGGAATGTTAAGGCACACATGCCCACGCGCCAGATTTTTTTGATGGATTCGGCGCTAAAAAACAACTCGCAGGCGGCCATTCCCTCTGATACAGTGGCGAGTTGAGCGAATAGAATGGGTCGTCACGCGGGAGTTGATGAACGAAGCAGAGCAGGCAGTCAGCAGGTAGAGTTATTTCTTCGTCCTGGCTAACCCCAAACTTCTGCTTGACGAAGCTGTTTCAGCAGCAATTGCTCCAATGACGCGTCCGAACTCACGCTGAAGAAACTCATTCCGCGGCCCTGGCAAAATTCGCGCAACCGCTGGCAATAATTCTGGACCGTTTGCTGATACGCCTTCAGACGGTATTTGCCAAACGTCACTTCCTGCAAGCCGCCGCTTTCGGAATCCACCAACCGCAAGTCCCCGTACGTTGGTGGATTCAATTCTTCCGGCGCAAGGATTTGCACCACGTTGACTTGAAAGCCCCGGCCCGTCAGCGCATTCAAGCCCGCTTCATATCCGGCCGGGTCCAAAAAATCGCTCAACACCAGCGCCACCCCCGTTTGCCGCGAGGCCAGCGCCCCACGCCGCAGCCCCTCGTTCAAATCCCCAGTGCCGCGCGCCGCCAGCCGCGAAATATTTTGGAAAAACTCCATCGCCGACTTCCGCCCCCGCACCGCGCGCAATCCGCCGCGCGCCGCCAGTTCCGCGCTCAACACCGCCGGGTCCACCCCTTGCGTTTGTGGGTCCAGTTCCGGGAAAATGTGGATCGTCACGCGGTCAAAACCGCACAGCGCCACATATCCCGCCGCCGCCGCGACCTGCCGCGCAAAATCGAATTTTGGCGGCGTTCCAAACGTCATCGATTCGGAAGCGTCGAGAAAAACGCGCACCGGCAATTCGCGCTCCTCCTCGTAAAGTTTGAGAAACAGCTTGTCCAGCCGGCCGTACAAGTTCCAGTCAAGATAACGGAAATCGTCCCCGGCAACGTAATTGCGGAAATCGGCAAATTCGACCGATTGCCCGCGCGACTTGCTGCGCCGTTCGCCCTTGGCCGAACTTTTGGAACGCCGCGCCGCCAGCAGTTGGAATTGCTCCAGCCGCCGCAATAGTTCAGGAGTCAGCAGCGCCATGTTGCACTCGTCACACTTCGACCGCCGCGGCGTCCTTCGGCACGTCTTTCACAATTTGGGCAATGATCTGGTCGGTCGTGATTCCCTCCGCCTCCGCCTCGAAATTCAAAATCAGCCGATGCCGGAGCGTCGCGGCGGCGACCGATTGAATGTCCTCAAAACTCACGTTAAAGCGGCCGCGCGCCAGTGCCCGCACTTTCGACGCCAGCAGAAGTGTCTGCCCTCCGCGCGGACTGCTCCCGAAGCGCAAATATTGATTCGCAATCGGCGCCGCCGTTTCCGTTTTCGGATGCGTTGCCAGGACCATCCTCACCGCGAAATCCTTCACGTGCGACGCCACCGGCACCTGCCGCACCAGCTTTTGCAATTCAACAATCTGTTCCTTCGCCAGCACCCGCGTCAATTCCTGCCGCGCCCCCTCCGTTGTCCGTGTCAATACTTCCGTCAACTCCGCGCCAGAAGGATAGCCAACGATCAGCTTGAAAAAGAACCGGTCCAACTGCGCCTCGGGCAGCGGATAAGTTCCCTCCTGGTCAATCGGGTTTTGCGTGGCCAGGACGAAAA
Organism: Verrucomicrobiia bacterium; assembly: GCA_036268455.1. GTDB lineage: Bacteria > Verrucomicrobiota > Verrucomicrobiia > Limisphaerales > Palsa-1400 > DATAUD01. The sequence goes on from DATAUD010000050.1 coordinate 87,615, forward strand.
ACGGCTCCGCCAGCTTCCGTATCTCGCCTCCGGCGGTCACGGATTTTTCCTGCATCGCCTCCAGCATGGCGGACTGAGTCTTCGGCGTCGCGCGATTGATTTCATCGGCGAGCACCAAGTGGGCGAAAATCGGTCCGCGTTGAAATTGAAACTCACGCCGGCCGCCGGGAGTTTCCATGACGAGATTAGTTCCGAGGATGTCCGCCGGCATAAGGTCCGGCGTAAACTGAATGCGATTGAAACTCATGTCGAGCACCTCGCTCAACGTCCGCACCAAAAGAGTTTTGCCGAGACCCGGCACGCCTTCCAACAGCACATGGCCGCCCCCAAAAATGGCCGTCAACGTACCATCCACGATTTCATGGTGTCCGACGATCACCTTCCCGATTTCCGCGCGGAGGGATTCGTAAGTGCGCCGGAACGCTTCAATTTGTTCTTCGGTATTCATCTTGGCTTAGTCTCCCTCCATTGCTATCCGTACCCGCCCCAAAAGCAAGGCGGATTTTGTCTTGTCGCGAATGGGCTGGCTATGGAGCGCGGCGGCCTGTGACGCTGAAGAGCCGAGATCGAAAGATTTAAAGCGGGAAAAGGATTCTCCGCGGACAGCTATTTCAGTTGAAGCTGCGCGGGTGCCGCGATAAGCTAAAACAAGATGAGAAAGGCCGACATACTGGAAGAATTGCTGAATTTGGCGCGCGGCGACCGTCGGGAAATCCTGGAACGTATCTGGGAGATGGAGGAAGCGGATTTGCTTCAAGGCGCACAGCCTGAAGCGGGGGAAAAAGCCCTGTTGGACCGCGAATTGGTGGAATATAACGCCGACCCGCATGGCGGGGCCGGGTGGAAAGACGTTGAGGCCCGTCGTCGTCAGCAAATCAAGTCGTGAGTCGAGCAGTTTTCCAAAGGCAATTCCTAAGCCGTAACGATGCAGTTGACAGACGAAGAGTCTCGCGCAGATAACACAGAGCGCGCAGAAAATTGAAGAACTGGGAATTGAGAGTTGGTCATGTGTGGTCAAGCGCTTTCGTCCGTCCGCTATTCTCTATTTTTGTTTTGTCTTTCTCCGCGCACTCTGCGACTCTGCGCGCGACTCTTTTTTAATCCCCAATGAAGCCAAATGAAATCACCGCCCAAATCGTCGATGCCGCGTATCGAATTCATACCCAGCTTGGCCCCGGTTTGTTGGAGACGGTGTACGAAGTGACTCTGGCTTTTGAACTGCAACGGCGCGGCCTGCGAGTGCGGCGCCAGATCCCGATGCCTGTGGAATATGAAGGGTCGTCAACGGCCTGCCTAAAGACTCAGCAACAACTGCGGAAAAAATGCTCGCGCAGAGTCCCGCCGAGTGCGCAGAGACTCGGAAGCGGCGATTTTATTGTCTGATCGCTTTGGTTGCAGGGCGTCAGAAAAAGAACTTTCAAGTCCCACTATATACTGTAATTGTAGAGATGTGAGGGACTAACGTTCTTTGAAAGTCGAGATCGATGGTTTTCGGCTTCTGCGCGCCCGGATGCCATTGCAGCGGGCCAAATATCAATCAAGGTTGGCGGAAGAAAACCAAACCTTCCCGTTAGCGAGAGAAAAACCACCTAAGCCATTGTCATTCTGAGTGTTGCCTGCTTTTCGCGGCTTTTCCGTCTCTGTCTCAATCAAGGTTAATCAAGCCTGCTAAAGCTCGCTGTAAGCCAGCTTGAACTTGCGTTTAACCCGCTGCCGACCGAAGAAACCTTTAGAAAACTGCGTGGGGCTAAAATGTGGGTTAAAATGAAATTGGCCCGACCATTCGACGCAAAGTTGACGCGCAAGCTTCCTTTTACTCTGGCCAGCGGGAATGTTGTGCAACATTCCCTTATGGCCCGTGAAGGGGGTTTCCGTTACTTCGAAAACGACGACTTCCAGGCAGTGGAACTTCCGTATGCAGGGGGAGACATTAGTATGGAGGTCTTTTTGCCCAAAGCGGGATTGGACAAATTTCTGGCTACTTTCACGGCGGACAACTTCGCCCAATGGACCGGACAAATGACATGGCGCCGTGGAACGTTGGAATTGCCGCGATTCAAGCTGGAAAACGATTACGATCTGAAATCGGTCCTTGCCTCGATGGGCATGCAGGCGCCATTTACGCGGCAGGCGGACTTTAGCGGGATGTCGAGCGAGCCTCTTTACATTAGTTGGGTCAAGCAAAAGACTTACGTTGACGTCAACGAAGAAGGAACGGAGGCGGCCGCGGTCACTTCGATCGGCGTTGTGGGCTATGCCGTGCGGCATGAGCCATTTCACATGATGGTGGACAGGCCATTTTTCTTCGCCATCACGGAGCAGAAAACCGGCCTGATTCTTTTTCTCGGGGCGATCTTCGACCCGCGGTGAGTTTTCACACTTTTTGAAAAATCATCGCAAGGTCGATGCGAAAAATACGGTTCGCCGCGCGGGAATGGCAGTATCCGGCGATATAAATTCCGCTTTCGGTCGGATGACGGAAAACCAGGGAGACATTGATCGTCCGAGGCGCTCCCGGCATGGAGCCTCCGGCATAAACGAAAGTGACTTTCTTGCCGGTGAGCATTCCCCGAATGAACAAGGATACGAGCGGATTATCTGAGGCAACCACGGGAATACGCGGTTGAACCAGCCAATAAAAGAGCCTTTCGCGAGGAAAGCGCTTTGGATCAATGCCCGGCTTTGGTAAGTCCAGGCGGAGGAAATTTGGTCCAGTTTTCATGCCAGAAGCGTAGCACTAGCGGTTGGACAAATACTGTCCAACCAGAAATTTTGCGGGAAATTTTTAATTGAGAATGGTGCCCGCGACAGGACTTGAACCTGTACGATGTTACTCACTAGAACCTGAATCTAGCGCGTCTGCCAATTCCGCCACGCGGGCATTCCTGAATATAAGCCACTTACGACTAAACCGCGAATTCGTGCTTGACGCTGTGCTAGTGTTTGTGCTACTTTTATCGTATGCAAGCTACTGCAACGACATTCAAAGCTGAAAACACGGTTAGCAATGGTCGGCAACATAATTCGACCGCAACATACAAGAAGGTGCTGGACAAGCGCAAGCACGCAATTAGGGGCCTTTGGGAACGCAATGGACGGTATTACGCGCAAATCAGCGTTGAGGATGCTGTGACAGGCGTAAAACGCGTTAAACGGGTGCCGTTGGAGGGCGCGGCCACGAATGCTCAAGCGGTCGCGAAGTTTCAGGAATTGCTTGTCCAGCGAGCCAAAGGGACCCTGCCGGTCCTCCACAGAACGCCAAAATTTGTGGATTACGCGGAGCAATATTTCCAGTATTACGAGCAAGTAAAGGATGCCAAACGAGCGAGCACGCTTTATACGGAGCGTATCGCCATCAATCATTGGTCTGAGCATCTGGGGCAAGTGCGCTTGGACAAAATCACGAGGGCGCTGGTGAACGGTTACATTGCGAAGCGGCAAGCCCTAGGCATGACCGGGCGAACCGTGAATCTTGAAGTGACCTGCTTTCGCAACGTAATGAAACGTGCAATCGATGACAATATCATCCAGCGTCTTCCGACGGAGAATTTGCGGCCGCTTAAATGGACTCCAAAAAAGCGGGAACTTGTGACACCTGCGGAAATTGAAAAACTTTGTGATAGCGCGTTAAAAACGTCACGAAATGGACAAGAGTTTTCGGATTACATTCGACTGATGGCATATTGCGGGGCGCGTATGTCGGAATCGCTTCGGCTCAGGTGGTCGGACGTGGACTGGAACCAGCGGCAATTGACGATTGGTTCGGATGGCCTGTCCAAGAATCATAAAGCGCGGGTCGTCGATTTCAACCCACAGTTAGAAGCTGTTTTGAAGGATATGCTGTCACGAAAAGCGCCGGATACGGCGTGGCTTTTCCCTTCGCCTCAGCGTGGCGGCGGAGACCGTGCGGCGAAAACGTTTCGGGAGTCCTTGCTGATCGCTCGGAAGGAAGCCGGGGTGCCGAAATTCGGATTTCATGACTGCCGACATTTTTTTATTTCGATGTGTGTGATGTCCGGAATCGACTTTATGACGATTGCCAAGTGGGTGGGGCACCAGGATGGCGGAATCCTAATAGGCAAGGTTTATGGGCATTTGTCGAACGAACACGCCCAATTGCAAGCGCAACGGGTCAACTTCGGGCCTTCAGTGCTTCCGCCGATGGTCGCTTTGCGGAATTAAACAGGCCAAAATTCTGGCTGGATGGACAGTCTTTGTCCATGCAGATGTGCCAGAATGCCACGTTATGGAAGACAAAACGTGGTACCAAAGAGTATTTGAAACGCTGTCCTTTCTGTGCCCTTACGCGGCAACCGACATCGATCCTGACAAAGAACCTGCCTGGGTTACAAACGTCCTAAAGCAGTTGGTTCAGCAAGTAATGCCTGCCGTCGCGGCGAAATCGCATGAAGTGACGCCGCGACGCCTAGGAAGGCTGCTGGGGCAGGAGCAAGCTAACTGGACGGCGATTGCAAACGCAGCCACAGGCATCGATACGGCTGAAATCAGGGCCAAAGGAGAAGCAATGATGGGCCAACTCGAAGCGCATCGTGAAAACCCGGCGGCGGCAAGCGCATTGCAGGCGGTTGAATTTGTGGGGAATTGCCTTCAATCCATTGGACCGTTGCTTGAACTGCGAACCAGAATCAGTGCTGATGCTCTGGTCTCGGCGTGGTGTCAGCCCGACGGACGGGAATGCCTGGCCTTCTTCCAAGGGATTGTTGAGGGTTTGTCAAAACCCGGTCTTCCATCGCGATTTACAGATGCAACACCAATTTATCAGAGGTTATTGTTTCATCGGAAAGAAGTCGGACAGCTCAAAAGCGTCCGGGAGCTTCGGGAATTCCTGTTTGCACGTGGCCTGACTGGTCAATCCCTGGGCGAACCGAAACGCCTCGAAAAGCTCTGCCAAAGAATCGGGCTTACATTTTCTGAGCCGGGACGCCCAAAGCGTACCAACTAATTCCGACAGAGTAAGTCTTCGGCCTGTCGGTTTTTTGCCGTGTCGTCACCGCCTACGGTGGCGGCATGGAAACGACATTTAATCTCAATACCGGGCCAGCGCGGGCCATTATCAGCCTGCAACAATGGCTGGCGGATGTAGGCGTTACCGCCTGCACTGCTTGGCGCTGGCGTAAAAAAGGTTGGCTCAAAACAATCAACATCTGCGGACGGCAATATCTCACTCAGGAAGCAATCGAGGAATTCAAACGCCGCGCGACAGCGGGTGAGTTCGCGCAAGTCCACAAAGCGCCTACTCGACCCAAGGAGCGTGCCCTGTGAGTTCCACCTTTTGGGGAAACCCGATAAGAAACGTAAGCCAAGGAGGTGGGGCTTCATTGCCGTTTTCCGGTGGGGACGAGCGGAGCGAGCCGGAAAACGCTGACTATGGGAATGGAAAGCAAGAAAAAGACGGCGGCAATCCAAAGCGAGGTGAGGCGGAAAGCGACCCATCAAGCAACCCCTCCGGTTCACTAACAGTTGCTATACTTGACGGTAGCACGGGGCCGGGGCGGAGCGGCGCGTCAGCGCCGCCCGCCTCGGCCCTTACTTGTCTAAATAGCAATAGCTGCACTGAAAAGAGAGAATTCAAGCAGGAACGGCTGACGCCATTTCGCAGAAAGAGCCGACTGCGGCTGATTATTGCGGTGGAATGGATGGTAAGAAAATACGGTCTCAACCACGTCGGAATGTTGACCTTAACTTTCGGCGTGCTTGGCAGCGGAAGGGGTTCGGAAGAAACGCGGGTATTGCGCGAGAAAGCGAAGGACTTGGACTTCGTCCAAAAGCGCTGGCATTCGTTTGCAACGCATATCATTTCTAAGCGGTATAAGGACTGGGTTTGTGTTCTTGAAACGCACAGGGACGGCGTGTGGCACTTCCATGTGGTCGTGGCAACGAAGATGGACATTCGGACGGGCACGGACGTTGAAACGCTGTCCAACTACAGTCTGCCTGCATGGGTACGAAACAGGAAACAGCTTCGAAGCAAGGTTTTGGCGGCGGAATGGACGGAATTGCGCAAAATCTGCTGCGAGTATCATTTCGGACGCAGTCAACTGCTTCCGATTAGGAAGAACGGGGAAGCGCTGGCGTGTTATGTGGCGGGTTATCTCTCGAAGTCCCTGGGAAAGGTCCCTGTGGGGCGCAAATCGCGCTTGGTGCGTTTCTCAAGGAATCTGAGCCGGAACATTTCCTTGCGGTTCTCGCCGAACACTCTTGGCAATTTGATTCATCGAACACGTCTCAAGCTCGCGGCATCGATGCTGCATTTTGATGGGTTCGACGATTTTGAAGATTATTTCGGCGCACGGTGGCATTATTTCCTTGGCGGGATCATCGCCACGATTCCGGTGCCGTTTGTCTTTGTGAAAGGCCAGTTTGAAAGCGGAATCGCGGCAAAGCTTCTGAATGAATTCGCGGCGAACCCGTACCCGTATTTGGATGAGGCTGCACGAAAGAAAATGGACACGGCACAATCGGATTTGGTGCGCAAGTTTGGAGAGTTGGCCTTGGATGAATCCGCACAAGCGCGGTATGACGAATGGGAACGCCAAAGGAGCGAAGCGGAACCGTTGCCAGAGGCAAATTCGCAGGCATTTTTATTCGATGACACCAACCAGCCGTTTTAAAGTAGCGCGAAGCGTTTTGAAAGCCGCGCGGATTTGGAGCGCAGAGGCCCTGTCTGACTCCTCGCTTGCGAGGACACGCTTTTGCGTTTTCACAAGCTGACATCCTAAAAGCCGGTTTTGTTTTTGAAATTTTTTGCCGTAGGCAGAAATAGACCTTGCGTTTGAGGCGGTAATATGCTCAAAAGAAGGCAGTTCTTTAAAAGTTAAAATTCGCGTAGCTTTTGGCAGCTACGAGTCTTTCTGGAAAAACCGACCAACTCAGCCTGTGAGGCTGAGAAATAAGTTTCTGCGAGATGCAAAGGCCAAGGCACGCCCGAATGGGCGCCGCCTTGCGTGCATCTTGCAGGGGCGCCTTGGTCGGTGCCTTCCAGAGAGGCGCGCGGGTGTGCGCCTTTCTGGTTTCTGGAGGAAAGCAATATGCCAAGAAATAAAGTTCCAAAGTATGAAAAGCCCCAAACACGGAATCCTTACGGCGGGCGTGCTGCTGCTCGCGTCTGTCGCGCACACGTTCGGAATTGAAGGTCTGACGTTATCCTTACAATGCAGCAATGTAGTATTGTCTTGGCCAAGTACCCCCGGCCAGAATTATATTGTTCAATATCGACCAACTCTTGACCAAAGCACCCCTTGGGAAACGCTGACATCGTCTTGGGCAGCAGACCCGACAACAAACATAACTTATTTCGTTCACTCAAACATTGTTCAAAATCCGAATTGCGGAGGTGAGGGATTCGACATGATGGCTGAACAAGGGGCAGCTTCTCTTGCGCCGGAAGTGGCTTCCGAATCTCTGGCAATACCGATGGTAATGCCCGCAAACGGCGAAGGTATTGCCGCGCCACTGATTATTTATCCGCCCGGTTTTAATTTGTCCGGTTTCGTCGTTTTTAACCCTTCTACTGGCGAATGGGTGTCTGGCAAAGGATATAAGGTTAAATCCCAAGGCACAGACGGCGCGAGTCCCGATGTGCCGGGCCCAGGCGGCGATGGCGGTGGAGACGGAGGCGGGGTGACAAATGCGCCGGCACCTGCCCCGGGATTTTATGAGGTCGTGCAAGATGGCGTACGAATTTCAAATGGGAGTATGGAAGCATTAACAAACGGTGTGGTATCCAATTCCATCGACATTGCTTTCGAGGCCGGAAATGCAGCGAATGATGGAACTGGAACTAACGTCGCGGGAAATCTTGATTCGGCAATGCTTGTAATTGACGGGACCGAATATGCTGGTGACGGCGTAATCGAGTGGCCGCAACAAACGTCCCCTTGGACACTTAACTTTGATTCTGCTTACCTGCAAAATGGTAGTCACACTTTACAAATCGAAGTCTCTTGGAAAAATCCAGATAGCACCGATAACAATTACCAATATTTCACACGCTACAGCGATCCTGTTTCGATTGTAGTATCTAACCAAATTTTTTATCCAAATTGGGAGCCGGAAGTGGGAGAATTGGGGATTTCCGCTTACTTCTTGCAAACAGTATTCACGAACGTTCCTTGGACAATTGATATTTATGATGTGAACAGTAATTTGGTGCAAACTTTAACAAATATTACGACTGATGGGAGCATCAGCGCTTACTGGAACATGGTGGATAACAATGGGGTCACTCGAACAAACGCTGATCTCGACCCTGAATTCGATGCCATCGTTACCGTTTATGATGCACCGACTACAAAGCATACGCCGAAGAAGAAGCAGAGGAAGAATAACTGGCCTGCGCACGGTGTATGGACTGTAGCGTATCAGGATTTTTTCAAGTTTGAGTACAGCGCGAATAATCTGATGCAAAATACAATAAATTCCTATGCTAATACGGCGGCTCAATTTGGAGGCTATTATCTTTACTATCCTCCAGCTGGCCAAACGAATGATATAGGCCAGACGTACCCCATGCGTTATCAGAAGACGAACCATTTCGACGCGAGCATTACCTCTGCGGCTCTCGCCTTGGACAGTCAGCTACTAGAGAGCTTCTTGACTAATTCCAATTCGAGGAATTTCTTTTTTGATGGCCACGGCAACGGGTCGTCCCTCGCTGGTATTGCTTCGGGGACGTTACAATCCATTATCAAACAGCGCTATCGGTTCGTAATGATTGATGCGTGTTCAAGCGCAACAGGGGATGTGGACAAAGCATTCGGCATTAATGGCCCTGGAACATTCCCAGGGACGTACTACGAAAGCACTGGAATTCGACCTGCCGCCTATTGCGGCTACTCGCGAGATGTGTTTTATGCGGTCGGTGGTCCGGTAACCCACAACGGCGTGACGTATGACGATACGATTCCGGATGACGTGCCTTATTTTATTAGCAATTTTCTGTTCTATTGGAACCTTGAGAACGTAGGATTGCTGGACGCAATTAACGACGGCGGACAAAATCTTTCCTCTGTGGGAGGCCAGTATCGCGAGGACTATTGGAAGGTCTTTGGTTATAATGAGTTAGGCATTGACCAAGTCAACCACGGTACAGATACATGGTGAGGGATGTGTGCCGGGGCTCAAGCAGCCCCGGCAACTTCATTTATGCCCTTCGAACTCTTACAGATTACGGCGCAGTATTCTAATGCCGTGCTGGTGGCAGTTATGCCTTACGTGTCAGATTGCGTTAAAAATCTTGAGTTGCCAATTCCGCAGCCTGTTAGCATAAGTCAGGTTGCAGAATTCAAGTGTTCGCCTCGAAGCGATCTTTTTGGAGGACTCGTAATCCTGACAAATGGCTATCAATTCGCATTCCTGCACGGCCATGTGGAGCTTTACCGCAATCAAAAAAGCTATTATTTTCTTCAAGACCCCGATTTGATTCCCAGATTTGTAGGGCCTGTTAATCTTTCCGAAAGAGAAGCATTGGAGGTCGCTCACAGAGCTATTAAAAGACTTGGTTACACGGATGCTATGCTTTCGGCAGATAGACCTGCTGACGTATCCTCACCGCCACGGAGCAAAACGGGCTTGGTTCCACGCTACCGAATTAGATGGTATGACTCGACGAGAGGTCACGACCCGGCGCACCATCCTCTAAGCATCGAATTCGAGGTCGATGCCACAAGCGGGCAAATACAGATGCTTAAAATCGCGAATCCAAATACATATCGTCCCGACCCTAAAGTGGATGTTGCGCCTCGAATAATCGGTCACGGCCCGGAAATGGCTTATCGCAATGGGCGAAAAATTGTTCCGGTGAGTCAAACGTATTCAAATGCTTTCTTAACAGCTATATTACCGCAGTGTTCCGAGTTCGCAAGAATCGTCGGGTTTGATGTTAAGCAACCTCTGACAACAAACGATGTGGACGTATCAACATTTATTTGTGGATTGGTGGATGGCGACCCGATGGCGGCCTTTAGCCTTAAAAACGAGGCACGATTTACTTACCGGCACGGTCAGGTAATCGCTTTTTACGCCCCTGACGTGATGGAATTGCCAGACAGGCAAAATTCGCACGACCCGAAGGAATTTGAGAGGTTCCAAGCGAATTTTTATGGCAAGGTCAATATGACTACCAATGAAAGCGTGGCTTTGGTAAGGGAGACCGTATCTAAGCTGGGTTATACGAAGAAAATGCTTCATATTGACAAACCGCCCGGAGTCTATGGACCAAATTGGTGGGGTACTAATCGAATCGCACGCTCCTTCATAATCTGGAAAGAACCGTCCGACGGACCATTTTGCGTTACTTCGGAAGTGGACGTTGCCAACAAGAAAATAAAATCGCTTTACATTAACGACCATGCTTTAACCAATATTTGGAGAAAACCGCCAGAGATTAGAGTGCGCTAGAGGTATCCAGACTGTGCTACTTTTTGTGCTAGAGTGATATGTTTTTGAGTCCTTGGAAATGGTCAAGCGGAAACAATGAAAAACCTCGTTTTAACCAATAAAATCAATGGTTTTATGAAGGTTTAAAGAAAGCGGAAGTGAGCCGGTGAAATCGCCAAAAACGTAAACCTGAATCTAGCGCGTCTGCCAATTCCGCCACGCGGGCATCGCCAATCACCATATCAGAATGTCCATGATGAGCGCAAGCGCGCAATTCGCGGGAGGAACATCGAGAAATTCGATGTTGCGCGCATTTTTATCAATTTGTCCAAGTCGTCCGCACAGCCTTATTGTTCCACGCATGAAAGCATATGACTGGACGCCGACGGATGTGACGATTACACCGAGAAGACGGATTATCGTTGCATGTCTTAGAGCGTGTCTGAAAAATCATGGACATACGATTAAGCCAGTCTGGGCAGCATAACTCCGATCATGGTAATGTGCAGCCAAGCCTCGGCGTGGGCCGTCTTAACTTCATAATGGCGCACGAGGCGGCGATGTTTCATAAACC
>DATAUD010000051.1:0-9680 GCA_036268455.1 Verrucomicrobiia bacterium
CCGCCGAACCGCGGCAGGCCATTGAGGCATTCATCAAAACATACGCGCAGCATGCAAAACCGTTCAAGTGGCGCAAACGCGAAGTCAAGGGATCCCAACTCAGAAATACTATCGTTAATTTATGCAGTTAAGCACTAGGTATCGCGGTCGCAACTATCGAAACGCTTCCTGCGATGATAGATCGAAGCATGTTGTTTCCGGACGCTAACCGATTGTTTACTGAAGTCGAGGAGACACTACGAGCGCCTCAAATTTCTGCGGATGAGGAGGGGCATGATAATTCATAATCCCCACAGAACAAAACGCTTTGAGATATGGCCGCGCAGAACGATCTGGTCACCGTTCTGGGCCAGTTCGATCCAAAGCTGGCAAAGATGGCCCCGAGCGGCGAACGCCCGGAAGATTAAACAAACGGGCGCTATCGCGGTGGCTTACTGAAAGATCGACTCTTCGCTTTCCAGAAAACCCTGGAGATGGCGGAGCCGGGTCGGATGCCGCATCTTCCGCAACGCCTTGGCTTCGATCTGCCGAATCCGTTCTCGCGTCACGTTATATTGCCGGCCTATTTCCTCCAGTGTCCGCTCGTAACCGTCCACGAGACCGAAACGCATTTCCACAATCTTCCGTTCGCGTTCCGTCAACGTTGCCAGCACATCCCCAAGCGTATCCTTCAGCAGACTGTAGCTCGTCACGTCCGAAGGATTGGCCGCCTTTTTGTCCTCGATGAAATCGCCCACGCTCGCATCGTCGCCATCGCCGACAGGCGCTTGCAACGAGACGGATTGCTGGGCCATTTTCAAGATCGAACGCACGCGCTCGACCGGCAAATTCAATTCATCCGCGATTTCCTCTGGCTCCGCTTCGCGCCCCAATTCCTGCATCAGCCGTTTTTGCACCCGCATGAGGCGATTGATCACCTCGATCATGTGGACCGGGATGCGCACCGTGCGAGCCTGGTCGGCCACCGCGCGAGTGATCGCCTGGCGAATCCACCAGATCGCGTAGGTGGAAAATTTGTAGCCACGCTGATACTCAAATTTCTCGACGCCCTTCATCAGGCCCATGTTGCCTTCCTGAATCAGGTCCAGGAACGAGAGGCCGCGATTGGTATGCTTCTTGGCAATGGAAATCACCAGACGCAGATTTGCCGCAGCCATTTCGCACTTGGCCTCATCGGCCCGCGCCGCCGCCTTTTTCATCGAGGAATGCGCCGAAAGAAATCGGTCCCGGGGCATGCGAACGAATTTTTCCAACGCTGTCAGCTTGTTTTTTTCCGCCGAAAGTTGCGTGGTCAACGCCGCTGATTTGCGGTGCTTCTGCAATTCTTCAATCGTCCGCGCCGTGGTTCGAATCTGATCGGCGACATTGTCGGAAACGATCATGATTTCCTCGGACACCTTCGGCTTGTAATAAAACTTTGCAAAAGTGCCCTGAAGCGATTTGTCTAGCTTCTGGTATTTGGTCACCGTGCGGGACGTAGGTCCCCTGCCGTTGGCGGCGCGAATTTGATCGTAAGTTTTGTCCAGCGCCAGGTCCAACTCGCGGGCGCGCTTGATCAAACGGCGCAACACGGTCAGGTGCGAGGAACGGCTTTCCACCTTTTTATCAACAATGACGCGGTCAAAGCGTTCGCGGGGCGGATCGCACAACAGCTTTTCCGCCAAGGCGATATGCTCTTTCCCGGTGAAACCGAAGCCGAAAAGAATCCGGCGCGCTTCCGTCTCGCCTTCCTCGATTCGCTTGCAAATCTGAACTTCCTGCTCGCGCGTCAACAGCGGCACCTTGCCCATTTGGCGCAGGTACATCTGGACCGGATCATCCAGGATATCGAGTCGGCTTTCGTCTTCTTCTTCAGGCTCGGCCTGTGGCTTCACCCGCTCCAAATCCGGCGCCTCGACGATTTCAACCTCGAACCCGCGCAGCTTGGAATAAATCGCATCCAGAACCTCTGGCGTCACGACATCATCCGGCAAAGCATCGTTGATGTCGTCATAAGTCAAATACCCCTGATCCTGGGCGAGCCGCAGCAAATCCTTGATCTTTGCCGCGATTACCGGCGAATCCACCGTAACTGGTTCACTGGAGACAGCTACTGCGGCGGCGGCGGGTTGGGGCGGCTGCAAACTTCGTGTAGAAGCTGAACCATCCTTCGACTTTTTACCGTTGGATTGGGATTGCAGCGTAAAGCGGGCTTCCTTAGCGGTTCTTTTCAGAGAAGGCGTGGATTTAAGCCCGGATTTACGACTTTTGTCCCTAAAAACTCTCTTTTGCAGCATATTGTAATCGGACAACTTTGAAACATTTGGGTTCATTCAAACCCGCGGTTTTACCGCCGCGCTCAACGACACGGAACCCTCTTTTGTTCCGGCTGCTCATCTGTACCGAATCTCAAAAATCAGAAGTCCGTGCCGCCATAGAATACAGATGTTCCTGTTCCTGTCAAAGGAAGAGAGGCATTTTTTGCACTATTTTTAATTACAAAAGTGCAAGTGGTTGGTATGAAAAATGTTCCAAACTACTACTTTATAAAGTTAACACGGGCTTAACAGCGGCTTCAACGATAAAAATGGCCCTTTTTTGCGCAACTGTGTCGTTTCTGGGGCTTATTTTGGCGGAAATTCGAAGCTTACTTTTTGGTCATCGTCCAACACCAGAAATGCCGGGAATGGTTTGCCCGCTTTCGAAATAAACTTATCCAGCAAATCCGTCCGGCCATTTTCGGCAAGTTTTTTAAGCTGCTCCCGGTCAATTGGTTGCTGAAGAATGTTTTTCAAAACCTTGAATTTGCACGGCTTTTTGTCTGCCTGGGATTTTTCGCACACGTATCCCGTCTCCGTTTCAAAAACCCGGCCTCCGCAGAGGGGGCAGACCGCCAGCGGTTCGGCTTTACTGAAATCCAGTTTCACGGGTGGTTGCTTGGGTTTGTCTGTCGCGGCTTTTTTGCCGGTTCTTGGCTCAAACTCGAAGCCGACCTTGCCGTCCGGCTGGAGGACAAGGAATGCCTTGAATGGACGGCCTTTTTTGGAAATGAATTTCTCCAGCAAGTCCGTGCGGCGGTTCGTCAGCAATTTTTCCGCCTGCTCTTTTTCAATTGCGCGTTGTAAAATGATTTTGCCGAGGCGGAAGGTGCAACCGTCGCGGCGCGCCGCTTTTTCGCAAATGTAAGCCATGCCGGTCTCATAGACGCCAGAGCCGCAGACCGGGCATTTGCCGATGGGAGTCTGGCCGGTAAAATCGACAGCGGCGGCCTGGCCGTCGGCGTCTGGCTGGCCAAAGTCAAACTCCGGCTTAAAGTCCGGCCCCATCTTGATCAGGGCCGCAAAAGGCCTGCCCAGCTTGCTGCGAAATCCTTGCAGCGGGCCGACTTTGCCTTTGGCAATCAGCTCGTCAACCTCCGGAATTTCCAACTGTCTTCCAGCGACAATTTTCCACAGGGCAAAATCGCATTTCTGGCATTGAAATTTTTTGTAATTCTCTTTGATCACCCCGCCGCATTTGGGGCAGCGCGCCGTCAATTCGCCAAAATCACCCGGCACGGTGTCGCTCTCGTGGGATTTGGTTTTTGCGACGATCTGGCGGGTCATCTCCTCGATCTGCCGCATAAACTCCGGCCGTCCCAATTCACCACGCTCCATTTGCTTGAGCTTGAATTCCCAATCGCCGGTCAACTCGGGCGACGATAATTCCGAAATTTGCAGGCCGCGCAAAAGAGTGATCAACGAGAAGGCTTTCGCCGTCGGTTGCAATTCCCTCGCCAGGCGCACCAGATATTTTTCAAAAATCAAACCTTCGATGATCGCCGCGCGTGTCGCGGGCGTGCCGAGTCCCTTCTCGCTCATTGCCTCGCGCAACTCCTCGTCCTCCACCAATTTGCCCGCCCCTTCCATTGCCGAAAGCAACGTCGCCTCGGTATATCGGGGAGGCGGCTTGGTTTGAGTGGCGATAAGGTCAACTTTAACGGTCTTAACCGTCTCGTTTGGCTGCACCGGCACTAGGCGGGGGCTTTGGTCCTCCGTTTGCGCCTCGCGGCCATAGACGCTCATCCAGCCGGCCTGGAGCATCACTTTCCCTTCCGTTTTGAAAGCTTCCTGCTCGACCCGCGTGATTCGGGTGGAGACCAAAAACTCCGCCGCGGGATAAAAAATGGCCAGGAAACGCTTCGTGACAAGGTCGTAAAGCTTCTGTTCCGGCTCACTGAGGTTCTTGGGCGCCAGCGACGTCGGGATGATGGCGAAGTGATCGGAAATTTTTGCGTTGTTGAAAATGCGTTTGTTGGGGCGCACCCATTGCTGTTTCAAAATCTCGCCGGCGAATGGCGCATAAGGCGTCCCTGTCAGCATTTCCAACGTGGAGCGCACTGTGGCGATATAATCTTCAGGAAGAGCGCGTGAATCGGTCCTGGGATAAGTCAGGACTTTGTGCCGTTCATAAAGAACTTGGGCCAGGCCAAGCGTGTTTTTTGCGGAGAAACCAAACCGTCCGTTGGCCTCGCGCTGTAAACTGGTCAAATCGTAGAGCAACGGCGATAGTTGCGTCGCGGGCTTGCTTTCCTCGGTAACTTTGCCGGGTTTGCCGAGGCATTTGTCGCGAATCGATTCCGCGCGCGCCCGTTCCCAAATTCGTTCGGGCCGTAGGTCTGGGTCTTTGTCCTTCGCGAATTTTTCATCGAACCAGCGCCCTAAGTATTCGCCGGCTTGCGCGACAAAAGTCGCGTGCAATTCGCAATAATCCCTCGGGACAAACCTTCGAATTTTCTCCTCGCGCTCAACGACAATGGTGAGGGTCGGCGTTTGCACTCGGCCCACTGTGGTCAACTGGAATCCGCCGGTCTTCGAGTTGAACGCCGTCATCGCGCGGGTGCCATTGATGCCAACCAGCCAGTCGGATTCCGAACGGCAGACCGCCGCGTCGGCCAACGGACGCATCGTCGCATCGTCGCGCAACGCGCCAAACCCTTCGCGGATTGACCCGTGAGTCATCGATTGCAGCCAAAGGCGCTGGATGGATTGCTTCGCATGGGCGTGCTGCACAATGTAGCGGAAGATCAGTTCGCCTTCCCGTCCAGCGTCGCAGGCGTTAATCAACTTGTCCACGTCCTTGCGTTTGAGCAGGCGCATGAGGACTTTGAGGCGGTTCTCCGTTTTTTCGATCGGCCTCAAGTCAAACCGCTCCGGGATAACCGGCAGGTTGGCGAAAGTCCACTTGCCGCGCTTGACCTCCACGCCTTCAGGCAGGCACAACTCAAGCAAATGCCCGACGGCCGACGAAAGGACGTAACGGTCGCTTTCAAAATAATCGTCGTGTTTGCTGAACCCGCCCAGGGCCTTGGCAATGTCCGCGGCCACCGACGGTTTCTCGGCAATGATAAGCGCTTTACCCATGCAATATTATAAAACCACTCTGCCTCTAAGTCGGGAACTTGGCTTAAACAGGAGGTGAAGTCAATAGCCCCCAAAATCCCGGCCCTCGAAATCCTACTGGGAATTCCCCCTCATTTGCCCAGACAAAATTGGCTGAAAATCGCGTCGAGCAAATCCTCCGTCGTCGTTTTTCCGACGATTTCGCCCACGGCATTGGCCGCAATACGCAAGTCCATCGCGGCCAATTCAAGCCCGAGATTCCCCTTCAACGCCGATATGGTGCGATCCACAGCCGCCCGTCCGCGCCGCAGAGCATCTTCGTGCCTCGCGTTGATCATCGCTTCCAACATCTCCGCGCCGATTTCCCCCGCCCACACTTTTTCTTTGATCGCGTCTTTCAATTGCTCAATTCCCTCGCCGCCAAGACAGCAGACATCGATGGCCGTCAAACCTTGCGGCAACTCCAACCGGCGCGGCAAATCGATTTTGTTGCGAATAATGATCCGTTTTTTTCCGGAAAACTCAGATAAAAACACATCATCCGCGCTCGACAACTGTTCGCCTCCGTCCAAAACATGCAAAATTAATTCCGCCGCCGCCAACGTTCCGCGGCTGCGCCGGATGCCCTCCATCTCGATTTCATCGACGGCATCGCGCAAGCCGGCCGTGTCGATAAAAACAACCGGGATGCCTCGCACATTCGCGGTTTCCTCGATGGTGTCCCGCGTCGTTCCGGGAATGGGTGAAACGATGGCGCGGTCATGCCCCAACAGTTGATTCAGGAGGCTCGATTTCCCCACGTTCGGCCGGCCGATAATCGCCGCGCGAATGCCGCGCCGCAGCATCCGGCCTTCGCTGGCCGTGCGCAGCAGTTCATCCATAAACTGCCCCGCCCCGCGCAATCGTTCCAACAATTGCCCGCGGGTATTGGGCGCAATATCCTCGTCGGGAAAATCAATGTGCGCCTCGACATGCGCCAGTGTTTTCATCAAATCATCGCGCAGTTTGTTGATGCGCCTGGAAAGTTTGCCGGCCAATTGCTCCCGGGCCGCGGCCGCCGCCAGTTCCGTCCGTGAATGAATCAAATCCGCCACCGCCTCCGCCTGGGCGAGATCGATGCGTCCGTTGAGGAATGCCCTGCGCGTGAATTCACCCGGAGTGGCGAGCCGCGCCCCATTTTCAAGAACGGTATCCAGCACCAGTTTCGCCGGCAACATGCCGCCATGGCAGGTGATCTCAACCACGTCTTCGCGCGTAAACGTTCGCGGCGAGCGCAGGACGCTGAGCAAAACCTCATCGACGACGCGCCCTCCGCGCACGATTTTGCCGAAGTGAATCGTGTGGGTCGGCGCAACGGAAGGCGCGACGCTCGTTTTCCCAACTGGCCGAAAGCTCGCGTCGGCGATGGCCAGGGATTGCGGGCCGGACAATCTCACCATCGCCACTCCCCCTTCGCCGAGCGGCGTGGCAATTGCCGCGATGGTATCCGCCAGCGTCCCAGCGTTATCGTTGTTCGAGGAAGGCACGGGCTTTTTGGTAGCTTTTGCGGTGAAGATAGTGGAGCAAATCGCCGTCCGTCTCTTTGGGCAATTGGCCGGTCAATGCCTCTAGTCGCGCGAACAGGAGACGCAAATCGGGCTTGGGATTCGCGGTTGGCATTTTCGCGACGTTCTCTTCCAATTCCACGAGTGTGGCGAGGATTTCCTGTTCGGTCTTCGTCATAAGAAAACCTACGATACGGCCAACCCGACAGAAAAGCATGGCGAAAAGTATTCCGATGGTGTAAGCATAATTACCCTGTGTAATTCAGACAGCAAACACGCATAGTTCATTTCATGGATAAATCTAATTGTGCCCCGGCTTTTCTTGGAATCGAATGCGGAGGCACACGCACGACCGCCCTTCTGGCCCCCGGCGCGGGCCAAACTGTCCTTCGAGCCGAATTTGGCCCCGCTAATCTCCGCCTCCTGGATGACGCTTGCTTGGCCGCCCATTTCGCCGCTGTGGACGCTATTCGGCACGAGTGCCCCGCGCCGCTTGCCGGAATTGCCATTGGCATGGCGGGCGCCCGCACGGATGCCGACCGACAACGCATTCGAGGCGCCGCCGCAAAAGTCTGGCCGAACATTCCCTGCTACGCGACCAACGATTTGGAAACCGGCCTGGCCGCCGGAGATCCCGATGCCAAGTCCAAAGTGGCCGCCCGAGTCCTCATCCTGAGTGGCACTGGCTCCTGTTGTTTTGGGCAAACCTCTGGCAATGCCGCCGCCACCGCGCGGGTCGGCGGCTGGGGCCATATTTTGGGAGACAAGGGAAGCGGCTACGAAATCGGCCTGCGCGGGTTGAAAGCCGCCGTTTATTATTTGGATCGCGACGGGCGCTGGACCGAGCTGGGCCGCGGCATTCTGCAATCGCTCCAATTAAACGAGCCGGAAGAACTCATCGATTGGGTCAAAACCGCGGGGAAAACCGAAATCTCCGCCCTGGCGGTCCAGGTTTTTGGCGCCGCCGCCGCTCGCGACAAAATCGCCGCCGATATTCTCGAAGGCGCCGCCGCTTCTTTGGCGAAAGATGGATTTCATTGCGGGTTGCGGCTGGTCAAGAAGGGCGCCCCAGTCGAGTTTCTGCTGGGAGGCAGTGTGTTGTTGAAACAACCGGCATTTGCCCGCCGGGTCCGTTTGCAATTGAGAAAGCTCTGGCCACGCGCGATCGTCACGCAGCTTGCGCGGGAGAGCGTTTGGGGCGCGCTTTCTTTGGCTCAGGAACATTTTGGGCGCCCGGGTGTCCTGCCCGCGACAACCAAAGACATTTCGCCGGACACTTCGATGTTGCCCACTTCCCGCGCGCTTTCGCCGACTGAACAGCGAAACCCGCGCTCGAGCAAACTGGACCGCCTGCCCATTTCCAAAGCGGTGCGTTTGATGATTCAGGAAGAATCAAAAATCGGACGCGCCCTGCTCAAGGAACGCCGCAACATCGAGCGCGTTGTCAACATGGTCGTTGCGTCGTTTCGTCGCGGCGGAAGGCTTTTTTACGTTGGCGCAGGAACCAGCGGACGGATGGGAATTCTGGATGCCACGGAATGCCCGCCCACTTTTCGCACCCCTCCCGACCGGGTTCAGGGGATAATCGCCGGTGGCCAGGCGGCCATCTGGCGTTCTGTGGAAGGCGCGGAAGACAGTCCGGCCGCTGGCGCGACGGCCATCGAATGCCGGGGCGTCAACGAGCGCGACGTGGTGATTGGCATTGCCGCCAGCGGACGCACGCCGTTCGTGTGGGGCGCCCTGCTCGCGGCCAAAGCCAAAGGCGCGCGGACCGTCTTGCTCGCCTTCAACCCCCATTTGGTCATTTCAAAAGCGAATCGTCCCGACTTGGTCATCGCCCCCGATGTTGGCCCGGAAGTATTGACAGGCTCAACGCGCCTGAAAGCCGGGACAGCGACCAAAATCATTTTAAATACCATCACCACGCTGGCAATGGTTCGAATGGGGAAAGTTCTTAGCAATTTGATGGTGGATCTCGCCGCCTCGAACACGAAATTGCGCGAACGCGCGGTGCGCATCGTCCAAGCCGTGACCGGCGCGGACGCTCCCTCCGCGCAAGCCGCGCTGGAAAAGTCAAAATGGATTGTCAAAAGCGCGTGCCAGCGTCTGCTTTAAAACTGTGAAGGCGTCATTCATTGTTCCGTTGGCGATTTTGGCGGGCTTTATCAGCTCTGCCGCGGCTGCCGGTATTCCTGACCCGGTGGGCTTGGAATTGGAGAGTTTTAGCGGGCAAATGCATCAGGACAGAGCCGGCACGCTCAACAAGGTTCGCAATCTCGGTTTTAAGTACGTCGAACTGGTTGGCGATTACGGACAGTCTCCTGCCGAACTCAAAAAAGAATTGGGCGCGCGGGGCCTTGTCGCCACCAGCGCGCATTTTCCTTACGCAAAATTTAGCGACGACGCGGACGGCCTTGCTAATGAGGCGGCTGCGCTTGGCTTGACATATATCGGGTGCCCCTCGCTGCCACAAAGAGACGATTTGGACGAGCAAGGAGTCCTTGCCGCCGCCACCGTGTTTAATCACGCGGGCGAGGTGATGACTGCGCACGGATTAAAATTTTTTTACCATCCGCACGGCTATGAATTCAAACCTTACAAAAACGGCACGTTGTTCGACCTCCTAGTGTAGTGTCCAAGAATTAACTGGACAGTGGTTTCTTGGTTTTTCTTTTGCGCGGCAGGGTGCAGCCGGGCTGGATTTGTTCGAGGGTTTGCCGGCAACGAGCGAGCTTTTGCTGAATGGATTCGACAGTCGCCGTCCAAACGAATGGTT
>DATAUD010000052.1:0-13993 GCA_036268455.1 Verrucomicrobiia bacterium
TGGCTATCTGCAACAGGTCGGTTCCGCTTTGGATCAGATGAGCACCCTGGCGGTCGAAGCGCAAGACCCCACCAAGAGCAGCACTGAAATCGCGGACTATCAGTCCGAGTTCACGGCGCTGGCCAATTACATCACCAACACGGCGACCTCGACCTTTAACGGCGTCAGCTTGTTTTCAGGCACCGGCCTTTCCGTCACCACCGACGGCAATGGCACCCTGTTCGCGATGACCTCCGTCAATCTGGACGCCACGGCTTACACCAACGCCACCAGCGCGAGCATCACGACCGGTGCAGCCGCCGCGTTGACCGCGGTGACAGCCGCCATCACCCAGTTGGCCACGGATCGTGCCAACGTTGGCGCCAACGAAGAGCGCTTGACCTTTTCGGGCGATGAACTCGGTGTCCTCCAGGACAACCTGAGCGCCGCCAACAGCAACCTCACGGATGTTGACGTGGCGACAGAGAGCACCAATTACGCCAAATACCAAATCCTCGTGCAGTCCGGCACGTCGATGTTGGCCCAGGCAAATCAAAGTCCTCAGTCCGTGCTTAAACTTCTGTCGTAACAAAGTTTAACACAGATTCGGGTTAACACTACTCGGACGGCCTTCGGGCCGTCCGAGTCACGGCTTTAAAATTATAAAACTTGGAGAAATCCAAGAGAGACACTGCGGCAAAAAAAAGAAAAGGAGAAAGCGTATGGCAGCAGTAACATCGAGCAGCAGCAGCGCCCTTGCGTTGTCGGGTCTGGCCTCCGGCATCAATTGGACAAGCATCATCAACGACATGGTGGAGGCTGAATCGGCGCCCATCACCACCATGCAGGGCCAGCAGACCACCATCAACAATAAGAACTCTGCTTATAAAACCATCGGAACGGATCTGACGAATCTCCAAAACGACATAACAACGCTCACAGCCCCGGGCTTTTTCCAAAGCGCCACAACTTCCAGTTCCGATTCCACCATCGCCACGGCCACCGCCGCGTCGGGCGCCCCCTCAGGCACTTACAGTTTCGCGGTTTCCCAAATGGCCACCGCCACGACCCAGGAGGGAACTGTGGTTTCCGCCCAACCCATCAGTTCCACCAGCGACGTCTCCAATGTCAGTCTGGGCGCCGGCGGGTTCGCCGACCCCGTTACCGACGGAAGCTTTACAGTCGATGGCAGTGTCATCACCGTCGCAACCAGTGAAACCCTCGGGGACGTGTGCAACCAGATCAATACCGCGACCTCCGGAGCGGTCACAGCCAGTTACAATCCGTCCACTGACGAAATAACGCTTTCGAGCAGCTCGCCGATCGCGCTGGGAAGTTCGGCGGACACCAGCAATTTCCTACAGGCCACTCAACTCTACACAAATGGCACGGGCACTGTGACCAGCCTCGGCCCTCTCGCGGCAATCAGCGTCACGGCCCCGGCCGGTCAGTCAAATCTGTCAACCGCCATCACCGACGGAGGGGGCGGCCAGGGAGAATTCCAAATCAACGGTGTCAATATCAATTACGATGCTTCCACCGACAGCATCGACGATATTTTACAGAACATTAATAATTCGGCCGCGGGCGTAACCGCCAGCTACGACGGAGCCAACCATCGTTTCGTCCTCACCAATAGCAATACCGGAGACCTGGGCATCACAATGCAGGACGTCACCGGCAATTTTCTGGCCGCAACCGGCCTCTCCGGCGGCACCCAGACCGCAGGCACCAATCTGCAATACAGTCTGGACGGCAGCGCCACGATGACTAGCGAAAGCAATACCGTCAACGCCGCCTCGGATGGTTTGCCGGGTTTGTCCATCACTGCTCAAGGCACGGGGCAGGCCAGCATCACCGTCAGCCCGGACACCAGCACCATCGCCTCCGCAATCACCAACTTCGTCAACGATTACAACACCGTCCAGAATTACATCTCGTCACAGACGACCGTTTCCACCAGCACCAGCAGCACCACCGGTGAAACCGACTCAACGACCACCTCCACGGGCACTCCCGGCGTTTTGATGGGCGACATGGATGCCGAAGGCATCGCGACGAATCTCCGGCAACTGATGGATGCGTCGCCGTTGTCGGGATTGGTCGAAAACTTAAATGACATCGGCATCGCTTCAAACGGTAATGACAACACGCTCTCGGTCAATTCGATGGTGTTGAACGACTCCATATCGAATAGTTTAAGCCAGGTCTCACAGTTGTTTACGAATTCGAAATCCGGTTTGGCGACAACAGTCGGCAGTTACCTTACTGACACCCTTTCCAGCAGTGGTCTTATCTCCAGCAAGGAACAAAGCTTTACCAACCAATCGTCGGACATCACCACCAGCATCACCACGCTGCAACAAAAGATCACGAGCGATGAAACGGAAATGCAGAACCAGTTCGTCGAAATGGAAGACGCCATCTCGTCGATCAACATTTCCAAGGAGTACCTGAACGATTATTTTGACAGTTCCTCCGCGTCCGACCAATCCGCGCCTCAAGCGGCAAGCTCGTCGTCCTCCAGTTCTTAAAGTTGCTTAAGGACATTGTTCGCGGCCGTGATCGTTTTTTCGATGTCCTCGGCGCTGTGGGACGTCGAAATAAAACCGGCCTCGAATTGCGAAGGCGCGATGTAAATCCCCTGCTCCAGCATCCCGCGGAAAAATTTCGCGAAGCGTTCGCGATCGCTTTTCATCGCGTCGGCAAGGTTGTGGACCGGCTCCCCGGCAAAATAACCGCAAAACATCGAGCCAATCCGATTAAATTGCATCGGGATTTTCGCGGCTTTCGCGCTATCCTTCATTCCCGCTTCCAAAACCGCTCCGGAATCTTCAAGCTGGATATAGGCATTTCGCTTCGACAATTCTTCCAGCGCCGCAATCCCCGCGGCCATCGCCAGCGGATTCCCGCTTAATGTGCCGGCTTGATAAACCGGGCCGGTCGGAGCCAAAAGGTCCATGATCTCCGAGCGTCCTCCAAAAGCGCCGACGGGCAAACCGCCGCCAATTATTTTTCCAAAGCAAGTGAGGTCGGGCCGGATTCCAAATCGTTCCTGCGCTCCGCCAAACGCCAATCGAAAACCGGTCATTACTTCGTCAAAAATAAGCAGCGCCCCGTTTAGCGCGGTGATTTCACGAAGGAATTCCAGATAGCCCGGTTTCGGCAGGTAAAGCCCCGCGTTTCCTGGCACTGGCTCGACAATGATCCCGGCGATTTGACCGGAATTCGCCGTGAAAGCAGCCCGCACTGGTTCGGTTTCATTGAAGGGCAGCACAATCGTGTGCTGCGTAAAAGCGGCGGGGACACCCGCGCTGTCAGGAGCGCCAAACGTCAAAGCGCCCGAGCCAGCCTTGACCAAAAGCGAATCAGTGTGCCCGTGATAACAACCCTCGAATTTAACGATTTTGTCGCGCCGGGCAAAGCCGCGAGCCAGCCGGATTGCGGACATGCATGCTTCGGTCCCGGAATTGCACATTCGCACTTTCTCCACGCTCGGGACGGCTTCGCAAACAAGGCGCGCCATTTTGACTTCGAGCGGGTTGGGAATCCCGAAGCTAGTCCCGTGCTCGGCGGCGTCTTTGACAGCTTGGATGATAGGGCGATAGGCGTGTCCGAAAATCGCGGGACCCCAAGTGCCGACGTAATCGATGTAGTCGTTGCCATCAACATCAAAGACATGCGCGCCGCTGCCTCTGTGCGCAAAAAATGGATTCCCGCCAACCGCGCGAAAAGCGCGAACGGGAGAATTGACCCCGCCGGGAATGTAACGGAGGGCCTCGGCAAACAGTTGCTCCGAATTCGATCTCATTGACTCAATTTGTACCGAGGACAGGCTTTGAGAAGCCAAAAATTCGCATCTTTTTCCCTTTTGCATGGCGTTTTGCGGTGAAAGGACTACAATTTGCAACAGCTTGAACCCCACTGCCCAGAGCGTTGAAGCGAG
Source organism: Verrucomicrobiia bacterium (assembly GCA_036268455.1). Lineage (GTDB taxonomy): Bacteria > Verrucomicrobiota > Verrucomicrobiia > Limisphaerales > Palsa-1400 > DATAUD01. The sequence continues at coordinate 3,926 of DATAUD010000052.1, forward strand.
CTTGTTCAATCCAAACTTTGGAGACGAACCAATCGGTGGCAAGATTTTCCTCAGTCACATGCGGTTGCAATTTCAATCGGAGACGGTTTCGATGGACATTCCACTGGAGAATCTTGAGGTCGAGTTCGAAAAGGCCGGCAAGGGAATCTTCCTTAGCGATGCGACTCAGCCGGACATGCGGATTTACACCCTCAACCATGCCCTCCTGCGGCATCCCGCCATCAAATCGCTTCCGCAGGTCTCGGCAGTCCTGGGCCGGCGCGAGGTGGGGCGGGCGCTCCGGCTGACGCTTTATTTCGGCATTGGGTGCATTGTGGCGACGTGGCTTGGGTCAATCGCGATGAGCGCGATGGTGCGCGCGATTGCGGCAAGGGTCCCGATGGAATGGGAGCAAAAAATGGGCGCGGTGGCGCTGACGAATCTGAAGGAAAGCGGCGCGCTATTGGACGATTCGAATAGCGTCGCGCAATTGACGGCCCTCGCGGCGCCGCTGATCCGGGTTTTGCCTCCGGAGCGGCGGGATTTGAAATTCTACATATCGCAGGATCCCGATCCAAACGCCTGTGCGCTGCCTGGCGGCCATGTTGTCGTCAATGAAGGGTTGCTGGAATTGACCGATAAGCCGGAGGAGCTTTTGGGCGTGCTCGCGCATGAATTGGCGCATCAGGCGAAGCGGCATGCCATACGGCGCTGCATTTCCGCCGCCGGTCCCCTCGTGATTTTTGGCGTGTTTTTGCGCAGCAATAGCGGGGTCGGAAATATCCTTGCAATGGGTTCGGGACTGATGGTTTTCCAGGGGTTTTCACAGGACTACGAGACGGAAGCGGACGAAACCGGGTGGGATTACCTTGTCGCCGCGAATATCGATCCGCGCGGTTTGACCCATGCGCTGCAAAAGCTGGAGGCATCGGAAGGAAAAATGGGGATGCATACTTTTGCGCCGCAGGCTTTCCAAAGCCACCCCGCCATGGCGAAACGTATCGCGCGTTTGGAAAAGAAATGGGACAACTTGCCCCGCAAGTCCGGTTTTCTGGAATTGGAACCAGTGAAGTGGGACATCAAGAAAACGGAGCTTCATTAAAGAAATTCCAGCCGTTGCTGGATTTCGCGGACGCCGCGCGTCATTGGAAGTTCCTTGCCGCTTTTCAACACGACCACGTGTTCGTCTCGCAGCGCCGGTTTCATTCCGACCACGCGAGTCATGTTGACGATGAAAGACCGGTGGATGCGCAGGAAAATTTTCGGGGACAGCCGGCTTTCGAGGTTTGTTAATGTTTCCCTGACAATGTGATTTTGCTGGCCCACATGCAAAATGACATAATTCGCCGCGGCTTCGATGTAATCTATTTCACCGACACGCACAAAACTTGTCCGCTCGCCATTTTTCACTGAAAGCTGGCTCGGATAACCGGTCTTCGGTTTTGCGGCTTCGAGCAATGCCCGCAACTGCTGGCTGAGTGTGTCCGTGTCTCGTGATTGCAATTGTTGACGCGCGCGTTGCAGGGCATCGCGGAATCGCGCCGCTTTTAGGGGCTTAAGCAGATAATCCGTCGCGCTGACCTCAAAGGCTTTGATAGCATGTTGGTCATACGCCGTGACAAAGATGACGATGGGAAGCTTCTCTGGCGGCAACGCTTCCAGCAGGGCGAAACCGTCCATCCTCGGCATTTGCACATCCAGAAACACCAACGCCGGCGCTTCCCGTTGGATGGTTTCCAATGCCTCCGCGCCGTTGGCGCATTCTCCCACCACGACGATGTCCGGCTCGTTTTGCAGGAGCAACCGGATTCCCTGCCGGGCCAATGGTTCGTCATCCACAATTAGCGCGCGAATGCTCATAATTTTCTGGCGGCGTAATCGCGTGGCAGCGGCGTCGTGTGAAAGGGAATTCTCAATTCCGCCACACAACCGCGCTCGCTTCGATTTTGGATCGCGAAGCTGTGCCGGCCCGGGTAGAGGCTTCGCAGACGCGCCCGCGTATTTGAGAGGCCGATTCCTTTTTTCGCCGGCGAGTCGGTGGTTTCCGCCAGGCCAACCCCGCTATCGCTGATGGAGAGAACCAACTCATCGGCGACCTTTTGCGCGCGAATTTCCACCGTCCCCTGCGAGGAATCCGGTTCAATGCCGTGTTGGATGGCGTTTTCCACCAGCGGTTGCAGGATGAATGTTGGCGCCAGCGCTTTCAACGTTTCCGGGGAAATATATTGACTGACCTTTAGCCGGTCGCCAAAGCGCAGTTGCGCAATCTCCAAATAACTGTCCAAAAACCTCAATTCCTGCTCGAGGGGAACTTCGGATTTTGAACCGCTGTCCAGCGAGAGCCGCAACATTTGGCCAAGGCTGCCGATCATGTCCTGCGCCGTTTGCGGATTCGTCACGACCAGCGTCGAAATGGCGTTCAACGTGTTGAAAAGGAAGTGCGGCTGCAACTGCATTCGCAATGCTTGAAGCCGCGCGCGCTCAAGCTGCGTTTCCAATTCCATGGCCCGACGGTCCCGTTGTTGCGAACGGCTAAAATAAATAAACGCGTGGCTGAGACTGATCAGCGAAAGATAAATCGGCACGTTGAACCACGCCCTGGCCCAGAAAGGCGGCCCGTGCGGCCCGCGATCATGAAAGGGCCGGTGCGGGCCTGGTCGTGATTCGAAATGATTGTCGTCCGGCGGCCCCATCGGCGGTTCGTGATCCTCAGCCTCGTGATGCGGCGGAACCAGGGTCATGAACCGCGGCGCGAGATAGCCGTTGCTCAACCACGTTGCGAACACGACCAGTAAAAATCCCGCCGCCAGATGAAGGCAAAGACGCCCGCCAATGCCGGCTCGCCCAATCGGAAACCGCGCCGCCAGTAAGAAGATGCCCGGCGAAAGCACCAACCACGGTAGCCATTGAGTCAGCGTATCGGTGAGCGACCTTTCCCACGTCAGAACACCGCTCAATACCGGCATCGCGCTGATCACGCCAAAAATGGCGAGCGAGGCGGCTATCGTCGTAATTATGTAAGGGGTCCAACGCATCGGGATTTTTCAAACACGCTCTAAATCAGTTAATGCTTGCGCCTGCTCCCGTCCAATATTGTTTTTCCATGTTTGGAACCGGAGAGTTGCGCGTAATCTCTTTCCATCTGGTCGATTATCTCCCGCTGGTGTGGCGTCAATCTGACAATGCCGAGTTTTTCCAACAACCACTCTTTGACTTGTTTCAAAATTCTCATGTGTCGCGCGTCGCGCTTTCATGACATTTAACGAGACGGTGTCGCATTCGTCTGCCGAAATGGGACGAAACCGCTGATCTTCGGGACGAATCCCGCCATTTTCGTAATCAATTGCTCCAACGCCGCAAAGTTGCTTTTGAGATGTTGAGCCGCCTCTGCTCTTTCCCTCATCGAATTCGTACCCGCTTCGCCGGGCCATATCCCATTTCGAGGGAGTCTCGTCCCATAAGAGGCAACTTATCGAAGGAATCGGCGTCTCATAAACATAAATGAGAACCGAACCGCAACGGTCAACAGATTTTCGGCCGCATAAACGACATCACATCAGGATGGCAACCACACCGGCATCGCGGCCGGAAGGTGTGGCTGCCGTTCACACACAGAATCAACATATGAAAATAGCAAAAGCACTTGCTCTGACGTTAACAATGCTTGGCGCGTCCATATTTATTGCCAGCGCCCAGGATGACAATGGCGGTCCGCCGCCCGATGGGGGTGGCGGGCCTGGCGGCCCGGGCTTTGGCGGCCATCATCACCATCCTCCAATTCCTCTCGTCGAGGCATTGGACGTGAACCATGACGGGGTCATTGATTCCAACGAAATCGCCAATGCCAGCGCCGAATTGGCGAAGTTGGATACAAACGGGGCCGGGGTTCTGACGACGAACGAATATCTCCCGTCAGCGCCTGCCAACAATCGGGGATTTCACGGCAGGCATTTTAATCCCGCGAACATCCCCCTCGTCGAAGCACTCGATGTAAATCAAGACGGGGTGATTGACGCGAACGAAATCGCTAATGCCTCGGCGGAATTGAAAACACTCGACAAAAACGGTGACGGCAAATTGACGCCCGTTGAATATATGGGCCACCCACCGCATGGCGGGCCGGGCGGCGGCGGGCCAGATGGTGGAGGTGGACCAGACGACGACGGCGGACCGCCTCCTGACAATCAGAACTGAACCGTTTTGACAAAAAAGCTGGCGGCCAATTCCTATGAACATGGCCGCCAGCCTTTAACCCTGACAGAGTTACGGATGCCCAGGAAATCGATAACCGTTATAGACGTAGTCGTAATCGGGACCGTTGGTTGGGTCGGCCCACGTGCCCATTGGGACGCCCCGGGCCGCGCGCTGGCCGGCGTTGACGAGTTCAGAATCGAGCCATTTGTGCATTTCGGCGTGGCCGTCCGCAAAACCAATGGTGGATACGTTGACGTGCCACATGGCTGGCGGAGCCACCCATTCGAAAGCGGCATTTTTCCGCCATTGCACGGCCCACGTTCCCACATTATAGCCGCGCCAATCCGCTGTCTCGATCATGGAAAACGTCGCGGCAGGCTGCGTAATGGCGGACATCTTGGTGTACGTTTCGCCGGCGCCGTAGTAATTGTCGTACGGCTCGCCGCCGATGTTCTCCGTTCTGGCATAACTGTCGTAGGCCCAGCCATTGGGACCGTTGGCGGTCGGAATGTTCAACACCCGGCTATCGCCGGGGCAATGATAGACGCCCAGATTATTGCAATAAAAATAAAGGGCATTGCTGGTCTGCAAGCCGGTCACGGCGGCCGCGAGGGCGTCACTGGTGCTGCTCCAATTGGGGCCCGGCATCGGTCCAGCCCAATAACCACCCGCCGGATAAAATGTTTCGCCCGTCACATAATCGGCCATTTGCACGACGCGATCCGAATTGTCCTGGGTGTACATGTGAAAGGCGGCGGCCAATTGTTTCTGGTTGCCCAGGCAGGCGGCGGCCGTCGCTTGCTGTTTGGCTTTGGAGATCGCGGGCAGGAGCAGCGCAGCCATCAGGGCGATGATCGTGATGACGACCATCAGCTCAATCAAGTTGAAGCCGGCGCTAGTGGAAGGCAGGGGATCGCCTCGACCACAGGGCGGCCACAGCAGCGTTTTCATTGGCGCAAATCATAGCACGGGACTGGCTTTTTTTCCATATCAATCTTCACTCTCAGGGAACCAAAGTCGCCCGATAAAACAGGGCGGAAGTCGTCGGCGCGCTGGTGCTGAAAAGAACGGTCCCGGAATCATCGGTGATGTTGACCTTCGGGCCTTTGGTCCAGTTGATCAAATCCGGAGATGAGTCAAGTGTAAAGCTGACGTCGGTGTTCCCATCCGTTGTGCCCACGTAAAAATAGCACTCGCCGGACACAATTGAATAATCGATAAAGGTCAACGGGCTGAGATCGGGCAAAATCTGGCTCCGCAGAATAATCCCTTCCACCCCCACAACCACAAGCTGGCCGTTCATGATCGAGATGCCGTAAAGCGATTGATCGGTGATGATGGGCGCGCCGGTCCATGTCGTGGCGTTGGTGCTGGTGAGCAGCGTTCCAAAATCGCCCGCGACAAAATATTCGTTCGTGATCATCTCCACGTCGTTGAGCCAATTGGTCGTTCCGCTGTCGCGCAATGTCCAGTTGAAGGCGTTGGTGCTCGTCAGAACCGTCCCGTTTTCCCCGACCGCAACCATCGTCCCCTCACAATTGTGCGCCCGGAAAATCCAGTTGGTTGTGCCGCTCACGCGCTTCGTCCACGTCACGCCGTCGGGACTTGTCAAAATGGTTCCTTTGTTTCCCACGCAAACAAGCGTGTTGGAAAAAAGGTCGATGCCAGAGAGGTAATTGGTCGTGCCGCTCGAGCGCAATTTCCAACTCGCCGGATTCGTCGGCGTGTCGCTGCAATAAATAATGCCGCCGCCGCCGATCACGTAAAAATTGGTGTCCCAGGCGAACACGCTCTGAAGGTCATTGTTTGTTTCCAACGCGGGCAAGTCCTGCCACACAATGCCAAGATCGCTGATTTCGTTTGTGGAAAGGGAGCCGTCACCATTGGTCGTCACCACGGGATATTCAGTATTCAAACTGAAAGCCATGCTACCCCCGGTGCCAACCGCAAGAAGCAGATTGCTCGTGCCCCCGACGCCAAAGAACGTCGTGTTGGTCAAAGAAACGGAAAGCCCGTTCGTGACCTCCTCAATGGCCCACTCGACGCCATCCAGGCTCGTCATGATCCGCGCGTTGTCACCGACCGCGACGTACAATGAATTTGAAACATCGATCACCCGCCACAAAAAATCCCGGGGCGAAATGTCTTCGGGAAACCAGTCGTATTCGCCGTTAACATCCGGCAGACCGGCGATCAACATTCCCGACTGGCCGCCGGCGTAATAATAATTGGTTTCCGCCAGCGCCGTGTAATAGACCCAGTCTGGCGCGGGATTGGAGGTGATAAGGCTGCTGGTTTGATCGCGCCACAAAGTATTGGTCGAGGCCGGATCATAAAGCACCGCGCTATTGCCGACCACCAGTCGCGACGACGATGTTCCAGCGGAGGAATAAAGAATATTGGCGCCGGTCCCGGTGAATGCTTTCCAATTAGTGCCGCTGTTGGTGCTGTAATAGGCCGCTCCATTCTCGCACACCGCCACAAAACAGTTGGACGGAAAACCGTTGGTCGCGCTGGTGTTGCTGATCCATTCGACGTCATTAACATTGGCGGTCACTCCCGCGACCGTTACGTGCGTCCAATTCGAATCGTTCGTGCCATAAGCCAGATAACCCTTCTCGCCGGAGATGACGAACTTCCCGTTTCCATACGCGGCCGCCAGGAGCCAATTCTGCCCGATCCCAGGCGGAGTGCCGCGAAGCGTCCACGCCGCCCCGTTGGTGCTGGTATAAATGGCCGCATTATCGCCGATGGCCACAGCGAGATTGGTGGAGGCGGCGACGCCCACCAGCCAATTGGCCGTTTGGAGGTTCGTGTAAACATAGTCGTAGCCATCATCGGAATATACGACCGTCCCGCTCTCTCCTGTCAAAATAATTCTTCCGCCCATGAAGGCGAGAGCTTGCAGGGAATTTGTTGTTTCGCTGGCTTGTGGTGTCCAAAAAATCGAATCCGAACTCGTATAAATCTGCCCGCTGTCGCACGCTTCGATGAAAATCCCCTGCGGCGAACAATACCTGAGCGCGATGATGTCGTTGCCATGCGGCATCGGGTTGGACCAATACCAATCCTGCGCGCGCGCCGCCAGGATGCAGACGAGCAAAATAAGAACAACGCGCAACACTCTGGACATGATCTAAATCTAAACGACCGCCGTTTCGGGCGCCGAGCCTCCGCCCGCCCCCTTCCGGGCCAGCAACAGGCAAAAAACACTACCCAGCGGCGTGCTCTTTTTCAACTCCAGGCTCGCGCCGATTTGCGTCGCCAACTGCCGGCAAATCGCCAGGCCGATCCCTCCCCCGCCCGGCTTGGTCGAGCGACACGGCTGAAACAAAATGTCCAGCACCTCCGCCGGCACTCCGCCTCCCTGGTCCGACACCGAAAATTCCGCGCTCTTCTCGGTGGCGCGCATTTCCAACCGGACCAGTTTTCCCTTGGGCGTGGCTTCGATCGCGTTTTGGGCCAGGTTTTCCAAGATCAACCGGACAAGGCTGGCGTCGCGATTGGATAGATTCGCCGTTCCGTCCACCGCCGCCTCAAATTCAATTCCCGCCGCCCGCGCCGCCGGACCAATCCTGGCGCAAATGAGATCGCGCAACTCCTCGAGCGATAATTCATAATGGACCACCGCGTCCTGGTCCCGCAGGATGCCGAGCACCTCATTGATCAAGGCTTGCATCCTTTGCGTCGAGGCCGCGGCATGCTGCCAATCCGCCTCCGCTCCGCGCCCGCGATTGCGCTCGATCAGCGATTGCATTGCGGAGAGCGGGTTTCTCAGCCCGTGAATCAGATGGGATGCAATCGCGCCAACGGCGTTGGTACGGGCCGCCAGCGCCAGTTCCTGGTTGGCCTCGTAGAGCCGGCGGTTCACCGTATCGATGCGCTCAAACGCAAGCGTCAACACTAATGCCAGAAATCCGCCCGCAAACACAAAAATCAACTGCCCCTGCCGAATCAAATGACTGTCCAACTGAGCGAAAGCCGCCGTCACGGATTCGCCTTCCATGACGAACTGCGCGGCGCCGACGAGGACATTTCTGTTCACCAGCGGAATTGTCGCTTCCAGCACCGGCTCCGGCGCGGGCGTTTCGTCCAACTGCCGGAGCAAATCCAAATCGCGAAAATCTTCGCGCGGATGGTAATGGCTGACCGGCTGGCGATCCTGCAACGCCGTCAGGTCTCCCGGCGCAAGCGCCGCTTCCGTGATGTACGAAGGAAATGCGTTGACGAATCGTCCCTGGCCATCGAACAGGCGCACGGCCATTACCCCTTTCAATCGCGAAATCTCCAATATCTGGTCAAAGTAACTTTCCGGCCGGCCCGCCGGACCCGTGAACGTCCCCGCTTCCTGGTCCGCCTTGACTTGCATCACAAAAACCGCCGACAGGAACTCCGCGTTGCGCTGGACAATCTCCTCCCGCATTCTGCCCCGCAAATAAAGGGTCGAGCACAGTACAGCGGCGGCCAAAACCAGCAGGGTCAGGCCGATGGCCAAAGCAGCCACCACCTTCCAGCGCAGACCATTTTTTTTTGCTCCACTCCTCATGGCAACGGTTTCATAAGCAGACGCAGTATTTGCCCTCGATGTTACCTGAAAACCGCTGGAAATCCACCTGATTGAATGGATTGAACTCGCCGATTTCGCGGAGGAAGCTTTTCCCGCCGTTGTTAACTGGGAGGCGTCACTACCTGGATCGTTCCATAGGACGGCGCCAGCGCGCGATTGATTAGCGTCATATTTCCCGGTTGATATGTGTTGTCCACTTGGATCCGGAGCGGAACGCTGTTGGAAAAACTCGCATTGTTTGGAATGTTCCGCGGAGAGGGAAAACCCCACAATAGATTCCACGATTCGTGCGCCGGCGAGAGCGCATTCTTTGCCTCGATTGGACCGAATTCTTCCCAGACTCCGTCCGGAAATTCCACGCCCAAATCCCGCGCCTTCCCCATCATCCAGCTCAACGTGATGTCGGAAAGCCCGGTTTCCGGGTAGCCGCCCCCCGCATCACAGTGGACTCCGGTGAACCACACCTGTTCCAGAGTTTGACCCGGGACAGGCTTTGCCGGCGTCGTCCAAAGTGTCGGCGGAAATTCCCGGCGCTTCTCATCGATCGCCAGCGCCTGATAGGCATTCAGCACATCCGGATGAAGGTTCGTGTCCAAAAATTGGCAATTCATGGCAACCTTCCCTTCAAGGGCGGGTATGCCCAATGAGCCAACCGTGTCCCAAACTCCCACCATCATCAGTATGGCGTCCGCCAAATTATAACTGCTCAAGCTCTTGAGCAGAGCGTCCCGCTGGCCCGGCTGCCGATAGGCTTGAAACGCCGTCTCAACGAGCTTGTCGTCGAAATTCGCGCTCGGCAAACCGCAGATCGCGATCATCCCCGCCAGGCTGCGCGCCGTGTAAGCTCCGCGACTGAAACCGAAAAGAAAAATCTCATCCCCGGGCGTGTAAACATGGGCAATCTTGGTGTAGCCATCCTTGACTTTCTGGAACAACCCGTCCCCAAACGCGCCGCCCGCCAGCTTTTGGATCGGCGTGCCGGCCGCCCCGACTCCGCTATCGTAAAACGAAACCTGATCGGCGGTGACCGCCACGGCATTGAACATTGTCAGAACGTTGGTATTGGATTCCGTATCATCCCAGGTCCCGTCCGCGCAGAAGATGATTCGCTTGCTCATGTTTTTGGTTTGACACTACTCGGAAAACAAAAGGGAGTCAAAATGAATTTCTCATTTTCCCCCCGCCCGGGCGCATCTTGACACTGCTACGCTTTAGCTGGTTGCCAGAGTTCTTCCCAATGAGGGTTGTGTCTGGCTTCCTCCAAAGCGCAAAGGTTGCGCAAGCCCGGGGCCGTCCAGAATTGGCCGGGGCGCTTGAAACGAAACTGC
>DATAUD010000053.1:0-59790 GCA_036268455.1 Verrucomicrobiia bacterium
AAGAATTGGAAATGAAGAAGAAGTCACAGAAGCTGGCGGTCAAAAACCAGAAGCCGGAGACGCGGTCGCAGTTGACGCCGGATGAAAAGCAGGAACGTATCCGCCAAATCCTTGGGACTGAATAATGAAATCCAAACGCAGCGAATTGAGTTTGCGGGCCGCGCCAGGAGCGGAACTTTTGCCATATCAAAAACGGTGGGCGAATGACAAATCGCGTTGGAAATTTGGACTGATGGCGCGGCAGGTGGGGAAGGATTTCGCCTCGGGGTTCGAGGGGATTCGCGATTGCGTGGAGGCGGAATTGGCGGGGAGGAAGGTGGATTGGCTGATTGCCGCGCCATCGGAACGTCAATCGCTGGAGTCGTTGCAGAAGTGGAAGGATTGGGCGGAAAGTTTCAAGCTGGCGTTTGAGAATGAGGAATTGACGCGGGAAGGCGGGAGCGAGGGTTTGATGAAATCGGCGGCGATCACCTTTTCACACGGGAGCCGGGCGATCGCCGTTCCGGGCCGGCCGGAGACGGTGCGCGGGTTCAGCGCGAATGTGCTGATGACGGAGTTCGCGTTTTTTGAACAGCCTGACCTGACGTGGCGGGCGATTTTGCCGAGCATTACGAATCCGTTGAAGGGCGGGGTCAAGAAGGTGCGGCTGATTACGACGCCGAATGGGGTTGGAAATAAGGCGCATGAAATTTGGACGAAGAATTTTCGCGTGGAAGGGAAGGAGACTGAGGGAGGGGAAATAAAATCGGCAGCGCCTGTACAGCATAACTCCGCTTGGTCGTGTCATTTTGTTCCTATTGACAGGGCGGTAGAGGAGGGGTTGCCGGTGAATATTGAGGAGTTGCGGGAGGCCCTGGATGATCCGGAGGGGTGGGCGCAGGAGTTTGAATGTCAGTTTCTGGATACGCAGTCGGTGCTGCTGCCGTATGAGTTGATCGCGACTTGTGAATCGTTGGAGGCGACGACGACGCTGTCGCCGGAGTTTTGGCAGGCTACGCCGCCGTTTCCATTGGTGATGGGAATCGATTTTGGGCGGCGGCGGGATTTGACTGTGGCGTGGTCGCTGGCGCAACTGGGGGATGTGCAGCAAACGATGGAGGTGCTGGAGTTGGATCGGATGAGCACGCCGGCGCAGGTGGAGCTTTTGCGTCCGAGGATTCGAAAGGCGCGGAGGGTTTGCCTGGATTATACGGGGCCGGGGATTGGACTTGGGGATTATCTGGTGAAGGAGTTTGGGGAGTGGAATCCGAGTCAACACAAGTTTGGGCGGATTGAGCTTTGCGTTTTTAGCAACGCCCTCAAAGTGGAGGTGATGTCGAAGTTGCGCGTGGCGTTTGAGAAGCGGGCTTTGCGGGTGCCGGTGAGCAGGGCGATCCGGGAGGATTTGCATTCGATGAGCCGGGTGGCGAGTCCGAGCGGGCAGATTACTTACCGGGCGCCGCATACGCCGGATGGGCATGCGGACCGCTGTACGGCGCTGGCGCTGGGGGTCCGGGCGGGGGCGGATTCGGTCGCGGTGCCGCTGAGGATGGAACGGGTGGTGGTGCGGCCGGGGGTGGGGGATATGGGGATGGGGCGGGTTACGAATGAGGTTTGGATGTGAGGGGGGTTGCCTTATGAAACATTATGAAGCCTTACCTCCATTTCGGGGTTTATCGTAATTGACGGTATGCTTTTTGCACCTACCTATATTGCAGAGCTGGAAGGATATTTCATGAAAAGATTTGCGACAGACTTTCTTTGCGAGACATCGACATTTCTGAGCGGCATGGGGAGTGTGTTGAATCTTAGTGGCGCAGGTCACGATTACAACGAGTCTGAAAATCCCGATGAAATTGCGATCAGTCATGATTGGCACATGGTGGGACAAGACTTGCGGGACGCCATGCGAAAAGCTGACACGGCCTATCGGCTTGGTTCGCATGTCGATTCTTGCAAATGAGTGATGGCGAGTCCTTATCTGTTGATAAAAAGCTCCCGGAAAATGCCTCTTTATCCGATCCAGTTGACCTGAAAAAAATTGTAGGGTCTGTTTCTCCAGAAGCACTAAAAGCAATTTCTCCGGATGAATTGGAGAAATTGGCATCTATCAAGGCTATCGTCGTCAGTAGTGAACGGCACACACATACCGAACTATCGGTTACACATTGTGGCCCGCTTCCTCCTCCTTCATATCTTGCCAAATATAATGAAATAATTCCGCAAGGCGCCGATCGAATCACGAAGCAGGCGGAAGCGCAAAGTGCCCACCGCATTGAGATTGAGAAAAGGTTATTGCAGACCAAGGTGCGAGAGAATCAATGGGGCAATGGTTTGGGTTTATAATTGCTCTTGTTGGGTTTTGCTGTGGTACGTATATCATAATTTCCGGTTATGCTGTAGCTGGATGCACGGTTTGCGGCGCTCCACTCCTTGGGATCGTGTCGGCGTTTGTTTACTCCAAATCACAAGGCGCAAACGAAAGAAAGCACAAGCAAGAGCAAATGGCTGACGTTGATCCAGGACCTGATTCAAAGCCCGGCTCCAACAAGAACCAATCCGGAAATCAACAGCGGAAAAAGCGGAAGCGTTAAGCTTTTTCAAATTAGTAGGCTGCCGGAATGGATTCCCCGCGCGAAGCCGCCACGGTAGAGATCGACAACGCTATCCGAAATGGCCAGTTTCTTCAGTGGGACTTTTGACCAAGATGAGCCGAATCAGATTTTGGCCCGCCATGGACTTTTGAACAAATGGGAGCAGTTTAAGCGCAGATACCCTGGGGATAAAACATGAGCGAATTGATGGAGAAAATTTTGCGGAGGAAGGAGGAGTCGCGGAAGAAACTGGCGGCGCTTTCTTTTGAGGAGAAAATTGCGCTGGTGGAGAAAATGCGCGACAGGAGTTTGTTGATTGCTCAAAGTCCGTTACGGAAGGCACAGAAGTCTCGCGCAGACCGGACGGAGAACGCAGAGGAAGACGAATTGAAAATTGTAAATTGAGAATTTGTCGTTAGTTGGGCATGCACGCTAATGGAGGCGGGTAATTGCAGCCGATTTTTAACGCGGAGGCGCAAAGAAAGAAAAGGAAGGGACGGCTTCTTGATTTGAAACTCAGGAAATCAGGAATTTGGGGCTGAACTGGGGCGGGAAATTGGGTTTTACGAGAAGGGGTGGTTCGCCCTCATCCTGTGCAGAGCGGCTTATGTTCGGGGGAGGTTTGGCCGATATGTAGTTGACGCTTGAATTTGGGTATGAAAAAAATCGCTTTTATTCTGTTGGCTTTCTCTCTTTGGATGGCTGGACGGGCGGTTGGGGATGAATCGGGATGGGTGACGGGGTTTGCGGGGTCGGCTGAACAGGCGCGGAATGAGAATAAATTGCTGCTGCTGGATTTCACCGGATCGGATTGGTGCGGGTGGTGCATGAAGTTGGATTCCGAAACTTTTTCGCGATCGGAATTTCTGGATTACGCGCGGAACAATCTGGTGCTGGTGAAGGTGGATTTTCCTATGCACACGTCGCTGCCGGGGGATTTGAAGGAGGCGAATCGGGCCTTGAAAAATAAGTATGACGTGAATGGGTATCCGACGGTGCTGATCGTTAAGCCGGACGGGAGTGTCATGTGGGAGCAACGCGGGTATGCGCCGGGCGGGCCACGGGGCATGATTGACGCCGCAAATAAATGCCGGAAGGCGGCTGGGTTGGGGGAGCCGATCAATGAGGCTGCGCCTGTTGCGGTGGCTGGAACTGTTAAACCTCCGGAGGCACCTGCTCCCGTAGCGGCCGCGCCGATTCCAGTTCAACAGCCAGCTCCGCCACCAACGAATCCTGGGGAGGGGCCGAGGCTTCAGGCGATTGTATATTCGGCTTCTCATTCGGCGGCGGTGATTGATGCCCGGACTTATGACGAAGGGGAAACGGCACGGGGCGTGCATGTGCTCAAAATTGCGCGGGACGCGGTGACAGTGGAGGTTCAGGGGCGGATCAAGGTGTTGACTTTGCATTGAGAGGGAACGCGAAGGCGCGAAAGACGCGGGGACGCAAAGAAAATGAGGGAAGGGGACGGCTTCTTAATATGGAACTCAGAAAATCGTGAAAAGAAATTCCTGATTTTCTGAGTTCCAAATTTGGGGGTGGACGGCCACACTGTCGTCATTGAAAACGAGTTTGAAAGTGGCGGTGATGGGGGCGGGGTCGCTGGGGAAGGAACATGTTCGCATTTATGCGGAGATGGCGGCGGCGGGTTTGATTGAGTTGACGGGGTTGTACGATTCTTCGGAACAACAGGCGGCGAAGATTTCCGAAAAGTATTCCGTGCCGGCTTTTGCATCGGTGGAGGATGCGATTGCGGGGGCGGATGCTTTTAGCGTGGTGACGCCGACTCATACGCATTTTGATCTGGCTTCGCGGATTCTCGGGGCGGGGAAACATGTGCTGGTGGAAAAACCAATGACGGATAACGCGGCGCAGGCGGCGGAGTTGGTTCGGCTGGCGCAGGAGAAACGCGCGGTTTTGCAGGTTGGGCATGTGGAACGGTATAACCCGGTGCTCGCTTACCTGGAAAATGTGGTGACGGACCCGAGGTTTATCGAGACGCATCGGCTCTCACCTTATCCGAATCGTAGCACGGACATCGGGGTGGTGCTGGATTTGATGATCCATGACCTGGATGTGGCGCTGGGGTTTGTGCGGTCGGAGGTTGCAAGCGTGGATGCGGTGGGGATTTCGGTGCTCAGCACGTCGGAGGATATTGCGAACGCGCGGCTGAAATTTGCAAACGGGTGCGTGGCGAATCTGACGGCGAGCCGGATCAGCCCTGAGCGGATGCGCAAGATCCGGGTGTTCAGCGGCGGGGAAATGCCGAGTTATGTGTCGCTCGATTACCGGGCGCAGGAGGGTTACGTTTTGAGGGTGGCGCGGGGTGGTGAGGAGGAGTCGTCTGTGTTGAAGAAGTTGCTGCGGAGCAAGGAGACGACGATTGTGAGCGAATTTGCCGGAAAAAAAATCGTGCGGGAGCCGGTGCCGATTGAAAAGGATGAGCCGCTGAAATTGGAGTTGCGCGATTTTGTCCGTTGCGTGGAGTCGGAACAGACGCCGAAGGTGAGCGGGGCGGTGGCGAAGCGGGCGCTGGACCTGGCTTTTGAAATCACACGGCAAATCCAGGCCCGGGGTTGAGATTTCATGGGCGGCTTGATTCTTATCATTCCGGTTGTGGCGTTTGACATCTGGCTTTCGCTGACGACAGGGAGGCGGACGTTGCAACGATGGATCGGGAGCAGGCAGCGGCGTCCGATTGTGATGGCGATTGGCGCGGGGGTGATCCTGGCGGTTTGGCTGACTTTTTTTGTGCAATATGGCTGGGAGAAGGATGAGAGGGTGTTGGGATTTCCGATTCCACGGGTTTTCTTTTTGTTGCATAACCAGAACTGGACGCGCACGACGTTGCCGGGGGCGATGAGTTACCTGGGAGGCGTGGCGGATTTTCTGACGGGATTGGCGATGCCGTTCATTCCGTTCAAGGTGGCGGAGTTTATCAAGGCGGTGAAGGCGGAGCTGAAATGAAACCGAAAACGGTCATGATCGTGGCGGGGGAGGCGAGCGGGGACGCGCTGGCGGCGGATTTGACGCGGGCGCTTGCGGCGAAGCTGGATGGGGCGCGGTTCATTGGGGCGGGGGGACGGAGGATGACGGAGGCGGGGGTGGAGTGTATTTTCGATTTGACCGCGGACGCGGTGATTGGGGTGGTGCTGAAGAAATTGCCGCTGTTCCGGCGGCGCATGAAGGAATTGACGCGGCTGGCGGTTGAACAGAAGCCGGAACTGGTTGTGCTGGTGGATTTCAGCGGATTCAATCGGCGGCTGGGGCACGCGATCCGGCGGGCTTGCGGGCGCGGGCGCGGGCCGAAGATCGTGCAATTTGTTTCGCCGCAGGTGTGGGCGTCGCGTCCGGGGCGGGCGGACAAAATGGCGCGGGATTTTGACCTGCTGCTGTGCCTGTTTCCGTTTGAGAAGGAATGGTACGCGCGGCGGACGCCGGGGTTTCGAGTGGAATGGGTGGGGCATCCGATGTTTGACAAGTACAAGACCGGCGGTCGGGAGGAAGGGGGGGCGCCGACGGTTGTGTTGCTGCCGGGAAGCCGGCTGGGGGAATTGAAGCGGCATCTGCCGGTTATTTTTGAGGCGGCGGAATTGATCGCGGCGAAACAGGAGGCGCGATTCAAACTGGTTGCGCCAAGCGAGGAAATGGCGGGGATTGCGCGGAATTGGCCGGCGGCGAAGGAGGGGCGTGTTGATGTGCAGGCGGGCGGATTGGAGGAGGCTTTATCGACGGCGACGATTGCGATCACGAAGACGGGGACGGTGACGCTGGAGTGCGCGTGGTTTGGGGTGCCGACGGTGGCATTTTATAAAACGGACGCGCTGACTTACGCGGTGGGGAAACAAATTGTGACGGTGAAGTACGCGGCCTTTCCGAATCTTTTGGCGGACCGGATGGTGTTTCCGGAATTCATCCAACATGAGGCGACAGGGCGGAATATCGCGGCGGCGGCGCTGGAGTTGTTGGGGGATGAGGCGCGGCGGCGTTTGATCCGGGCGGAGTTGCGGGAACTGATCTCGACGCTTGGCGGGCCGGGGGCGGCGGCGCGAGCGGCTGCGGCGATACTCGATTTGTTCTCACTGGACGCGGCGGCTGGTGTCCGGTAGTTTGCGGCGGTGTCTAAAATGAAAAATGCCGAATCCGCACCCGCCGACTTGAGCGGGCTGTCGTTTGAAGAGGCGTTGAAGCGGCTGGAATCGATAGTGGAATCGATGGAGTCGCAGGACCTTGCATTGGAGACGCTGCTGGCGCGATACGAGGAGGGTTCCAAGTTGTCGCAGGTGTGCCAGGTGAAACTGGCCGAGGCCGAAGTGAAGATCCAGCAACTGGACAAAAACGCAAAAGGGGAATTAAGCTTGAAACCTGTGAGTTTCCCGGGACAATCCGCATGAGCCGCTATATTGATATGGTTGACCATCCGTCACACGTCAAGAAATTGACGCTGGAACAATTGCAAACGCTGGCCGCCGAACTCCGGCATGAGTTGATAACGAAGCTCGCAAAAAACGGCGGGCACGTTGGGCCGAACCTGGGAGTCGTCGAATTGACGATTGCGCTGCATTACGTTTTTTCGACGCCGCACGATAAATTTGTGTGGGACGTGAGCCACCAAAGCTACGTCCACAAATTGCTGACGGGGCGGAAGAACCGGTTCCACACGATTCGCACGACGGATGGGTTGAACGGATTTTCGCTGCGGACCGAGAGCCAGCACGATTGTTACGGGGCGGGGCACGCGGGGACGGCGCTTTCGGCGGCATTGGGAATGTGCGCGGCGCGGGACCAGCGGGAATCGGGCGAGAATGTGGTTTGCATTTTTGGGGACGCGGCGCTGACGAACGGGATTTCGTTCGAGGGGTTGAATAACATTGCGCATACGACGAAACGGTTTATCGGAATTCTTAATGACAACGAATGGAGCATTGCGAAGAACGTCGGGGCGATTTCGGCTTACCTGAACAAAATCATCACGCATCCGCGGTATAACCAATTGCAGAAGGACGTTGAGCGGTTCGTAAAACGGATGCCGAAGGGGAACCTGGCGCTCAAGCTGGGACACAAGGCGGAGGAGGCGCTCAAAGGAGTGTTCAACCAGGTGGCGCTGGAACAGACGCGCGACCCTGTGGAATCGGACGGGCGCGGAGGTTATGGGAGCAGTGTGATTTTCGAGGAGCTGGGATTGCGGTACCTGGGGCCGATTGACGGCCATGATTTGCCGGCGCTGATCAGCGCGCTGGAATTTGCGAAGGCGAGCGAGGCGCCGGTTGTCTTGCACGTGCTGACGACGAAGGGGAAGGGATACGAGGCGGCGTTGAATCAGCCGGAGAAGTTTCACGGGCTGGGGCCGTATGACCCGGAGACGGGCATCACGCCGCCGGTCAAGCCGGGGACGCCGCCGAATTACCAGGATGTTTTCGGGCAGACGATGGTGAAGCTTTGCCAGAAAGATAATTCCGTCGTGGGGATCACGGCGGCGATGCCGACCGGAACGGGGTTGAAGGCGCTGGAAAAGGCGCTGCCGTCGAAGTATTTCGACGTGGGAATCGCGGAGGAACACGCGGTGATTTTCGCGGCGGGAATGGCGACGATGGGATTTCACCCGGTGTGCGCGATTTATTCCACGTTTCTGCAACGGGCCTACGACTGCATCGTGCATGACGTGGCGTTGCAGGATTTGCCGGTGATTTTTTGCATGGACCGCGCGGGGCTTTCGGCGAATGACGGGCCGACGCACCATGGGTTGTTCGACATCGCGTATTTGCGGTGCGTTCCAAATATCATTTCGATGGCGCCCCGGAACGAGGACGAATTGGCGGACATGATGTTCACGGCGACGCACCAAAAGCACCCGACGTTTATCCGGTATCCGCGCGGCCCGGCCGAAGGCGCGCCGATCAAGGAGCAGCTGGCGCTGATGGAAATCGGAAAGGCGGAGGTGACGCAGCAATTTTCGGGCAAAGGCGGGCGCAAAGTGGCGCTGTTTGGATTGGGCAATATGCACCGTTTGGCGGCGGAAGCGGCGAAGGAACTGGCCGAGGAAGGTTTTGATTGCGCGGTGATCAACCCCCGTTTTATCAAGCCGATGGACACCGGGACGACGGAATTTTTTGCGCGTTCGGCGGAATTGGTGGTGACGCTGGAGGACCACGTTTTGCCTGGAGGTTACGGGGCCGGCGTGCTGGAGTTGTTGAACGAAAAACGCGTGGCGACGCCGGTGCTGCGCATCGGGTGGCCGGACCAATTCATCGAACACGCCACGACTGTGGATTACCTGCGCGAGAAATACGGTCTGACCGTCGCGAACACGGTGGCGCAAGTCAAATCGATCATGGCGCGGGAAGAGGGTATGCGCGTGACGGCGTTCGGGTAAAGCGCTTGTGGACTCACTTCCGCGCGCGGGTGACACGGTTCGCCTGACCATCCAGGACATTGCTTTTGGCGGCGAGGGAGTCGGCCGGATTGGGGAATTTGTTGTATTTGTGCCGTTTGTGGCGCCTGGCGAGGTTGTCGAGGCGGAACTAACGGAGGTCAAAAAGAGTTTTGCGAGGGCGCGGCTCGTGAAGGTAGTGGAAGCGTCGCCGGACCGGGTTAAGGCGCCGTGCCGGTATTTTGGCGATTGCGGGGGATGCCAGTACCAACATTTGGAATACGCCGCGCAACTGCGGATCAAACACAAGCAGGTTCGCGATTTGTTTCAGCGCATCGGGCGGGTTGATTCTGATTTGATTGAGCCTGTCGTGCCGTGCCCACAACCCTTTGGCTATCGCAACCGGATCATGATTCGCAGCCAGTGGGACAAGTTTAAACAGGGGTTGAATATTGGTTTTATTCGCGCGGACAACCGGTTGGTGGTCGATATCGACGAGTGCCTCATTGCGGAACCGGCTTTAAACGCGCAGATCAAACAAGTCCGGCTGCATCCGCCACCCAAGGGCGGGCTGAAAGTGGTCTTGCGAATCCCGCCGGAAGGATGGCGGCTGCCGCGGGATTCGTTCTTTCAGAACAACTTCTTTTTGCTTCCGAAATTGGTGGAGACGGTGAGGGAACGGTTGCGCGACGGCGGTTCCCGATTTCTCATCGACGCTTACTGCGGCGTTGGGTTTTTCAGCGTTGAATTGGGGGATTTGGTTGAGGAATTTGCCGGCGTGGAAGTGGATACGGCGGCGATTCACGCGGCGCGGCAAAACGCGCAGGAGCGGGGCCGCCGCAACGGGCAGTTTTTAGCGGGGCGAACGGAGGAGCTTTTGCCGCACATGTTGAGACGATTCGACGCGGAGTCCACGACGTTGATTTTGGATCCGCCGCGCACCGGTTGCCCGCCGGATTTGTTGCAGGCGCTGCTGTCATTGCGTCCGCGACAGGTCTTGTACGTGGGGTGCCATCCCGCAACGCTCGCGCGCGACTTGAACGTTTTGTGCGGCGGGGATGTCTTTCAAGTAACGAAAATCGTGCCCTTGGACATGTTTCCGCAGACACAACACGTGGAGTGCGTCGCCGACATTAGAACGCGTAATTCCTTGCGTGGCGGCGCCCCCGTCCCCCAAACTGAGGACATCCATGACAGTTGAAGAACAGAGCAACGCGCCGCGGAGCAAGCCAATCACGTTATCACCCTGGCTGGTTGTGGTTGGCGCGTTGGTGCTGTACGGAATCACTCTTAACCACTGGGTGACGTTGAGAAGCCTGCCACTGGTTTCCCAAATAACAGGATGGGACTGGCATCCGTTGCCGTTGTCGTGGCGGCAAGAGCCCGTGGCGCCGTTGTTTTTCGTTCTAACCTATCCGGTCCGTCTGCTGCCAGTGGCGTGGCAACCTGTTTGTTTGAATGCGCTTACAGCGGTCTGGGCGGCTTTGACATTGGGTTTGCTGGCGGCGTCGGTGCGATTGATGCCGCATGACCGCACACGGGAACAACGGCAGCGCGAAGGGGGCGAATTTGCGTTGCTCTCGATCCGCACGGCTTTCCTTCCGCCGCTGTTTGCGGTCCTAATGCTTGGATTGCAACTGACGTTCTGGCAACACGCGATTTGCGCCAGCGGGGAAATGCTGGATTTGCTGGTGTTCGCCTTCCTTATATTTTGCGTGCTGCGCTTTCGGATTTCCCAGAATGACAAGTGGCTGCTGGCGATGGCGTTTGTTTATGGGCTGGGTGTGACCAATAATTGGGCGCTGTCGGTGTTTGGTTTTTTCCCGTGGTTCGTGATGGCGTTGATCTGGGTCAAGGGTTTCAGCTTTTTCAATCTGAGGTTTATCAGCCTGATGACGTTATGTGGATTGGCCGGCCTGTTGCTCTACTTGTTGATGCCCGCCATTGGAACTTTTAGGGCTGAACCCGGGAAATTTGCGTTCACATTCGAGTATCTTCTCGGCAATGAATTGTCCGCGCAACATTTGGCGTTTCTAATAGTTCCACGGTACATCGGGTTTGTCGCATGGCTGGCGGCGATTCTTCCCTTGATTTTCGCGGCAGTTCGATGGCCGTCGTTCGAGGGGGAAGTCAGCGCGGCGGGGAACAATCTGACGCAATTCATGTTTCAAATGCTGCATGTGGCGTTCCTTATTTTCCCGTTGGTAATTTTCTATAATTTCAAATACAGCCCCAGCGTGCGCATGAACGAAGCGCCAACGAGCTTTTTGACGTTCTACTATGTGGCTGCGTTGTGCATTGGTTACTTCAGCGGTTACTTTCTGCTCGTCTTCGGACGCAAGCCCGCGCAGGGCTGGATGCGGATCGGGCAAGCGAGGAAATTCCTGAATAAAATCGTGGTGGCGGCGGTGTGGGTATTGGCTTTGGCCGCGCCGATCGTCCTCGCAGTTCAAAACATCCCGCATGTGGAAGCCGAAAACAGCCGGGCTTTGACGCAGTTTTCCGATTTGGTTCTGGACGGTTTGCCGCAAAGAGACGCCTTCGTTCTGAGTGACGACCCAGGGCGGTTGAATCTGCTGGAAGCCACTTATCAGCGCCGAGGAATACCCGATCAAAATGTGCTGATCGAAACGGGTTCTCTCGCGCACAAAGAGTACATCGGGTATCTCAGGAGCCGTTATCCGCAATTTCAGAAAACGATGGCGCCGCCCGAAAAATTGCCGCCGGTGGTTTCGGACAGAGCGCTCAAAGTATTTCTGTATCAGGCCGGGCATAACCACCCCATTTACTATTTGCATCCCAGTTTTGGATATTTCTTTGAGGAGTTTTATCTTAAACCGCGCGAATTGGTCTATGAACTCAAGGCCTACCCGAACAGTTCCGCGGAGCCGCCCCTTCCTTCAGCGACAGAGATTACGGACAACGACAATTTTTGGTCCAAACTCCAGGACGGCCCCCTGAAATCCCTTCCGACCCAGGGTAAACTGGACCTTGATCCGGAGGTGGTCAGCACCGATTATTCTGTCGGCTTGAATTATTGGGGAGTCGAACTTCAAAAGGCCAATCGCCTCAAAGACGCCCACACCCGGTTCGCGGAGGCGATGGAGATAAACCCCAATAACTACATTGCCAAGATCAACCTGTTATACAATGAATCGCTGCAAAAGGGCGATCATCGGCCAATCGATTCGTCCGAGTTGTTTTACAAGTCGCTGATGGCCTACCACGGCCTCGTGCCGATGCTCAAAATGAGCGGACCCGTGGACGAACCGGACCTTGATCTCCAGATAGGCGAGATCATGGCAGAGGGCGGCAATATGCGGCAGGCTGCGGCGCTGTTTCTCCGCCGGCTTGAACTGCTTCCGAACGATCCCGACGCTGAGTTGGCCATGGCGAAAACTTACGCGGACTTGGGCAAGGTGAACCAGGCCACCGAATTGGTCGCCAAGCTCAGGTCCAGTCCGAAGATCAAACCGTGGGACCTGGAGCGAGTTGAGGCAATCGCGTACATTGCCGCCACCAATAATTCCGCGGCGGAACAGACCCTGAAAAATGCGATCAAAGAAGATCCGGCGGACGCCGTTCGTTTTTCGACGCTGGCCGATTTTTACCGCCGCATTGGCATTGATGGCCTGCGTCACAACAAAATGGAGCAGGGCAAAGCTGATCTTAATGCTTCTTTGTCCAATCTCGACTTAAGCTTGAAGCTCCTTGCCGGGCATCATACGGGCGAAGACGTCAATTACGCGCCGACGCTTCTCAAAAAGGCGGAAGTGCAAATGATGCTTGTGGATTATAAGGACGCCGTTACGACACTCAACGAGGTCCTTCAAGCGCAGCCCGACAACGCGACGGCGTTGTTGAACCGCGCGATTGCGGAGGAGCAGCTCAGGCAAATAAAAGCCGCCAAAGACGACTGCAAGGCGTTAATCAAACTCCTGCCGCAACAACCTTACATAGTCGATTTCCGCATGGCCGAAATCGCGTCGCTGGAAAAAAACACGCAGGATGAAATTCGCTATTTAAAACGTTACTTGAAATCCGCGCCGCCAGAAACGGCAGATTACGCCACCGTGACCAAGAGGCTCCAATCTTTGGAGGGGCACTAATCCGAAAGCCGGATGCGTGTCACTCACGTCATTACCCGGTTGATCGTCGGTGGCGCGCAGGAAAACACGGTCGCGACCGTTCTGGGGTTGCAAAAGAAGCCGGAGATTGAAACCGATCTTCTCGCCGGCCCCACCTTCGGCCCGGAAGGCTCACTCGAGTCCATTTTCCACTCCAATGCCAAGTTGTTGACTGTCGTCCCGGACTTGGTTCGCCCCGTTCACCCATTTCGCGACGCAATGGCGTTGATGCGGTTGACCAGAATCTTTCGACGCACGCGTCCGGATATTGTCCATACGCATAGCGGCAAGGCCGGGGTTTTGGGACGCCTGGCGGCCAGCCGCGCGGGCGTTCCGATTATCATCCATACCATTCATGGGCCCTCTTTCGGGCCGTTTCAAGGATCGCTTGCCAACATGGTTTTTCTGGCCGCGGAACGGCGAGCGGGCGCGGTCACCACTCATTTCATCAGCGTCGCCGAAGCCATGACGCGGCAATATCTGGCGGCGGGAATTGGACGCCCCGAAAATTACACGCGCATTTACAGCGGATTTGACCTCGATCCTTTTCTAAATGCGAGCAACGATCTCCAGCTTCGGTCCCGTTTGGGGATTGCTCCCGCGGATTTTGTCATCGGGATGATCGCGCGCCTTTTTAAACTCAAAGGCCACGACGAACTGATCGACGCCGCGCCGGAGATTTTAAAGCGGCATCCACAAACGAAATTTCTTCTTGTCGGCGACGGCGCCTTGCGTCAGAGGTTGCAAGGTCGTGTCAAGGAAATGGGCCTGGAAAAGAGTTTTATTTTCACGGGCCTGGTTGCGCCGGGGGAAATTTCCCGGTATGTCGGCGTGATGGACGTTGTCACACATCTTTCGCGGCGGGAAGGTTTGGCGCGGGCGCTGCCGCAAGCCCTGGCCGCGCGGCGCCCTGTCGTTGCTTGCGATTGCGATGGGGCGTCCGAAGTTTGCATTTCCGGTTTGACCGGCTTCCTGATTCGTCCGGGCGATGCCGGGGAGCTTGCGGCGCGGCTGGCTCAATTGGCCGGAGACGAGCCATTGCGGCAGCGGATGGGCGAACGGGGCCAGGAATTTGCGCGCGGACATTTTGCCGTTGAAACGATGGTGGACAACATTTACGGCCTTTACCGCAAGCTGGCCGGATTGAAGGACGGATGAACATTCTTGCGGCCTATCCCGCGGCTTTTATTTCCGCCGCATTAAGCTCCGCGGCTTCGCTGCCCCTTTGGCGCCGCTGGTGCCGACGGACCGGGATGATCGACGATCCGGGCCACCGGAAGATTCACACGGCGCCGATTCCGCTGGCGGGCGGATTGGCCGTGATGACAGGTCTTTCGATTCCGCTGCTCGCGGGAGCGGTTGTGGCGGCGGCTTACTCTCGCTTCACAATTCCGGGACTTTTCGAATATGGGTTGACCAAACGCGCCGTCCAAATCCTCGGCGTCGTGGCCGGCGCGCTTGCCATGTTATTGATTGGACTGCGGGACGACTGCGTGGAACTGCGGCCTTCAATCAAATTCGGCGGGCAACTCATTGTCGCCTTGATCGTCGCGGCGACGGGCGTTCGCATCACATTGTTCGTGCCGAGCCTGGCATTCAGCTACGGCGTCACGGCGCTCTGGATTCTGACGGTGGTCAACGCATTCAATTTCATGGACAATATGAACGGGCTTTGCTCCGGGCTTGGAGTGATCGGCGCCGGCTCGTTTGGATTGATTGCAGCCCGAGAAGGCCAGTATCTGGTGGCCGCGATGGCTTTTCTGATCGCCGGGGCGCTGGCGGGTTTTTTGCCGTACAATTTTCCCCGCGCAACGGCGTTTTTAGGCGACGCGGGAAGCCATCTCACGGGATTCCTTTTGGCGGTGCTGGCAATACTGCCTCACTTTTATTCCTCCAAACACCGCTATCCGCCGGCGGTGCTGACTCCCTTGCTGGTTCTCGCCGTTCCGTTGGGAGATTTGGTCTGGGTGGTGCTCCTGCGATGGAAGAACGACAAGCCGTTTTATATCGGGGACACTAACCACCTTTCGCATCGCCTGGTGCGGCGGGGGTTGAGTCCTGCTCGGGCTGTTCTGGGGATTTGGTTTCTGTCGGCTGCGGCTGGCGGGGTTGCGATTCTTTTGCAATAGTCTCGGTCGAGGAAGTCGTTGTAGTGCTGGCGGCAATCGCTTCGGAAAGAGCCCCGAGCGCCTCCGCCCGCAAAACCGAACCGACCAGCCGTTTCTCATCAATAGTACTGACAACCGGCACGTTCCGCTGTTCGCTGGCCAGCAACGTCGGCAGCGCGTCCAGCAATTTCTGTCCCGGCGTCAAAAACGGCGGGATGGGGCGCATCAAGTCCCAGGCGATGACCGCCGTCAACTCCGCGCCGGCGCCCAAATACTCCTTCAAATCGTGCAGCGCGACAACGCCGAGCAATTGAAATTGCGCGTCCACAACCGGAAGATAATTGTTGGATCCCGTCAAAAAGCGTTCCGCAATTTGCGGCAGCGTGGCGGTTTCGCGCACGGGAGTCACCGGCGCGCGCATCATGTCGCCGATTGTTTGTTCTGTCGCGGCGCCGAGGCGCTCGCTTTCCATTTCGATTTTGCGCAGACGGAGCGGTTCAGTATAAACGGAGTTGGCGTAAAGACCGCGCGAAACGAGCGTCGAAATGGCGCACCCCAGCATCAGCGCCGGCATCAACGAATAGTTGAGCGAAATTTCCAGCACCATGACGATGGCCAGCAGGGGCGAGCGTGTCGTCGCCGCGAACATGCTGCCCATCCCCACGAGCGCAAAAACTCCAATTGGCAAATGCTCCGGCCCCAGTCCGGCGAGTTGCAGCGCGGAGCCAAGCAAACTTCCCAGACTTGCTCCTAGAAACAGCGTCGGCGTGATCACTCCGCCCACCGCGCCCGAACCGACAGTGACAACCGTCGCCATCAGCTTTGCGAAAAATATCCCCGCCAGGTCGTGGAACGGCTTCGGCTGGCGGATCATCTCGTTGGTGACCTCGTATCCATTTCCCCAGACCTCCGGAAAAGCAATGGCGATAAGCCCGACCACCAAGCCGCCGACGGCAAGCCGGGCATAGGGTGGAAAAGGGCTTTTTTTGAATGTTTCCTGGGAGAGCCGCAACATTTTGAGAAAAGTGGCTCCCAAAACTCCCGCAAAGAAACCGAGCACGACGAACCAGGGTAATTGCGCGATGCTCGTAAAATCAAAATTGGCGACCGAATACCAGGGATGAATCCCGAAAAAACTGCGCGACAACATCGACGCCACGACCGACGCGCAAAGCAACGGCGCAAACAGGTTCATGGAAAAATTGCCCAGGACGATGTGGGCCGCAAAAATGGCGCCGGTAATGGGCGCATTGTAGGCCGCCGCCATCCCCGCCGCCGCGCCGCACGCCACCAACAAGCGGAGCCGATACGGCTGCCATCCGGCCAGTTGTCCCCATTTGGACGCGGCGGTGGCGGACAGTTGCGTGATGCCACCTTCGCGGCCGATCGAGGCGCCTGAGCCGATGCTGATCAAGGAAGCGACGCCGCGGACAATTCCGAGCCGGCCAGCCAATCGGCCGTCTCCCGCAACCACGACCTCCAGCAGGTTGGTCGTGCGGTGCTTGCCCGCGATGCGCAATCCCCAATACAACACGCTTCCCGCCGCCAAGCCTCCCAAAGCGGGCGTCACCACACGCCAGAAGTAAGGCAGTTCCTTGGCCACTTGCACGATTGTCTGGCCTGGGTGCCCGACGAGGAGCGTTTGGACGCCTTCGATTGACAGGTAGAAAAGCACGTCGATGACGCCTCCCATCAAACCGACAACTCCCGCCATCAGCAGGTGCATCGCCTCCTCGCTCAACACCACCCGCTCCCGCACCTGCAACGCCTTCAGCCAATGCTTCCGGACAAAATTGCGGGCGGTATCAACAAAACTCTCGACTGTTTTCGGCCACTGAGACATAGCTTGATGCTCGTTATAGTCAGTGGCGAACGTTCCGTTTTCAATTGCCAATTTTCCGGCGGATCCCGGCGACTCTTCTTTGATCAATTTGCCGAGTGGTCTTCGAGGAGTTTTCCGTTGAGCGTTACATCCATGAAATGCAGGCCCGGCGCATGGCGTATGACGAATCCTTCATCAGCCTCGATCGAAACGTTTTCAAGCGTCATATTTTGAATGGGGATTTTTGGCAGTCCGGCGATGCTGCCCGCGGACATGACATGGCGCGCTGTCAATGAACGCACCGTGATGTCGCGAAATACCGGCGTCCCGAGTTCGGGCGGCGGCATCGCGCGGAATTCTTCCGGCAACCAAGTTGTTCCGTGCGCGTCCATGTTGCAGTCGAACACGGTTCGCACGTGGTCGGCCTCGATGTTCTCATAAGTCACGTCCTCAACGATTCCGCCGCGGCCCATCCGGCTTTTTAGGCGCACGAGACACCCGCAGTTGTCGTCGGCGCGGCAATGAGAAATTCGCACGTGACGGATGCCCCCCGAGGTTTCGCTTCCAAACGCCACCATCGCCGCGGCGTGGCCGACGTGGCAATTGCGGATGATGACATTCTCGGTCGGACGGTTGATCCGCAATCCGTCGGCGTCGCGCCCGGACTTGAGGCAGATGCCGTCGTCGTCGCAAACCACATCGCAACCGTCCACGATCACATTGCAACTGGAGTCAATATCAATTCCGTCCGAGCTTGCCGCGCGCACCGGCGTGTGCGGATTGCGAACGGTGATATTGCTGGCAAGCACTCCGTCGCAATAGGTCAATTGCAACGTCCAAAACGCGGAATTTTTCAGCGTCAGCCCCGCCACAGTCGCATTGGTCGCGCCCATGATGTGAATTAAGCGTGGACGGCCCACTTTGAAATGGGGATCGACGCCGTCTGGTTCCTCGGCGCGCGCCGCCCAATACATCCGCCACCACGGCAATCCCTCGCCGTCGATGACGCCTTTGCCGGTGATGGAAAAATTGCTGACCGATTGCGCGTTGACCAGTGCGGCCGGCCATTTCATTTCCAACCCGGCGATGCGCGTCTTGATCCACGGGTAATCGTTTGTGTCTTGCGAACCTTGCAGCGCGCCGCCGTCTTCCACTTCGAGGCTCACCCCTTGCTTAAGAAAAATCGAACCAGTGACAAAGACTCCCGGCGGGACCAAAACGATGCCGCCTCCATCGGCGGAACAACGGTCAATGGCCTCTTGAATTGCCCGTGTGTCGAGTGTTTTGCCATCGCCCACGGCTCCGGTTTCGGTGATCGAGTGGGTTTTGCGCTGCGGCGCCACGGGAGTCAACGTCACGGGGCCGAGCAAGCCGGAATCGGTGATCGGCCAATTCGAGGCGTCGAACGGATGGTAATCGACATTGACGAAGTTGATGTCGTGATAATTCTTCCACTTGACGCCGCGCCGGTCGAGATCGCGAATCCGGTTTGCGGAGACATTGGCAACTTCGACTTCCAGTATATTCCCGGAGCGCTTAAGACCGGAAACCATCGTTTGAAAAGGCGGCGTCAAGAGTGTGCCGTAATCATGGCCATTCAAACGCACACGAGCGCTTTGGCATACCTGGCCAAGGTCGAGTTTCCAATGGCCGTTCTCACCGCCGTCGGCGGGCGCGTCGAATTTCAGCGTATAGCGGGCGGCGCCGGCGAAGCGTTGGGAATTGGTGTCCGCCGCCGTTGTCCATGAAGCGAGATGATCGGTCGTGTAGGACGCGGGCAATTCCGGTCCGCCTTCCAAAAACTTCACTTGCCACGTTCCGGTGAGCGGAACCGCCGTTCCGGCGTCCTTCCAATACGTCCATGCCGGTCCTTGCGTTTCTTTCGCAAACGCGCGAAGCAAGATCGATTGGCCTGCCGCAAGCTGAAGCTCGACGTTCACATGGCCGGATCGAGTCTGGCGTGTCGCGGCCAAACCGGTGCTGCCCGTCATCGGATCAAGAATCATCACGTTTTTTGCCGGTGTCGCCAGTTCCAACCAGCCGTCAAACGGCTGCTCACCGCGATTGGCGATAAAATAATTATGCCCTTCGTCATCGGCGCGGCGAGTGCACATCAGCCCGGCATGGTCAAACAACGACTCACGCCGAACTTGCGCGGCGCGCAACTCGGAATCCACATCGCCAACTTGCAGTATGCGCGCGGCATTCGCCAAAAGGGCTTTTAGTTCCTCGCGGCGACGCTCCAGGTCGTAAAGTCCCGGCACATCGGACGGCAATTTTTGGTCAAAGATCACAACCGCTCCGGAACCGGCCAGCGCCACCAAATTGCTGAACGTCTGCAACGGAATATGCTCGCAAATCGGCACGACGATGGCCCGATAGCTTCCGCCCGGAACTGTAATTCCTCCATCAGCGGCGCGAGCCGACGCCAACCCGCGGTCTGAAATATAATCGAATTGGTAGCCGTGCTCCCAAAGCGCCTTGGCCGTCTGGCCAATCGGCTGGTCCTCGAACCAGTGGCGGGCGCTGACGGTCATTTGTTCGACAAGCCCGCCCGGCTGACTCCAAAAATCATGGATGGGCCAGTAAAGTAGAACGTCGTTGTCCGCATGGCCGGATTGCAGGATGGATTGGCATCGGGCGGCGTAGGCGTTCAACGGCTGAACGTCCCGCCAGATGGAGTTTCGCGGGTTCATTTCAAAAGAGGCGTAAAAATGCCAGCCCGGCCAGCCCGCCTCCTCGGGCGAATAGCAGGCGCCGTGGTAGAAAATATGATTGATGCCGCTGAGAAACATGTCGTCCTGGAGGAATTTCATGTCCGCCAGCGTCTCGGTGAAGTGCTCTTTCAACCATGTGCCCGTCTCGCTGGAAGTCAAAGGATGGCCTTCGACGTGCGCGGCGGAAGATGCGAATTTGGAAATAAGTTTGCTTCTGTCGAGATGAAACATTTCCGTCTCGGGAATGTCGGCATCGCCGTACAGGTCCAGCAAGTTGCCCGGCGAACCGTGGGCCTGGTACCGGGTCAGAAAGCCGTTGTCGTGCGCCCATTGCACCCAGGCGGGGATTGTTTGCTCGACCATGACGTCCGATAGAGTTTCGCGGAAGTCGCACTTCACGCGCGCCGTGTGGTCGTCTTCACCCTTGCCGAACAATGCCGGTAGTTCATCCTGCAACCGATAGCCGCGGCGCCGCTCAAATTGGGTGAAGAGATCGGGCGCCCAACTGGAGCGGTATTCGTACGAATCCATGTACTGCGAGCGTGGCCTGGGGCCGGTATAATGCGTGAACGCCTCGTCGAACCAGCGCAGATAATTTGTCATTGCCGGCGGATAAAACGGATTAAGCATCCAGCCTTCGCCGCCGGGCGCGGCGCGTTTGACCCTTTGGCCGGAGGGCTTTTGCGAAATGGCATAGACGCGCCAGGGGCCGCCTTCCGCAGTCCAATGAACGGCGCCGTCGGCCGCAAGTTTAGGCAGCAGATCAATTTTTTGGCCGCTCGCGTCGAATGCCATCAGCGCCTGAATTGCCCCGGCGTTAAACTTTTCATAGAACGATCCTTCCGCCGCGACTTCGAATTGCCGCACGACGGGCGACGCGTTTGCCTCTTCATCCGTCACGTGCGGCCCGCCAAAACACCAACCAGTGCCGGTCGTCATATCGACGCCCATGTCGAGACGGTTTGCTTCGCCGATCGTAAATGAGAGCATGTCCATCCATCGGGGCGATAGATAAAGGATGTAGTTGGACTCCCAACCCTTTGAGCCATAGATGGGAATGATATGGACGCCGCCCAGGCCGGCATCGTGGAACTGGGCCAATTGGCGGGCGATGTTGTTGGTATCGACCGCGCTGCCCATCCACCACCAATACGTCCACGGCTTTTGAGTGCGGGTGATCGACGGCCACGGGAAGTTGGAATCGCCCGCGATCAGCCCGGTTGGCGAACCCGCCAGCAAAAGCAAAACCGCGAGTCGCAAGAAAAGGGTCATCTTGCGCGAAGAATACCAATAATGGCGACAAGGCAACCTCCCCAGAATTGGCGATGGCATGACGAATTCAAGTATGACATAGTCGCTCACATCAGCTCAAATCATCTAAGAACTTCGGTTCTAACTCGTGCGGCGACGAGTCGTCTGGGCCACAAGCCCAGCCATGTCGATGAAGGGAGCGGGTGCGATACAATCATAACAACAAAAAACTGGCCAAATCAGAGTCCGCCATGCCAGTGACGGCTGCTTTTAAAACATCAAAAGAAGCGATTAGCTATGAAAATGACATGCAAACGCCCTCAATTTCTCAGCGGTTTTGTCCTCTTCTGCGCGATTCTTGCGACCGCCTCAATAGCTTTGGGGCAAAGCGGCGTCTGGACGAACACACTGGGTGGAACTCAGAGCTACAGCTTGCTGCTCAATTGGGAAAATGGAATTATGGCCAGCGGCTATAATTCTGACGGTTCTGGCGCGACCGCGGATTTTAGCAAAATTACCATTCCGGTAACGGTTGGCGTAGGCGCCATTACTGTCACTTCGGCCGGAAGCGGCTATTCCGTCGCGCCCTCGGTTACAATTACTGATCCGACTGGCAGCCAAGCTGTTGGGACTGCCACCATTACGGGACTGGTGACTTCCATCACCGTCACTTCCTATGGATCCGGCTATACCAATGCGCCGGCGGTCACCTTTTCGGGTGGAGGCGGCGCCGGGGCGGCTGCAACAGCGACCATGACCGGCATGGTGGTGTCTATTACAATTACCAACGTTGGAAGCAACTATACCAGCGCGCCGACCGTCGCGTTTTCCGGGGGTGGGGGAGGAAGCGGAGCCGCTGGGACAGCCGCGATCTCTGCCACGGGAACGGTGACCAACGTCACGATCACATCGGGTGGCGGCAATTATGGGTCCGCTCCAACGATTGCTTTCTCCGGCGGCGGCGGCTCAGGCGCGGGAGGAACAGTTAGGATAACCGGCTCGTTGTCAGCGGTGAATTTGACAGCAGGCGGCTCCGGATACACCTCCGACCCTACGATTGCATTCTCGAATACGGGCGGCTCAGGCGCTGCGGCCACAACCGCAATAACGGGAGGTGTTTCGGCCATTGCAACCACGACAGCCGGCATTGATTATACGGCCCCCACAATTACCATCTCGGCCCCCGATGCTGGAACGACAGCGACGGCAACGGCGAAGCTGGCAACGAATGGAAACAGCACCTTCACGGTAAATCTTGACACCAACGCCATAGTTCAAAACATACTTTTCGGCACTTTGCCAATTGGAGGTGTGACGTTCGGTGGCAATTGGGTGCTGGCCGACGCCGGCGCTCCGCTGACTTTGGACAGTTTAATCACTTCCAATTCTGTGATTTCGGTCAATCTTTCCAATGGCGCAGCCGCCAACCTCGTCGGATGGTCCACCGCAACGATCACAGCCAACATTCAAGGAACCAACACTTTGGTGAAAACCGGCGACAGCCCGTTAATTTTGAATCCTACGGCGGGCAACTCCTACTCTGGCGGCACTATCATCAGCAATGGCATGGTTGAACTGGGCACAGACGCTGGCAGCGGCGGCAATGTTAATCCCAGCGGGACCTCACTGGGCAGCGGACCAATAATCTTCGCCGGCGGCACACTGCGGCAGCAGAATGCGGCCATTCCCGGCGACAATCCAAGCACAACTCCCACTGAAAACGCCGTGGCGAATAATATCATCGTTCCCGCGGGACAATCCGGGACCATATACACCTCGCCGCGCGCCTTCCCGTCCATTGGCGGCGGCTCCGCGACAATCACAGGGTCGGGCACATTGAATGTGTCAGTGGATTATGTCCGCGACAGCGTTGGTGGGGACTGGTCTGGTTTCACTGGCCGGCTGAACTTTTTTCCCAGCACGCGCTCTGGCGGCAACAATTTGCGCATTGATCCCTTGTTCAACTATGCCAACGGAAGCTGGTCAAATACCGCGGTTCATTTCACAACCAATGGAATCAATGGAAATACAATCGCCGGTTACAGCGAAAACAACGGTTTCACCACCGTTCCTCCCTACGGTTTGACGATAAATTTCGGGGAAATGTCCTCGGACGGCAATTGCATCACCTGGCAGAACCCGGAAAACAGCGCCGGCAGCGGCGGGAGTTCCACCGGTGGTTATAACACGGTTTTCGCCGTCGGATGGCTGAACACAACCGCAATTTACGGCGGCACAACGGGAACCGGATTTAACTCGTTTGTGAAAGTTGGCGCAGGCACATGGATCTGGGATGGCCCTGCCTCCGGCTACAATCACA
The DNA here is from genome assembly GCA_036268455.1 of Verrucomicrobiia bacterium. Lineage (GTDB taxonomy): Bacteria > Verrucomicrobiota > Verrucomicrobiia > Limisphaerales > Palsa-1400 > DATAUD01. The sequence goes on from DATAUD010000053.1 coordinate 23,289, forward strand.
CGGGCATGACCGTCATCAGCAACGGCGTGCTGCAAATCGGCGATGACGATGCCAATGGCGCGTTGGGCTGGAGTCCTGAAGTAACCAATTATTCGGCTCTCTCGTTTGATCGCAGTGATACCGCCTACGTCATTACCAACATTCTTACTGGAACCGGAGTAATCTCCAATATCGGCCCTGGTGCCGTCACTCTTTCGCCTGCCGGCGGAGCCAACACCTACACAGGCCAGACCTTTGTTAACAATGGCGCGCTCGCCATAACCAACCAGGGGGCTCTCGGCGCGTCTCCCGCCACGTTCACGGCCAATCAGATCGTTCTTAACGGCGGCATGCTCAACGCGGCGGCAAACACCGTCATTAACGACGGAAATCGCGGCGTTACCATCGGTCCTTCAGGGGGCGCTCTTGGCGCCGGCCTCAACAGCACTCTGACCGTTGCGAATGTCATCGGCGGGGCTGGGAATTTGACGATTAGCAATTCTGGCACGGTCGCTTTGACGGGCGCCAATAACAACACCGGCGAAACAATCGTCAGGAGTGGAAATCTGGCGCTTGCGTCCGCTGCGCCTCTGGGAGGATCCCCCGCATCCTCAAATCCGGCTCAATTGACATTAAATGGAGGCGCCTTGACTTCGACAGCCACATTCGCGCTCAACACCGCCAATGCAGGCGTTACGATTGGGGCATCCGGCGGAACGATTGTTCCCAGCCTCGGGACCAGTCTGACCATCTCTGAGCCTCTCGCCGGACCGGGAAATCTCAATATCAACGGTCCCGGTACTGTTGTCATCAACAGTACTGACGGCGGCACCGGCAATATCCTTATCGACCAGGGCATCCTTGCCGTGGGTGTCGGCGGCTCCATCGCCGCTCCTCCAGTTATCGCGGTTGCTAGCGGGGCTGAACTGGATGTTTCCGCAAACGGCTACACCCTCGGTACCGGCCAGACTATCGAGGGCAGCGGCTCTGTTTTGGGCACATTCACGGCGGGGACCGGCTCCACAGTCGCCCCTGCCACCAACGGCGTCGTCGGCGCGCTTACGTTCGCCAATCTGGTGCTGAACGGAGGCGCAACCGCCGCCATCGATATTGCCGCCAATTCAAACGACCTTATCAGCGTCACCGGCGCTTTGACTCTCAACGGCGCGAATACGATCTCGCTCACGTTGCTGGGCGTTCTTCCCAACGGGACCTATCACTTGATCAAATATGGCTCATTGAACGGCAATGTCGGCACCCTGACACTTGCCGGATTTGGAGGTTCGCGCCTGACTCCGACTTTGGTTGACAACGTCGCCAACCAGTCGATTGACCTGACGTTATCGGGTTCCCCTGGAGCCATCGTTTGGCAAGGCGGCCTCAATGGAAACGTTTGGGACGTGGTGACAACCAAGAATTGGCTCAACGGCGGAATTGCCGACTTCTTCTATGACGGGGATGCCGTTAGTTTTACTGACGTTGGCGCCGCCAATCCGAACGTTGTTCTCAACACCGTCATGACTCCCGGCTCCGTCGCCGTCAATTCGAGCGCGAGCTACACCATCAGCGGCGCCGGCGGAATTGGCGGCTCGCTTGCCACTCTGACGCAGGCCGGGCCGGGCGCGCTCACGCTCTTGACTACAAATTCATTTGGCGGCGGCACAACCATCAGCGCCGGCACAATCCAATTGGGCAATGGCACAGCCGGCGGAACTCTTGGCTCCGGCGCGATTTCTGACAACGGATCGCTGGTCTATGACCTTCCGGGTTCACAAACCGTAAGCAGCCAGATCAGTGGCACTGGCAGCCTCTCGGCTCAGGCTGGAACTTTGGTTTTGACCGCGAATAATTCCTATGGCGCAACCTCTATCGGCAGCGGCGCCACCCTTCAGGTAGGCTCTGGACTTGGCGCCGGCTCGCTCGGAACCGGCAACGTCAGCGATGGCGGCACATTGATCTATGACCGCACAGGTGTTGTGACCAACGCAGCCGCAATCAACGGCGGTGGCGGCCTCACTGTTGAGGGAGGCGGCATTGTCTATCTCGCCCAAAGCAATGGCTATGCGGGGCCAACCCTGGTCAGCAACAGCATCCTGGTTGTCGGCGTCGGAAGCACTAATGGCTCAGTCGGCGCACAGCAGGCGGTGACGCTCACAAACGGCGGCACTCTCGCGTTTGATCGTTCGGACACATTTACCAATTTCGTTTCGATTTCAGGAACGAACGGCACGTTAATCCAGGCCGGAACTGGAACGCTGGTAATCACCAACAATTTCAACAATGTCAGCGCCAACAAGGTCCTTGCCGGGACCCTTCAAGTTGGAGATGGCGTTGACACTAACGGCATCCTGCTGGGCGGCATCATAGTGAGCAATACTGGAACCTTGGAATATGACCACCCGGACAACATAGCCATCAGCAACGTCATCAGCGGCAATGGCAACCTGGCCCAAATAGGCGCGGGCACGTTGGACATTATTCCCCCCGTCGGAAACACCTACAGCGGGACGACTACCATCAGCAACTCCACCATTATCCTGGGCAATCCGAGCGCAAATTCGGACATTGCCGATATCACCGCCAACCAGACCGGGTTGGGTTCAAGCACGGTGGTCATCGAGGGTTCCACCAGCCTCCTGCAATTGGCGGGTTCGGAAGTCAACGATCCGTCGGGCGGGTCGGGCGCGGGCAACTTTACCAATGCCATCGATGTGCCGGCCAGCCAATCCGGTTCCATGTGGCTGCCCGGCAGGTTCACCTTGAGCAGCTTCGTCAGCGGCTCCGGCACGTTGACCCTGGGCGTAAATTACGTGCGTGGCGCCATCAACGCAAACTGGACCAATTTTTACGGCCAGGTAAATGCCGTCATCAATCCTCTGGTGACCTCGGCCACCGACGACTTGCGCTACGGCGACACCAACGGCATGCCCAATGCAAGGCTCTTCATCAACGATAATGTGAACTTCTATGCGCAGGCAATTACCGCAAACTTGCAAATACCCATCGGAGAACTCACGGGAAGCACGCTTGCCTATATCCGGTCAGCCTCCGGCGGGGGCACCTCGCCGGGTGTCAACGAAACCTGGGTGGTTGGCGGGCTGAATACTTCCGCCGCCTACTATGGCTACCTTGTGGACGGAAACTCATTCGTGAAGGAAGGCACTGGCACATGGACTCTTGCGGGGGTCAGCCAACACACTGGCACTACGACTGTCGGCAATGGAACGCTTGCTCTTTCCGGTGATGGCGTCACAACGGGGGTCCTCTCCGAGACTCCCACGATCGATGTTGTTTCTCCCGGCGTGATAGATGTCTCCGGGTTGCCCGATGACACGTTCCACGTCGGCGATGGAAATGTCAGCCAAGGCGCGCAGACACTCGAAGGCAACGGCTTAGTCCGCAGCGATACTTATATCGGATTCGGTGGCGTGCTCGCGCCCGGCACAGCCGCCGCGTCCATCCAAGTTGGCAGCCTGGTTGCGTCAGCCAGAACCGGTTCAAATTACGGCAACTTCACCATTAACGGCAATCTCCGCGTCGATGGCGCCCTGGATTTTAAAGTCGATCACATTGCCGGCACGATCAACGATTCCATCACAGCTTTGTCCATATCGAATGACCCGAACGCGATGCTCAACGTAACCCAGGCCAGCACCAACTACCTGGAGACCGGCGATACATTTAAACTGCTCAACATCGCCGGCAACACCGGGCTTTCTACTGCCACCAACCTCATCGTCAATTTGCCGCCAACCAGCCCCGATGGTGTGATTACTTATACCTGGGCCACAAATCTGGCCGTCAACGGCACAGTCACTGTCACCAGCGGCGCGGCAGTCACCGTAAATCGCATACCGGGCAATCTTGGCGCCTCTGTTTCAGGCGGAGTGCTTCACCTCTCGTGGCCCGGCAATCAGTTGGGTTGGGACTTGCAGACAAACTCCATTGACATCGCAAATCCCGCGGATTGGTTTACATATCCCGGCTCCGCGGGCGTCACCAATGAAGACATCGATATTTCCCACACAGGGAACACATTCTTCCGGCTGCACTACAGCTATTGAGGAATTCACAACCCGCCAGCCCCGCGTCCTTCCAGGCGCGGGGTTCTTTTTTAAGGATCGGATTAGCGTGAAGAAAGAGGAACAGCAGATCGACCCTGTCCGAGGTGTTTGGCCACCGCTTCCGTCCGGGAGCGCACGTGCAATTTCTCGTAAATGTGACGGATGTGCGTGTGCACAGTGGCGTAGGTCAGCTTGAGCGTGTCGGCAATTTCCTTGTAAAGGTAACCCTTGGCCAGAAGACCAAGCACTTCGGCCTCGCGCGGCGAAAGCGCCGTTGATTCCTGCTCGACCGGCGCGGTTTTCTGGAAAGATTGCACGATCTTGCGCGCGATGTGGCTGTTCATTGGCGAACCGCCCCCGTGAACATCCGCAATCGCCGCCAGCAATTCAGCGGGCGGCGTTTGCTTGAGCAGGTAGCCAGTCGCCCCCGCCGCCAGCGCGTTGAAAATGTGCTCCGTGTTTTGATAGACCGTGAGCATGATGATCTGCAAGCCCGGCATCAAAGGCTTGAGGCGTCGCACGCATTCAACGCCGTTCAATCCTGTCAAGTTAATATCCATCAACGTCACGTCCGGCCGCACTTTGGGAATGTGCGCCAGCGCCTCCTCTCCGCTCGCGTGTTCGCTCGCGCAACGGTAGCCGGGGGAACTGTTGATCAAACGCGCAAGGCTCGAGCGGACCTCGCGATCATCCTCGACAATGGAAACGGAAATGCTCATGCGCCGCCAGTTTACACGTTATGCCCGTTCCGGCCAATCGCCACTATTGGCGATGCCGGCGGCGCGCCGTTCAATCGAATCGTCATTTCGATCCGCGTCCCATTTCCCGGTTCGCTTCGCACGACGCATCGCCCGCCCACGGACGCCAATCTCTTCTCAAGGTTTGGCAAGCCCGCCCCGTGCGCAAGGCGGTCGCCGTTCAGCGGCGTCTTGACGGCAAGCCCATCCACCACACAACCGCGGCCATTGTCCTCGATTGTCAGCGTGAACCCATTTTCCTCCACCCGCAGCCGCAGCCAGGCCTCCGTCGCGCCCGAATGTTTGACAACATTGTTCAACGCCTCTTTGACGGCTAGAAACAGATTGTAGCGCACCTCCGCCTCAACTCGGACGTCCGGCAACTCCTCCGGCACGTCCATCCTGCACCGAATTCCCGCGACCCTTAAAAAATCCTCCGCAAAGGCCGAAACATAATCGATCAATCCGTTGAACGTGTCGTGTTGCGGGTCCACCGCCCACACAATTTCGTCCATCGCTCGCGTCAAGTGCCGCGCCGAAGTGGAAATGCGTTCCAGATGCGCCGCGATCTCAGCCGGTTCGCGCCGCGCCAGTTCGCTCAACAACGTAATTTGAGTCAGCCCCGCCCCGATATCGTCGTGGATGTCCTGCGCAATGCGCGCGCGGTCCCGCTCAATCGCGTGCTGCTGTTCAAGCTGCGCCAGATGACGGCGGTATTTGCGGGCGGCGGCTCTGCGCGCCAGCGCCACGCTGCCTCCCAAAACCAAGACGCCGGCCAGCGCAAGAAACCACCACGTCTGGTAAAAATAGGGCTGGACCGTGAACAGCAGCGCCGCCCCGTTCTCGTTCCACACACCCTGACTGGAACAGGCGGTGACGCGGAATTTATAATCGTTCGGCGGCAGATTTCCATAGTGCGCCGTTCGCCTGGTATCGGCATCAACCCAATCGTTGTCCAGCCCGTCAATACGAAATCGAAAACGCGTTTTGTCCGGCGCGTCAAAACTCAGCGCGGTAAAGCCAAATTCGAATTGCTTGTGTCCAGGCGGGATGACCAGTTTGCCCGCGTTCAACTCCAGCGGCTCCCCGTCAACGCGCACATCCTCGATCACAACCGGCGGCGGGCTTGAATGCGCGGTCAACTCTTCCGGCTTTGAGGAAACAACGCCGCGGACTGTCGTAAACCAAAGCCGCCCGTCGTTGCCTTTCCAACAGGCGGGCTGGTAATTGTCCGCGAACTCGAGCGTCGGCAACCCGTCCAGCCGCCCGTAAGTCACGCAATCTATCGTTTTAGCCTTCCCCGCCGCGCAGGCGTTCAAGGACTCCTTGCTCACGCAAAAAATGCCACGATGCGTCCCCAGCCATAGCCGGTTCTGGTCGTCCTCAAGAATCTGCCCGATGACATCGGCATACAGCCCCTCTTTGGCCGTGAACCGTTTGAAATGTCCGTTCTGAAATCGCAGCAACCCGCCCCGGAATGTTCCCGCCCAAATCACTCCGTCCTTGTCGGCCAGCAGCGATAAAATCGGCTGGTCCGCGGAAGAGTCGTTCGCGCGGAACACCCGCAAACGTTCCGGTTCACATCGGTAAAGCGCCCCGTCGTCCGCTCCGCACCACACAACGCCATCGGGCGCCTCGGCCAGGGTTCGCACCGGCGACGCCGCCATTCCGTTCGTCGTGCCAAATGTCCATCGCGCCGTTGGCGACCACCATGACAATCCCGTTTTTGATCCCGTCCAAACACGTCCCGCGCTGTCCGTCAAAATTGCTTTGACCCCGTGTTCCTCCCAAGGCGCCGGGCCGATTTTTCTGCCCGCGAACTGGCACAAATCCTCCGCTCCGGCGCTCAACCACAACCCGCCGTCACCGCGCGGAAAAACCGAGAAAACAAAATCCTCCGCCCTGTCATTCCCTACATCAAAACGGCTCATCTTCCCGTTTTGCCAGCGGCAAAGCCCTCCTCCGCCCGTCCCCATCCAGATCGCGCCGTCGCTGGTTTGGCAAACTGAGAGCGCGGATCGCGCGGGCAAGCCTTCCGCAAGGCCGATGACCTGGAAATGGCGGTCCCGCAACCGCGCCAGCCCGCCGTGATCGATCCCCAGCCAAATGCCTCCGTCGCGCGCTTGAAACCATGCCCCAACACGGTCACCGGCCAGACCGTTCCGAGTCGTCAACCGCTGGAAACGCCCATCCGGTGTGATGTGAAATACCCCGTTCCCGTAATGATTGAACCAAACGCCGCCCTCAGCATCCTCATGCGCTCCCATCTGCCGTCCCGCTGCCGTGCCGAGCAATCCGCGCCAAGCCGTTGCCTCAGCCACCCACCGGCGACCAATTTGTTCGCGCAACCGGTCTCCATCAAGCACCCACAATGCCCCGGTGCGGGTAGGAAATAGCAATGTCGGTTCAAAGACCGGTTCCCCGTTCGTCGGTGTCATATCAATGAATCGCCGCCCGTTCCAAACCGCGATTTCATTTTGCGCCCCAGCCCAAACTTTTCCCCTTGAATCCAAAACCAGCGTGAGAACGCGATTCGTCAACCCGCCCGAATCCGGAAAATCCGCGAATTTGCCGTCGATAAAACGGCAAATGCGCCCTTCGCGCGTCAAAAACCACAAAATCCCGCCACGATCCGCGCATTGAAATATCGGACGCGAGCCGCCTTCACGCGTTGTCACTGCCCATTTTGGAGCCGCCCCTGAAAGCGAACGCCGCAGCACATCCCCAAATTGCCCGATAAAGGTGATTTCGTTCGAGGTCGAACGCGCCATCGTTTCATGCCAATCGTAGCCGCTCTGGCCCGTTTCTTCCGCGTGAAAAACCCCGTCGCGATAACGCGTCAGCGCGCCGCGATAATTGTTAATCCAGAGATTACTCGCGGAGTCCACATAAAGCGCCTGCACTCGGGCGTTGCGCAACTCCGGCGTCGTCACAGGATCGAACGTGACAAACCGCGCCCCATCAAACCGGGCCAGTCCATTATAAGTGCCCACCCACAAGTAGCCGTCCGGCGTCTGGGCCACAGCCGTTACCGTGCTGTTTGGAAGCCCGTCTTCGGTGTCCCAGACATCAATCAGCGGGTCCGGCGGAGGTCCATCCACGCGTCCGCAGCAGGCGATAGCCAAAAAGGCGATTCCCGCCGACAAAAGCGCAAATGGAATACGGGCCATACCCCGGATATTAGAACTTCCACCGAGCCGTTTAAAGCCCAATTAGCCAAACCATTTCAGGTTGACGTAAATCATTATTCCGAGGTTAACTTGGCCTAGCCATGAAAAAAACCACTTCAGCGATTCTCATTATTCTAGTCATGCCAATTTTGGTGCTCGCGGACCCCGCTCCGATTGATTTTGGCTATGTTCCAGTCGGCACTACAAATACCATCACAGGCAACGCTTGGTACGGCGGATCGTGGAACGGCTCCAACATTGTAATGACCTCCGAATCCTTCACAGGCCCGGACGCTGAGGAGTTCTCGACAAGTCCCAATTATACCGGTCAGACTCTCTATTACGGGTCGAGTTATCCATATGCTATCAGTTTCGCGCCGACTTCCGCAGGTTTCGCCAGTTCGCCATTGACTATTTACGAGACCCCGTATCCACCATTTGGATCCTACACCCAGCCAGTCCAGGGGACCGGCATTCCCGCTGACCGCCCGGCGACGGGACCGATTGTGCCCGAATTGGCCCCTCTTCAAGTGGCAATGACAAACTACCTGGTTTCCCATCAATTCGAAGCCGGCGCCATCGCGTTGATGTACGATAGCCGCCTAGTTCTTCGCGAGGGCTACGGCTGGCGCGATACCAATTTCACGCAGGTGATCCATCCAGACAACTTGTTCCGCCTCGCCAGCGTCTCCAAAATGCTCACCGCCTCCGCCATTCAGAAATTGATGGATGAAGGCGTCATCTCCAACGGCACGCTGATCTATTCGTATCTCGGCATCTCCCCGTGGGGCGGCGTCCTGGGTGATGCCCGCATTACCAATATCACAGTCGAGGAACTGTTAAATCATTCCGGCGGATGGGACAGGGACACCTCACCGGTTGGTGACCCGCCGTTTGACACCATCCAAATTTCCGAGGACATGGGCCTCAATTACCCGGCCGCCCCAACCAACGTCATCAGTTGGATGTTCTCGAAGCCGCTCGATTTCGCCCCCGGCACAACCAACGTTTATTCAAATTTCGGCTATCAAATCCTTGGCCGGATCATCGAAAAGGCCAGTGGCATGTCTTACATGGATTATATTCAACACGTCTTGCTCCCGTCCTCCGTTCTTCTCAATCCCATCGGCTTTACCAATATCATCCAGGCTCGCAGCCGTCCGCGCGATCTGGCTCCGTGGGAAATCTGGTATGCCGATCTGCCCACTCTCTATCAATCCGCTGTGGATTATCCCACCAACCTTCAAGTCCGATGGGCTGATGGCGGCGGCTATTATGAATCGTTCGATTCCTTTGGCGGCATTTCGGCCTCGGCCATTGGACTCTGTTACTATCTTCTCAACTACTGGGAAGGCGGCGATCAGCGCGTTTTTGATGAATACTACGGCTGGGACTATATCTTTTATGGAAGCCTTCCGGCCACGACGACTGTCCTGCACCAAAACATCTCCCAAAGCCCAACAAGCACCAACGGCATCGAATACGCCCTCCTGTTCAACGAGCGTGACTCCGATCCTAACGACAACGAGGAAGCCGACGATGCCGTCCTGGCCGCGTCCACCAACATTACCTCTTGGCCCACCAACGGCGGCGGAGAGATTCAATGGCAGTCCCACACTGTCTCTGTGAATAAAAACGCCGGGTCGGTCACCGTCAATCTCGCCCGCTTGGGCTTGGCGACCATGCCCGTGAAAATCAGTTACACTACCTATCCTTGGACGGCTGGGGCATCCAATTACACCACGACCGCCGGCGTCGTCTCTTTTTCGGCCAACCTGACCAATCAAAGCGTCACGGTCCCCATCCTCAACGACGGTATCATTGAGGGCCCACGGACTTTTTTATTGGAACTCATTTCGGCATCGGGTGGTGCGTGGCTGGGAACGAACCTCAGTTGCATCGTAAATATAATCGACACCAACGCACCGCCGCAATTTAATGGCCGGCCTGTTCTGGAACCGGGCGGCGGCTTCAGCTTGCCCATTAATGCCGCGCCCGGCCTGATCCTTAGCTTGCAAGTGTCCTCCAATTTGACCACTTGGCAGACAATTCAGACTTTCACGAATTTGACAAATCCTTCAACCGTCATCGACTCTACTGCCGATCAAAGGCAAACCAGCTTTTACCGTCTCGTCAATCCATGATGGCATATCGGGCCTTTCAAATTCCCGAAGTCGAGTTTACAATCGCCTGATTCATGTGGTCGCTGTTCAAAGAATTTCTTAAATTTTGCAGGCAGGAGAAAAAATGGTGGATCATTCCACTGATTGTCTTGTTGCTGGTGCTCGGCGCCATTCTTATTTTCACCGCCAGTTCGGGAATTGCGTGGGCCCTCTATCCGTTTATGTGAACGATGCTCCCGCCCCGCCACGTCCTTGGAATTTCCGCCTATTATCATGACTCCGCCGCCGCGCTGCTCCGGGGGGGGCACATTATCGCCGCCGCGCAGGAGGAGCGATTCTCCCGCTTAAAGAACGACTCCGAATTCCCGCAACACGCCGTCGAATTTTGTCTGCGCTTCGGCGGCTTGAAACCGGATGAATTGGACGCGGTTGTTTTTTACGACAAACCCGTCCTCAAGTTCATGCGTTTGCTGGAAACGTATCTGGCGGTCGCTCCTGGCGGATGGCGGACGTTTCCGGAAGTCCTCTCCAACTGGCTCGGCGGCAAACTCGACCTCCGCAAAACCATTCGCCAGGAACTTCCGGGCCTGCGCGCGGATTGCCCGATTCTTTTTACCGCGCACCATCAGGCGCACGCCGCCAGCGCCTTCCATCCATCCCCCTTTACCGAAGCCGCCATTGTGACAATCGACGGCGTCGGGGAATGGGCGACGACGACGATCGGCCACGGCAAGGGGCATCGGATTGATATTCTTAAGGAGATTCGTTTCCCGCACTCGATCGGGCTGCTTTACTCGGCGTTCACGGACTATTGCGGTTTCCGCATCAATTCCGGCGAATACAAATTGATGGGCCTCGCCCCATACGGTGAACCAAAATACTTCGATGTCATTCTTAAGGAACTGCTCGATTTGAAGGAAGACGGTTCATTTTGGATGAATTTGGATTATTTCAATTTCCTCACCGGCACCACAATGACCAACGGGCGGTTCCACGACTTGTTTGGCGGCCCACCTCGTCGGTCTGACGAAACCATCGAGCAACGCCACATGGACGTCGCCCGCTCGATTCAGGCAGTAACCGAGGAAGTCATGGTCCGCCTCGCCCGCCATGCGCGCCAGATTACTGGGCAGAAAAACCTCTGCCTGGCCGGCGGTGTGGCGCTTAACTGCGTTGCCAACGGGCGCATTTGGCGCGAAAAATTTTTCGATCACATCTGGATTCAGCCTGCCGCGGGAGACGCGGGAGCCGCTCTTGGCGCCGCTCTCGCCGCATGGCATCTACCGCAAGAGAACGATGAAGTCCCCTGGCCGAAATCCGATGCCATGCAAGACTCGTTGCTTGGTCCCGAATACAGCGCCGAAGAAATTGAAGCGGTGCTGCGGAACCACGGCGCGCAATTCCGGTATCTGCGCAATGGCGATCTGCTTGATCGCGCCGTCGATTTGCTCGCCCAGGAGAAAGTGGTCGGCTGGTTCCAGGGACGCATGGAATTTGGCCCTCGCGCGCTGGGAAACCGCTCCATTCTCGGTGATGCGCGGTCGTCCCGAATGCAATCCGTGATGAATTTGAAAGTAAAATTTCGTGAATCGTTTCGGCCGTTTGCCCCTGTGGTGCGCCGTGAATGCGTCGAGGAATACTTCGAGTTGAACACAGATTCCCCCTACATGTTGCTCGTTGCTCCCATCCGCGAGGGGCTGCGGATTCCGGTGCGCTTCGACATCAAGGGGTTTGGCCTTTTGAAAGAAGCCCGTTCGAGGCTCCCCGCCGTAACCCATGTGGATTATTCCGCGCGCATCCAGACCGTCACTTGCAAGGAGAATCCACTGTTGTACGAACTCCTGCTGCGTTTCGAATCCGCGACCGGGTGCGGCGTTTTGGTAAACACCTCATTCAACGTCCGGGGCGAGCCAGTCGTCTGCACCCCGGAAGACGCCTACCGTTGTTTCGTCAACACGGAAATGGATTATCTGATCATCGGCAATTTTGTGCTCGACCGCGCCGAACAGCCCGCAAAACAGTCCGCGCGCCGGGTGGCCCCGCAAGCGGATTAACCATGAAACCGAAATTCAGCGAAAAACCAAAGGAGTGGCGCAAAGGAGCGTGGATGAGCGCGCTTGGACTGGCGGTTTTCAGCACCTTGCTGCGGTGGCGCGGAGTTTTGCATAACAGTAAGTGGGCAATCGTCCTGGCGCTCCTGGCCGGAGTCGCGCTGGCCGCCGCTATTCAGCCACGGTGGTTTCGCGGATTTCACCGATTTTCCACAAGGCTTGGTTTTGCCAGCAGTCAATTTGCGGGGCGAGTCGTCCTGGCGGTTTTTTTCATCCTGGTCGTGACGCCGGTTTCACTGGTCCGGCGTATGGTTGGCAAAGACCCTCTTCGGCTTCAGCGTCCCAAAGCCGACAGTTACTGGACGCCCGCGCCGCCAAAAACGCCGGTGGAGCGCATGTTTTGATCAAAGGCTTACCGCTGGATTGAGTGGGCGCTTCCGTCGCCAAGCAGCACTACATCCGACCCATCCCGCATGTGGACCCGCATGAGAACAAAGGTGGGATCGGATGCGTTGTAAATTAACGACAGCGTCGCGTCGAGGCCCTGAAAGGCGGCAACGTCGGCGGGCGTGAGGTATCCGTGCGTCACAAGTTCGCTGAGCGAAACGGCTCTTGGAACCGGCTGCTTGTGAGTCACCAAGTCATGTGTGTAGGCGCGGCCCGCGGCAATGATCTTCGGTCCATTAATTTTCGCGTTCGGCGCGTTGCCCGGCAGCAATAGATAAATGATCCCTCCTACGACCATGATTGCCAGTGCCAAACCAATTGCCCAAGCCATGCGTTGCGTTCGGGATTCTGGAATTGGGACGTTCACAGATTGAGTTTACCCTGCGCACAATCGTTCCGTCAATTTCTTGTCTCAACGGGCGGCCATGATAGATTTGCAAGCCGATGAGTAAAACGTCTGAGCGAGCCGGCGCCGTCCGGGGGCCGCGGAAAAACCCCGCGCGAAAGTCCTCGCTTCTTGGCTCTGCCGCGTTGCTCGGCGTGCTCATTATCGTGGCTGCTCTCGCATATCGGTCGGTGCGTTCTTCGTCCCCCATGCCCGTCTCTTCCGCGCCGCTTCAGTCCAATGTCCTCGCCGCGCAACCGGCATCGCCGCCCGCGGTCGCTCCGCCGTCAGAAATTCCCACGGACAGCCGGCAGTTGCTTGCGACGCTCGCGGCGCTCGATGGCAAAGAACCGGTCACCGCCGCCCAGGCCGAAAAATGGAAGGAAAGCTTGCGGCAGTTGATTCACCAGGGGGCGTCCTCGGTCCAGTCCATTCAGCGATTTCTCGCCCAAAACCTGGACGCCAATTACGCCGGAGTCAGCGGCGCCGATCAACTTGGTTATAATTCACTCCGTAGCGCTCTGCTCGACGCGTTGATCCAAATCGGCGGCCCCGAAGCCACAGCCGCGATGTTGCAAACCTTGCAAAGCTCCATTTTTCCGACAGACATCGCCACCATCGCCAAGGCGTTGGAAGCGCAGTCGCCCGGCCAATTCCAACAAGACATTCTGAATGCTGTCCGCCAGCAACTTTCGCTCGCGGCCCTCGATCAATTGGGAGACGCGAATGTCCGCCCGCTTTTTCAGGTGTTGGCGAACCTCGGCGCCGCCGGCGCCGGCGTCGCGGGTGATTTGGCGCAATACGCGGAAAAATGGCCCTACTACACCACCATTGTCCTGGCCACCCTGCCCAACAACGCCGGCGCTCCCGCGCTCATTCAAATATCGCAGGGCGCCCTGGCCGGAAATCAAACGATCGCGGGCCAGGGTCTCGCGGAAATCGCCCCGCAAAATCCCGATGCCAGCAACGCCCTGATCACACTCGTCAAAAGCGGCCAGCTCAACGATGCATCGGTGGCCCAACTCGCGCCGTTTTTGGGCGGACGCCAGTATCAATTGGCGCCGCCGCCCAATCCCGCCGCGCCGGGTTACCTCACGTTCCACATGTCTGTTGGCAACCAGGATTTTTCCGCGCACGACAGCGATGCAATAAACCCCGTGCAATTGACGCAACGCATTTCGCTTATCGGCCAGGTGCTGGCAGTGACTCCGCAAGCCGATGTCACCGCCCAGGACGCCTTGCAACAGCAAAAGGACGCCTTGACGGCCAGGCAGTCGTCCCATTGATTGGACCCATCCCATGGCGGGATTTGAGCTGTGAAACTACAAAACGAACGATTGGTCCTGCTGCTCCTGGCCGCGATCCAGTTTACCACGAACTTGGATTTCCTGATCATCCTTCCGCTGGGACCGCAATACATGCGCGTCATGCACATTACTCCGGCCCAGTTCAACACGATCGTCGCGTCCTACGCCATCGCCGCGGGAATTTCGGGGGTCGCCGCCGGTTTTTTCCTCGATCGCTTTGACCGCAAGACCGCGTTACTCTTCCTTTTCCTGGGATTCGCCATCGGCACGCTGATGTGCGCGCTCGCGCCAACTTACCGGCTTCTCGTTTTCGCCCGGGCGCTGTCGGGGACTTTCGGCGGGATCACTGGCGCCGTGATTCTCGCCATTGTCGGCGACGTCATCCCGGAAAATCGCCGCGGCGAAGCAATGGGCCTGGTGATGTCCGCTTTCTCCGTCGCTTCGATTTTTGGAGTGCCGCTGGGCCTTGTGCTGGCTTCCGATTTCAATTGGCATGTTCCCTTCTACGCCATCGCCGCCATCACCGTGCCGATTCTTATTGCCGTTGCCCGTTATGTGCCGGCCTTGCGCGGGCATTTGGAACATGCGCGTGAGGAGCATCCCGCCGCGCGAATGCTCGCCGTTCTCGCGGAGCCAAACCATCAGATGGCCTTCCTTTTCATGGCGGTCCTTACGTGCGCCGGCTTCACCATCTTTCCGAACCTGGCCACCTACATGGTTTACAACGTCGGTTTGACCGAGAAACAACTGCCGTTCATCTATTTGACCGGGGGATTGTGCACGTTTTTCAGCATGAATTGGATTGGCCGCTGGGCGGACCGCGCGGGAAAACTCCGCGTCTTCCAATTGATGTCCATCGCCGCGTGTGTCCCCATTATTGCGTTGACCAATCTCCCGCGCGTTCCGCTGGTCCTGGCGCTGGCGACCTCCACGGTTCTGATGATCTGCATGTCCGGCCGTTTCGTCCCAGCGATGGCCATGATGACGGCGACCGTGGAATCGCGTTATCGCGGCGGTTTTATGAGTGTCAATTCATCCGTCCAGCAATTCTCGTGCGGTCTGGCCGCGTGGGTCAGCGGAAATATCATCGGGCAGGGGTCAAACCAGGAAATCACGCATTATCCCACAGCCGGTTTGGTTTCCCTGGTGTGCGTGCTGGCGTGCATGTGGCTCGCGCGTTTCCTCCGCCCCGCTCCCGGAGAAGTTTCCAGCGCTCCTGCGTATGCGGAAACATTCTAAACCTCACGGTTTGGTCGCCAGTATCAACGGCGAGACCGCTGGAACCTGAAGCAGCCTCGGTTTCACAAAACCCGCCTCGCGCAACCAACCGGTGATCTCTTCAAAGCTGAATGTGTCGCCTTCCTCGGTGTTGACGAGCATATTCACGCCAAACAAAAGCCCAACCACTGGCTCCGTACGGTCCTTGTTCACCAGAAATTCCATGATCGCTATCGTGCCTCCACGCGCAAGGGCGGCGAATGTCTTTTTCAGCAGCTTGCGGCTCCGCGCCGGTCCTTCGCTGTGCAAGATGTGGCCCAACGTCGCCACGTCGTGGTTTTTTCCAAAATCGGCCTTCAACAAATCACCGGGAATTTTCGTCAGCCGGTCCGCGACGCCGTGCCGCCCCGCAATCTTTTCCGTCACAGCAAGCACCGGAGGCCAATCCACCGCGCTCACGCGAACATGGCGCGATTGTTCCGCAAGCCCGATCCCCCAAACACCCGAACCCGCCGCCAAATCCAGCACGCTAACCGGCTTTTTTGCCTTGGGAATATCGAGATGTTCACCCAGCGCTTTGGCCGCGGCATAGCTCAAAGGAAAAATAGATTCCACAAATTCCGCGAAAAATTCCGACCCCGTTTTTTCCGAATTGACGGTAAAGACCGGCCTTCCGGTGCGCACAATTTTGTCCAGTGCGAGCCATTTCGGAATAAGCTGCTCCGAGATGTGCCGAAAAAACGCCCCGTGATAACCGGGCTTGTCCGAAACCAAAAATGCGGCGCTCTCCGGTGTCAGCTTGTATCGTTCGCCGTTGCGCGCCATCAGCCCAAGCCCCACCAGCGCGTTGCAAATGGCTGTGATTCCTCTCACCGAGGAGCCTGCGCTCTTCGCCAGTTGCCGCGCGGTTTTCGGCGAGTCGTCGAGCAAATCGAACAACCGGTGTTTCACGGCCGTTTCGATGATCAGCGGCGGCGCATAACCCCAGGACAATTGCATGATCCGTGCCGGCGTCAGTTTGGTAGGGGTGTTTTTCATAGGAATATTTTCGGAAAATTTATGGCGCCGGCTGCGGCGTATAAGTCGGCCCAAGGCACTGCGGACCTTCGGGCGTCCAAATCAATTTGTCGATGCACATCTGGCGCGCTTTCATCCCGGCGTCCCACGCGTGGTAAACGATATATTCCGACTTCCCGTCCGGCCCCACCGCGATGTCATTGTGACCCGGCCCGCGAACTTTCCCCGGAATGCTGTGCAAAAGCCGCGCCGTTTTTCCCTGGCCGGTGTAAGGCCCCATCGGACTATCCGCCGCCACATAATCCAGACCATAACGGTCCGTCTGATAATTGGCCCCGCTATAAATGCAATAATATCTGCCTTCGTGTTTTGTCACGCACGCCCCTTCGATCGTGTGCCAGTCAAACGTTCGCCCATAGACCGGCATACTGCGATGCGCCTGGAACAGTGTCCAATCATACCGCGCCCGCACAACCACATGACAATCTCCGGCCAGCCGTGTCATGTCGATCATCCGGTCCACCACGATTCCCGTCCCCGCGTGAAAGCCGTCTTCCGCATTCGTGAAATTGCGTGAATAGAAAAAATACCATTGCCCATCGTCATCGTGAAAAGGAAATGGGTCGATCGTGAAGCGATTACGCTCACAATCGGCCAGGACGTTTCCCGTATCCGTGTAAGGGCCTTGCGGCGTGTCGCTCGTGGCGACGCGGATTTCAAACTTTTCCGGCTCGATGCCGCCCATTGCATAATAGACATAAAACTTCCCACCCGCGTGGGTTGCTTCGGGCGCCCAATAGTGGTACCCGGAATTATCGGAAGGTGGAATCAGCGCCCCGCCCAGCTTCCGCCAATTCACCAGATTAGTCGAACGCAGCAACGTGAAAATCCGCCCATCCGCGGTCCGGCGATCCCCCGTCGTTCCCATCGCGTAGTAAACGCCTTGCCATGAGAGGACGGTCGGATCGGCCATGTCGCCGGCATAGACGGGATTGGTGTAAGTGCGTCCGGTCGTTTGCGCTCCCGCCGATAAAACGGCGGCGAGAACTACGATGGCTAAGACCCGGATCACCCGTTCAAAATAAAGACCATCGTTCAGACTACAAGTTTATTGCAATTCCAAGCTTCCAAGCTCGATTGGCCGAAACGTTCTTGAAAACGTCGCGCAATTTCGGAAGAATGCTCTGTCCGTTCGCCATTATGAAATGCCACCTCCATCGTGCTCGCTTGCGCGGCCATTGTTTTTCGACGTTGATTTCCCTCGCTCTTTCTTTGGCGGCCGCCGTGGCTCCTGCCCAGCTTCCCGATCAACCTGTCACACCTCCTCCGGAAGAAACCTCGACCCGCGCCGATAAGTCTGACGTTGCGGAAAAATCCGTCGTCAAAATTTACTCGACAGTCCGGTATCCCGACTGTTTCAAGCCGTGGGGAAAGCAAACTCCCGCCTCGTACATTGGAAGCGGCGTCGTTATTGACGGCAAACGAATTCTCACAGTGGCCCACGTCGTGTCGTACGCAAGCCAGGTGCAAATCGAGGCCAACGAAGCCGGAGACAAACTGAATGCGACAGTCGAGGCCATTTGTCCCGAGATGGACTTGGCCGTTCTCCAACTCGAGGACGATTCTTTTTTTGATACCCATCCGCCTTTGAATCGAGCCACGCAATTGCCGCAGACCACGGATGCGGTCATGGTCTATGGATTTCCCACAGGCGGCTCCAGTATGTCGATCACTAAAGGCATTGTTTCACGCATCGAATTCACCACTTACAATTACGCCGCCACTGGTCTGCGTATGCAGGTGGATGCCGCCATTAATCCCGGCAACAGCGGCGGCCCCGCCGTCGTGGGCGATTCAATGGTTGGCCTCGCTTTTGCCCAGCTCAGCAGGGCGGAAAACATTAGCTATATCATCCCCTGCGAGGAAATTGATTTATTTCTGAATGCGATTTCCAAAGGCGCCTATCATGGCCGCCCAAGTTTGAATGTGACCGTTGACGCACTGCAAAACGCGGCTCTCCGTTCCTTCCTCGGGGCCGACAATACAGTTCATGGCGTTGTCGTCCAGCGAGTCGGCAAAGTTCCCCCGGACAGCCCGCTCCAAAAATGGGACATCCTAACCAAAATCGGCCATACGGAAATCGATGATGAGGGACTCGTCCGGCTCGAAAGCGGACTTCGCGTTGGTTTTACCTATATGCTTCAGCAATTGGCGACCAATGGGACTGTGCCTCTCACCGTGGTCCGTTCCGGGAAGCTCCTCCGGTTGCAAGTGCCCATTCTCGTCAATCCAGTCCGCCTTTTGCCGGCTCTTGAAGGCGGCTATCCGGACTATTTTGTTTATGGCCCGATTGTTTTTTCTGATGCTTCTCAGGAGCTTTTCACGGATTTAATGGTCAGCCGCACTTGGATCGGACGGCTCCTGGATGAAGGATCACCCTTGGTGACTCGTTGCGACGACTTCCCTGAATTCGACGGCGAACGTCTCGTCGTGGTCAGTTCGGTTTTTCCGCACAAATTGTCCCGCGGATACGCCAGTCCCATCGCGGAGGTGGTCAAATCCGTGAACGGCGTCCCAATCAGGAATCTTGCGCATTTGGTCAAGGTTTTGCGTGACTGCAAAGACCGGTTCATCACCGTAGATTTTTTCGGCCGGAACACAAGGACGCTGGTTTTTCTGCGCCAGCAGATGGTCGAGGACACCGACGATATTCTGACCGAGAACAGCGTGCGCAACCAGGGATCGCGCGAGATGATGGCCATCTGGAACCAAAAGAAGGATGAGTGAGCGCGAGCCGAACAACTCGGACACTTGGAATCGTCGCTTTGACAGTGATTCTGGCGTTTGCGCTCTGGCTCGTAATTTTCCCCGCGAGACAGTTCGGCCAAGTGACGCTTCAAGGCTCGATCGATTCGGCGATTACCAATCCCATAAGCTTTGCAAAGAATCACTTCACAGGCGGCATCGGTGCCATGATGGCATCCGATTCGCTGACTGGCTTGCCGCAGATCGCCCAGGTTGTCGCAGGTTCCCCGGCTGAGAAAGCGGGCTTGCGCGCGGGCGACATAATCCTGCAAATCAATGGGGGTCACGACTCGCGGAGAATCGCTGTCGCAGGCCGTGGAAAACATCAGAGGCTTTACCGCCGGCGCCGTAACGCTCACCATCCAGCGCGCCGGATCGACGAATCTGCAATTTGTGATTCGTCGAACTTCGTGGAACAGCCTGGGCGCGCCTCGCTGAACTCTCGATAACGGATAAGCCGGAAGATGCAGTTGACAAACGAAGAGCCTCGCGCAGGGAACGCAGGGCGCGCGGAGAAAATAAAAGAAAATGGAGAGATGGAATTAGAAAAAGCGGGATTGAGGTCCGCCATCAAAATAGAAATAGGATGTGCGCAACTGATCGAGAGATTGCGTTCTAATTTGGAACTCAGAAAATCAGGAAAGGAGCTTTTCGGAACCGCCCGGCCTCGCGAGCTCGTTCTCCCAGCGCCAAAATTCCCACGCCAGACTTGCCGTTCTTCGAGGCATTTTCATGATTTCCTGATTTAAGCCGGTTTTCAACGCGATCCGCCCTGCAAAACAACGTAAAGGGCCTCCGGGGGAAATTCAAAAGTCTTGCCGTCGTCTGAATCTTTCAGCGGAAGGTCCTTAACGGGCATTCCGTTTGGATCCAAAACTCGCGCGCGGGAAATCTTTGAATTCTTCAACGTCACGGTTACCTGGCCGCGCACGATCATCCATGGCGCATGGCCAAAACTGACAACTTCCTCAGACGGATGACCTCCAATCTGCGCCGGCTCAGTCTGCCACCCCGCAGGCCGTTCCGTTGTTCCCACCTGCACGAGTATTTCGTCGGAATCTTTGAGCGGTTTGTTATCCATTGCCACGACCAGCACGGTGGCGTAATCATTGCCGGATTGGATTTCCACGTCGGCCAGCTTAAAAACGCCCTTCGTCTTGAGAAATCCGGTTACTCCCTGTGCCTTCGGGCAATTCAACGTGCATAAGCCTTCTCCATAATCCATCTGTAACTCGCCGGTGATGGAGTCTATCAATTTTTTGTCTCGATGAATGTACCTGCCAAGGTCCGCCACCTTGCTTTTTGCCGGGTCGCCGCCGTATTTCACAACAACCGGGCCGACCAGATACGCCAAAGGATCAACCTCGTTCCTGATGTTTGACTTATTGGGCAGGCCGCCTTTATCACGGTTTGGGTCGTAACCGGAATCTTCCGCGATAATCGGCATTCGCCGCTGCCAAAGATCTTCCAATGATCGTTGCTCGTTCACCACGGGCTTTCCCTGCGCGATGTAACCCAGCCGATACATCAACGCCGCGGCGGACCACTGGCCCATGAGCATCGGCGTCGCGCAGACCCACTTGCCTTCGGAAGGCAGGAAGCCGTTGGCCGAGCCGGGTTGACGCCATCCTTCCTCGGCTGTCGCAAACCAGTAATAGCCATCGATGCCGGTCAGCGATTGATACGCCGCCACAAGAAACGGGCCTTCGGATTGGTAGCTCAACGGAGGCACCCAGGAGCTTTCGGTGATGATCATTGGAAAGCCCTCCACTTGTTTGAGCGTCAGCGGAAATTCGCGTGGCCGAAGCAACGCGGAAACGTCCGTGAACCGGTCTCCTTTCGTGATGGCCCATCCGCTGTTGGCGCCCTCGTGCGCGCCGTTATAATAACGATTGACCGCCATCACGTCGTCGGCGCTGTAGGACCAGCGTTCGGCATCCAGCATAGTCACGTTATCGGCAGTGCGCCAGTTGCCGGCATTGACGAGTTGTTTGCAACCCAGGTCGTTTTTGAGATAGTCGCCGATCATTTTGTTGAAGCGGAACATCGTCTCGGCGAAAAACCGCATTTGGTCGGCGCACCGATGCCGCTGGCCTTCGTCGCCCTGGTGCTGCGTTAACTGCCACACAATGTAGAGCGCAGCCTCTCCGTGGGCGAAGTTATCAGGCTCGTCCTGATCGGCTGAAGGAGCCGCGCCGTTCCAGATTTCTTTGGCCTTCTCGATCGACCCGTATTTTTTCACCACGAATTGGCCGAATTGCCTTCGCAGCTCTTTTTTGGCCGCGCCTTTGATGCCTTGGCTCGTCCAGAACAAAAGCGAATCTTCATTTTGAATTTCGATGATCGCCAAAGCCGGGTCCTGTGCAAGCGGCACGCCAGTATAAGGATTTCTCTCGGTCAACACTTGCTTGAGCCAACTCTTATAGGCGGCCTGCAACTTGGAATCGAAAAACAGCAGACCCCAATTGCCTCCGCCGCCCCTATCGAGAATCCCCATCGAAGGTTTGACTCGCGCTGGCCCGGCCCAATACGGCGAGTACGTGACATAAATCCCTTCCTTTTTCATCGCGGCGACCCCGCGCCAAAGATTGTCTCGGTCCCTTTGATCAATGCTCATCAAGTCATCATTGGTTGGGGTTATGTTGCAGTGAAACCGCACCATATTGATGCCTCTTTTGGCCAAAAAACGCGCTTGGCGAGCAAGGTTTTTACCGAACCCCGCGTCATTGACCGCCCAGAACCGCACAGGTGTGCCGTCGCTGAACGCGAAATCATTCCGGTCCTTGGAGCGAGTCACGAAACCATGTTCACCGGCGACTTTTTCATTAAGCCCGCGCAAATCGAGCAGCGCATCGGGACTGAATTTGTCTGGGGAAGGTTGAAACGCCCAGCGTCCTCCAACGTCGTCGTCCGCCCAACTGGCGCACACTACCAGAACAGAAATAACCCATCCAATGACGGCAAAGCGTAGCATGTTTAAGCTTGATTAAGCTTTGCCGGATATGCAAGGACAGCAAAAATCCGTAATCGAACGAGCTAATTGCCAATGGTCACTGGCCCGTAGAACGCCCGAAGAGTCATCGGCTTGGGGGACCAAATCCTGGCTTTTAGCTTCAAAATTTGTAATCCAGCGCCCGAATTCCTGTGGCACATTCGGCGTTTCTGCAATGTCCCATTGGCATTCTGCAATCCTGGGCATCGATGTTTCCGGCCGGTCGCCCGATGCGCTGCCTGAACGCTGCGGGCATCGTTTATGCTGGAACAGACCCGGAATATATAAACTTATGAAACAAACTGAAAAAAACACTCGCGGCCGCAACTCAACCGAATCCGAAAACGAGGGCGGCGAAATGAGCGCTGAACTTCACCAATTATTTCTGGATGAGCTGGCGGACCTTCTCAACGCCGAAACCCAACTCACAAAAGCCCTGCCAAAAATGGCCAAGGCAGCCCAGTCCCAAGATCTGGCCGAGGCCATCAGGTCGCATCTCGAGGAAACGGAAAATCATGTCACTCGCCTCAAAGAGGTCTTTGAAACCTTGAACGAAAAGGCGAAGAGCAAAACCTGCAAAGCGATGAAAGGCTTGATCGAGGAGGGTTCCGAATTGATGGAAGAACTCAAGGGAAGCAGCGCGATTGATGCCGGATTGATCGCCGCCGCGCAAAAAGTGGAGCATTACGAGATCGCCTCCTACGGCGCCGTCCGCGCATGGGCTGAACAAATGGGCCATACCGAAGCCGTCGAGCTTCTCGGAGAGACCCTTGATGAAGAAAAAGCGGCCGATGAAAAGCTGACCGAGATCGCCCAAGAATCGGCAAATAGCCAGGCATAATAGCCCTTTTTTCATATAATCGCACAGCGAGAAAGGCCCATCATGAACATTACGAACGAGATTGAAACGGATGCGCCGGCCCAAAAGCCGATGAACGAAAATCTTCACCGGCTTTTTGTCGCCCAACTCGCTGAGATGTACGACGCGGAAAAGAAATTGGCCTTGGCCCTTCCGATAGTGGCCAAGGCCGCGCGTTCCGAAGACCTTAAAAAACTCGTGGAGGTTCATCTTAAAGAAACCGAAGGGCACGCCACGACCATTCGAATGGTCGCCGAATCGCTGGGAGTGGAATTGCCGGACAGGACGTGCAAGGCTATGAGGGCACTCATAAAAGAAGCGGTCGTATCGCTGGCCAAGCACGCGACGTCGCCGGTTCTGGACATCGCTTTAATTGCGGCGGCGCAAAAAATCGAGCATTACGAAATCGCCGCCTACGGAACTCTTTGCGCCTGGGCCACGGAAATGGGGCACACGTCTGAATTGGCGCTGCTGACATCGACACTTCGACAGGAAAGAACCGCCGACGAACTGCTTACTGGCGTTGCTCAACACACAGCGCCATTGGAAGAACTGATCAAGAAACACATTCTCACAAGGGCCACAGCGGACATGAAACCATAGGATTGGTCCCCACCCTCTCCATGGGGAGAGGGCAGGGTGAGGGAGAACTCTTTCCGTAAATCGCTGGCCGTTCAGAAATTAGTTTTCTTCTGAACTCGCTACCCTCATATTCGTGGCGATTCGGATGAAGACGTTTACTGAATTGGGTTTTCCTGGGCGCTTGGTCGCAGTCGAAGGCCTCGACGGCTCCGGCAAATCGACCCAAATTTACCTTCTCAAACGCTGGCTGGAACTCCAGGGCCTCAAAGTCTTTTTCAGCGAATGGAATTCCTCCACGCTCGTCAAAAACGCCACCAGCAAAGGCAAAAAACGCGAGCTTCTTTCCCCGACAACTTTCAGCCTCATTCACGCAACTGATTTCGCCGATCGCTATGAACGCCAATTGCTTCCGCTCTTGCGCGCTGGTTATATCGTCTTGTGCGACCGCTACATTTTCACCGCGTTCGCGCGCGACACCGTTCGCGGCTGTCCGCCCGAATGGGTGCGCGGCCTCTACAGTTTTGCGGCGATGCCCGACCTGGTGTTTTTCTTCAAGGCGCCGTTGGAAATTTCATTGCAACGGATTCTCGATGGCCGTCCGCAATTGAAATATTTCGAAGCGGGAATGGACCTGCAACTTTCCACCGATCCATACGAAAGTTTTCGGATTTTCCAGGGCCGGATCCTCGAGCAATACCTGGCGATGAGCACGGATTTTAATTTCCTGGTCGTCGATGGCAGCCAGCCTATCGAATGCCAGCAATCCATCGTACGCGATTTGGTCGGCGCCAAGATCGATTTGACCGGCTACTGCCTCCATAAAAACTCACAAAAGAAATGAAGAAAACCCGGAAAGCCCCCGCCAAGAAAAATTCCTTCCGGATCGTTGTACCGCGCGTCAAACCTCGCCGCTTTTACGGCCAGGGCGTGCCGGGCGTGGACCTCTCCAGGCTCGCTGGAAAATTAATCGTCGTCGAAGGCGCGGACGGTTCCGGCCGCTCCACGCAAATTGCCCGCCTGGTTGAATGGCTGGAAGGCAGTGGACACGCCACTGTCCAAATCGGCCTCAAACGATCGTCTCTGGTGAGCGAGGAGTTGGACAAAGCGCAACAGGGCAACATTCTCAGCCATACGACTTTGAGTTTGTTCTACGCGACGGATTTTGCCGATCAATTGGAGAACAACATCCTGCCCGGCTTGCGCGCGGGCTTCATGGTTTTGGCCGACCGCTATATTTACACATTGATGGTGCGCGACATGGTTCGCGGAATGGACGAGGCCTGGGTGAAAAACCTTTACGGCATCGCGCTGGTCCCCGACGCGGTATTTTATCTGAACGTCCAGCCGCAGGAATTGGTGGAGCGGACGTTCGCCAAAAAGCACGCGCTCGATTATTGGGAAAGCGGAATGGACCTCGGACTTTCGCGCGACATGTTCGACAGCTTTTTGCAGTATCAATCCCTGGTGACGGCGAAGTTCAAAGAGTTGCAGCGCATCTACGGCTTTACCATTGTTGATGGCCACCGGTCGCCGGAGGAAATCAACATCGAACTGCGCAATCGCATTGAAACCATTCTTGCGGCGTGATAAATTCCGAACCGAACCCGAACTAACCCGAATATGGCCGAAGCCACACCCAAAGCTGAATACTACGTGGGCGTCGATCTGGGCGGCACCAAAATTCTGACTGGCGTCTTCGACGACAAGCTCAACTGCCTGGGACGCTCCAAAATGAGCACCAAATCCGAGCGCGGGGCCGAGGAGGTTATTGACCGCATCGCCCGGTGCGTTTCCGACGCTATCGATGAATGTGATTTGGACCTTAAGCAAATCAAAGGAATTGGAATAGGCGCGCCTGGAGCGGTTGACGCCGAGGCCGGCCGGGTCATCTTCGCTCCGAATTTGCAATGGCAGGATGTGCCCTTGAAGAAAAACCTGGAGAAGCAATTGGGTGTGACGGTTTCGGTGGAGAACGATTGCAACAGCGCCACGCTGGGAGTTTTTGAAAAAGAACTGCAATCCAAGCCGCGCCATATGATCGGCATTTTCATCGGCACAGGCATCGGCGGGGGAATTATTGTGGATGGGAAGTTGTATTCCGGCTTCAATGGCACCGCTGGCGAAATCGGGCACATGGTCATCGCTGTTGGCGGCTCCAAATGCAATTGCGGCAACCGCGGCTGCTTCGAGGCGCTGGCCAGCCGCGGCGCCATTTTTCGCACCATCCACGCGGCGGTCAAGGATGGTCAAAAAACCGTTCTCACCGACATTCTCGGCCCGGATTTGACTGATTTGCGCAGCGGCGACCTTCGCAAAGCCATCCGCAAAGGCGATAAATTGGTGGAAAAAATCATCGAGGAAGCCGCGGAATACACCGGAATTGCCGTCGCTAATCTCATCAATATTTTGAATCCCCAAATAGTCGTTCTTGGCGGCGGGGTCATTGACGCTCTTGGCGACGAAATGATGGCCATCATCGTCGAGACCGCTGAGGATTACATCATGAGTGGCACCCACAAGGGCATCGAAATCATCGCCAGCAAAGTTGGCGATGACGCCGGTATTATCGGCGGCGCTGTCCTGGCCCGCAGAGCGGCCAAATAGCGGTAACAGCCCAAACGCAAGGGGCTTATTTGAATTCCAACAATCCAGAGCGCCGCGCCGTGATTGACGTGGGCACCAACTCGGTAAAACTGTTGGTCGCCGATGTCGCGGGCGCCTCGCTAACTCCGATTTCGGAAACCAGCAAGCAAACCCGCCTAGGCGCGGGATTCTACTCGACCCGCCGTCTGCAACTGTCCGCCATCGCCGCGACGGCCGAAGCTGTTAAGGGCTTTTTTGACGCAGCCCGGGAGCTTGGCGCATCGTCGCCCCGGCTCATCGCCACCAGCGCCGCGCGGGACGCTCTCAACGCGTCGGATTTGGCGGAAGCGATAAGCCAAAGCTGTGGCCTTCGTATGGAAGTCATTTCGGGGCAGAAGGAAGCGGACTGGGTTTTCCGCGGAGTGACCAGCGATCCGAAACTCGCAGCCTTGCCAGTGCTGATTCTCGATGTCGGTGGCGGCAGCACCGAATTCATCGTTGGCGAAAACGCCGTTCCACAATTTCGGAACAGCTACAGCATGGGAACCGTTCGGATGTTGGAGCAATTCCGCCCGGCGGATCCGCCGGGATTGCGGGCGCTGATGGCTTGCCGTGTTTGGTTGAGGGATTTCCTTAAGGCACAGGTATTTCCACTGTTGCGGCCCGCGTTGTCGGCTTGCAAACGGACGGTTAAATTGGTCGGAACCGGCGGCACCGCCACACTCCTGCCACGCATTCAGGGGCATCTGACTGACTTTGACCGCGACAAAATCGAATCCACTCCGTTGACGCTGGATATGATCCGGGAACACTTGGAATCGCATTGGCAGATGACGCTGGCCGAACGCCAACAGATCGTCGGCCTGCCGCCCAAGCGGGCCGATGTCATCCTGACAGGCATTGCGATCTATGAAGCTATCATGGAGCAATTTGGATTTACTGAACTGACCGTCAGCACCCGTGGATTGCGGTACTGGGCGCTGTTGAATACCCGCTGATTTTCACTCCTCCCCCGAGCAAGAAAAAAGGGCGGACGCCATTGCAGCGTCCGCCCCCCAACAACCAAACTAACCAACCCTTGACCTCAGGAGCTTAACCGGATGGGAAAACCAAAAACCCACCCGGCCTCTTACCTGAGGCTGTAGATATGACGCCGGATTTTCTGAAATTGTTCAAATCTTTTTTTAACCATTTTTTACACTTCAGATCAAGACTGGCCAAAGGAGCCATCCTCCCTTATTGTGTCCGGGGCGTTTAGAACATGCTCTCAGCAAACCTGGACTTTGTGGCCGGTGAAAACGAGTTTTCAGCCGATTTTCAGCCGTGTTTGCCTCTTTTCACCAATGCAAATTACGAACCTCAATCCCGATTCCGATATCGGCGCCAGCGCCTGGTTGGTCGATATCGAGGATCATCGGATACTTCTGGATGCCGGAATGCATCCCAAACGCGACGGTCGCGCCGCTCTGCCCCTTTATTCCGTAGCCGATGGCAAAGAATTGGATGCCATCGCGATCTCTCATTGCCACCATGATCACGTCGGTTCGCTCCCTGTGGCGATGCGGCATTTTCCCACCGCCCATGTATTGATGACCGAACTGAGCTATTTTATCGCCGGGCGCGTCCTTCACAATTCCGTCAATGTGATGGTCCGCCAGCGCGAGGAACACGGCGTCCGGGAATATCCCCTTTTTACGCACGATGAAGTCGAGGGCAACGAGGCTCAGTTCCAGGGGTTTAAATACAATCGCGAAGTTGAATGGGCCGCGTTTCGGAAAACGCGCGCAGGGCTTTCCTCGCCCAACCTGGAATTCTTCGACGCCGGCCATACTCTCGGTTCAGCCGGCATCTTGCTTCGCGGGCAAAAAGAAACCCTTTTTTACACCGGCGACGTTTGCTTTCATGACCAAACCCTGCTCAAATCGGCGCGTTTTCAAGATCTGCGCCCCAACGTCCTGATCATGGAAACCACGCGGGGCAACCGAGTTGCGCCGCCGGGATTTTCCCGTGAATCGGAAATTAAACGTCTTACGGAATCCATTCAACAAGTGCTGGCGCGGCGCGGAAGTGTGTTGATGCCCGCCTTCGCGCTCGGACGCACGCAGGAGATTCTGGCTCAACTCGCCTTGTTGATGAAGGCCGGCCAAATCCCCCGGCAGCCTATTTACATCGGCGGTTTGGGCAAGGTTTTCACCGGAACCTATGATGAAAAGGCGTATATAACCAACCGCCATCTGGCCAATCTGACGCTATCAGAGGAATTGCAATTAATTGTGCTGGAAAAGGAGCAGTTGGACACCATCAAACTAGGCGGAGCCCGAATCTTCGTTTTGACGGCGGGGATGCTCACTGAATGCACCCCGGCGCACGATCTGGCGTTGCGGATGATGGAGAGCGAGCGTAACGCCATCTTCTTCGTCGGTTACGCCGATCCCGGCACGCCTGGCGGCCGGCTCAAAGCCACCAAGCCGGGTGAGACTTTCATTTTCAGCCCGTCGGCGGGCGAGGTGACGCGCCATTGCGAAGTGCAGGAATTCGATCTCACGGCCCATGCGAATCGCGAGGCGCTTCTGGATTTCGCCTGCGACCTTGCGCCCCGCGCAATCTTGCTCGGACACGGCGAAGCGGATTCCCGGCAATGGTTTGAGGACCAAATCCACGCCCGCGCACCCCAAATCAAAGTCATTCAGCCGGCCCCCGGATTGACGGTGGAAGCCGGCTGATCAAGCCTGCTATAACGGGCTGTTATCGATCAGGCGTGTTTTTCCGATGAAAACGGCCAGCGCCATGTGGCTTCCGCGCCGGACTTTTTGCAGGGGTTCCAGCGAGTCCGGATCGAAAAATTCGATGTAATCGAGGCGCGCCTCGGTCTGCGTCGCGATTAAACGTCCAAGTTTCTGTTTCAACCGGCCCGCCGAAACAGGCCCGCTTTCAATGGCTGCCTTGGCCTCCTGGATGGCGCGCCAAAGAATCACCGCTTGCGGGCGTTGCTGTGGCGAAAGGTATTTGTTCCGCGAACTCATGGCCAATCCATCCGGCTCGCGCATGGTCGGCGCGACAAATATTTTGAGCGGAAAATTCAAGTCGCGAACCATCTTCCGAATGATGGCGGCCTGCTGAAAATCCTTCGCGCCGAAAATGGCCACCGTCGGCAGAACGATGTTGAACAGCTTGGCGACAATGGTCGTCACGCCGCGAAAGTGTGTCGGGCGCGAAACCGCTTCCATTCCGAGCGCCAGCTTTTCCTCCATGACGTAAGTGCTGAAGGTCGGCGGATACATCTCGGCGTCCGGCGGAAGAAACAAAACATCGGCCCCCGCATCAGCGCAAAGTTTTGTGTCGCGCTTCAAATCGCGGGGATATTTGGTGAAATCCTCCGTTGGAGCGAACTGCGTGGGGTTGACATAAATGCTGACCACGACCTTCCCGCGTGACCCGACGGCCTTGCGGCCTCGTTCCACCAAGCTGACATGGCCTCGGTGCAAGTAGCCCATTGTCGGCACAAATGCGACCGGCAAGCCCGCCGTTTGCCATTGGCGGGCCAGGCGTTGCATTGCTTGCGCGGATCGAACCGTTTGCACGCCGGAAACCTCCGGGAAAATTCCGGGTGAGGCAAGTTTGTTATTTCGGATTTCCCAACTCGCTGAGTTGCGGGACTTCCTTGGAGGCGATCTTTTGGGTCTTTTGCGGCCGAAGCGCCTCGCGATGCTTGTCCGCCGCGTCCAATTGCTCGGCGGCGTTGGCTTTCAAGATTTTGAAAACGGACGGATGGTTTTTTCCCAAGGTCCACTCCAGATTTGGACCTCGGTCGATGTTAAGGTAATCGGCCAATATTTTTAGATATTGATCCACCACGGGCCGAAACTCGGGCGAAGCCCGCAAATGCAGGAATTTCAACTGGTCAACGGCCCGATAGAGCGCTGGAAAGGCATCGCCGGGCTGCCATTTCGTGATGACTTCCTGCAAAGTGATTTTGGCCTCCACAGGCATCTGTTTCGCCTCAAAATGCACCTGCACCGGCACGTCCAGCGCGTCCTGCAATTCCTTCCAGGTATTTTCCGCCGTCAACGGCTCCGCCAAATCCTCCTTTGTAAAATCGACGCAGCTCAAGCCCCACCATTTTTCGACGTCCAGCAATTGGTTAAAATGCGGCCGGAAGGCGGAAAGAAACGCGGTCTGCCAATTCAGGTGTTCGGGCAATTCACGAATCATTTTTGCCAATAGAACTTTTCCATCGTTAAATTGAAGCAACTGTTCGAGGAACAATTGCGCGCAAGTCCGATACAGTTCGAGCCCTTCGCCGGTCCTGTCGGAATCCTTCGGCCAGCTCAACTCCTGAAAACTCAAAGGCGCGTGATGGCTGAACTCGCTTCGGATCATGTCGAGACCCTCGAGTTTCACCCTGTTGCCGTCCAGTTGCGCGCTGGGGCGGAGAATATAAGTGGGAAAGTTAAAAGCCTTCAACTGCGCGCCCATTCCTTCCACCAGCCAGGTGGGGATTTCGGCGCATTGAGAGCCGGCGTTGCGATTTGCCAATTCGAGAAAGAGCGTTTGCAGCAACGCCCTGACCAGGAGTTGAGGATCGATCGACTTGGGCAATTCGAGGCTGTAGCTCCATCCGTCTGGATGATAAAGGGCGGCCAGGTGCGGCCGCTTTTCCTTCTTTGAGGCGGAGTCGATCAGCAAATTGACGGTGCCTTGCCATTGGTCATCCAAGCCCAGTTCGATGAGAAAGAGGTTCTTGAGCCGCTCGCAGGAAACGACGAGGACCGACGGGTCCAAAACGATTTTCGAATCATCCTCGCCGGCAACGGTGGGCCGGGGCACCAGCAGGAACCCTTTGTTATCGGGTGAGTCACGCCGGATGGCCCCGGCGGCCGCGGGCACTCCCCCGAGTTGAAACTCCCGCGCGACGAATTGCCCGGAAGAACTCCGTGCGCAGACGACCTCAGCGGCGGCCTTGAAACAAGCGACTCCGCTGGCCAGCCAAATACAAAGTGGGAGAACGAGACCTTTCACCGGTTTTCCCTTATGCCGGAATCGGGCAAATTCGTCAACACCTTTAAGAAAAAAGGCTTTCCTCCTCTCCTTGCGGGAGAGGACACAGGTGGGGGTTCGCTTAAGCCGCTCGTATGTATTTTTCGGACAAAGGTTTTTATGGAGAAATCGCTTGACAGGACGCGCTGCCGTGGCTATTGATAGCGCATTATCCGAAAAAAAACCCGACCGGAGTTAATCCGGCCAGGTTTTAGAAACGCTTTTAGACAGGTGTATCCGCATGGCGGATAGGGAACCAGTTTGCGTTATCTAACTTTGTCTTGATTCCATTAAGACGGTGCTATGCGTAACGAGCTGAGAGACGAAAATCAAGAAAAATCGGGACACGACAAATTATATTTTTGAACGTAGGTCATTTATAGTAAAAAATAACTTGCAAATATGAATCGGTCTGACATTCTGATCCCCGTTAACGATGGGAGCCGGTTTGAGCTCGTCGGTTCTAACCGATTTAAAAAAACCGGTTCTCCATTTTAACTGATCAAATGAACTGCCTTACGCTAGGTATTAATGCCAAGAACATTAATGTAGGTCATTTGCTTTGCCTTAGATTCCAGCCGGCGATTTCGGTCGCCGGCTATCTTTTGCCTTTATTATTATGAAAACGCGAGATATCGAACTCGCCTTCGACGTCGGGCATTCCTCCGTCGGTTGGGCCGTTTTAGTCAAGGGAGGCCAAGTGGACATTACGGGTTGTGGGGCAGTTGTTTTTCGCGCCGATGATTGTCTCGCCAGTTCACGACGGGCGTATCGACGTCAGCGCCGACATATTCGTTCGACGAAACAACGGATTGGGCGGATAAAAATGCTTTTGAAGCATCTAGGTGTTTTGACGGACGATGAACTGAACCGACCAGGCTGCGCGTGGCCGTGGAAACTTGCAGCGCGAACACTTCAAAGTGAAAAGCCGTTGACATGGCTGGAGCTTTGGGATGTGTTGCGCTGGTACGCGCACAATCGTGGTTATGATGGAAACCGGCGTTGGAGCGCGGCAGAGGCTGAGGCTGAGGCGCAAAAAGAAGATTCAGAGAAGGAGGCAAACGCCCGTACACTCATGGCCAAGCATGGTGTCCGGAGCATGGCGGAGACTTTCTGCCGGGAACTCGGCGTGGATCCGCTCGGCAAAACAAAATCTTCGATGAAACGGTTCAAGGGCCTTAACGCGGCATTTCCTCGTGAGATAGTCGAAGCTGAAGTTTGCAAGATTTTGCGGACCTGCTTAAGCAAGCTCAACAAGGTGGATGCCAATTTTGAAAAAACACTCATTCTGGATTGGCGAACGATTGCCTGCCCCGACTTGAGGTTGCCTAAGCGTTATGAAGGCGGCTTGCTTTTCGGCCAGTTAGTGCCGCGATTTGACAATCGCATCATTTCAATATGTCCGAAAAGCGGGCAGAAAGTGCCGTCGCGTAATTGCCCCGAGTTCTTTGGTTTCCGCTGGGCGATGCAATTGGCAAATATCCGGGTTGGCAATGGTGGAGATCGCGAACTTCAACCGCTGAACGCGGATCATCGGCGAGCATTAGACAAGCGGATGCGCGAGCGTGGTTATCTCACGCCGAAAGAATTGAAAGATACAGTCCGCAATCTCACCAGTTGCCAGCGAGACAATCTGGACACAATGCTCATTCACCCGGACGCCAAGGAAGCGCTGCTGTTTGACGCGATTCAGAGGCTCGTCACATCAGACGAGTTGCAGCCATTTTGGGAACTGTTGCCTGAGCGCTTGCAAAAACGGCTGCGCGGCCAGTGGCGACGTGGGAAAGTCTTCACGCTTGTGGAGATTCGCAGGCAATTGGAGGCGCTTGGTGATTCCAGCGCATTTGACACGGAATTAGAAAGGCAGGTCGATGCGCATAATAGCAAGAGCAAGAAAAAGGATTCGCAAATCACGCGGGAAGTATTGCTACAGCGACATTTCCCATCCAAGCCGCTCAAATTAGTTGGGCGCGCCGCCTTTGCGAGGCCTCTTCTGAAACAAGCCTATGACGATGTGCTTGCGGGAAAGCCACATCCGAAAGAGGAAGGCGGATGTTTGTTTATCACGGACCAGATGAGAGAGGCGCAACTGAATCGCTCCATTGCCGATCAAACCAATAACCACCTTGTGCGTCATCGTCTTCTGATTTTGGAACGACTGCTTGCAGACATGATCAAGGAATATGCTGGTGATAATAAAAACCGTGTCGCTCGGATTACCATTGAAGTTAATCGGGACCTTCGGGATATGTCAGGGAAGACGGCTAAGGAAAAAGCGCAGGATTTGGGACGACGCATTGCCAACCACCATGCTGTTGCCGAAAAATTGGAAAAAGCATTCGCCGAGGAACATGTCCGACAAGCGATTACCGCTGGTCTGATACGTAAGGCACGCGTCGCGGAAGACTTGGGCTGGAGGTGTCCTTACACCGGGCATCTGTACGAGCCTAAACACCTGCTCAACCGCAACTATGTTGACAAGGATCATATTGTTCCCCGATCGCAACGAGCTTCGGATGGTCTTGATTCTCTCGTTATGACCTTTTCGGAAATCAACAAATGGAAAGGAAATCGCACCGCCTGGCAGTTCGTTTCTGATGAACAAGGCAAGGCCGTTCCCAACCTTCCGAATCTTTCGATTATGAGTCTGACGCGTTACCGTGAGTTTGTCGATGGGCTGGAAGCCTATAGAGGCCACGAAGATGACAAACGTCGCAAGAAAAAGCGCAAAGAATTGTTACTTTTACCAAAATACGAGGAAAAGGAGTTCACCCCGCGTGACCTGACCCAAACGTCGCAGCTAGTCCGCCTAGGTGCACAGGCTCTAAGAAAAATCTTTGCCGATTGCGCGAAGAAGCCGGTCATTGTCTCGCTCCCTGGGTCTGTTACCGGAGCGGTGCGGAAGGCGTGGAAAGTTCTTGGCTGTTTGGCTCTTGCCAACCCGGAAGTGCGGGATGAAAACGGTGAGATCAGAACGAAAACCGAGATTCGCAATATAACACATTTGCATCATGCCTTGGACGCGTGCTTGCTCGGGCTTGCTTCTCATTTCATTCCAAATAGTGGCCACATTTGGGAACTCATTGTGAAACGAAATCTCAACGAGGCTGAAAAGCGGGAGCTTATGACGTTGGGAGTTTTTGCCTTTACCCCCGAAAAGCGATTTGAAATGCGAGACCTCGATGACAGGATCAAGGAGCAAATTCGTCAGCGGCTCGCCGAGAAGCGAGTAGTGCAGCACATTCCGGCGCGGATGGACGGTTTACGCGTTGAACAGAATACGTGGCGCGTTGTTGCGGTCAAAAGCGGAGAAGCCGTGTTGCGCCAGCGTATCCGGCAGCCTGATGGCTCACGCCCGGAAAAAGTAACCGAGGAGAAACCAGGAAAACTCCTGGGCCTCAGTCCCACGAACGGTCCGGGAAAACTCGCCAAGAATAAAGGAGTCTTAGTCATTCCTGATAATTTTGGCGTCGCGTTGGAGCCTAAGCCGACCATCGTTCCGTTTCACAAGGTTTGGCCCAGGTTGCAAGAACTCAAGAATCTTAACGGAGGCAAGACGCCGCGCATTATCCGAAACGGACAGATCATCCGAGTTCCAAACGGTAAGAATTTTAAGGGCGTCTGGAAGGTTTTCTCGGCCAAGAATAACGCGGCAGGGATGGCGTTAGACATAGGTTCGCCGGATGTTGTGCGGCTCAAAAATAAAACGGAAGGCCACAAAATAAACGTCCGGTTGGCTACCCTGATTCAGGATGGGCTTGAAGTGATAAAGACACCGCTTACTGGAATTGCGGTATGTCCTACCACATCGTCAGCATAGATTCGCCGCAATGCTCGATCAGTTGTAAAGACGGCCAGTTAACTTGCAAGACGGCGGAAGGTGAACGCAAACTTCCGCTGGAGGATGTCGCGTCGATTATTATCACGAGTTTCTCGGCGTCCATTCATAGCCAGCTTTTTCTTGAGGCGGCCAAACATGGCGTCGCCTTGATCATTTGTGAATCGTTCAAGCCGGTCAGCCTTGTTTTGCCGGCGAATCGTTCGACGGATACCCTTCTTTCCCGCGCGATCTTGTCGCTGAGCGCCAATACTCGAAGTCATCTTTGGCAAAAGACTGTCGATGCCAAATGTCAGAACCAATATTCGCTGGCGGAACACATTGCTCCTGGGGACGGGCGGCTGGCTTCGTTTCGTGAAACGGCGATGGGTAAGAAGCTTCACAAAGAGGCGATCTGCGCCAAGGCGTTCTGGCAAATTCTTGGACGCAGCATGAATGACGAGGAGTTTATCAGGGACCGGGGGAAGGGCGGGCTTAATAATTTGCTGAACTACGGTTATGCCGTACTGCTCTCGACCGTCCTGCAGAAATTGTTTGGCGTGGGGCTTGATCCGACTTTTGGAATTTCTCATGTCCCGCGGGAGCGAAGCACTCCGCTGGCGTACGATTTGATGGAACCATTCCGACCGTGCGTGGATTGGCGGGTCATTCAATGGGCGAAGGAACATCCGGAGAGCAAGGAATGGGAAGTGACGAAGGAGTTTCGCAAATGGGTGACTGGCTTTCCGCTGGAGCGGGTGGATTACCTGCAATTCACGCTGGAAATTCAAGGCGTCATTGAAGGCGTCGTGCGTGGATTTCGGCGGGCCGTCATTGAAAACCAGCCGCGATATTATAAACCGTGGACACCGAAAAATTCAAAATGGGCTGGTTGATTGTCGCATTCGATCTTCCCGTCGGAACAAAAAAGCAGCGCAAGCAAGCGACTGATTTCCGCAACTATTTGATTGATGACGGCTATCAGATGATCCAGTTCAGCGTTTATGCGCGTGCGTGCGTTTCGTTTGCGCGGCAGGAAACGCACATTGACAGGCTGAAGAAAAACTTGCCGCCGGAAGGGAATGTTCGGGCTATTTTTGTGACGCGGGCGCAGTGGGAACGGTCTCATGTTA
Organism: Verrucomicrobiia bacterium; assembly: GCA_036268455.1. Lineage (GTDB taxonomy): Bacteria > Verrucomicrobiota > Verrucomicrobiia > Limisphaerales > Palsa-1400 > DATAUD01. Next base: position 59,595 of record DATAUD010000053.1, read on the forward strand.
TTCAAGGTTCCCCCGCTTCCGAGGTGGAAGCGGAGGAATTACCTGAACAGATACAATTGTGGTAACCCGCGCTTTGCAAGCGGGTTACCGCCACCTATTCTGCCCCCCCCGTATTTGGAATCATGGCAAAGCGGCTGTCCGCGTCTTGAGGTTCAGTTTGGCATTCTGGCCCCCCCGTATTTGGAATCAAGGCAAA
>DATAUD010000054.1:0-24126 GCA_036268455.1 Verrucomicrobiia bacterium
CCCTTCGGGTTGCGCCCAATTTGGCCTGTGGCTTCGTTGCTTCTCAGTCACAGCCCCACGCGGGGATGCTCCTTCGTCGCGCCTCGCCACAGGCCAAATTGGGCGCAACGAATGGCTAGCTATTTATGGGACACTACACTAGGTAATCGCAGCTATGGCAAGCCGCTGCCGGCCAAGCTACAACTGACGCTGGTGCAAATTGAAGCCGGGCGTTCCTCGCAGGCCACCTTGCTGGGCCGGGATGAAATGACGGTGGAATCGCTGTATCTGTCGCGGGCTTTGGCGGAGGAATTGGAAGTTGTTCCTACGATGCATCGGCACCGGCAGAACGAGCAGATGCAATTGATGGAAAAACCCGTCCCTTATGGCAAAGCCAAAATACCCAAAAGAATTCCTTGAACTGTGCGCCTGCGTATCAGGCAAGCGTCCGAAGACGGTGATTGATCACATTCTCAAGCACGGCTACATCACGACGGAAGAGTTGAAGAACAAATACGGTTACGATCATCCGCCGCGAGTGGCGCGGGATGTTCGGGAGTTGGGCATTCAGCTTGAAACCTTCCGGGTCGAGGCCGCCAATGGCCGGAAGATTGCTGCCTACCGATTTTCCGATCCGACCAAGAAACAATTCGGGCGGTTCAGCGGGCGCACGGGCCTTTCAAAGGAGATCAAGGATCAGCTCATTGCGAAGTATGGCTGCCAGTGCTTCATTTATTTAGAAAAGATGGACGCGGCCAATTTGCAGATTGACCATCGCGTGTCCTATGAGGTGGCCGGCGAGGCTGACGAACTCAAAACTGAAGACTTCATGCTGCTCTGTGGGTCCGCGAACCGCGCGAAATCATGGTCCTGCGAGCATTGCGAGAATTGGAAAAGCACGAAGGACAAGAACATCTGCCTGTCGTGCTCCTAGGCTTTCCCAGAAAAATACAATCATGTGGCGATGCGCCAAATCCGGCGGATTGACCTTGTGTGGCAGGGTTAGGAAGTCGCGCAATATGACAAGCTAAAAACTGACGCGGCCAACGCGGGTTTGGAAATTCCGCAGTTTGTGAAGGATGTGCCGGCAAAAGCGTTAAAGTAACCAAGCTGCATTTCAATCACCGATCCGTCAGACCGATTGAAAATCTCCGCGAATCGCTCCGCTCCGAAAATTAAGGACCGCTCCGTTATGCGACTCCGCTCCGTTTTTCAACCGGACCGACGGCGCCCCCACATTTGACGGAGACTGCGGAAATTTTCCGCTGACTCCGGCAAGAATTAATAGGTTTGTGGGGGGACGGTTAAGTGGATTTTGGGACGGTTTCGGATTTGAGAGCCGTTGCCCATTCGGGATGGAGGCGCACGGCGTCGTTGAAGATCAATTTGGCGTGGGTGCGGTGGTTGCGTCGGCGCGCGCATTCCAGATGTCCTTGCCAGAGTTTGAGGTCGTCAGGAAAATGATGAACCAAAGATTGGAACAACGCGCCTGCCTCGGCCCATTGCCGCTCGGCAAGATATGCCTCGGCAAGCGCGCGTTGGGCTTGGGGAGAGACTGGTTGTTTGATGAGACCTTGCGCGGCGAGTGTTGCCGAATGCGCGGCCAGTTTCTTCTCGAGGTCAAGGACTCTTAAAAAGAGTTGCAGACGATTTGCTTCCAGCCGCTCCAATAACGGATTGGATGCAAAGGGAGCCAACAATTTGGACAGCGCTTCGGCCCATGGCGCGGTGCGGTCGTAGAGGATGCCCAAGCCGAGCATCGCCGGGATAATGGCAAATTCAAGATTCGGGCGACCGGCCAGAAAGTCTTCGGTGGCGGTGCGCACGCCGTTTGCCGGGCCGCCTTCTTCCACGGCGAATGGCATGACGCTTGTCAGAAGCAGGCCGCTCTCGGCCAGTCCGGCAACTCCGGGCGCAATGGCGCCTTTGTCCGAATAGTCGTGCCGATGCTCTGCCGGTATGGCGGAGGGATTATAGTAGCCGTCACGACGCCCGCAGGGCCAGCAGACATCATGCATGATCGCCAAAAACGGGGACGCGCCGAAGCCGGCCTCGATCAACTCCAGTTCCCGGCGGACGGTGTAATAATTGTGATCGCCATCGACGATATAGGCGTCCGCCCGCAGGCCCGGCAACGCTTCATGGCTGGTCTTTTGCAAAAATTGGAAATAGGACTGCCCATCATGGGTTTGAATGAAATCCAAGGCGGCGGATTGGGGCGCGGGGTCAATACTAATCAAACGTCCGCCCTGCCTTTGCGCGTGAGAACATAAGACTTCCGTAAACTCGCCGTGCTCGGAACCGACCTCAACGATGGTCGCCACGCCGGCCGTTTGCAGGACGCCCATGATCAGTTCGCGAAAGTTGGCCAGAGTCGTTGGAAAAATGCACTTTTTCTCGGCGGCCGAACGGTGATCTTTGGCGGGCTTCAGGGCTGAAGCGGGGGTAGGACGCAATTCAACAGGCGCCGGCAAATCCAAGGTGTTCATAAAAATTAATTCGTCAGGTGGTTTAGCAGAACATATGCCACGGGCTATTTTTGCCCCTTCTTCCCACAATCCGCCCATGAGTGGGAGCCAACACGTCGAAAATGACCTGTGATAAGGCCCGCCAGCGGAGATTCTTGCCGCTCGGGAAGGTCATCCCCGATTTCGAGGATGTTCCGCGGCCGAAATTCATGAGACGCTTGCGCACATCAATGAATACCCAGCGCCTTAAAACTTGTTACGTTGTGGCGGCCATCGTGGTCCTGAGCTTTTTCCCGAAGGTTCGGGGGGCCGGATCGTACTTGAAGATCGATTATGCGGCCTCCAGCGACACGAACGAACTGCAAACCCCTGTCACCTATATGCTTTGGATACCCGATGGTGCGCCAAAGCTGCGGGGGATCATTGTCCATCAGCATGGCGCCGGGACGACAGCGTCGATTGAAGGGAGCACGGCGGCGTACGATTTGCACTGGCAAGCACTGGCACAGAAGTGGGATTGCGCGCTGTTCGCGTCGTCCTATCACGTCACAAACGAGAAAACGGACATGACGCCGGGAGGCTCGGAGGAGTGGTTCGATCCGAGGCACGGGTCGGAAAAGACGTTCTTGCGGGCGCTGGACGATTTCAGCGCCAAGTCCGGCCATCCGGAGATCGCGAAAGCGCCGTGGGTGTTGTGGGGGCATTCCGGCGGCGGCATCTGGGCAAATGTGATGGCGTGCCTGCACCCGGATCGCGTGGTCGCGATGTGGCTGAGGTCCGGCACGGCGGCGATGTTTCGGGGACGGCCGGAATTTCCGCAGCCCGAAGTGCCGGCAGCCGTTTATGGGATTCCAACGATGTGCAACTCCGGCGTGAAAGAAGCTGGAAGGCCGACCTTCTATGGCGTGATGGCGACTTTTCTGGAATATCGCCTCAATGGCGCGCCGATTGGTTTTGCGCCGGATCCCCGGACGGCTCACGAGTGTGGAGACAGCCGGTATCTGGCCATTCCGTTTATTGACGCCTGCCTGGCCAAACGTCTTCCCAACCGCGATGACGCAACACAAACTCTCAAGCCGATGGACATGAGCCAAGCGTGGCTGGCGCCATTGTTGAGCGCGAATCCGGTGCGCGCCGCTGACTATAAAGGAAATCCGAATATTGCCGTCTGGCTACCGAACGAGGAGATAGCCAAAGCCTGGGCGGAGTATGTCAAGACCGGGGCGGTGAGCGACAAGACGCCTCCACCCGCGCCGTTCAATGTCAAGGCGGCCCAAAGCGATCACGGGATCGAAATCGCGTGGGAGGCGGAAGCGGATTTTGAGAGCGGCATTCGTAATTTCATCATTCTGCGCAATGGAGTGGAATTGGCGGAGGCGCCGGAGAAGCCGGTTGGAAAATTTGGCCGGCCATTATTTCAGTCCATGACGTACCACGACACGCCGAGCCAACCGATTCCGGAGATGAAGTACACGGATACTTCGGCCAAGCCGGGCGGGAAGGACAGTTACGCTGTCATTACGGTAAATAGCGTGGGCCTAAAATCGGATCCGTCATCGCCAGCCGTCAATTCATCAAGCAATTGATGAAACGAAGCGACGGGGATTGATTTGGAACTTCGTCTTCAATTCTTTTCCTGAGTTTTTGAGTTCCAGATTCCAAGCCAGGAGGTCGCTATGGGGATAACCGTTGGAAGTCGATGCGGCGGACGTAGCCGATGTCGTTTTCGACGATGATCAGGTTGCCCTGGTTGTCCATGGAGACAGATCGCAGTTGGCCGAATTTGTAGCCGGGGGTGTAAAACCATTGGCCGTCGCCAGAATGATCGTCGTCGAAGCCGTTGACGAAAATATGGATGACCCCGGTTATGTCCACATAGAGAAATTGCGCGCCGTAGTCGGTCGCCAAAAAATATCCGCCAATCGGCGGTTGCCATACGCCTCGGACGCCGTAAAGACTGTTAGTGGCGGCACTTGTATCGTCCACGACGAGGGCCGTCTCCCCGTTGCCAAACAGGAGCTTGCGGGCGCCGTTGTTGGTGGCGACTTGCCAGACGGTGTTGTCGCCGCGGTCGGTGGCGATGATGTTCGTTCCGCTGAGAATGATGTTGCCGAGGTCGTTGAATTGTTTGTTCAGGTTCGATACGCCGCCTCCGGGCGTCCATTGCCTTAAATCATTTCCGGACGCGTAGTAGATGAGCGTTTCGTCATTCCGCACCCACAAGCCGCGTCCTCCGTTGACGCCGTTGCTGTCTGTAAACAACGTTATCATCATGCCGTTGGTATCGAGGCGGCGGACTTTGCCGTTGCCGGTATCAAGCACATAGGCGATGCCGTCGCCACGAACCCACAAGCCGTTGGGCAAATTCATCGCGACGTTGGTGGCGATGGCGGGGGTGTCCGGCCCATTGCCAACGGCGTGCGTGCCGGCGACGGTGTGAATACGGCCATCCGGCGTCACTTTCAGGACGGAGTCGCTGTCTTTGTCCACAATAAAGACGTTGCCGGCGTTATCTTCCATCGCGAAATGCGGGCGGGAAAGCGCGGCGTTGGTCGCGTAACCGCCCTCAAAGCTCGGCTGCCAGTAGTTTACGCCGTCCTTTCCGGCGTCAGCCCCGCTGCCCGCGATGGTGCGCAAGAGGCCGTAGGACTGCGCCAGATTTGTGAAGGCCTGGGGCGTATTGGTGGAAATATTCACCGCCCGCAGACGGAAAAAATCATTGCCGGGCAAAGGCGCAACGGCGCCGGATCCGCCGGAATTTGTGGTGAAATAATTTTGCAGCGGAGCCCATGACACATGACCGTTGCCGCCGTTGAGCTGGGGAGCGACTTCGACCGTGCAGACTCCACTGGTGAAAGCATTCGTCCAGGATATTTGCCCGTTGGGATTGAGGGCGGTGATTTGGAAATTATTCCCCGCGGCCTGCGCCAGCATGGGAATCATGGTCGAAAGCCACAATAATACCTTCCTGATTTGCACTCTCACATTATATTTGCCCGATTTATTCGGAAAAGACAATGCCATCCCCTGCTCCATCGCCAATTTTTGCTCTTGCGCTTTGAGGGCCGACCTTTGATTTTTATGCGCACCAAATATTATGGCGTCAACTAAACGCATTCAGGCCGGATACACTCTGGCCATGGAGATTTTCGCGCAATCGGGCGTCGATACGGAAAAGGCGCTCGAACGTCTCTCCAACATCCCGATTTCACTTCACTGCTGGCAGGGGGACGATGTCGGCGGCTTTGAGAATTCCGGCGGCGAATTGGACGGCGGCCTCGCGGTGACCGGGAATTACCCGGGAAAGGCGCGGACGCCGGATGAATTGCGGCGCGATCTCGAGAAGACTTACTCGCTCTTGCCGGGAAAGCACCGGCTGAATCTGCACGCGTTTTACGCGGAGACGGATGGACAGCGCGTTGAACGCAATGAGTTGACGGCGGCGCATTTTCGCGGGTGGATCGATTGGGCGAAGGCGCAAAAACTGGGGCTGGATTTTAATCCGACTTATTTCTCGCACCCGAAGGCGGCGGATGGTTTCACGCTGGCGCATCGCGACAAGGCGATCCGCCAATTCTGGGTCGAGCACGGAATCGCCTGCCGGAAAATCGGAGCGGCGATGGGCAAGGCTCTCGGCACGACGTGTGTCACGAATATTTGGATTCCGGACGGATTCAAGGACACGCCGGTGGACCGCAAGGGGCCGCGCGAACGGCTGGCGGAATCGCTGGACACCATTTTTGCGGTTCCCATCAATTCGCAGCACAACTTGGATGCCGTCGAACCGAAATTATTCGGCCTTGGCTCGGAAAGTTACGTCGTCGGCTCGCATGAGTTTTACCTCGGTTACGCGGTGCGGAACAAAAAACTGCTCTGCCTGGACGCGGGGCATTTTCATCCCACCGAGACCATCGCGGACAAGATTTCGGCGGTTTTTTCGTCGCTCGACGAAATCCTGTTGCACGTCAGCCGGGGCGTGCGGTGGGACAGCGATCATGTCGTGATTTTGAGCAACGAATTGGAGGCGATTGCGCAGGAGTTGGCGCGCGGGGATTTTCTCGGGCGCACGCACATCGGATTGGATTATTTCGACGCCAGCATCAATCGGGTGGCCGCATGGACGATCGGGGCGCGGAGCATGATAAAAGCGTTATTGATGGCGCTGCTGGAGCCGATTGGAAAATTGCGGGAGGCGGAAGCATCGGGAGATTTCACGTCGAGGCTGGCGCTGCTGGAAGCGGCGAAAACGCTGCCTTGCGGGGCGGTTTGGGAGATGTACTGCGAACGGCAGGGAGCGCCGGGAGAGTTAGAATGGCTGGCGGAAGTCAAACGTTACGAAAAAGAAGTTTTGTCAAAACGAAAATAAGACCTTTCAAAAATTATGGGAAATCCTTTTCTCGGAGTGTTCTTTCACTGGCTCGGCGGCCTGGCGTCCGGCAGTTTCTATGTGCCGTTCAAAGGGGTCAAAAAATGGTCGTGGGAGACTTACTGGCTGGTGGGAGGGTTTTTCTCGTGGATCATTTGTCCTTGGATTCTGGCTGCTCTTCTCACCAACGATTTGCTCGGCGTGCTGCGCCAGCAATCGATAAGCACGTTAGGGTGGACTTATCTCTTTGGCATTCTTTGGGGGTTTGGAGGGCTGACGTTCGGATTGGCGGTGCGCTACCTGGGAATGTCGCTGGGGATGGGAGTGGCTTTGGGTTACTGCGCGGCGTTGGGGACATTGCTGCCGCCTATTTTTAAAGTCTTCGTGCCGGGAGTTCCGGTGCCTCAGACAATCGTTCAGATTGCCGGGACTACTGGCGGAAAAGTGACTTTGGCGGGGGTCGCCGTGTGTCTTCTTGGCATCGGCATTGCGGCGCTGGCTGGATTTACGAAGGAAAAAGAAATGCCCGAAGAGGAAAAAAAGAAGGTCATAAAGGAATTTAATTTTCCCAAGGGCATTCTCGTGGCGACTTTTTCAGGTATTATGAGCGCCTGCTTTTCTTTTGCCCTGACAGCGGCTCAACCCATTACCGACGCCTCGTTGCGCGCGGGCACGCCCGTCCTTTGGCATACGCTTCCGCGGCTGATCGTCGTGCTTTTGGGCGGCTTCACAACGAACGTGGTTTGGTGCGTTTTGCTGAACCTAAAGAACCGGACCGGTTACCAATACCTCGCATCAGAGGCGCGTCCCGAACATGCCACGGAAGGTGGAGCGCCAGTCGAAAATTCAACGGACCTGAGAATTCCCAAGCTCCGCAATTATTTTTTTTCCGCCCTGGCAGGGACCACCTGGTATTTCCAGTTTTTCTTTTATTCGATGGGAGAAACGCAAATGGGCAAATATAGCTTTGTGTCGTGGACGTTGCATATGGGGAGCATCATTATTTTCAGCACCATCTGGGGTTGGATATTGCACGAATGGAAGGGAGCAAGCGCAAAAGCGCACACTTTGATCGCCATTGGAATTGCCACACTGGTACTTTCCACCATCATCATTGGATGGGGCGCGCGCTTGAGTGGCCAATAAACGCAATGTTTTCAAAGGGTTTATCGTGCGAGGTTTTCCCTTACAATCGCGGGGCTTTTTTCCTCGTTCAAGGGTCTGTTTTAAGGTTGACAACTTTGGCCGACTCTCTACGATGGGCGACGGATTTGATTCGGGTAGCGGTACGTTTCTTCAGCGGGGTTCCCCACCCCCACCTCCTTGGCGTCTGCTGCCCGAATCGTCTTTTTTTTCCGCGCAATGAACAGACATGTCTTGAATCGCACCAAATGTTATCTCGCCGGAAACATCGAGAACAGCAACGCTCCGCATTCCTGGCGCGACCAGGTCAAAACTGAACTGGCCGACACCGGGATCATTTTTTTCGACCCACTCAAAAAGCCGTTCATGGACTCCGTGAACGAAGATCGCGAACACATGTCCCGCCTTGCCAAATTGCGCGAGGAAAGCCGTTTCGACGACCTTTCAAAAATCATGCGAAAAATCCGCGTGGAAGACCTCAGTCTGGTGGACCGGTCGGATTTCATTATCGCGGTGATTTCCGCCAAAACGGCGTCCTGGGGAACGGCGGAAGAGGTCTTTTGGGCCAATCGAATGAAAAAGCCGATTTTCCTTGTCGTCTCCGAGGGCAGGCAGGCATGCCCCTTTTGGATCTTTGGCACGTTGCCCGCCGACCAAATCTACGGAACCGTTCCCGAGATCATCGCGGACATCCGCCATCTCGATTCCGGCGAGAAAAAGCTCGACCTGACGCGTTGGAAAATCTTCCGGGAAGAGTTTCGATAGAAACCCCACGCTAAAGTTCATTCGAGCAGTCGCCGATACCATGGTGAGGGGCGAAATGCCCGGATGAGCCATGTTTTCTCACAAGGTTAATGAGCAAATTGAGCTGAGGCTGATTCAACACCTGCACAGCGCGGAGCTTTTCAAATTGATGGATGCCAATCGCAAGCATTTGCGCCCGTGGCATCCGTGGATTGATCTGACCCGTTCCAACGCCGACCTCGACCGCCTCCTTACCAGTTGGCTGCAACAGCTTTCCAACAATCGCGGGTTTCACGCCGGCGTCTGGTATGAAGGGAAACTTTGCGGCGTCATCAACCATTTAAATATTGACTGGGTGAACCGTTCCACCTGGCTCGGTTACTGGCTGGATGAATCGCACCAGCGCCGTGGCATCATGACGGCGGCCTGCCGATCCTTTGTATCGCACGCTTTCGACACCCTGAAGCTCAACCGCGTTGTCATCGAGTGCGCCAGCAGGAACGTGCGAAGTCGCGGGATTCCCGAACGACTCGGTTTCAGGCTTGAGGGGGTCCTCCGCGGGGTCGAATGGCTGCACGACCACTACGCGGACCACGCCATCTACGGCTTGTTAAAGGGCGAAAAGGTAAACACTGGCCCGACAAACTCCTTTGAGTTTCGCTTTGCGCCGCAAGGCAACCCATCCAACATCCTGGAGATGGTGACGGCGTAGCCCCTACAGCGTGTTCAACACGTTGATCAAGTGCCGCAACCGCCCGTAATCCTTGCGGTTGAAGCCGAACGCGATTCGCGGCATGGTCAACGTCGCCAATTCATCCTGTTCTTCCGGCATTGGGTCGGTGGCGTGGATCTTTTCGCCGGTGATAATGTCCTCGAAATCCTCGTTCAACGCCTGGATCGCTGATGGCGACGGCGCGTGTTTGAGGCGGATCACCAATTGGTCCGCGACGGACCGCATGGAATGGTAATTGCGATAAAACCGCGCGATATGTTTGACAGCATCCTCCGCGCTTTCGGTCAAGTAGTAAAGATTCAAGTCCGGCGGGCTGATGAGTTGCGCCCGCAACAAATGCTCCCGGAGATGCTTGTCCCACGTCCGCCAATAGGCCGAGCCTGGCGGATTGATCAATACCAGCGGACGCAGCCGCGTTTTCCCCGTTTGCATCAAGGTCAGCGCCTCGTAGCCTTCGTCCATCGTTCCAAATCCACCCGGGAAAAGCGCAATGGCGTCCGCATGACGGACAAACGTGAGTTTGCGCGTGAAAAAATATTTAAAGGTGATGAGCTTCTTGTCGCCCTGCATGATCGGGTTGGTCCCCTCCTCCCACGGCAGGCGAATGCTCGCGCCAAAACTGTTTTCCAACCCCGCTCCTTCGTGCCCCGCGCGCATGATGCCCGGCCCCGCGCCGGTGATAATCATCCAGCCCGCGGCCGCCATTCTTCGCCCCAATTCGACCGCCTGCTGGTATTCCGGCTCCTCCAGCCGAATGCGCGCCGATCCGAAAATGGTCACCTTCCGTTTCTCCGCGTATGGTTTGAAAAGCCGGAACGCGTACCGCAATTCACGCACTGCCGTCCGAATCACCCGCACGTCGCCGCGGTCTTCCACATCGGTCAACAACTTGAGGGCATTGAGAATGATGTCCGCAACAAGGTCCTGGTTGTGCCCGGATCCTTTATAAAGAATCAACTCCTGAATCCGGCGTTGCAATTCCCGGTCGATTGGCGGTTTGAGTGGCCGTTCCATCCTGTCAGACCCCGATGTCCTCATTCCACAACCGTGGATTTTTGGCGATGAACTGGCGCATCATCTCGATGCACTCCGGGTTTTGGACAACTTCGACCTTCACGCCGTTGACGCGCAAATGTTCCTCCGCTCCCATGAACGTCACATTCTCCCCCACAACCACTCGCGGAATCGCATACAAAAGAATCGCGCCGCTGCACATCGGGCACGGTGAAAGCGTCGTATAAATCACGCAGCGCCGATACACCGAAGCGGGCTGGCGTCCCGCGTTTTCCAGGCAATTCATTTCCCCGTGATGAATCACGCTTCCCTTTTGCACACGCTGATTGTGGCCGCGCCCCAGGATTTTCCCGTCGCATACCAAAACCGATCCGATGGGAATTCCTCCCGTGGCCAATCCTTTTCTGGCCTCATCAATGGCGGCTTGCAGATACTCGTCCATTTCCAGTATAATGAATGAAGATGCAGTAGTTGGAAAGAAAACTTATGCCGACACTCGAAACCACCGTCGATGGACTCAAGCTTCCGAATCCGTTCGTGATCGGTTCCGGCCCTCCCGGCACCAACCTCAACGTCATCGCGAAGGCCTTCAAGGAAGGTTGGGGAGCCGTCATCGCCAAAACCGTCAGCCTGGATTCGTCCAAAGTCGTCAACGTCACTCCCCGTTACGCCAAATTGATGGCCGCCGGCGCGCAACCCGCTGAAGTCGTCGGCTGGGAAAACATCGAATTGATCAGCGACCGCCCCTTCAAAATTTGGCTCGATGAATTCAAGAAATGCAAAGACATGTTTCCCGACGGCATCCTCATTGCCTCCATCATGGAGGAATATCGCAAGGACGCCTGGGTCGAGATCGTTGAACGCTGCCAGGACGCCGGCGTGGACGCTTTCGAATGTAATTTTTCCTGCCCGCACGGTTTGCCGGAGCGCAAAATGGGTTCCGCAATGGGCCAGGATTGCGACGTCCTCAAAGAAGTTTGCGGCTGGGTGATGAGCGCCGCCAAAAAACCCGTCTGGGCGAAAATGACGCCGAACATCACGCGCATCGAAGACCCAAGCCGCGCCGCCTTGCGCGCGGGTTGCCAGGGCATCAGCGCCATCAACACCATCCGCAGCGTCATGGGCATCAATCTCGAAACCCTCCGCCCCGAACCAACCGTCGAAGGCTACAGCACTCCGGGGGGTTATTCTTCCCGGGCCGTCCAGCCAATCGCGTTGCGCATGGTCATGGAAATCGCCACGATGATGCGCGCCGAATTTCCCGGCCGCTCCCTTTCGGGCATCGGCGGAATCGAGACGGGTGGCGCGGCGGCGCAATTTATCCTTGTCGGCGCCGACACTGTTCAAGTCTGCACTGGTGTGATGAAATTAGGTTATGAAAGCGTGAAAGAGATGAAAGACCAATTGCTCGCTTTCATGGAGTCCCACAAATTCAACACTCTCGCCGATTTCAAGGGCAAGAGCCTTCCCTATTTCACCACCCACTTTGATCTCGTGCAAAGACAGTCCCAGCGCAAAGCCGCCGATAAGGCCGCCGCGCAAAAAAAGGTCGTCACCGCCGATGGCGAGTGGAGAGGCGATTCGTTTGTCCAGCAATCCGACGCCCTTTCTCGCGGCTGACCTCCTGCGACGACTGAAATTTTATGGAAAAATGCCCCGTTTTTATTGGCGGCCAATGGCGCGATGTTCCCGGCGTCGCCACCACTCCCGTTTTCAATCCTTCCACCGGCGCTGTCATTGCCGAGGCCCCGCTCTGCGGCGCGCAACACGTCGATGAAGCCGTGCAAGCCGCAGCCACCGCGTTTCCCGCCTGGTGGGAAACGCCCGCTGTCGAACGCGCGCGCGTCATGTTTAATTTCAGGGCCTTGCTCGAGCGCCATTTCGAGGAGTTGATACGCCTCAACACTCGTGAGCACGGCAAAACGCTCGCCGAATCGCGCGGCGACGTCAAACGCGGCATCGAGATGATCGAATTCGCCTGCAACATCCCTTCGCTCTTGATGGGCGAAAGCCTTGAAAACCTCGCTCGCGGCATTGATTGCGACACCATTCGCCAGCCGCTCGGCGTTTGCGTGGGGATTACTCCGTTCAACTTTCCCGCGATGGTTCCTCTTTGGATGTATCCGGTCGCGCTGGTTTGCGGAAATACCTTCGTCCTCAAGCCGAGCGAAAAAGTTCCCCTGACCGCGATCCGCATCGTGCAATTGATCGAAGAGGCCGGGCTTCCGAAAGGCGTTTTGAATATCGTTCACGGCGGCCGCGAATGCGTGGACGCGCTGCTCACCCATCCCAAGGTCAAAGCGATTTCGTTCGTCGGCTCCACGCCCGTTGCCAGGCATATTTTTGAAGTCGGCACGCGACACGGCAAACGCGTTCAATCCAACGGCGGCGCGAAAAATTACGTCTTCATCATGCCCGATGCCGACGTTGAAAATTCTACCCGGGGCGTGATCGAAGCCGCCTACGGCTGCGCCGGCGAACGTTGCATGGCCGGCTCCACCGCTGTCATAATCGGCGATGCCGCGCGCAACGTTTTGCCCTCGATCATCGAGGCTACGCGGGCCATCAAAGTCGGCCCAACCGACCGCGAAGCGCAGCCGGGCATGGGGCCCGTCATCACCCGCCAGCACCGCGAGCGCGTCGAACAATTGATCGAAACCGGCGCGAAGGAAGGCGCGAAAATCGCCGTCGATGGCCGTTCCGCCCGTGTCCCGGACGAACCCAACGGCTTTTTCGTCGGCGCGACAATTTTGGATGACGTGCAAAGCGGCATGACCGTCGCCCGCGAGGAGATTTTCGGCCCGGTCCTCAACGTAATGCGCTTCGCTGATTTGGACGCCGCCATCGAAATTGCCAATCGCTCCCCGTACGGCAACGGCGCGTCGATTTTCACCCGCTCCGGCAAGGCCGCGCGAGAATTTCGGCATCGGATCAAAGCCGGCATGGTCGGCGTCAACATTGGCGTGCCCGCCTCAATGGCGTGGTTTCCCTTCAATGGCTGGGACGAATCTTTTTTTGGCGATCTTCACATGCAGGGCAAGGAAGGCGTCCAGTTCTTCACCCAACAAAAAGTCACCATGACCCGCTGGTTCAGCTACGGCGAAGGCGACATCTGGCACCGTTGATTTTTCATGTCTCGTGATTCGCTAAAAACCGTCAGCCGCGTCGTCGTCAAACTCGGCACCGGCGTATTGACCGACAGCCGCAAGCAGCCCGACCTCGCCCAGATAGGCCAGCTTGTCGCTCAAATCGCCGCCATCCGCTCGCAAGGCAAGGAGGTCGTGGTCGTCAGCTCCGGCGCGGTCGGCGCGGGCATGGGCGTTTTGGGTCATCAGAAAAGACCCTCCGAACTTGCCGAATTGCAAGCCTGCGCCGCAGTCGGCCAGCCGCGGTTGATGGCCCTTTACGAAAAACTTTTTGCCGGCGCGGGCTTTTCCGTCGGACAGGTCCTCCTCACCCATCACGATCTCGAAGACCACGACCGCCACCTCAACGCCCGTAACACCCTTGTCACGTTGCTGCGCCACGGCATCATCCCGATCATTAATGAAAACGATGCCGTCTCCTTTACCGAATTGAAATTCGGCGACAACGACAAACTTTCCGCGCTCGTCGCCTGCCTGTTGCCAGCCGACGCGTTGGTCATTCTGACGACTGTGGACGGCCTCATCGAAAATTTCGGCAAAGCCCATCCTCGCACTATTCCCACAGTCGAAAGCCTTGATTCCACCATCGAAAAAATGGCAGGAGGGACCCAGAGTGAAACCGCCGTTGGTGGAATGGCCTCCAAGCTGCAGGCCGCCAAAATTGTCATTCGCGCCGGAATTCCGCTCATCATCGCCTCCGGCAAAAAAAAAGCCGTCCTCGCCAATATCCTGGAAGGCAAGGACGAAGGCACCATTTTTGTCGCCCAGCCCGTCCGTCTGCCAGGGCGCAAACGCTGGATCGCCTTCTTTCATCACTCCAAAGGCGCGTTATTTGTCGATGACGGCGCAAAAAAAGCTTTGCGCGAAAACGGCAAAAGCCTCCTGCCGCCCGGCGTCGCGCGTTGCGAAGGGGATTTCGCCGCCGGCGACGTCGTCCGCATCTGCGATTTGAACGGCACCGAATTTGCCCGCGGGATTTGTGATTTCGATTCCCCTACCGTAAAGGCGCGCGCGGCGAAAGAAGTGCTCGTGCATCGCGACAACCTCGTCATTTTGTGAAGAAGAAAAATTCCTCCCTCGGCGGACTCCTGAAGGTCATGGCGAAACTCCGTTCGCCCGAGGGTTGTCCCTGGGACCGCGAACAAGACCACATGACCCTCCGTTTTCACGCCGTCGAAGAAGTCTATGAACTCCTCGACGCCATCGAATCCCGCGACGACCAGGAAATGGTCGAGGAACTGGGAGACCTCCTCTTGCAGGTCGTCTTTCACAGCCAACTCGCCCGCGAGCGCGGCGCCTTTGATTTCGAGCAAGTCGCCCGTCACATCACCGACAAGCTGGTGCGCCGCCACCCGCACGTCTTTGGCGATGTCAAAGTCCGGAACGTCGATGAAGTTTGGGCCAACTGGGAAAAAATCAAGGCCGCTGAAAAGCATGGCACCCGCCATGCCCGTCCGTCCGTATTCGACGGCATACCGAGGCATTTGCCCGCGCTGATGCGCGCCGAGAAACTCATAAAAAAAGCCCGCAAAGCCAGTCTTCTGAAAGCCGATGCCAAAAAGTCGCGCCCCGGCAAATCCGCTCTGGCCCGCCAATTATTTGATTTGACGGAAACCGCCCAATCCCGAGGCTGGTCCGCCGAAGAATTATTACGTCAAGAAACCGCAAAAAGAGAGAGCGCCTGGCGCCGCCGCGAAAAATAACTACGTCTTCATCAAGGCACTGGCTCCCCCGCCGACGCTTCCAGGATAAAAAACCACTGTTCCCGTGAGAGGGTCAACCCCGCCGCCGCCACACTCTTCAAAACCCGTTCCCGATTCGTCGTCCCAACCACCGGAATGATCTTCCCGGGATGCGCTAGTATCCAAGCCAATGCCACCTGTTCAATCGTAGCTCCACCCAACTCCTCCCCTACCCTTTCGAGCGCTTCCCGCACCCGCCGTGGTCGTTCATCCTGCGATTTCAGCAATCGTCCTCCATCCAGCGGCGACCACGCCATCGGCGAGAGACGCAGCCGCATGCACTGATCAAACGTCCCGTCATAAAGCGGCGCGGTGTGCAACACCGAGAACTGCAATTGATTCGTCACCATCTCAAACGGCAGTCGCGAAGCCAGCAGGTCAAATTGCGAAGTTGTAAAATTGGAAACCCCGAAATGCAAAACCTTCCCTGCTCTTTTCAATTCCACAAATGCTCCTGCAACCTCATCCGGGTCCATCATTGGATCCGAGCGATGAATCAAAAGCACCTCCACCCGGTCCGTCCGCAACGCCTTGAGAGATTCCTCCACCGAGGCCACAATGTGCCCCCGGCTCGTGTCATAATATTTAATTCGCTGGGCTGACCCTGTTGCCGGAATCAATTTGATCCCGCACTTCGTAACAATCTGCATCCGCTCCCGCAACGCTGAGTCATCCCCGACCGCGTCGCCAAAAAGCCGCTGGCAGGTGTATCCCCCGTAAATATCCGCATGATCGATGGTGGTAAGCCCCGCCTCAACCGCCGCATGGACGAGCGCCCGAATTTCCTCCCGTGATAAGCCGCCATCCGCGAGGCGCCATGCCCCCAGCGCGATGCGCGAAGCCGGCAACCCCTCACCCGAAAATCGAATTTGCGGTACTTTCACAAGTCAAACGCTCCTCTCACGGAAATTTTTACTCTATGTCAATAATACATTAAGATTCTGGCCACAGAAAGATTGCCGCGCTGGCGCCGGATTTCAAGCCGCATTGGGAGAAATCCTGCCGGCCGGTCGCCGGATCAGTCCCCGTGATCTTAGCGGCTTTATGAAGATTGCACCCTGGGCAGGCCATCGCGAGATTTCCAAGTCTGAATTTCCGCCCTTGCACAGTGGGATTACATGTTCGATGTGGAAGGTCGTTCCCTGCAAACTCTCGTGCATCAGGCAATACTGGCAGCGCGCTTGAGCGCGGCTTCGAACTGCGCGTGACAGCTCTTGAGAGACGCTCATCAAGGCTGCTTGCCTAGAATCTGCAATGCTTCGGCGCGGACGAGGGAAATGCGCTCGCTCAATTCAACCAACGCTTCCAGTTCCGCTATTTCAGATTCCTGCAAAAGCCCTTCGTTATTGCGATCCATCAGTTCCTACAGACGATGATCTGCTTTAAGCGGAAACCGAAGATTGCCAACAGTCTCTACCCAGTCAACTGGCGCGGCAATTGTTGGATTCACACTACCAGTCTAAGATACCAAGACTTTAGTGTCAACGATGCGCGATGCGCAATGTCATCCATAGCTATGCTGCTTTAAGCAGCAGCCTCCCCTCCCGCTGGATTTCCATCCGCCCCTCCTCCATCCAAGTCAATCAGAATATCCCGCGGCTCCGCTCCTTTGCTTGGCCCGACGATTCCCCGCAACTCCAATTCATCCATGATCCGCGCCGCCCGCGTATAGCCAAGGCGCAGCCTGCGTTGCATCAGCGAAACACTCGCCTTCTGCTCACTGCGGATCACCTCGATGCACTGTTGGATCAGGTCTTCGTCCTCCCCGCTCGCGCCCGCCTCCACGTCTCCTCCCGCACTGACCTTTTGCAATTGCTGATGAATTTCCACTTCGTAACTCGGTTTCCCCTGCTTGGCGATGAAATCCACGATGCTTTGCAACTCGGAATCCGTGATTAGCGCTCCTTGCACACGGATCAACTTCGCCGAGCCCGGCGGCAGATACAGCATGTCTCCCTTCCCCAAAAGCTTGTCCGCCCCCATCGCGTCAAGAATAGTTCGCGAATCCACCTTCGCCGCCACCTGAAACGCGATTCGCGCCGGAATGTTCGCCTTGATCACTCCCGTGATGACATCCACGCTCGGCCGTTGCGTGGCGACGATGCAATGAATCCCCGCCGCGCGCGCCATTTGCGTAATGCGCGCAATCGCCATCTCCACGTCCGCCGGCGCCACCAGCATCAAATCCGCCAGTTCGTCAATAATAACAACGATGTAACTCAGGTGATCTGGAATGACGATCTCCTCATCGCGGGGCACCACAATCTCCTCGTCCAGCTCCACCGCAAACCCGTCAGAGTTCGCCTCCACCTTTTCCTTGCGCGACATCAACGGCAATTCCGGTTCCGACTTCGGAATCGGCTTGTTCTTGGGCCGTTCGTTGAAAGACCGAATATTCCGCACGCCGACCCTCGCGAAAATCTGGTAGCGCTTTTCCATTTCATTGACCACCCAGCGCAAGGCCAGGATCACCTTTTTCGGGTCCGTGACAACCGGCACAACCAGATGCGGCAGGGCATTGTATTGCTGAAGCTCGACCACTTTTGGATCGATCATCACAAAGCGCAATTGATCCGGCGGAAACCGATAAAGCAGCGACGCGATAATCGAATTGATGCAAACCGATTTTCCCGACCCTGTGCTGCCCGCGATCAGCAAGTGCGGCATTTCCGCAAGGTCCGCCACGATAGGCAGCCCGTAAACGTCCTTGCCCAGCGAAAGCGGAATCCGCGCTTTGGTCGTGCGCCACTCCTCCGACTCGAAGATGTCGCGCATGATCACTTTGGTTTTGATAAGATTCGGCACCTCGACGCCCACCGAGCTTTTTCCCGGCACGGGCGCTAGAATGTTGATCCGCTCCGCTTTCAGCGCGGCGGCGATGTTGTTGCTCAAGCCCGCGATTTTTTCCAGTTTCACGCCCGGCGCCGGGTGCAGTTCGTATCGCGTAATGGTCGGCCCCTTCGTGATATCCCCCAGCGCCACCTCGATGTCGAATTGCGCCAGCGTTTGCTGCATCAGCCGCGCATTGGCCATCAACTCTTCCTTGGATTCAGTCGGCTTCGCTGTGGCATCGGGATATTGCAGGAAATCCAGCGGGGGCAACCGGTAATTGCCGATCTTCGGCGTCGCCGCCACGGCAATCGGTTTCGGTTTTCGCGGAACGGGCTTCGGTCTGGCCACCGGTTCCGGCTCAACCTCAGATTGAGCGGGCGAAGGCGCGGTTCCTTCCGCCGCAACCACATGCTCCTCCTGCGGGACCGCGGGCTCGGCCGCCTTCCCCAAAATATCCGCCGTCGTGGCCGCCGCGACTTCCTTCGCCGGAATAACCATCCCTTCATCAGCCGGCGCGGGTTCCTTCGGGAGTTCGGTAACTGCCTTTTTGCCGCGGTCGCCCGGCTTGGTTTGCGGGACGCTGAGATCGCGCACCGTCGGTTCCGGTACGGGCCGCAAATCCGGCCCGAGGCCGCTTGGCTCCGTCCCCTTCCCGGGTCCTTTGCCGGATTTATCCAGTTGTTCCTGTAATTTCTTGGCCTGCTTTTCCAAATCGCGCGCCCGGCGGTCGAGTTCCTTATCATTCGCCGCCGGTTCCGCGCCCGCCCGGTTGCTCCACAATTGCCGGCACCAGTGCCCAAGCTTGAAATTTGTCAAATAAATCAGGCTGATGACATAAACCGCGCCCAGGACAATCGTCGCCCCCACCTTCCCGACATAACGCAGCACGTCCCGGTAAAGAAACTGGCCGACAAAGCCCCCCACACTTGGGGCATTCAAAGCCACTTGCAATCGCTGGAGCAGACCCAAGTCTCGCTCGAACATGCTCGCCAGCCCCATGCAACAGAGCAGTAAAACCACCCCCCAAACCCACCGCCGCTGCAAATACGCCAAAAACTCAAAAATGTAACCCAGCCCGAACAGCAACAGCAGCACCGGAATCATAAACGCCCCAATTCCAAAGACCCGGAACAGTTTCAGCGCCACCCACGCTCCGAGCGGGCCCCCAAGATTCCGGGGCGGATTATTGGGAGGAACCAGATTCAGCGCCGAATCATGCGGATCGTAAGAGAGCAACGCGACCAGGAGCAGCAACGCCGCCGCTCCCAGGACGATGCCGATCACGTCATTCAACCCGTGCGGCTGTGATTTTGATGCATCTTTTCGAGGCATGGACGGACTTTAACTCCCCAGCCCCCCCGTTCAAAGCGAAACTTGTGCCCGAAATATTTTTTTCCGCAAGGGGCGCGATTTTTTTTGGGAACCTTTCGCCGGGTGGCGCTTCTTACGGACGAGTAATCGTCGAAAACACGAACAAATACGAATAATTTATGAAAAAGACACTGACCGTCAAAACCATCTCCAGCGTTTTTGCCTTGGGCATCGTGCGTGTGATTGGCCATCCTCAACTAAGCCAGGCCCAAGGCACTTTAAACGTCAACTCCACTATCTCTGGCGTCCAAAACGGCGGCGTTTACGACTACACCATCACCTTGAACAACCCTGCGGGTTCCTCCGCCGTCGAGACTTTCTGGTTCGATTGGACGCCGGGGAACTTTTACCTTGAATCCAACCCGACTTCAACCGGCGAGCCAGCGGGATGGAGCGTAAGCCTCACCAGCGGAAGCATCGAATACAACACTTCGACCGCCCCTCTTGAGCCTGGTTCCTCGGACACCTTCACATTCGTAAGCACCGAAGCCCCTGCATCCGTCTATGCGGACAGCGACAAAGGAACCGCCGATTCTTCGACGGTTTATACTGGTTCAGCGGCTTTTAGCGGTTCAGCCCAGACGTTCAACGTTGCCGCCGTTCCCGAACCCTCATCCATCAGCCTGATCGCCATCGGGTTAGCCGGGTCCGTAATCGCCCGCAAACGCCATTTTAGCCTGTAACAGGAATATTCGGGGATCTTCAGGGATTTTACCGTTTTTCCCGTTCGCGGCACCGGACATGCTTCTTTTTGTCCGGTGCATGATTTCAAAGACCATCATTGGGATAGAGTGCCAACTCAAAAGGCCGCGGTCTTTTTCGTTGGCATTGTCCTTTTTGCGCTCCTGATTTTCAATTCCGAGCCTGGCTTCATCCCCATTCTGGATTCCGCCAATCTGGTATTCCACGAGGCCGGACATCCAATCGCCGGCCTGTTCAGCATGCGCCTGGAAACTTATGGCGGCACACTCGGACAACTTACCTTTCCGCTCGTCCTGGCTTTTCTTTTCTGGCGCAAAGGCGAACCGATCTCCTTCGCTGTTTCAGCCATCTGGTTTTTTGAAAACTGGCTGAACATCGCCCGCTACATGGCGGACGCCCGCGCGCGGATACTGCCTCTTGTCGGCGGCGGCGACCACGACTGGGCGACAATTTTCGGACGCTGGCACGTCATCAATTACGACACCCAAATCGCCTCCGCGGTCCGCGCCATCGGCTGGCTGGGAATGGCCGCCGCGTGCGCCTGGGTACTCCGGCTATGGCGGGCGGGCCGGAAAGATTCGACGGCCCTGGGCGAAGTAGGCTCGCAAATTAGCCTCTAAAGCTGGCGTCTCATCGTGCCGATGCTTACAATAGCAGAGGTGAGATGATAAAGCTGATTGAGCGTTTGCCACAGAGGTTGAGCTGGCTGGCCCGCGTATTGCCGGGACTGGCGCTCGTTCTTTTTTTACCCGCGTGCAACACGAAGATTCCGCATTTGACCCCTGAAGTTCGTTACAAGCCCACCAATATTTACCGCAGGTTCGATGTTCTCAGCCCCGATGTCAAACGGGTGGCACTCCTGCCCATGACCCCTCTTTTGCCCACCGAAGCGTTCCAGGCGGGCATCGATAGTTTGCAACCGGTCCTTCACGGCGAATTGGAAAAAACCAAACGCTTCGAGGTGATCGTCGTCACCGCCGAACAATTACGCCGATGGACAGGCCAGGGAGGCTGGCGCGCCGATGAAAAATTGCCCCCTGATTTCTTCGACAGGTTGCATGAAGAAACCGGTTGCCAGGCCGTCTTTTTTGATCAACTGACTCGCTACCAGCCGTATCAACCGGTTGCCGTCGGGTGGAAACTGACGCTGGTCGTCAATAAGGACCATCAAATTTTTTGGTCGGCTGACGAAGTTTTCGATGCCGGCGAAGAGAGCGTTGCCAATGCCGCGCGCGGCTACGAGGCGCAGTACATTACCACGACGTCGCCTTTGCCGGACCCCAACGCCATTCTAAGTTCCCCAAGCCGCTTTGGCCAATACACCTTGGAAGCGTTGCTTTCGACCTTGCCTCAGCGATAGGCTTGCCGACGTGAATCCTGAAGCCGAGGCGAACCAGGGCGACGGTCGGCGCGATTGGGCGGCCCCTTCCCGATTCGCCTTGCTGCTGGCGGCGATGATCGCGATTCCATTCTGGGACGTCCTTCTTGGATTCAAAACATTCGCGGTGCGGGACTACGGACTTTTCAGTTACCCGATCGCATACTTTTCGCGGGAATCTTTTTGGCACCGGGAATGGCCACTTTGGAATCCTTACAACTGCTGCGGCACGCCGTTTCTGGCGCAATTCAACACGCTCGCGCTTTATCCGCTTTCTCTGTTTTACCTGATGCTGCCGTTGACCTGGGCGTTGGGGGTGTTCTGCCTGTTGCACCTTTTTTTGGCCGGAATGGGAATGTATTGCCTTGCCGCGCGATGGACAAATTCCCGCGCGGGCGCGGCGGTGGCCGGCGTGGTTTTCGCCTTCAATGGGCTTGCGCTCAATTTCGTCCAATGGCCGAGCCACCTGGCAACTTACGCCTGGATGCCTTGGGTGATATTGCTGGCCGAGCAAGGTTGGAGCGTGGGAGGCGGAAAACTTTTTCTCGCGTCGCTGGCCGGGGGAATGGAATTGCTGGCGGGCGGCCCGGAAGAAATTCTGTTTACGTGGCTGATACTTCTCACGCTCGTACTGGGACGCCTTTTAATTCGACCTACCGGTTTCCTGACGGTCGCGCGGCGCTTTCTGACTATCGGACTGCTGGCGGGCGGATTGGCCGCCGCCCAATTGCTGCCGTTTGGGGATTTCATCCTCCATTCCAACCGCGACACTCATTTCGCCAATTCGGACTGGTCCATGCCGCTATGGGGCTGGGGAAATTTTTTGGTTCCATTATTCCAAACGTCGCAGTGGCAGCAAATCGTCATGCAGCGCGGCCAGTATTGGACCTCTTCGTATTATGCGGGCATTGGGGTGGTTTTTCTCGTCGTCATGGCCCTGTGGCGCGGCCGAAGAGCGCGAATCTGGCTGCTCGGCGGCATTTTGGCGGCGAGCGCCGTCCTGGCTTTGGGGAACAATGGATTCGTATTTCTTTGGGTAAAGCGCGCGCTGCCGTTTCTGGGCTTGTTCCGTTACCCGGTCAAATTTGTAATTCTTGTGGTGGTGACAATGCCGATCCTGGGGGCGTATGCAATTTCCTATTACGAAAAACGAGCGGATCGCCCCGTATTCCGCCGCGCGGAGATTTTCGTCTTGGGGGCGATTCTTATCTTGATCTGCTTCCTGCTTTGGATGACGAAGCATCGACCGATGGATAGCGCATCATGGCCGGCGACGGCGGTCAACGGGCTTGAGCGCGCCGGTTTTCTGGCGCTGACGGTTGCCGCTTTGTACGTTTTTGTCACACGGCCCGCGTGGCGCGGTTGGAGCATCGTGCCGCTGCTGGTGATTTGCTGGGGCGACTTCATGACTCACATGCCGTGGCAAAATCCAACTTTGGATCCCTCGGCTTATCAGCCCGGACTCGGCCAAATGAGCGATCAATTGAATCCAGTCCCTGATATTTCCGAATCACGTTTAATGATGTCCCCTTACGCCGCGCGGCAGCTTTATTTCAACCCATCCTCGAATGTGCGAACCAATTATATCCTGGACCGCGTCGTGTTTTTTGATGATTGCAACCTGCTGGACAAACTTCCCAAAGTGGATGGATTTTTTTCGCTGAATTTGCGCGATAGCGATAAAATTCTCTGGCTCCTGGATTCTCGCCGTGGCCGGGAATTGGACACATTGGAAGATTTTCTGTCCGTTTCTGAGACAATCGCTCCAGGCAAGGTTTTTGATTGGGTGCCGCGAACCAATTATATCCCAATCGTCAGCGTAGGACAAAAACCGGTTTTCGCCGACGAGGAAACCACCTTCAAAGCGATCTCGGCGGGAACTGGGGATTTTCGCGCGTCGGTTTATCTGCCATTGGACGCCCAATCGAACGTGAAGGCGCGCCGCGAACCGGGCGCCCGGGTTGTTGCCAAGGACTTCACACCCTCCCGGCAGACGATTGACGTGGAAACGCCCGCTCCGGCAATGCTCGTCCTTGCCGAGGCCCATTATCACAATTGGACTGCCCAAGTAGACGGCCAGCCCGCGCGGTTGTGGCGCGCCAATTATGCGTTTGAAGCTATGGAGGTTCCAGCCGGAAGGCATAAAGTGCTTTTATTGTACAAGGACGAGGCATTCGTTGCCGGAGGTATGATTTCGCTATTTGCTTTATTATTTTGCGCGGGGGGATGGGCGCTCGTTCGAAACAAGGCCTAACTGATTGGCGTTGAGGCCATTAGCGGCGTTTAAAAACCAAACCATCTGGCCCCTTCCCGCTTCCGCGAGATCAAAACATGTACTGGCCTGCTCTGTGCTATTCAATCAGTTATCGCAGGGGCATTGCAGAAGGCAATAAGTGAACGCTTAGTACTATAATAATATAATAACCGCCTTTTGCATGGTTCACGGCCTTAACGATAGACAGAAAGGCAGTATGCAGACCATGAAACATGGGAAACGGGGGTTTACAT
>DATAUD010000055.1:0-45625 GCA_036268455.1 Verrucomicrobiia bacterium
GACGCGCTACCAAGCTACGCTACGCCCCGACCCGGACGACTTGTCGCAAAACCCATTGTTGTCCACCCCTTCCCGCTTTTCAATATCTTTTCGTCAATTGATCATACCCCCATCTCGCCATCGCTTTGCCGCAAGCGCACCTCAGACAAATCGATGTCCCGCTGAATCCTGCGCAAAACCTGATCGTTGATCACCCGTTTGTTGCGCAGATCGAGAATCGTTCGCCGCTCTTCGCCAAGCCCCTCCTTCGACAGTTCCTCATACTCCGGCGTGAAAAGGCTCAGTCTGGCTTTCCCCTCCTCATTTGCCGTCAATTGCAGAATTCGGTCCTCATATTCACTGCGCACCCTTCCCACCACACGGTCATCAAACCTCCTCGATTTGGCCAATTCCGTAATCCTCGCCATGGCCGCCTCATTGGCTTGAAGCCGCGCCAGCCGCTCTTCTTCCTCCTGCGATAAGTCTTCCTTGATCTTCAGCAACCGAATGAGCGGCGGCAGGCTTAATCCCTGCAAAACCAAAGTTCCCAGTATCAGGTGGCGAAATAATTGCGCCCAAAACAAAACCCCCCGCCAGAGGAAACCCGATAAATCGAGTCGCAAACCATGCTACAACGATAGTTGTAAAAAGCACCAAACCGATGGCGAGCAGCAGGATAGGCGCGAGATTGGCTTGAAATTCCCGCCAGGGAGTAAAAAGGGCCTATAATAACGGAGGCAGAAACAGGACAAAAACCAAGTCCGGATTCAGATGAAGAACCGGAAGCCGTGGAATCAACCCCAGAACGAGCCCGCCGATCACCAGCAAAATCGGGTAAGCGATTTGCAGCCTGCGAGCCAAAACCGCACGCCCCGCGACCCCGAGCAAAATCCCAAGAACCAACTCAATCGTCCCGATCACCCGGCGATAGTGAAGAAAACCCAGCAAAAAGCCAAACTATGAGCAGTGCCCATGATTTGGCTTTGTTTGTGATTCTTACCGGTGCTTATCTCCGATCGCCGTGCCAATCCTTCGGATACTTCCGAACAATGTCATCATGGTGATGCGCGGGCGAATCATGAAAGTCCATCTTCACCGATGGTGAACCAAGGACCACGTCTCCCCTGACTCCAGGAGGCGACGCGCCCCAGACCCACGCGCCGTGATTCTGGTAATAGTATTGATGCCGTTTCGCGCTGTAATAGGCGCCATACTTCGGGTAATAGACATAATTATCGGGCGCCACAACAACTTTGGGCGTTCCAATAGTTATATCCGCATGGATGCCGTCGGCGTAAACCGCGGGTCCAGCCAGCGTCCCCACAATCAAAGCCCCCAACACGATCCCGGCTTTGCCAACCTTGAGCCAACTTTTTTTGTTTTTCATAATTCCCTTTCGTTGCTTCAACAGTAGCTCAGGGAAGAGTTGGCGCTATTTGGGTATTACCCGACCGGGACAAACCCTGAACCCGGATCAATCGTTATTACGACCGCGCCGGCCCACGATATATCCAAGAAGCGCGCCAATGCCCAGGCAGATGGCGATTGCTTGATAGGGATTTTCACGAACGGCGACGTCGGTCGCTTTCGCTTTTTCGATGGCTCTGTCGCGGACTCGCAAGACGGTGTCGCGGGCGCTTTCCAGGGCCGCAGCCAGGCGGTCCCGGGCTTCTTCAACGGATTTCTCCTGAACTCCGGCGGTGGCGGCCAGCAAGGCGGCTGCATCCTCGGCGACAGCACTCGTGCCGCCACTACTGTGTTTATGATTATGTTTGCTCATATATTAACCCATTATAATGGAGGAACAGCATTCCGCTATCGGGTGTTTACCTAAATACAAAAACGGGCATTTGAACATAAATGAACGAGACGCATCTATGAGATTGGATATGAAAAAGAGATTTTGTCTTTGGTCAATTTTCGCGGTTACAGGTGCATTAGTGCATGGGCCTGGCTGCCAGGAAGATGGGCGCGACCGCCCCGTCCCGGAGCGTTCTGGATTGGAGGCCATTGGGACCATCGCTATGGCCGGCGGTTTTGGGTGCGTGGGCGTTGGCGGTGATAAAAACGGTTGAATAATCAGGGCTGCCGGGACATCTAAAATCCAATTCCGTCCTTCGATGGAGCAAACACCGGGATCAACCCTTGGTTAGGACAACTGTCGATTGAATATGCGCGGTTCCCTCAAATTAATGGCGACGGGAATCCTCATCCTGGCCATTTTGGCCGGGGTTGGGGCGTGGCAGTGGCGCGCCCATGCGGCCCACAAACCCTCTTTTCGCGAGGCCACCGTAAAGAAGGGTGATCTTTACGTCTCAATCACCGCCACAGGCACTGTCGAGCCGGAAGAAGTCGTTGATGTCGGCGCGCAAGTTGCGGGGCAGGTGAATGTTTTTGGAAAAGACAAGAACGGGAAGACCATTGATTACGGGTCGGTGGTCGAATCGAATATGGTCCTGGCGCAAATCGACGATTCTCTTTACGCCGCGGATGTTGCGCTCGGCAAAGCGCAGTTGGACCAGGACAAGGCCGGGGAAGTCCGCGCGGAAGCGGATTTGGAGCAGATGAAGGCGAAGCTGGTGCAGGCGGAGGCGGATTGGAACCGGGCGCAGAAGCTCGGACCTTCGGAAGCTTTGGCTCCGACAACCTACGATTCTTATAAGGCGAACTACGAAATTGCCAAAGCCAACGTGGACCTGGACGAAGCGGCGCTGAAACAGGCGCGCGCCACGACCGTTGCCGCCGCCGCGACGCTGGATAAATCCCAGCGCACGCTTGACTATTGCACCATCACATCGCCGGTTAACGGGGTGATCATCGATCGCCGCGTGACCATTGGTGAAACGGTGGTTTCCAGTTTTAATACGCCCAGCCTTTTCCTGATCGCGCGCGATCTCACGCGGATGCAGGTTTGGATTTCTGTCAATGAAGCGGACATCGGGAGCATTCATCCGGGCCAGCAAGTGACGTTTACTGTGGATGCGTTCCCCAATCGCACCTTTCGCGGGACTGTCGGTAAAGTCCGGTTAAACGCGACGATGACCCAAAACGTCGTGACCTACACCGTTGAGGTCAACACCGACAACAGCGACGGGAAATTGTTGCCGTATTTGACAGCGAACGCGCAATTCCTGACCGGTGAGAGGCATCAAGTGTTGCTGGTTCCCAACGCCGCGTTGCGCTGGCGGCCGCAGGCGGATTTAATAGCGCCGGAATCCCGCGAGGCCGCCATGAGCCGGCATTCGCCCGCCGATGGGGACGATTCCGATCACAAAGGAACGGTTTGGGTCGAGGACGGTGACTTTGTAAAGCCCGTGGAGGTGACCACCGGATTGACCGATGAAACGATGATGGAAATTGAAGGGGCGGGAATTACGGATGGAACCCACGTGGTGCTTGGCGTGCAACTTCCGGGGGTTGCCACGGATTCTGACGACGCCGACAACCCTTTCGCCCCAAAAAATCCGTGGGCCAGACGGCGGATCCATCGCACCAATTCGCCTTAACACCCGGTTATGGCTTTGCTTGACTTGCGCGGTGTTCGGAAGACTTACCACTTGGGCGAGGTTGACTTGCCGGTGCTCAAAGGCGTATCGCTTGCAATTGAGCGCGGCGAACTCGTGGCGTTGATGGGTGCCAGCGGGTCCGGCAAAAGCACGTTGATGAACATTCTTGGCTGCCTCGATCATCCGACGGCGGGCGAGTATTGGCTGGACGGACAGGAAATTTCAGGAGCTTCCTCCAACGAGCGCGCTCGTTTGCGGAATCGGCTGATCGGATTTGTTTTTCAGAATTTTAACTTGCTGGCCCGCACAAGCGCCTTGGAAAACGTCATCATGCCGCTTTCCTACAGCCATCAGCATTTGCCTGAAAAAGAAATGCGCCAGCGCGCCACCGAATTGCTGGGGAAGGTCGGCCTGGCCGAGCGCATGGACCATCAGCCCTCGCAACTTTCCGGCGGCCAGCAACAGCGGGTCGCCATCGCGCGCTCGCTGATCAATCGACCGCGGCTTCTTCTTGCCGATGAGCCGACCGGTAATTTGGATTCGCGCACGAGCGAAGAGATTCTGCAAATGTTTCGCGAACTCAATCGCACTGAGGGTCTGACAGTCATCCTGGTCACGCACGATCCCGGCGTTGCGGAGCACGCGCAGCGTGTCATTCGCATTCGGGATGGAATGATCGAACATACCAACGGCGCATGAAATTTTACCGCATTCTCGGCACGGCACTCCGCGCGCTTCGGCGAAATGTTTTGCGCGCGGCGCTGACGACATTGGGGATCGTCATCGGCGTCGCGGCGGTGATCGCGATGATGGAAATCGGCCGTGGCTCGACGGTGGCGATTCAACGGACGATTGCGACGATGGGCGCTTACAATATCCTCGTGTTTCCGGGCAATCTCGCGGCTTCCGGCGTGAGCTTTGGCAATGGAAGCATGATGACGCTGACGCCGCTGGACGCTGACGCAATCTTGCGGGAGTGTCCATCGGTCGCCGCGGCCGCGCCGGTGGACCGCGTTCGCACGCAGATTGTTTATGGCAACCGGAATTGGGTGCCCAACAGCATGTATGGGACGACGCCCGCGTTTCTGGACGTTCGCGATTGGAACGATATGGCCGAGGGCGAGGCGTTCACGCAACGCGACGTGCGCAATTGCAGCAAAGTGTGCCTTGTCGGCCAGACACTCGTGCGCGAGCTGTTCGCGGGCGAATCTCCGATCGGCAAGGAAATCCGCATGCAAAATGTTTCCTTCAAAGTGATCGGCGTCCTTCGCGCGAAAGGAGCGAACATGATGGGGTCCGACCAGGATGACATCGTGATCGCGCCGTGGACGACGATCAAATACAGAGTGACCGGATCCTCGGCGGGAAACGTCAACCAGAGCGCGATTGCATCCACGGCAGCCACGGTGCTGCCAAGCCAGGTTTATCCAAGCACGTCACTCAGTCTTTATTCCGCCCCTTCGGCGACGGAGTTAACTGACACGCCCGCGCAGGTGCGGTTCGCCAACATCGACGAAATCATCGTGGCGGCGCGAGGCGGGGAGGAAGTTCCGCAGGCGATTGACGAGGTGACGTCTCTTCTGCGCGAGCGCCATCACATTCGTGGCGATGCGCCGGACGATTTCACAATTCGCGACTTGACGGAGATCATGAAAACGATGAGTTCCACCACGGAATTGATGACGAATTTGCTGTTGATCGTCGCGCTGATTTCGCTGGTTGTGGGAGGCGTCGGAATTATGAACATCATGCTGGTTTCGGTGACGGAACGAACGCGCGAAATCGGGTTGCGCATGGCCGTCGGCGCGCAAGGGGCGGACATTCTTCGCCAATTTCTGGTCGAGGCCGTGCTGCTTTGTCTGCTCGGCGGAATTTTTGGGATTCTGCTGGGTCGCGCTACATCGTGGCTTGTGCGGATCATCAAGCACTGGCCCACGGCGACTTCCATTGGCGCCATCGTCGCGGCTGTTGCCGTTTCGGCCACAGTGGGAATCGTGTTCGGATTTTACCCGGCATGGAAAGCCTCGCGATTAGATCCCATCGACGCCCTTCGCTACGAATGATGAAACTCGCCGCTTTTGTTCTCCCAATTTTCCTTGCAAGCGTTGTGTTCAGTGGCTGCGCTGTCGGGCCAAATTATAAGCCGCCGCATGCCGACGCGCCGCCCTCCTGGGTTGGACTGACGAATGCGACGACGGCCTCTGGGTCAGTCGCCACCGCGGCGACGGCGGACTTGACGAATTGGTGGAAAAAATTCAACGACCCGTCGCTGGTTTCATTGATCGATGACGGGTTCCGAACCAATCTTGATTTGAAAATCGCGGAATCGGTTCTGCGCCAGGCTCGCGCGCAACGCAACGTCGCGGCCGGGCCGCTATATCCTTCGTTTGCCGGGGCCGGCTCCTACCTACGGGGCGTTCCCAACGAGTATGAGGCGGGCCTGGATGCCGTTTGGGAACTGGACATTTTTGGCGGCACGCGCAGGAACGTTGAATCCGCCAACGCGACAATCGTTGCGCAACAGGAAAATCTGCACGACGTGCGCGTGACGCTGAGCGCGGAGATCGCGCTCGATTACATTCAGTTGCGCTCGTACCAGGAGCAAATCGGAATTGCGCGGGCGAATTTGGATTCGGAAGAGCGAACCGCCAGGCTCACCCGCCAAAAGCTGGCGGCGGGTTTTGTCAGCGCTCTCGACGTGGCAAACGCCGAAGCGCAGGTGGCGACGACTGAGGCGACGATTCCCGTTTTGCAGACATCGGCGCGGCAAACCATTTACGCCTTGAGCCTTTTGCTCTCGCGGCCGCCGGGCGATTTGGTGGAGGAACTTTCCAAGCCAGGCCCAGTTCCCCTGACGCCGCCGGAAGTGCCAATCGGGTTGCCTTCGGATTTGGTACGGCGCCGGCCGGACATTCGGGAGGCTGAAGCGCAATTGCACGCCGCGACCGCGCAGATCGGGGTGGCGGAGGCCAATTATTTTCCGCAATTTTCGCTGACGGGGAGTGCCGGATACGAAAGCGATCTTGCGCGAACGTTGTTTGCCGGCCCCAGCCGGTTCTGGCAAGTGGGTCCGACCATGACGTGGAACATTTTCCAGGGCGGGGCGTTAACGGCCAATGTGAAGGTGCAGCGTGAACTGACCACGCAAGCCTATTTGACGTACCGCAAAACCGTTCTCACGGCATTGGAGGAAGTTGAAAACGAACTGGTGGCCTTTGCAAACGAATGGAACCATCGCCAATCGTTGAACGAAGCTGTCGTGCAAAACCGCAAAGCGGTCGATCTTTCCAACCAACTCTACGCGCAAGGGACAATTGATTTCCTGACGGTGCTGGACGCCGAACGCTCATTGTACGCCTCAGAAACAGCGCTTTCCCAAAGCAAAGAATCGATCTCGACAGATTTAGTCTCGCTCTATAAAGCCCTTGGCGGCGGGTGGGAATGAGGTTTCAATTGAAATCGACCATAGAATTTAAGACGGTGTGTATAATTCGGCCTCTTCGCTTACATTCAGATTCAACGCTGCGGCGATTTCCCCCAGTCGCCTGAGATTTGCGGTAGCATATTCTTCAGATTCGTAGCGCTGAATCTGTTGTTCTTTAAG
Source organism: Verrucomicrobiia bacterium (assembly GCA_036268455.1). GTDB lineage: Bacteria > Verrucomicrobiota > Verrucomicrobiia > Limisphaerales > Palsa-1400 > DATAUD01. Next base: position 7,090 of record DATAUD010000055.1, read on the forward strand.
ACCGAGTTTTTCTGCCAAGTCGCGCTGGGAAAGCCCACGAGCGATTCTGGCTTTGATAAGGATACGAGGCAGTTCCTCAAGACCCTCCGCCTTGAGAACGCTCACCGATCCCGATCGCAATGCCTCGTATTCCCGAATATCTTCGGCTATTTCGTCGATTTGGCTTTTAAGCGCCTCTAATTCGGCTTTGGCCAATACTTGCGAACCAATCCGGGCAGTGGCTTCAGCGAGGTCAAAGGCAGTTGCGCCGTCGCGCAACTTTCCAAGTTGAGCCTTTGAAATTCGAAATTGTCTATCGTTCGTGATCACAATTTTTAATTCCTGGCTTCACAATTTGACTGGCGGGGTCCCAACATACGTCGAAGTCGCCCGGGTCGGGCTTGTCGCTGACAAAACTCCCGTTGAGAAAGATCGCCTTACATCCCGCGCTGTGAAGGACAGCCACCGCTTTTCGAAAGCCAATGAATAGCCGCCGCCGCTTCTCAGTCGTGGCAAACCTTTCTTCAATCTCCTGCAAAGCCGCGTCATGGATGCCTGGAGGGAACACCTTCCAAACGGCGTTTGAGATCGACCAACTCCGAAATCACAACACAACAATATCGTTGTGTTGATAAGAAAGTAAACTTTTTGGCTTTGCGAAAATGTAAAATAAATCGTCCAAATTCGTCGGAAAACTTTTTCCCTTTTTCTCTTGCGCTGGAAATTGCAGGCATTAGCCTGAACAACTCGTGAATAGCGAATACATGAAGCAAGCTCTGGTGAAGGTCGGCAACCCGAATGTCCTGGTGAATCTGATTTCGAGGCGCGTGCGGCAACTGACCTCGGGGGGAGGGAACAGCCGTCCGCTTATCGATCAGGCGGGCACATTGGGCGCGGCTGATGTTGCTTTGCTGGAAATCATCGAAGGCAAAATGGCATGGGACGCCACGCCGGAGGCGGAGGAGGAAGCCCAGCCGGTTTCCAAAAAACGGCGCGGGCGCTGATCTCCGTCCCTCGTCTCGAGAGCGCCGCGGAGGATTGCCGTTTGACTTTTGCTTATGGCTGAAATCCTGCACAATTCCAAAGCCCGGCGCGATTATACCATCCTTGAAACCTTTGAGGCGGGCATTGTCCTGCACGGTTCAGAGGTCAAAACTCTCCGCGCCGGCAAAGCGCAAATCAGTGATGCGTTTGCGCGCGTTGAGAAAGGAGAAGTCTGGCTTTACAACGCTCACATTGATGAATACGCCCAGGCCAACCGCTTCGGCCACGCCCCCAAAGCGCCTCGGAAGTTATTGCTGCACAAATCGGAGATTCGCAAGCTGTTCGGTCTCGCGGCGGTAAAAGGAAATGCGCTGCTTCCCCTGTCCCTTTATTGGAAAAACGGGAAAGTCAAAGTCGCGCTGGGAGTGGGCAAGGGAAAAGTCGAGTTCGACAAACGGGATGACATCAAGCAGCGAGAAGCTGATCGCGAACTCAAACGGGCCACCATGCACCACTTGAAAAGGAAGTCCTAAGCCGCAGCCGCGGCCTTGGTCTTGCTCCACTTGCGCTTGGGCGCTTTGACGACCAAGCCCTTTTTGATCGCCTTGGCCGAGACGCGCACGTAGCGGACCTCGCCGTCAATCACGGCCTTGACCCGCTGCAAGTTCGGCAGAAAACGGCGTTTGGTGATGGCGGTGATGTGAGTACCGATGCCGCCTTTTTTCTTGGCTTTGCCGCTGCGCCAGATGTGGCTGCCCTTGATTGGGCCGACGCCCGTAATTTCGCAATGTCGAGTCATAAACGTTTCTTTAAAGCCGCGTAAAATGAGGCATTGCGGTTGGCGATTCAAGTGTTATTTAATGATAATTGAAGATTTTTAAGGGATTAACTTGCAATTCTGCGAGGGAAACCCTTACTATAGGAGTATGCGGATTTTAGTGCAGGACCCAACCAGCAAGGCGTTCTTCAACGGCGCCGAGTGGGACCATGATTTGGAAAAAGCGAAAACGTTCGAGAATGTTGCCCAGGCGGAGGCATTGTGCGAGGAGTATCAATTTTCGAGCGCGCTTATTGTGGTGAAGTTCGATAATCCCGTTAACGACTTCAGCTACCCGGTCGGCGCGCGCAGCGCCTTATTGGTTTCAAAGCCCCAGACAACCAAGATCAAAAGCCTCTACTGAGCCCAAGAAATCGGTTTCTTCTCGCGTCCGCGATTGAAATCTGAATGCTGTTGCAGTGCATTTGGATCATCTCAGGCTGCGCGACTTTCGCAATTACGGGCGTCTGGACGCCGATTTCGCGGCGGGATTCCATCTGCTTCTTGGAGACAACGCGCAAGGAAAGACCAACATTTTGGAAGCGATCTACCTGATCGCGACGCTTCGATCCTTTCGCGGTGTGGGCGGCGCTCAAATGATCCGGCACGGCCAAAAGGGATATTTCGTGGGCGCGAGCGTCATGTCGCGTTCCAGCCACGAAATTAAAATTTATTGGTCCGCCCGGGAGCGGAATCTGACGCTCGACGGCGAACCTGTCCGGAGGCTGGGCGATTATCTGGGGACGTTGCGCGCGGTGGTGTTTTGCACCGAAGACCTGCAATTGATCAAAGGGACCGGGCGATTGCGACGGCGTTTCATGGATTTGCTGCTGACGCAAACGCACGCCGGGTATCTTTCGTTGCTGCAACGTTACGCTGCGGCGTTGCGTTCGCGCAACGCGCTGCTGAAGGACCCGCGGAGCGACGAGGCCGCATTGGAAGGTTTCACGCGGCAGCTCGTCGAGGCGGGCGCGCGATTGATGAAGTTCCGGCGTGAATTGGCGCCCCGGGTGTTCCCACTGGCACGGGAGGCGCACGCGCGCGTGACGGGCGGGAACGAGACTTTGGAATTGGAATACCAACCTTCGGTGCGGGAGGATTTCGCCGTGGAATTGGCGCAGAACCGGAGCCGGGAAAGAGCCTTTCGCGCCACATTGCTGGGGCCGCATCGCGACGACTTGAGTTTACGCCTTGGAGGCAAATCGGCGGCGAAGTACGCGAGCGAAGGACAAAAGCGTTCGGTTGCAATCGCGTTGAAGATGGCGCAGGCGGAGTATCTCTCGGGGATTTACGGGGCGCCGCCGGTTTTATTGATTGACGATGTGATGGGGGAATTGGACGCGCGGCGGCGGGCGGGATTTTTGCCGTTGTTGAGCCGGGCGCAACATGCGCGGAGCCAGGTTTTTATGACGTGCACGGAAGAGAACTGGCCGCGCGAGCTGGGACGGGACGCGCAACGGTGGGAAGTCAAAATGGGGGGGCTGAAGCGGGAATGAGGCGAAATGTCCCCGAACGTGCATCAATTCAGAAAAATCAGGGCTTGCAAATTGGGATGAAGTCTTTAGTTTTGGGGTGTTTTAGAAGCGAGCGTAGCTCAGTCTGGTAGAGCGTCACCTTGCCAAGGTGAATGTCGAGGGTTCGAATCCCTTCGCTCGCTCCATTTTATGTTCGAACCCCTTTTTGGTATGACGGCTTGATTGCCAAGCCGTTATTGGCTTAAAAGAACTTCTCCAGTCTGATTCGTCCCAGAAAACAGGCCGTCACCAGAAATCGGTGATCTCTACAATTTCAGCGCACATTTCCAGCGCGGGACGATGGGCGGTTGAAATACCGCGCCGGCAATCAAGTCGGGTACGCGGCGGTTCTCTATGCATCGGTCTTGGGACCACTTTGGGAAAGGATTGGCACGCTGTGAAAACGATCGAACTATTTCGGCGAATGTGGAAGGTCGGCGCGTTTTCGCCAAAGGCATTCATCGTGCGAGCGGTGGTTTTTGCGGCGCTGTACGGGATTTCGCGGATGGCTGGCCTTCAAGAATATACGACATTTCTCAGCGGCACGTCATTGGAACCCGCTTTTACCCGGAACCAAGAAAGCGATTGTTTCTGACGAAAAGCCGCAATAAAGTTGAGCTTATAGATGATGCCAAGCGGAGTTGTTAGTCTCTTTGATGTTCAGGCAAATGGTTTTGCAGGCGTGGATTTCCAAAATCCCAATCTATCGCCCGCCGAGTTGAGACGGGCGGCGCTGGGCCTGGCATTGCACCAAACATCGCGTTTTTTTGTCACGTTGATCACCGATAAAACCCAAACGCTGGCCAAAAAACTTGAAAATTTGCAACGCATTCGCGAAGAGGACGAAACGGTGGCTCAAGCCGTGTGCGGTTATCATTTGGAGGGTCCCTGGATTTCGCCGGAAGACGGATATCGAGGAGCGCACGATCGACGCCATACGACCGCGCCAAATGCCGCCGATTTCAAACGTCTTCAAGCGGCGGCGGGCGGCAATATTCGTTTGGTCACGCTCGCACCCGAACTTCCCGGCTGCATCGAGTTCATTCGTATTCTCGTGGACAAGGGAGTCGAAGTATCCCTGGGGCACACGAATGCGTCGGAGCAAGAGATCGATGACGCGATTCGCGCGGGCGCGCGTTTTTGCACTCACGTGGGCAACGGCACTCCGCTCGAAATGCACAGGCACGATAACATCATACAAAGGTTGCTGGCGCGGGACGAGCTGACGGCCTTTTTTATCCCGGACGGAATTCACCTGCGTCCGAATGTGTTGAAAAATTTCTTTCGCGCCAAGCCGCCTGGAAAAGCGCTGTTCACGACCGATTGCATGGCGGCGGCGGGAGCGCCGCCGGGCCGTTACACGCTTGGCAGTTTGTCGTTGGAAGTTGGGGATGACCGCATTGTGCGCCAGCCGGGCAAGATGAATTTTGCGGGATCGGCGCTTTGCATGGACGAAGGGGTTAGGAATGTTGAAAACTGGATCAATTTGAGGAAATCGGACGCGCGCCGGCTTTTTTCGACTGCAATTGCGGAGCATTTTCAAATACGATTGCCCCGTCTGCAACAAAATTATGAAAACGCCAGCATTTAAGGTGGACCAGCTTCAGGTCCGAATTTTTCCGAATCGCCAGGACGCCGGGGCGTCCGCGGCCGCGGAAGCAGTGCAGACGGTGCGGACGGCGCTTGAGAGACAAGGTTCGGCGCGAATCATAGTGGCCAGCGCGCCATCGCAGAATGAGTTGCTGGCCGGAATAGCCGGGGCGAGCGGTGTTGATTGGAAGCGGGTGGTAATATTTCATCTTGACGAATATGCGGGACTCCCGGCCACCCACCCGGCTTCTTTTCGAAATTATCAGGAGCGGGTTTTGTTGTCGCGTATCACTCCCGCTGCGTTCCACGGAATTCGCGGGGAATCTTCCGACCTTGCGGCGGAATGCGCGCGATATTCGGCGTTGCTGGCGGAGGCTCCGATTGATCTCGTTTGCATGGGCATCGGTGAAAATGGGCATATAGCATTTAACGATCCGCCTGTCGCGGATTTTAATGATCCCTTGAAAGTCAAAGTGGTGGAACTGGACGAGATGTGCCGGCGGCAGCAGGTCAACGACGGTTGCTTTCCGAATTTTGACTCTGTGCCGCGAAAGGCCATCACCCTGACTTGCCCGACGATCATGTCCGGCCGAGCGCTGGTTTGCGTTGTTCCTGGCCCGCGCAAGGCGGCTGCGGTCGCGGCGACATTGCGGGGCCCTGTTTCGACGAGGTGTCCCGCAAGCGTTCTCCGCTCCCACCCGTCGGCCACTCTTTTCCTGGACTATGAGTCAGCCGCGAAGATTGAACCGTAACAAATTCATTCCCGCCGCGGTGGCGATTGCGCTGACGGGAATAATTCAGTTGATGCCATTCCGCTGCGCGGCCAAAGGGTTAGCGGACTACTTCGCCGACCAAACGCGGGAAATTGCTTCGTCGTGCCTGACGAACATTGAGTCATTGGCCGAATGGCAGGCGCGCCGTCCGGAATTGCGGCGCGAGGCGGCGGAAATGCTGGGGCTGGACCCGATGCCCGCCCGCACGGACTTGAAACCCATCGTCACCGGGACAATCAATGGCCCGGATTTCATTGTTGAGAAGGTCGCGTTTCAGTCGCTTCCCGGGCTTTACGTCACGGGGAATTTGTATTTGCCAAAAAGCGCGCAAAAACCCGCGGCGGCGGTTCTTTATCTCTGCGGGCATTTGGCGGTGGTCACGAACGGGATAAGCTACGGCAACAAAACAGCGTATCAACATCACGGAATCTGGCTGGCGCGCAACGGATACGTCTGCCTTATAATTGACACCTTGGAGCTTGGCGAAATCCAGGGGCATCACAAGGGTACTTACAATCTTGGGATGTGGTGGTGGAACTCGCGTGGCTACACTCCGGCGGGGGTTGAAACCTGGAACGCGATCCGGGCTTTGGATTATCTTGAAAGCCGCCCCGAGGTGGATCGCGCCCGGATGGGAGTGACTGGCCGCTCCGGCGGAGGCGCTTATAGTTGGTTTCTTGCCGCTGTTGATGACCGAGTCAAAGTGTTCGCGCCGGCGGATGGCATCGCCGATCTCCGCAGTTACGTGGTGGATGGAACAGTGGATTCGCATTGCGATTGCATGTTCCTAGTCAATACGTATCGATGGGATTATCCATTGCTGGCGGCGTTGTGCGCTCCCCGCCCGTTGTTGATGGAAAACACGGATGCCGACGCGCTGTTTCCGTTGAGCGGCGTCCTGCGGACACACGACTTCGTAAAACGGGTTTATGATCTTTACGGCGCCGCCACCAATTTCGGTCTGGTCATCGCGCCCGGTCCGCATCGAGACACTCAAGACCTGCAAGTGCCAGTACTCCGCTGGTTGAATATTCATCTTAAACATAAAGACCCATTGATCGAGACGGCTGCCGTGAAAATGTTTTCGCCGCAGGATCTCCGCGTCTTCACGTCCATCCCGGCTGACCAGATCAACACTCGAATCGAGGAGAGTTTCGTGCCGGCGGCGGCTGTTCCCGCTCTTCCGTCAAGCGCCGCGGAATGGCGCCGAATGCGAGCGGGCTGGCTCACGGAACTGCGCCGGAAATCCTTCGCAGGATGGCCCGCAAACGCGGGGCCGCCATCTGTAAAACTAATTTCTTCAAGACGCGGGGGCGGCGTTGACCATTCAGTCTGGGAATTCCAAAGCCAGGCGGACGTTCCCCTTCGGCTTTATCTGACCCGGAAGCTGGGAGCGACCGGGGAAAGTCGGATTGACTTGCGACTGCCCGATCCGTCCAAGGACAACATCTTCTCATTTAGAGCAGCAGACAACGAAACGGCTTATGCGACTTTATTTCCGCGCGAGAATACCGAAGTTGGAATGCGCCGACGTTTTATGCTATTAGGGCAAACACTGGATGGGATGCGGGTTTGGGACATCTGCAGGGCCGTTGAAGCTCTCCATTCCATCCCCGGCTTAGGCTCGACGGCGATTTGGATCGAGGCAAATGGCAACCTTGGCGTTGACGCCCTCTACGCTTCGCTCTTTGAAAATCAAATCGCCGGTCTGGATTTGCGCGGCATTCCCTCGAGTCACAGAGAGGGTCCCGACTATTTGAACGTGCTGCGGATTCTCGATATTCCCGAAGCGGCCGCAATGGCGGCGGACAATTGCGAGTTACGTTTGCAGCCGTCCGAACGCAACGGCTGGGAATTTCTGCGGGCTATGGCTCATTCGCCGGCCGCGCATTTGCGTTTACAATGAGCGCCTTAGTTTAGCGGCGGCGGGGGCCGGTGGAATTCAAGTATTTGACAACGGCATCGGTGCGGCAGTTGACGTGCAGCTTCTCGTAAATGCGGCGGACATAAGTGCGGACGGTGCCGATGTGGAGGTTCATTTCATCCGCGATTTGCTTGTAGGCGCGGCCCTTTGAAAGCAAGTCCAGAACCTCCTGCTCGCGTCGCGCGAGTTCCATAGGCCTGGCAGACTCGGCGCCGGACTGAAACGCCTGCACGACTTTGCGCGCGATATGCGTGGACATCGGCGAGCCACCTGCGGAAATTTCGCGGATTGCCTCCAGGAGTTTTTCCGGCGGGGTGCGTTTGACGAGATAACCGCACGCCCCGGCGGACAATGCCTCGAAAATGCGGTCGCTATTTTCGTAAACCGTCAACATGATGACTTGCAGGATCGGCGCGCATTCCTTGAGCTTTCGCACGCACTCAATTCCGCTCATGCCTGGAAGATTGATGTCCATCAATGCCACGGCCGGCTTTCGCTTCGGAATGGCTTCCAGGGCTTCTTCTCCCGAGCTGTAAGCTCCGTCACACGCGAACCCGGGAGCGCCGCCGATGAAATGAGAGATGCTCTCCCGCAATTCGGCGTCGTCTTCGACAATGGAAACTGTGATGGGCATATTCCGCGGCTGTTATCGTACTCCGTCCGGTTGAATTATTTAGTCGTATAAACGTATGACAAATTCGATCTGGGTCCCTTTGCCGGGATTGCTCTGTATCTGGCATTGGCCGTTGATCGAAGCGAGACGCTGGCAAATATTGACCAAGCCGTGTCCGGCACGTTTGCCCGCGCCGTTGTTATTATTGTCAATGCCACGGCCATCATCGTGAATGACAATGGCGAACCGGTCCGATTCCGCGGACATCCGCAGTTGAACACGGGAAGCGCCGGAGTGTTTGAGAACGTTGTTGAGACTCTCCTTGACGGCGAGGAAAACATGGTGCCGGACGTCGCTGGACAGGCGGCAGTCGGGCAATTTTGTGGGAATAACGAACTCGCAACTCATTGGACTGTTCTCGAAAAATTCACCGGCATAGCGGCAAATGTAACCGGCAAGATTTTCAAGCGAATCGTTGTCGGGATCGACGGCCCAGACGATTTCGTCCAGGGAAGTCACCAATGCGCGCGCTGTTTCTGTCATCTTTCCTATTTCCCGTTCGGCCTGAGCCGGATTGGAAAGGCTGCGGGCGGCGACGGCGCCCTGGAATGAGATGCGAGTCAGTTTAGCTCCCAATTCGTCGTGCATGTCGCGGGCGATTCGGGCGCGTTCCCGCTCAATGGCGTGCTGCTGCTCGAGGCGTTCGAATTTTATTTGCATCCTGCGGCGCGTCACATAAAGAACCGAACCGCCAATCGCAATCGCCGCGCCCACGACGCAAAGCGCAATAAACCACCATGTCTGCCACACATGGGGATACAGGCGAAATTGCACGGTTGCGCCAGCATTGTTCCACACTCCGTCATCGTTGCAAGCGACGACATGGAAGGCGTATAGGCCAGGCGGAAGATTGTTATAATGCGCGACTCGCCGCGCGCCGGCATCGACCCAGTCCGGGTCCACTCCGTCGAGCTTATAGCGGAACCGGTTTTTTTCGGCGGCCTGGAGACTTAGGCCCGTGTAATGAATTTCCAATTCGCCGCGGCCAGGAGGAATTTCCAGGGACGAAACACCATCGAGAATCGCGAGCGGCTTTTTGTCACTCAAGATTTCCTCAATTACGACGGGAGGCGGCAACGAATTGACGGTGATTCGGCTCGGATCAATCGCCGCGACGCCTTGAATTGTTTGAAACCAGAGGCGGCCATCGGCGGTTTTGCAAGCGGAGGGTTGGGCTGATTCCTGGTACTGGCTATCCGCAACCAGACCGTCGGATTTCCCATACACGGTGCACGCGAAAGTGGCGGCCCGCCCTTCCGCAACAGCGGTCAGTTCAGCCGCGCTGACACGGAAAATTCCCTTATCGCTGTTGAACCAAAGATTTTGGAAGTTGTCCTCGACAATCGAATAAATCGAATCGCTCGCCAAGCCTTGGCGTTTGGCAAGCAACACCAACCTCCCGTCCACGAGACGGCCCAGGCCTTCGCCTCGCGTTCCGACCCATAAAACACCGCTGCCACTTTGCCAGAGCGAAAGAATCGGCGCGTTCAACAATTCCGCGTCGCAACGACTGAACTTATTATTTTTCCAAAGCGTCAGCCCGTTCTGCGTGCCGATCCAGAGAGAGCCGTCACGGCCATCGCAAAGAACGTTGATTCGATTGTGGCTCAACCCATCAGCGGTCGTGAAGCGGGCAAAATGTCCGTCATGCAATCGGTCCAAGCCATCCCGCGAGCCGATCCAAATGTTTTTATTTCGATCTTCAACGATGGACGTGATTGCGAATGCAAACAGCCCGTCATTGGTGGTGTATTGCGTTATCCGACCATCGCGCAAACGGTTCAGACCTTGAGCGTAATCTGTTCCAACCCAAACGCCGCGGTCGCTTCCCTCATAGACCGCCATGACGAAATCGGATGACAAGCCGTCTGGCTGGCGAATGGCTGTGATTTTGCCGCGCAGGAGTTTGTTAAGACCGCCGCCCCATGTGCCAATCCACAATCCTCCATCTTGACTCGGACAGAGCGAGGCAATGGCATTTTGACTGAGACCCTGTTGCTGCGTGTAGGTGATGAAATGTTTTGGCGTCATCCGAATCAACCCCTCTTCCGAACCAATCCACAAGTCGTCTTCGCGATCTTCGAAAATGGCGTAAATGGCGTAGGAGGCGCCATCGTCGCGGCGTTCGTTGACGAACTTTCCACCTTCGAATCGACTCAGGCCGCCCAGTGTGCCAATCCAAAGATTGCCGGCCCGGTCGCGGAGGACATCGCTGACAATTCCAGAGGGGCCTTCGCCTTTGGGATAGCTAACGAACGCCTTGTCTTTCATGCACACCAAACCGCCGCTTTGCCCTATCCACAAGCCACCGTCCGAATCGTAGAAAAGCCCAGCCACCCCGCGCAACGGAACCCCGTTGGCGGTCCGATAAGTTGAGACCTCCTCCCCAAGAAGACGCTGAATCCGGCGAGTGGAACCGACCCATAGTCCGCCGTCGGCATCCATACATAAAGACAGCAGGAGATTCTTCGTCAAACCAGGCGCGTCAATAATATGAATCTGGCCGTCCTGCCAATGCGCCAAACCCGCACCGGTTGCGATCCAAACACCGTCGTGTCCATCCGAAAGAACTCTGGAAACGGCCTCATTTGGAAGTCCTTTGGCGTGTCCATAATGAGACATCTTACCATGGGAAAAGCGGAACAAACCGTTGCCATCCGTGGCGATCCAAAGGCTTCCATCCCGCGATTCACAAAGAGAAGTGATCGACGGCGCGGCTATGCCGGTTCCGAAATCGACCGATGTAAAATGGACGCCGTCAAACTTGGCCAGCCCTTCACGAGTTCCCACCCACAAATAGCCGTCCCGCGTTTGTGTGATCGCCTGGACAACGTTATGGGGCAGCCCTTCTTCGACCTGCCAAATGCGGGCGCTAAAACCGGGAAAAACGTCTCCTGCCTTTGCGGTCCAATCGAGGGTCTCGCAGACCGCCAGGATCAGAACAATCGCTCGGCTGATTCTCACCCGTTCATTCTACGCCATTGGCCTGTTTAGTCCCAAGTTCTATTTCGATTTCACGCGTTTTGCGACCGGGCAGGACCGGCGGGAGATGAACAATGACGCGGCCTCCCCGCGAGATCGTTTCGCGGCGAGGCAGTACAGAACCGTCTATTTTGGCTGTTACCATCTCAGCGCCATAAACAAGCAACTCGGAGGCTTTCGCGTTTTCCAGATGAAATGGCTTGGCGGGCGCGCTGATCACCAATCCGTGCACCCGGCCAGGTGTCATGCTCTGACCGAATTGGAGATTGGTGCCAAGGTCCACCGGAACGACGGCGCCTTCCCTCAAATACACGGGGATTCTATCCAGGCTGGCGGTAACTTCGATCTTGCCGGTTACGACGCTGCCATCCCAAAGGCTCGTCCACTTTCCGGGGGGAAACACAATGGGCCGTGAATTGTTTTCAGTAATGATCGGCGCGACAAGCAAATCGGGACCGAAAAGATATTCGTCGCCAATGAACGCCAACGAGGGGTTTTCCGGGTAAGCCACCGGCATCGAACGCATTATAGGAAGGCCCGTTTGATGCGCGCTCTTGGCGGCGTCGTAAATGTAGTCCAGAAGATTTTCCCGAACCCAAGCGTAGAATTTATAATTTGCGACGGCGGCATCGCCATATTCCCAGGGTTCACGCGGCGTGCGTCCGTGATTGCGCATGAGCGGACTGAAACAAGCGAACTGCGTCCACCGCATATACACCGCCGGATCAGGCCAGCCGAGAAAACCGCCCAAGTCGCTTCCCCATGTGGAAAATCCGCAACCGCACAAATTCAAGGCTCCGGTCAACACTGCCCGCAGGCCAACAAAATTCGCGCGATGATCGCCGGCGAATTGCGCGGCCCATTGCTGAGTGCCAGGCGCAGCCGCCCTTCCGAACAGAATAAAATCATCGCCGCGGCGTTCGGCGAACACTTGATGATAAGTCCGCTGATAATCGTAAGAGTAAAAGTTGTGCATCTCATCGCCCTTCCGGCCATCGTAAAAAACAGCCGATTCGGGAGTGCGATCTCCGAAATCCACCATGCTGCCCGCCACGCCCAAATCCAGTCGCCGCTTCCACCACCGACGGCACAATTCCAAGGCGTGAGGATTGGTAAAATCGATGTACTTGATTGGATCGTTGGGCTCGTCCTCCCCCGCATTGAGAACTGGAAGCTGACTCGCGGGGATTTCCGGCAGGAGTTTCGCCTGAGCGTCCCGCCCGATGGATGAATAAAACCACGAAAGGACGCGAAGCCCGCGTTCGGCCGCGAACGAGTTTAAAGCCGCCGAATCGGCGCTCGACCCTTCCGCATAAATCGCCGAATGAGGTATGTCCATCTCCGCAAAGCGTTTTACCACTTGCTCCTCTTCGGCGACCGGATTGCGCAAGGGGCCATCGCTCCAGCCTCGCCCTGTCCGCCCAATCCACGGTTCGAAGGCCCATTTCGGCGGCAACAGCGGTTTGCCCGTCAGCGCGGTGTACGATTCAATCGCCTGGGCCGGCGGTTCGATCCAGAAGTAGTAATCAAAAACAGGACCGTGCTGGCTCAAGCGGATTTCGTTGCTCCGGCTTTTCCCGACATCGGCCCGAACTTGATAGGTGGAATTGACAAAGACGCTGTATCCTTTGCCGCTATGAAAAACCGGAACCGGCTTGTAGGATTGATTCCGCAACCCCTCTGTATTTCCGATCCAATCGTCCACACCCCAGAGCGTGAGCACATTGCCGTTCTCGTTGAAGCGGTCATACTTCTCGCCAAAGCCGTAAATGACCTCGTCCGGATCGAGATGATTTCTGAAATCGACCGCCAAAACTTTTCCATCACTGTCAAAACGAAAAGCAAGCGAGCCTGGCCCCAGGCGCGCAACTTTCCTGCCCAGAGAATCGCAAAAGGTGATTCCAAAACTTTTCCTGGCCACAAGAACACTTTCGTTGGAGGCGGCAATGCGCACGTTGTCATGTGAATTATATAACTTCAATGGCAGGAGCGCGGCGGGCTTAAAGAAACCTTCGGCATTGGCCCATAACCGAACCCCGCCTGTGGCCGGAAATGAAAGATGCACATCAACCGGCCTGGAACCGGCTGCGCAATGCAGAATCGCTACATTGTCCCGCGCTTCGACTGTTTTCACTTTGGTCACGGCAGTCCATTCTTCCGCGCGAATATTCGCCGGAGAACCATCGGCAAACCATCTTCTGGAAACTGAATCCAATTTTCCAAGATAACGGTCGAGCAATCGCCAGGACTCGGCGGAATGATTTGCGCCAAGAGCGCGGTTGATATTCCGGCGAACCAGCGAAGGCGTGAGATCCTCCCGCGCAATAGACCCGGCCATCGGACGAAAATTGAACCCTTCCAATTCCAGCAAATCCGTCCACCTCTGTGTCAAATAGAGGCGATCCGCAAAGTTGGAAGCGTCCGTCGGTGCCCCCAGCGATTGCTCCATCCGCCAGATTTTATGAATTGATTCTGAATCGGGATAATTGAGGGCGGCCGCGCGTTGCCAGCGCCACGCCCCGGAGGGCAGTTCGCACAGGTAGTTGCCGCGGACCGGGGCGCTGGCGCCCGCGAAATGGACTTCAATATACGAATCAAGCGGCGGGCGATCCGTAAAATCAGCGGCCACCGGAGTGGTGACTTCCGAATCCCGCCAGCGCGTGCGCAACGGAATAAAACCAAAATACGAAGCGGGCCTTCCGCCGAGCGCGCTCCAGGGAATTCGAAAGAAAGCCACCCAATCTTTTTCCCGCCGAATTACCCGCGCCTCGAAATTGGTTACTCTGTCAATATGAGGTCTTTCAGGTTCGTCATCGGATGTCGCGAGACCAGAATTCGCCTGGCGTTTGGCGCCAAAGCTTTCGCCATCCAATGTGGCCGCAAAGTGATAATAGGAACGTTCCCGCGTGTCGGGCAGCAGGAGGACATCCACGTGGTCGGGGTACGCGGCATCTTGTTCGCTTGGGGAACGCAAGAGCTTAAACCAGTCTGTTTTGTGTTGCTTTGCGGGATATCTCATGTCCGGTTCGGAGCAGCGGAAGACGACGAAGAGCGCGTTGGAGTTGTAGGCCACCTGACATTCGGTTGGAGTAACCGGAAGATTTTCTCCGCCGAGCCGGTAGAAACGGTCAAGCACAACGATTTCATCTTTTTTTCCCGGCAAACTTTCCCAGGTGGGTTCCGCGGCGCACGGGTTCGTCAGCGCGATGGCATTTATTCCCCAAGGGACGTTGCGCTCGTCCGCATCGGCCGTGACGCACAAAGACAAAAACAGAACCAGCCTGACAAGCCATTTGCTCATTGCGCCTGAAGCTCGTCGCGGACTTCCGGCTCGCGCAGGTAGCGCCAAATCAGTAGGAAGGCGAGCGGATGCATCAGTCCCGCCCAAATGAACATCGGCGTGTAAGCGAAGTGCTGCACAACATAACCGGTCGCGAGGTTCGCCGCCGCGCCGCCAATGGCTCCGCCCATCCCGGAAAAACCGGCCGCCGTCCCGACTTCGCACGGACGGAAAAGGTCGGCGGGAAGCGTCATCAGATTGGCAATCCAGATCGCGTGTCCAAAAACAATCACGCAGGTGACTCCGATCGCGACTCCCGCCGTTGACGCGAAAGGCGCAATCACCGCCAGCGGCAAAAGCGCCGCGCCCAGTCCCATTGCGATTTTGCGCGATTGACCGAGGGTGCGTCCCGCCTTCATGAAACGCCCGGATAGCCAGCCGCCGAAGATATAGCCGACATCACCGAACATATACGGAATCCAGGCAAATTCGCCGATTTTTTTGAGATCGAACCCGCGCTCCTTCGCCAGATAGGCGGGAAACCAAAAAATAATAAAATATATGACAGGATCGGCAAGAAAGCGGGCCAGGATCAAGAGAATGCACGCGCGGCTTGTCAAGACGCGACGCCATTGCGCGCGTTCGTTTGTTTTATCGACGATCGGCCCGGGAGAATAAATCAAGACCCAGAAAAGCAGCCAAACCAACCCCAGCGCGCCCGTGAAAACAAACGCAACGCGCCAGCCGTAACGGATTCCCAACCATGCCGCCAGCGGAGCCGCCAGCGCCGCGCCGAGCGACGAACCGGCGTTGAAAATGCCCACGCCAATCGCCCGTTCCTCCGCCGGAAACCATTCTCCCACCGCTTTCGTCGCCGCCGGAAAACTCCCGGGTTCGGTCAGGCCGAGGGAAAATCGGCAAAGGCTTAGACCCCATTTTCCTCGCACCGCGCCGTGCAGCATTTGGGAGATTGACCATGTAAAAACGAAAAATACCATTCCCAATCGCGTGCCCAATCGGTCAACAATATAACCACTTCCCGCGTACATGATTGCGTACGCCACCAGGAACAGGCTGATGACTTGCGAGTAATCGGTTTCGTTCAGGGAGAGGTCTCTGCGAATGTCGCCCACCAGCACCGCCAGCGTCATCCGATCTGTGTAATTGATCATCGTCACCAGCAGCAGCAACCCCGCGATAACCCAACGTTTCATTTTTGCAGCGTTCGCGCACGCCCGCGAGCCGCGTACCAGCAGCAGCAACCCCGCGATAACCCAACGTTTCATCGCGGGCGGCCCTCGAGAAGTTCAATCGCAAGGATCGCCGCTCGTGGCAAATGAAACGGGTCTTTCACCGGCAGCGCGACAATGGTGGACATGGGTTTGCCGGCGCGATCCAGCCGCTGCCGCCACTCGCCTGTTTCGGGCATGGTGAAATGAGAAAAGGCCCAGTCATGCACCCGCTCGTACCAGTCTTCGCACCATTGCTCGCCCGTGAGCTTGTGCATCAGGAGCAACGCGTAAAGCGCTTCGGTGTGCGGCCACCAGACTTTTGTTTGCGAATGAGGTAAAAACGGCTCGCGTCCTTCGACGTCAATGCCAAGAAAAATCCCGCCATATTCCTTGTCCCAGCCTTTTTCCAAATGCCAGCGGATAACGCGGGCCGACCGGTCAATGGAGGCGTGGTCCTTGCGAGTTAGGGCGCGATGAATCACGAACCACATCGATTCGATGGCGTGTCCCGGCATGACAAACGTGCCTTCGGGTGGCGGAACTTCGCGATATTCCCGGTCGAGAAACTCCAACAGACACTCGCGTTGCGGTCGGATGAAATGGCTCATGACTCGTTCTGAATACCCATCCGCCGCGGCCGCGATGCGCGGATCATTTGTGGTGCGAGCGAGTTCCCCGGCGACCTCCGTCAAAATCATCGGCACGCCATGATTGCGGCGATTGGGCGGCAATTTGTAGGGAGCGGTTTCGCTGAAATCGGGTTCCTCGATGCGTTTCTGGATTCTCTCGAAAATCGCGCGCGCCTGGGCGATCAGGCCGGCATCCGGCGCCGCGCGGCAATACTCGCTCAACCCGTACACGACAAAACAATCGGAGTAGATGCTCGTTGCGCCTTCGACAATCTCCCCCGTGCGTGTCGTGCGAAACACAAACCGGCCTTGCTCATCGCGTCCGTGATGAAGCAGAAAGTCAATCGTGGCTCTGGCCCATTTTAGAAATTCCGGGCGCTTTTCAATTCGGTTGTAAAGCGCCGAACAAACCCAGACCCACCGCGCCTGCGACCAAATATACTTGTCGCCACTGATTGGTTTGCCGTCTTCCTCCATGCATGATAGAACCCCGCCGTACTGCTCATCAATACCGTGGCGCGCCCAAAACGGAACGATGCCATCGAGCAACAATTCCCTGTAGGTGCGCAGCAACCGATGGCTATTCATGCGCAAGAACAAAAGGAGTCCACTACCTGGCGTTTCGATAAATGGCCCCCGGATTGAGCCGCTCCGCGTAGGACATCAGCATAAACATCGGAAGCTGCGTCAGCGCCGGTTTTCCGTCAAATACAATCTTTTCCAGCCGCTCTAATCCGGCGTCACCTTTGATCATCAACCCTTGATCTTCGGGGAGATTGCGGGAGAAAACGTATTCGTGAAATGGCAACCCGCCAAATTTCATTCCCCAACCTTTGGTAGGCGGCCACTGACTATCCGCAAAAGCCTTTTGCTGTTCGTTGGTAATCCAATTGAAACACCAGTTCACTTTGGCAAGGGCGCCCGCCTTGCGCGAATCATCCTTGATAATGTACGGCCATCCCGCCGAGTAACATTCCATCACGTACATCAACATGGCGGGGCCTTGCTGCGAGAGAGGGAACGGCTGGTCCTTGGTCAAATCCCACCCGTTGAGCCAATTGACCGCCCCAAGGCCGGCATTGAGATAGCGGTCATCGCCCGTATTCGCGTAGAGAAGAAATGAAAATGAACCAAACAACCCGGTGCTGCACCACCATTCATGGTCTGATTTCGACCACAAGCCGTCCGTGACGCCGCCGGACGGTTTGATGTAATTGGCAATCACCAAGTCGGCGAATTTTTTTGCCGAATCGACAAACCGCTGCCGTTCAGCGCCGCTGCAACGCACCCCGGTGGCCAGGACAGCCATTCCAATCGACGAGGAGTCCGCCGCGTACCAGTCGCCGTTGGTTTGCCCGGGCTTGCGATTGTAGTGCATGTAATAAGCCCCGGACGGGCTCATCTGTTCCTGATATTGGACCATTCGGTCAGACCACTGGCGGCAGGCGTCCAAATATTTTTGGCGGCCCGTCGAGTCATAAGCGGCGCAAAGCGCGCGGACGGCATATGAATCGACAAAGTAAGGACCTTTGCTCTCCGCATTTTCGATCTTCGCGACGGCCAGATCGCAAAGTTCGAAATAATGAGACTTGAATTCAGGTGGCGCAGCTTCCTGGGCGCGGAGACGCGGGACAGAAACCGCCCCAAGAGCCAGACTCAGGGACAACAAACGGAATAACTTATTTCTCATTCTTGGTGACAGCCATCAAGGCGTGGTCAGGATATAGAACCGGTTCGGATATTGGGCCGTGTTCGTGTCGGTAAATGTAAACGGCGAACCGTTCAATGTGCCGGAACTCACTTGCGTCCAATCGGCAAGCGGCAGGCTCAGGTTGGTGGTGGAAAGAATCCGGTAAGCCTGCCCGTTCACATCCGACGCGTTCGAGCCAGTCAGTTGGAAAAGGCCCCCGCTTATGGACGCGGATTCGATTGTGATGCTCGTGCCCACACGCAACGTTCCATCGACAGTCAAACGGCTCGTATCCCAAGACACCCCATTCGGCAAGGTCGGCAAATTGAAAGTGTCAAACGTCCCGCTGTAAGAGCCGGCGTTGAAGAGATGAAGAATGGCGCCACCCGCAAGGTTGCCCGTGAGATTTACGGTGAGACCGCCGCCGTTGTAATTGACGCTGGTCATCCCGCTCAGTTGACTATAATTCAACGCCCCATTGGTCACGCTCACATTGAAGACTGCGGTTCCCCCCAGGGTCAACGTGTTGCTGATGGTCATGACATCATCGACGACCGCCGGCGCGTTGGTGTCGCCCGGAGAGATGGTGCCCGTTACGGAAACCGGTCCCGCGATGACGCCTGAACCTTGGAGCATCGCTCCGGGTGACACGGAAACCGCGCCCGTCCCGAGAACAAGGCCATCGACCACCAGCGTCCCCCCTTGAATGCTCGTTCCCGCAGTGTAGGTATTGCTGGTTCCCGCCGCAATCGTCCATGTTCCCGAATCCTCTTTGATCAGTTGGATGGAAATCGCGCCGCCGTTCTGGAGCGAGTCCTCCCAAATTCCCGTCCCTGCGCCCCGAAGCCTCACATTCTGTCCACTAGTGGCGGCGAGGTAGGTGAACGAGCCGCCCACCACGAGCAAGCCGTTGTCAGACTGGAACGATACATCAGTTCCGGCGGTGGTCGCCTGAATAGGGCCGAGCAACTCATTTGTTTGCCCCGAACTCTCGATTGCGGGCGGCCCGTTAAGCGCGCCGCCCTTCGAGTAAATGTATAACGCATTCGTCAGGTTCATGCTTTCTCCCAGTACCAATTCAGTTGTGCCTCCGTTGTCAATCGTAATTTCCCCCGTTCCGAGCGCGCCGGGATCCGCAATCGTGACCGCCGTCCCGGCGAGAATTGTTCCTCCCGTATAATTATTGGATGTCGGAATATAAATCGGCCCCGCGCTTTCCGCGATCAGGCTGCCTGTCCCGGTGACAAACGTCGTGAAGGTGGCGCCATCCGCGCAATCCAGAACCACCTCGCCATTGTTCGTTATCGCCGTCGCGCTAATCGCACCGTCGAAGCCGCTCTGTCCGTCACCCAATTGAAACGCCCCGCCCTGAACGTCGATTCCGCCCGTTCCGGTTCCGCTGCCATAACTATTGGCGATGACGAGCGTGCCGGCGGTGACCACCGTGTTCCCCAAATAAGTATTAGGCCCGGTAAGGACTTGCGAGCCGCCCGCATTGACCACACCGCCGTTACCACTGATGATGCCGCCGTAATTGCCGCCGTTTCCGGTCAAAGTCAGAGTGGCGGTTCCCAGCGTGATATTTCCGCCTCCATCCGTGCCGCCGCCGGAAAGAGGTCCGACCGTTTGGCTGTAGTTGTTCAAATCCAGGGTTGCGCCCGATGTATCAGCCAGCCCGATGGTGGCGGCGGACGGGAGGCCGTTCGTGACGCCCATTTGCACAAGCCCGCCCGCAATGTTGATCGTCCCGGTGAAACTGTTGCTGCCGGTATTGGAAATAATCAGCGAGCCGGCTCCGTTCTTCGACAAGCCACCGGGACCGATCAATTGGCCGGCGCCCATGAAGGTATAGTTCAGTTCTGAATTGCTGACACTGATTCCGGCGGGCGCAAGATTTGTCGCCACAAGATTGACCGTCGTGGAGCCTTGAGCGGTGTCGTTGAAAGTCACCAGTTCGCCCGGGATGCTGGCTTGTTGATACGTCACAGGCGCGCCGCTTGAACTCTTCCAGTTTGCCGATGTATTGATGTCCCAGTTATTGTTCGGAAGACCGTTCCAAATGGGCGCCAGAACATTCGTAATCACAAGATCAATGGAATTGTTATTGATATTGTTGGAAAGATAGCCCGACGCTTGCGGAGGCAGATTTACAGTCGTAAATGCGGAAAATCCGTCGTCGGATACTATCATGTATTTAATGATAGGGATTTGGCCGTCGGAAATCGCGCCCCCCTCGATATTCAACGTACAGTTGGTTATGCCGTCAAAACTGTAAACGTTGATGATTGGATTGACCGGATTAGGCGAAGTGCCGAGGTTGATCGTCAGGGTACTATTGGAAAGCAGCAATGTTCCCAATGGGCCAGTCCCCGTTCCGCTGGCCCCGACAGTTCCGCCGATTTCCAGACTCGCGCCAGACACGTTGATCGTCGAGGCCATGAGTGACGCAGTCCCGCCCTGCCCAATCCCCACCACGATATTGCCATCAATGGTTGCGACAGACCCCGGGTTCAGATTCAGCTTGGCCGAGGACGCGCCCGCTCCGCCGCTATAGTAATCCATCACCAGGTTACTAATCACTGTAAACTCCGCCAGGCCATTGGTGGCGAAGACATTGATCGTGCCGCTGCCTAAGCTGCTGCTGACAAACTGCTCGCCTATTTCGACTGTGTTCGCGTTAATGGATCCGCCCGAGTAGGTCAGTGTCCCGGTCCCGCCGCCACTGCTGCTGCCGCCAATTTCTCCCGCACCGACAATCAGTGTGCCAATCATCGCATCCACTGTGCCGAGCGAAAAATCGACCGTTCCGGTGCCACTGGTGCCCGTGCCAGACGTGTCTTCCCAGCCAATCTGCCACTGGTTTTGGCGTCCTGTGCCAGCCTGGTTGCGGAAATAGGCCGCCGAAAAATTTGTATTATATTTCAGCGTTCCAGTCATTCGCGCCTGCGGCACGGAAATTCCGGTATCGCAAAGAAACACGTTGGTCACTCCTAAATACGCGCTGGCGTTCTTGCTGCTCGAAGTATTGTTATTGCCGACGATCAAGCCAGAGCCACTTTCGGCGGTGCAGGTTATGAAATTGCTCTGGGCAAAATAAATGACGCCCGAATCCTTGTTAACATTTTCTCCGCCGGCCAAAACATTTGAGACTGTGGCCACCAACGTGCTTAACCCGCGCATATCCAGCGTGGCGACCGACGAACTGTTTAACCCGGCTTGTCGCGCACTGATGCTGCCATTCAGATTCGTGACGGTCAAAATAGCGCCCGGTCCATTAATGGTTGCGTAGGTGCTCTTGCTGTTTGCCGTGTCCACGGTCGTTCCCACGAAAATGCCGTACGCTCCCGCCCCGGCAATGCTTAATGTGACGTTGGAATCGATCAGCGTGGTGTGGGTATAGTTCGTGTCAATATAATTGAGCGACTGCATGGCGGAATCGGCGCCGAGGATATTATCCGGCGTCCCAGAAGGCCCGCTCGTCGCCAAACCCGAGGCGCCCAAGTCGATGAAGTACACATCGTTTGTCGGCGCCGGCGTAATACCGTTAGACCAGTTGTTCGCAGTGGTCCACAGGTTGTCGCCTGACAGATCCGTCCAGTAGGAACCCGCCGCCTGCGCGGCCAGCGACGGCGCTAGAGCAAGCCCGCCAGCCACGAGAACCAAAAAACCGAGCCGCGACAGGGTTGTCATGCCGGGGAGAAACTGAGACGCGAACGATTGGTGTATCTTCATAATCAGGGCTTCTTTAGTTTTGACGATTTATTCGCACACGACACAAAGTAACCGTTAAGGAATATCAGCGTGGATGGGATCCGAATAGTCATACAAACGTATGACACCAAATCGGAAAATGAATCTTGCTCTGGCCAGGTGGCTCGTAGGAGTTTTAGCGCCGCTGCAATGAAACTCGCTTTCGCTTTGGCCCTTTGCACCCTCCAGGCCGCACTCGCCGGGGAAATCAATCTTTCCGGCAGGTGGGGATTTCGACTTGATCCTCAGGACGCAGGATTAACCTCCCAATATTGGACCGAACATTTCAAGGACACCATCGACCTTCCCGGCACAACTTCGGAAGCGCACAAAGGCGAGCCGTTGAACTTTCAGCCCAGCCTTCCACCGCTTTCGACCGAAAATTTGGATTTCCAGCGAGGCCTGATGTTTGGCCGCCCAAAAGATTACACAAATGAAAACACCTCCCTCATGCATCTCGTGTCGCGTTTTTCTTATCTCGGCCCGGCCTGGTACCGCCGCACCGTCGATATCCCCGCGAGTTGGGCGGACAAGGATGTTCAACTCATCCTGGAACGCGCCTTGTGGGAAACGCGCCTCTGGGTCAACGGCCATTTTATCGGCGCGCAAAACAGCCTGGTCACTCCGCATCAATATGAAATCGCGGCGGCCCTTAAACCGGGGCGAAATGAAATTATTCTCCGCGTCGATAATCGCCGCCAGCTCGCGATTGGCAATCCCCACGCCTATACCCAGGAATCGCAGACGATTTGGAACGGCATCATTGGCCGCATCGCTCTCGTCGCTCAAGACAAAATCCGTATAGACCGATTGGATATTCGCCCGGACCTTCAGAACCGCCGGGTTAAAGTCACCGTGGCGACACACAATGGCAGCGGCCACGCTTGTGAACTGCAACTCCATTTGCGGGCCGTCCCGTTTCCCGCTCTCAACTCCCCCATTTCAATCCCATCGGGCGACAGCGAACAAACCTTTTCCTATCCTCTCACCGCCGATGCCGAACTTTGGTCCGAATTCGATCCCAAACTCTACAAGATGCAAGCGCGGCTGGAAGGCGTCGGCGTGGAATCCGAAACATCCGCTGAATTTGGCCTGCGCGAGTTTCGAAGCAATGGCCAACGCTTCACCATCAACGGGCAGCCGACCTTTTTGCGCGGCACGGTCGAGTGCTGTGTTTTTCCGAAAACCGGCTACCCGGACATGACCGGGAAAAAATGGAAGAAAATGTTCGCCATCGTCAAGGCTTGCGGCCTGAACCACGTTCGCTTTCACACTTGGTGTCCTCCAGAAATCGCCTTTGAACTTGCTGACCGCGCCGGCATCTATTTGGAAGTGGAACTGCCCGATTGGTCGTTTCAAATCGGAAAAGACCCCGCCGTCACCGATTTCTTCCGCGAGGAAGGCGAACGGATGATCAAGCAATATGGCAACCACCCTTCCTGGGTGATGCTGACAATGGGCAATGAATTGAAAGGCGATTATCACGCGCTGGACGACTTGGTCGCGCACTTCCGCGAACTGGACCCCGCATTGCTCTTCGCCAGCACTACTTATCCCTCTTCCAAACGCGGAAAAGTCCCGGGCGTACTCGATGACTATTACATTTCCCAGGACACCCAACTCGGTCGCGTCCGCGGCCAGGGCCTTTTTAACGACAGCCCGCCTGACACCACGGGCAATTTCGATCATGCCGCTTCTTGTATTAAAGTGCCGCTGATCAGCCACGAAGTCGGCCAATATTGCGTTTTCCCCAATCTCGCCGAAATCCCAAAGTACGACGGGGTCCTGCGCCCCGTGGCGTTCGAGGCAATCCGCGACGACCTCATACAAAAAGGCCGCCTGAACGAAGCGCCGATCTATACGCGTGACTCCGGCGAATTGGCGGTCCTCCTTTATA
This sequence comes from Verrucomicrobiia bacterium, assembly GCA_036268455.1. Lineage (GTDB taxonomy): Bacteria > Verrucomicrobiota > Verrucomicrobiia > Limisphaerales > Palsa-1400 > DATAUD01. The sequence goes on from DATAUD010000055.1 coordinate 30,804, forward strand.
AAGAGGAAATCGAGCGCGCTCTCCGCACCACGAATCAAGCGGGGTTCCAACTCCTGCAACTGAATGATTTCCCCGGCCAGGGGACTTCGACGGTTGGGTTGTTCGACAGTTTTTGGGACAACAAAGGATTGATTGACCCGGCCGCGTTTCGGAAGTTCTGCGGACCCGTTGTTCCATTGCTGCTCATGCCAAAGCGGACGTACCAAAATGACGAAACGTTCGACGCCACAATTCAAGTCGCCAACTTCGGCCCCCGCTCGTTTCGCCCCGCCGAGGCTCGCTGGACGATCTTTGATGAAAAGAGAAAAATTGCCCGCGGCTCAGGCAACATTCACCAATCGCTCGCCGCTATCACGCGTGCCAGCCGGCTCAAAATAACCGTCGCGTTTCCCGGCACTGACATTGCCAATGACTGGTCGATATGGGTTTATCCGCCGTCAGAAAAAAGCATTTCGGCAAACGACGTCGCAATTTTCCAAAATGCCGGGCCGGAATTTTATGATTCCTTGCGCCGGGGAAAACGGGTGCTTCTATTGCCGGAGGAGAAGGCACTCGAAAAACCGCTGGCCGTACAATTTGTTCCGGTGTTTTGGAATCCGGTCATGTTCCCAAATCAACCCGGCACAATGGGCGCCATGATTGACGCGAAGCATCCGATCTTCGCGAATTTCCCGACCGATCCCTGGACGAATTGGCAATGGTGGGAGCTGATGCACCACGGCTTCGCAATCGATTGCGGCTTATTCCATTCGCGTGTGGATGCGCCCCTTCGCTTTATTGATAAGTTTAACAGAAACGCTTTGCCAGCGGGAATCATCGAAGCGAAAGTCGGACCCGGCTCGCTTGTCATCTGTACGCTGGATATTACGAACGATCTTGAGACTCGGATCGCCGCGCGGCAGTTGCGGCGAAGCATCCTTTCATACATGAGCAGCGATCGATTCCAGCCGCGCAGCCGATTAACCGAAAGCGAACTTAGAACCGTTGTGGGAGAGTAAACGACGAATCGAACTCAACTCGTGGCATCCGCAAAACCCGCAAGTCATGAGCGCCATCGGCCCGCGCAAACTCGTAAAAAATCACCATCTCATCCCCGCAAGCCTGCGCATCGATATACCGCAGCGAGTGTGACGCATTCGGGCTGACATATGCCGGGCCATCGGGCGTCAATGTCCCCCAGCTTGTGAAATCCGCCGCCGCCGCAATCCCTGTTTTCTCCTCGTAATTTTCTTTGTGACTCGCGCTGCCATCGTAAAAGCCGATGAAGCGGCCTTTCGATTCAACGACGCTGTTGATCCGCCGGCAATACCCGTCCCAACCATTTTTCGCCGGCCCGAAAATGACATCCTGCCATTGCCATCGCTCCAGGTCGTCGGACGTCGCAAGCCCGGTCGCCGAGACGCATTCGCCGGTGTTGTAAATATCCAGACTTGCATGCGACTGGCCGGTCGTTTTCGGAGTCGCCGTCGCCACGCTCAAGAACATGTGGTAGCGCCCCTGATGTTGCATAATCCACGGGTCTTTTATCCCTTCCAATCCCAGCGGCGCCGCCGTCAAAATCTTTTCTCCGTCCCCGGCGCGGAAGGCGCGCGGGTCTTTCCCGCGAACAAGCGCCACGCACCAGCGGCCATCGGCGGGGTCCACATAGCTGGTGATGTAGCGCCACAAATTATCCGGCCCTTTATGCAGAGCGCTTCGCTCGATTGAGGCGGTGCCGTATTCGCTCTTATTGACGGACCAGATGTCCTCCCATTTCAGCAAATCCGTGGAACGGGCGATGCGCGCTTCGCCGCCTCGATCCGGTTCCACTCCGCGCGGGCGCCGGATGCGATACGTCAGATACCACGCCGCTTCATCCGCCGCGTAAAAAGCGCCGGGTGCGCCGGCCCAATAACCCTCGCTCGCGCCCACGGGTTCACGGGCGATTTGTCCCTGTGAAAAATTCACCATTTCTTACACTGTGATTGTCCTGCCAGGCACGGGAATGGGATAATGTCCCTCGGCATCCGGTTTGGTCGGAGGGTCGGCATCCCAGCCAAGGACTTTGGGCATCGTGTCAATTTGGGAATTGATGGCGTCGTCCCACGCGATTTCCTTGCCGGAGTAAGTCGCCATGCGGCCCATGATGGCGGTCATGGTGCTATGCGCGCCGTAGGCGGCGGTTTCGTTGTAGGGCGTGTCGCTGCGGATAGCGGCGAAAAAGTCGTCGTGTTCCTGCTGATAAGGGTCACGCGCGTTGGACTTCGAGGAACGCCACGGCTGGGCGCCTTCGATTCTGTAGCCACTCACGTCACACAAACCTTTGGTGCCTTGAACGTGCTCCGACACATTGTCCCAACATCCCGGAATGTGCCGGCATTGGCTGCTTAAACGCGTGCCGTCCGCATATTCGAACTCGACAGCGTGATGGTCAAAAATTTCGCCGTTGTCGATGCCTTTGCGCACTTCGCGTCCGCCCATTCCCCAGGCGCGGACGGGATGGCCTTGTTTTACCCAGTTGATGACGTCCAGATTGTGGATGTGTTGCTCATTGATGTGATCGCCACACAGCCAGACGAAATAATACCAATTGCGCATCTGATATTCCATTTCCGTCAAGGGCCGACCCGCCGCCTCCTCGAGTTTTTTGCGCTCGCGGACCCACGGGCTGTTGCCGTTCCAATAGCAGCGCATCGCCACAATATCGCCGATGGCGCCGTTGTGCAGGCGTTGAATGGTGTCGATATAGCCGGCCTGATGATGCCGCTGAAGACCGACAGCCACCTTCAGATTTTTCTTTTTGGCCTCCTCCGCGGCGGCAAGGACCTTGCGCACGCCGGGAGCATCCACAGCGACCGGCTTTTCCATGAAAATGTGTTTGCCCTGGCGCACCGCTTCCTCGAATTGCGGCGGACGGAAACCTGGGGGCGTCGCCAATATCACAACATCCGCCATCGCGATGGCGTGTTGATACGCGTCAAATCCCACGAATTTGTTTTCCTCCAGCACATCGACGCGGTCGCCGTGGTGGGCCTTGAGTTCGTTGTAGCTGCCGTCGAGCCGGTCCTTGAAAGCGTCCGCCATCGCGACGAGCTTAAGCGGGCCTTCGGTGCTCAACGCCTGATTGGCCGCGCCCGACCCGCGTCCGCCGCAGCCGATCAGCGCCAATTTCAGCGTTTCGTCACCCGCGGCAAATACCCCGGGCGCAAAGGCGGCCGCGGCGGCAAGGGTGGATGTCGTTTTAAGAAAATCGCGGCGATTGAAGTCGCCACCGGACAATTTCTGGATATTCATAGGCTTGAATCTTTCGACCGATTTGGAGCGCGGTTATTCAATGGATCCTCGTACTATTCCCGCTCCACGCCAAGATGCCAATACTTAAACATCTCTTCGGTGGACGGAATTTTCAGCGGACGGATGATGCGAAACCCGACAAATTGGGCGTCTGTGAAATACCAGATGCTCTTGGGCAATTGCGGGTCCTGCATTTTCCAATCCGGGCTTGAACCGCGGCGGCACGCGCAACGAAGTTTGTCCGCGTCGTCCTGCCATGAACCACCCCGGACGGCCAGCGGGTAAGTCTGCGTCGGTTTGTTCCACGGCTCGGTCACCAGCGTGGTGAATCGCTTGTAGTAGTTGGGGTCGTATTGATCCAGCGTCCATTCGTCCACGTTGCCGAGAATATCATAAAGTCCCCAGGGATTCGGCTTTTTTCTGCCGACTTTTTGGTATTTGTAATCGCTGTTATCGGCGTCCCACGCGTATTCGCTCAATTTGGACGGATCATCGCCCCAAAAATACGCGGTCTTCGTGCCGGCGCGAGCGGCGTATTCCCACTCCGCCTCGGTCGGTAGCCGGTAAAAATGACCGGTTTTGGCGCTGAGCCATTGGCAATAAATATTGCACCCGTGCTGCGTCATGCTAATGGCCGGATAGCCGTCCTTGCCCATCCCAAAACTCATCTCGACGTACGGCTTGGTGGGCCTGGCGACCGCGTCCGCGACGGTGCTGATGTAATTGGTGGTGCCGTAAGTGGGCATGGGCGCCAAGTCGTCCGGATACATGAACAATTCGTATTCGTTCCAGGTCACCTCGCATTGCTCCATCCAGAACGGTTCGATTGCGACAGGGTGTTGCGGCCCTTCGTCCGCGTTGCGATGGGCTTCGGTCGCGGGACTGCCCATGATAAATTGCCCGGAAGGAATCGGCACCATCGCGTAAGTCACCCTGGTTCCCGGAATCGTATTGGTGTAAGTTTTCATATCCGACTCCGCCTTTTCCTTGCAAGTATCCAAAATCTTCTCGTGAATTTGCTCTACGATTTCCATTTCCCGAAGTTGCGTGCCACCCGTCGCCTGGCCGAGATGATAATCCGTCGGCCACGCCGCTCCCTGGTCAACCCACATCGCCAACGTCTGCCGCGAGGAGTCCGAAAGCGGGCCGCCTTGCGCCAAGATAGGAGCGACGTTCCGGGTGAAATCAATTTTCTCGCCGGGCGAAACAGAGGCTCCGACGGGCGCCGCTTTTGCCGCGGAGAATTTCACCTCCGCCGGCCATTTGCCGCCTTGAGCCAGCCAAAGCCGAAGTAGGTCCTTCGCCTTGTCCGCCAACGGAGCGCCATGCTCAAGGATCGGCTCGATGTCCCGGATGAAATTCACTTTCATCACGACCGTCAGCGTGATTCCGTCCGGCCAATTCGCGCCTTCGGCAATCCATTGCTTAAGGGTTTCGGAATCCTCCTTGGAAAGCGGCGCCATTTTGTTTGCGGGCGGCATGTGGCTTTCGTCCGACTCCGGCAATACGGTCAGGTAATAAACCTCGCTGTCGTCCGGATGTCCCGGCAGGATGCGTTGGTCCTTCTTATGCGGTTTGAATGCCTCTTCTTTTGTGTCGAGGCGGTATTTACCGTTTTCCTCCGCGTGTTGCGCGTTATGGCAAGCCACGCAATTCATTTCCAAAATCGGTTTGACATCCGTCACGAAATCAACCGGCTTTGCAAGGACGGATATTCCGGTAAAAACCGCGCCGATCACCGCGCAATACGCTCTTAACTCTCTCATTTTAGGCCTGCCATCATTGGACGCATTCAAAAGAAAGTCAAACCCACGAAGTGCCGCTTTCTACTCTTCCGCCGAACCGAGTTTTGTCAAAACGCTGAGGTCCTCAAGGGTCGTCGTGTCGCCTTTGACTTCGCCGCCGCACGCGATTTGTTTGAGCAAACGCCGCATGATTTTGCCGGAACGCGTTTTCGGCAGCGCTTCGGCAAAACGAATGTCATCCGGCTTGGCGACCGGGCCGATTTCCCTGGCCACGTGCTGGCGAAGCTCATCGCGGATCGCCGCCGCGGGCAAAATGCCGCTCTTCAAAGTGACAAAAGCGACGAGCGCCTGTCCTTTGAGATCATCCGGCCGTCCAACCACGGCCGCCTCGGCCACTTTCAAATTGCTCACAAGCGCGCTCTCGACTTCCGCCGTGCCAATGCGATGGCCGGCGACATTGAGAACATCGTCGATGCGCCCGACGATCCAGAAATAGCCGTCCTTGTCCTGCCGGCAGCCATCGCCCGTGAAATAGCTTCCGGGGACTTCGCTCCAGTAAGTTTCAAAAAATCGTTTTGGGTCGCCCCAAACGCCGCGCAACATCCCCGGCCACGGCTTGCGAATCACCAGCTTGCCGCCGGAATTCTTCGGCACCGGATTGCCCCGGTCATCGACCACTTCCGGCACGATGCCGAAGAATGGAAGCGTGGCCGTCCCCGGTTTGGTCGGCGTCGCGCCAGGCAATGGAGCAATCATGATGCCGCCCGTTTCCGTTTGCCACCACGTATCGACGATAGGGCAGCGCTTATGGCCGATCACTTGATTATACCAAATCCACGCTTCTGGATTGATTGGCTCGCCGACGGTTCCGAGAAGGCGGAGGGAACTGAGGTCGTGCTTTTCCGGCCATTGTTCCCCCCATTTCATGAAAGCGCGGATGGCCGTAGGCGCGGTGTAAAGAATGGTCACGCCGTGCTTGGCGACGATTTGCCAGAAACGATCCGGCTCCGGGTGATTCGGCGCGCCTTCGTACATCAGGCTCGTTGCGCCATTGGCCAGCGGGCCATACACAACGTAACTGTGGCCGGTCACCCAGCCGACATCGGCGGTGCACCAATAAACATCCTCCGGCCTCACGTCAAAGACGTACTTGGTCGTCATCTTCGCGTAAAGCAGGTAGCCGGCGGTGGTATGGAGAATTCCTTTCGGTTTCCCGGTTGATCCGCTGGTGTAAAGGATAAACAGCGGGCTTTCGCTTTCCATCTTTTCGGCGGGGCAATCCGCGTCCACGTATTGCAATTCGCGGTGCCACCAGACATCCCGACCTTCCTGGATTTGAATTTCGTGTCCGGTGCGCCGCAGGACCACCACCTTCTCAATCGTGCGGGCCAGCAGCTTTCCATCCGCGTCCTTGATCGCCAGCGCTTCGTCAACGCTCTTTTTCAGCGGCACAATGGTTCCGCGCCGGTACCCGCCGTCCGCCGTGATCACCAATTTCGCCTGCGAATCAAAAATCCGGTCCGCCACCGATTGCGCGCTGAAACCGCCGAAGACGACCGAATGAACCGCGCCAATCCGCGCGCAAGCGAGCATTGAGATCGCCGCCTCCGGCACCATTGGCAAATAAATGATGACGCGGTCTCCCCGTTTGATTCCGTTGCGCTTGAGAACATTCGCAAAAAGGCAGACTTCGCGGTGAAGTTGTTTGTAAGTGTAAGTGCGCTGCTCGCCGGGCGTTCCAAGACCCGCCGGTTCACCCTCCCAAATCAACGCCGCTTTATTGGCCGTCGCCGTGCCGAGGTGCCGGTCCAGGCAATTAAAACTGAGGTTCAGCCGCCCGCCGGAAAACCACTTCGCGTCCGGCAATTTCCATTGCAGCACCTTTTTCCACGGCTTGAACCAGACCAATTCCTCCTTCGCCGCGCGCGCCCAAAATTTTTCCGGCTGCCGGATCGATTCGTTGTAAAGCTTCCGGTATTGCGCCAGAGACGAAATTCGCGCCTGCTTTGAAAAAGATTTGGGTGGCGCGAACACGCGCTTTTCCTGAAGCACGGATTCGATGTTCACGACGGCGCCCGACGATATTGTTCTGGCCATAAACGGTGTATGTTGAAAACGAAGCGGGATTCTAATTGCCCGCGGTCAATTATCAATGATCAAAGACGCGGCATTTTGGAAATTTGTAAAAACCGAATAAAGTTTTCCGCAATTCCGCCGATATCCTCACTGTAGTCAGCAAGCCAACTTGCCTGACAGTTCTTTGAAGAAAAGACATGGTCAATTTACCCTGCCATGTTCGTGGTTATCGACTCTTAGTTCTTGAACCGCAACTTAAGAAGCTATTCTCAAAAGCGTTTCTCTAAGAACGGTCGGTACACGGCATTACGGCGGGGTTTGTCTTTTTGCAGGCGGAGTATGATCGGCAAGCCACGCTTCGGCTTCCCGCCTGAGCGTCTGTCGATCGTTGCTTTCCAAACCAATCGGGTCAAAACGCAAACGGCGGTGCAACTGAAAAATGCGGCGCAGACCCCCTGATGTTGGAAACGCTTCTTCGAGCCGGCGCTGCCAGTTCGCAAGCGGCTCCTGCGGCTGCCGCGATAAATGAACTTCCGCCAGCCGATGGTTGATGACAAACAATTCGGAGTCCAAACCCGGCCAGACTATGTCCGTTCCATCCCTGCCCGCGCCGGCGATGCTCTTGCGGCGCTGCGAGGTGATGATTCGTATGACCAAGTAAAGTATCAGCGGCGCCAAAAACCATTCGGCGTAATGAGCAAACGAAGTCTTGCCCCAACGCCATTTGGAGAATTGGAAATAGACGTTGGAAAAGAAATCCGGCGCGGCCTGCCACCACGGCATCCCCTCCGCTTCGGCCCAGCCCGAGGGAGTCGTGTCGATTTGTTCCCAGGTCCGCGTATCGGAATGATAAACCAGCGCCCACGCGTGGGCATGACGCTCCCGTAACAAATAAGTGTCGCCGCGCCGGGCACTTTCAGGCACCGCGTAACCGGTAATATATCGCGCGTTGACCCCCGCCTCCCTTAACAACAAAACAGTGGCCGTCGCAAAATACTGGCAATGCCCCGCCTTCGTCCTCGTCAGAAATTGGCCCAGCGCCGTTGAGTCCCTGGCGGTGCGCGGAATATTTAGCGAATACCTGAAATGCTCCCGAAAATAAAGGCTGACGGCTCGGATTCTCTGGCGTTCCGTCATGTCGGCCAGGTGGAGGTCTCCGGCAACTTTGTCCAATACGCGCCTTTCATTGTCCGGCACAATCAGATCCATTGCCGACGGGGGGCCATCCAGTGAAGCGCCCCCGCCATAGTGCGCGTAAATGTTCATCAGGCCCTGGCCGGATTCAACGTAGGTGACTCCGAGCCGGTTGGTTTTGGCAACCGCCGGAAAATTTTCCAATTCGAAAACCCCATGCGGCAGGGCCAGCGTCCCTTCACCGTTCGGCAGGTACTGCGAAACCTCAACGGCGCTGCCCACCGATTTTGGAGGCAGCAGACGAAGGGTGTCGTTGCTGGAGCCGCTCATCGGCAGCGAAATGAGTTCGTTGCTGGTGGCCCACCACGTCCCGTTTTTGTAGGAGTCGAACGCCGATTCCCGCAACAACGGCGGCGGGATTTCCCCGGGCAGAACGCGCGCCCGCAAAACGATTTTGTTGGAAACCTTAATCCGACCCTCGTGGCCTATCATTGTCCGGCACTCCCGCGAATCCTGCGGTGTGTGGAAGATGTTCGCGAGCAATCCGCCAAGCAATCCCTCCATTTCGTTTTGCAGCCTGCGCAATTGTTGCTGGCCCACGTGACCCATGAGAACCACCCCGATAACAAGGGCGATCCACGAAAACCGCGAAACCCGCCGCGGCCGCACGCTTGTCAGAGCCAGCAACACAAGGGCCGCCATCCCCCAATAAAACATCCCGTCGGGCCGGTTCGATGCGCTCACAGCCGTCAAACAAATGGCAAAATACGCATATGAAATGTTGAACGATTTCCGCGCCAGCGCGCTGTTCGACGCGCGCCGCAGCAGCCATGAAAAGACGGTCAACGGCATTGTTTCGCGATTCCCATAGGCTTGCGCCAGCATGATGGGGAAAAACGTCATCGGCATCCACTGGGCGAACTTAAAAATAAATATCATCCGATCTTCAGTGGAGTAGAGAACCAGTCCGGCCCCCAGAAACAGCACCCAGCAAAGATCGCTAATCCGGTTCAGGTCCGTATCGGAAAAATCCCAGCGCAAACGAACAAAACGCGAACCTTCAATGATGAACGCCATCACCAGTCCCGGAAGAACCAGCCCTGTCTCAAACCCCCAAAACAAAAGCGCCCCGCCCATTAAAAATGGATAGGTTCTCATAACGACGCCAGTTTTTCGGCCACTTTCCCCGTCGGCACAACGTGAAAATGCTCCTGCTCGGTTTCCATCACCCCGGCGGCGGGCGGTTCGGGCGAATTGACCATGACAAACACCCGCAACGGCACGTTGCGCGACAGCAGCGATTTGACCAAACGCTGCCGTTCCGCATTCCACGAAAGAAAAACACAAATGCACCCGCTCAATTCAGCGGCATGAGTGGTCACGAGATGTTCCAGCGCGGCAAAATTGTTTTCCCGGGAAGGCTGCACAGACGCAAGCACCTCCAGAATTTGCTCGATGTGACCCACCCCCCGGCCCGACGTGAAACAGTAGGCTTGCGGCCCCACAAACATCAGATCCAGCAGCGAGTCCTGGTTCTGGACGGTGAATGCCAGCGACGCCGCAATCGACACCGCGTCCTCGAACAACTCGCCGCCACCCGGCCCGCCAAACGTGTCCAGAACCAGCGCATGGCGGACGAAAAACTCCTCCTGATGTTCCTTCACTATCGGTTTGCCCAGTTTGGCAAAGCTCTTCCAGTGCATCCGCCGCAACGGGTCCCCAGGCCGATACTCCCGCAACGCCACGAATTCCTCGGATTCCCCGACGGATGAGGCCAGCGATACCCCTCCCGCTTGGTATTTCATCGTTCCTGGCAACTCAAACCCCGGCATCGGATACCGCTTCGGCAAAATCAAAACCGAATGCGCCACCGGCAACGTTCGCAACGACCGAAACAACCCAAAAGGATCGGGGCAGGCCACAGTCGCCGCGGTCAACCGCAGCACGCCGCGCCGCAACGGGGTCAGTTGCGCGCTGACGGAGCATTCGCCGTTGGGAGGCAAGTCGGGCAGCGGCTGTTCAGGAATGTGGGCGCGAATGTTGCGCGCCAAAAGCCAGCGCCACCGATAATAACTATAAGTGCGATCTACCCAATTGCGCTTTTCTTCGCCGGGTTCGGGCGTTTCCGAAAAATCCTTAAAACTCGGACGCGGATCGGGCAATTCCTCGATCAATTTCAACGCGTTCTGCGGCTGCGCACCGCGATTCTTCACAAGTATCTGGTAACGGAAGGTTTCGCCGACAGACCCAAATTTCGGCAGGATCCGTTCCAGCAAAAGGTCCGGCCTCCCAAACGGCGTGCAAAACGTGCTCACCAGCACGACGCACCCCAGCAGCGCGAATGTCTGGTAACTCCACGAAACATTCGTATCGGCTCCGAGCGCCGCCGCGGCAATCGTCCCGCCGAACACTATCCAGCCAGCCGGGGTGAGCCGTCGCCGGAACCGGTGGGTGATGGAAGCGAAAGTGTGGTAATTCCGGTAAAGGTAACGCTTGAACAGCATCTGCCGTTGCGCGAACAAAGCTACGGGCGATTCTATTCGAATGTTCCAGCCGGAAAAATATTGGCGCCAGGACGCAAACATATTGCACGCCGGGCCGTCATATCGGGACGGGCACGCGCTTGAGGATTTCTTCCACCACCTGGCGCGCGCTGATGCCGGAAAACTTCGCCTGCGGTTCCAGCACAAGGCGGTGCGCCATCACCGGAACAGCCGCTTCGTGAACGTGTTCCGGGCTGACGAACTCATGCCCATCAAAAAGCGCCAGGGCTTGCGCCGTTTTCATCAGCGCAATCGACGCTCGCGGGCTTGCGCCCAATTGCACCCCAGGCGCGGTGCGGGTCGCCGTCACAAGCCGCACCACGTAATACTTCAATTCCTCGCTGATGCGAATCCCTCGCGCCCCTTCGCACAGCCGGATGATGTCGTTGATGTCCACACACGGAGTCAGGCTTTCGACGGGATGCCTTCCCGTTTGCGCCGTCAGCACGGCAACTTCATCCGCCGGGCTGACGTATCCCAAATCAAACTGCATCGCAAACCGGTCCATTTGCGCCTCGGGCAATGGATACGTCCCGCGAAACTCGATGGGGTTCTGCGTGGCAATGACGAAAAACAACTGCGTCAAGGCCCGTCGCTCGCCATCAACGCTCACCTGATTTTCCGCCATCGCTTCCAGCAACGCTGATTGTGTGCGGGGAGACGCGCGGTTGATTTCGTCGGCAAGCAGGATGTTGCTGAAAATCGGCCCTTCGTGAAATGAAAAGGTCTGCTCCCGCTGATTGAAAACCGATACCCCAAGAATGTCCGAGGGCAACAAATCCGGCGTAAACTGGATGCGTTTGAAAGTCGCGTTAATCGACAGCGCCAGCGCCTTGGCCAGCGTCGTCTTGCCCGTGCCCGGATAATCCTCCAGCAGAACATGCCCCCCGCTCGCCATTGAGGCCAGGAGCCGGCGGATCGCCACCGACTGCCCCCGCATGATCGATTCAATGCTCGCCGTGACCTTCTGGTAAACCTGCCGCGGCGCGAGGGGAGAGAGAGCATCCCGATCGGGCGAATCCGTGCGGAGCTGGCTTGGCTTTTCACCAAATGTTGCCGTCGGTTTCACGGTTGAATCCACAGTGACATAGTATCCACTACTACAGACACGGTTTGCAAGCGCATTGTTACAAAGGTTTAGTGTGAGTCTTGGCCATCGCCGCCAGCGTGCCCAAACCAAAAAGAACGAAGCTCGCCAGCAAAATTTCCAATCCCGCCGGCATCTGCTCCGCGTGATGGACCGCAACGCGCACCGGGGCCAGCGCTATCCCAACCAATCCGAGCGAAATCAAGCCCAAGTAGAGGGCCTTGGCGTCCTTTTTAAAGACCGCGACGCAACCGTACAGTAAAATGCTCAGAATCGCCAAAGGCGCGACCATCCGCCAAGCCCCACTCCATCCCACAATCACTAGGATGGCCAACGGAGCGGCCAGCAGAACTCCATCCGCAACGCGCGCAAATGCTTGTGAAATAAATTCCAAATCCCCTTGCCGCCACCAGATGAGCCAAGCGGCCGTCCACACAGCCGGAACCATCATCAGGTATTCCCAAGGCAGCCCATAGACGTATCCGATGCAATACAAATGTGCCCCCGTCCCGGCGACCCACAACAGGGACGCCAGCAACGGAAAATAGCGCCGCGCGTAAAAGGCTTCGTGCTTTTTCCCGCCCTGGCCTTGTTTTCGGGGAAGCAGCGCGGCAAGGGCAATAACCATCGGTACAATCAACTTCCATTCCCAGGATTGCAACCGGGCGCCACGCACCTCCCACACCGGTATATCGACGTTTTTGTGCAGCAATCGCGTCACCACCGGCAACGCGACATTCAGGACAAGCAGCAACGCGCCGATTCCCAGCAGCGGCCCCGGCAAATTCGATTCTGGAAGCCGCCGTTTCAGGTTCCACGTTCGCGCCGCCGCCAAAACGCAACCCGCCACGCAAAACGCCAGGGCAATTTGATCGGAAAGCAGCAATGCCTGGCTCACGAGGATAAATGGAACGAAAATAAAAAGCGTCTCCACCCCCACGAGCAGCCCCGAATCATACCAGACAGCTCGGCGCGCCAGGAGAATCGCCGTTAGAGCGAGGAGCAATTCGTAAACCTGGAACGCCGAGAAATTGAACAGCAATTGTGGGGTTTCCGAGGAAAACAGCCGGGTGTCTCCGGAGAGCAGGCGCATACTGTAAAGCAGCAACAGCGCGCTTAGGATATAAAACGGATTTCGTGCCAGCAACAGCCGCAGCCAGCGGCCCAGATCGGCAGCCGTAATGGACGCATCGCGTCGGATAAGAGGCAGGGAAGTTTCACCGGAAGAATTCATATAGTTAATGCCTTTCCTTGTGTTATTGACTATCTTTTACTATCACATGCTTTACTTTGCAAGCGTTATTTGTGAAATTCCGCCGAATTTTCAGGGTCTTCGGATTAAGACATGCTTTGACTGTCTGGCCGAACTTAACATTCTCTATTACAGAGGGTTTCGTGGATTTGACGCGGGAAGCAGGTTTTTTGAAAGTGGTTTGACTGGCTTTGACCAGGCTTGACTGATTTGACCGATCGCGAATGTCGCGTGGAAGTCGAACGATTTTGCCGCGGCGCTGGGTGGAGGAGGCGATGTTCGGAGTGAAGATTGAAACTTGCACGGGGATTCTTTCCGTCTGGATTATTTCTGACTGACGTGACATTGGTTGTCCCATACAATGGATATATACCATCATATAATGGGACTTGCAAGGGCTTTTTGGTGAGAGTCTTTGCGCGATGCCATGGAAATTGAGAATAACCAAAAAGGCGAATAGCGACTGACACCGGAAACACCGAAAAGGCGGGGGGATCACGCTGGTGAATTTTTAACGCGAAGCCGCCAAGCCCCAAAGGCGCAAAGCGCAGAAGATTGGAGGACGTTAATGGTTCTGGCGTCGGTCACTATTCACTTTGGGTGTGCCCCGCAGATTGGACACGCGACCCCAACTACCCAACAAAAAGTGCAAATAACGAGGACCTTTTCTCGTCAAGTGTCGCAAGTTGAGACTGACACCGGTACTGGGACTTTCAAGAACCTTTCCGCGAGGTGCGCGGTGCTACGGAAATTTCGCTTTGAATTATCGCAGTGCGATCTATCCTCGCTACATGCTCAAACTGTTGAGGACAACGAAAAGTGCAAATAGTGAGGACCGATGGTTTCCGCTGAAAAGTATTTCTTGAATCAAGCTAATAAGTCATACAAAAATTTTTGCGATGAGGATTTGCCAAGTACGGCGGCATAACCATATCAGGAATATCAGTATGCAGAAAAACACTTGATCATAAAGGTACTTCAATTTAAGGAGTTTCAGTTCTTGGCTACCTATGATTAATATCACAAAGAAGGTCAATCCAACGACCTGGCGAGTCACATTCGGAGATAGTTTTCTCCAGGCGAGAAGTCCAACGAGAGTAGAATACACCGCAAAAATGGCGATAAGTAGGAATCCGGGGATTGCATGGTGCGAAAAAAGGAAATAAGCCCGTCCGAACGAGACGATGCCGACCAGCAATACAATTGAGCCGATTGTCCGAACCAAAATGCGGGCACCGTAGATGCCTATGTGAATCGATGGCAAGACGAGTGCCAAAGCGCAAGCCACAAGGGGCAGACAAAGTAAGACAAGTCCAATTGCGGCACGCATTAACATTCCGTTTGAGCAAAAAGGAAACTGCATCACGATGAGAATGTCAATTGCAGACAATATTCCGCATGAGTCGTCGTCGTTCGTTCTCCTGTGCTAGATTTTGTGCTAGTGCTTACTTGCAATGAAAATCGATATATGGTATAGTTCTGTGAATGGGACGAAATGCGCCTACAATTACTTGTGGTCCGCAGGACCGGCGGGAGTTGGAGCGGTTGGCCGGCAGTCGGACCGAACCTAAGCAATTGATCGAACGCGCTCGGATTATCTTGGGTTGCCTGGCGGGCAAACGCGTCGAGGAAGTTGCCCATCTTTGTCATACCCGTTCCAATACCGTCATTAAATGGCGGCAGCGCTTCACAAAAGGCGGCTTGGCCGCGCT